>DASWPI010000001.1:0-18988 GCA_036398515.1 Paenirhodobacter sp.
CCTTGATCCCATGCAACTCAGGGATTGGCGACTGACGAGAAGCCCGCACGTCCAAGCGAGTGTCACTCTGTTTTCATGCACGGAAATGCTGTCTAAAAGGCAAACAATCCGGTTGCCTGACACTGACAGTCATAACGGGAAATATGGTGAGCCGGCTGGGGTTCGAACCCAGGACCTACTGATTAAAAGTCAGTTGCTCTACCGGCTGAGCTACCGGCTCACTCTGTGGCGCTCTCTACAAACCATATTCCTGTCGGTCAAGGCCGAATGCCGTTAAAAACGCGACACTGGAAAATTAGAATGACCGGGCGTATATGCGCGACATGACACAGACGCTTGCCCCCTTTGGCCTGCCGTTCATGAAAATGCACGGGCTTGGCAATGATTTCGTGGTGATTGACGCCCGCAACGGCGACGATCCGGTGACGCCTGCGCTGGCGCGTGCCCTGGGCGACCGGCACCGTGGTGTGGGCTTCGATCAGTTGGCCGTGATCCGTGCGGCGGATGTGGCGGATTTCACGCTGGATTTCTGGAATGCCGATGGCTCGCGCGCCGGGGCCTGTGGCAATGCCACGCGCTGTGTTTCCGATTGGATGATGTCCCAGCTGGGGCGCGATCAGATATCGCTGATCACCGAACGCGGCACCCTGTCGGCACGGCGCCGCGCCGATGGGTTGGTATCGGTGAATATGGGGGCGCCGATTCTGACGGCGGCGCAGATCCCGGTTCTGGCCGACCCGCGGAACCTGCCGCTGGATGGCCAGCCGATGGCGGTGGGCATGGGCAATCCGCATTGCATTTTCTTTGTGCCCGATGCCGAGGCCGTCGATGTGGCCCGCCTTGGCCCCACCATCGAACATGATCCGCTGTTCCCGGAACGCACCAATGTCGAGTTCGCCTCGGTCAGCGGGCCGGACCGGTTGCGGATGCGCGTGTGGGAACGCGGGGCGGGGATCACGCTGGCCTGCGGCTCGGGCACCTGCGCCACCGCCGTTGCGGCGCATCTGCGCGGGCTGACCGGGCGCCATGTGCTGGTGGATGTCGATGGCGGCCAGCTGGAGATCGACTGGCGCGATGATGGCGTCTGGATGACCGGCCCGACGGCGCTGGTGTTTCAGGGCACGCTGACCCCGGCATTTCTGGCCGCGCTATGAACGTTCCGGTTTTCGCCACGCTGGGCTGTCGGCTGAACGCCTATGAAACCGAGGCGATGCGCGAACTGTCCGCCGCCGCCGGGTTGGAAAATGCGGTCATCGTCAACACCTGCGCCGTCACCGCCGAGGCGGTGCGCAAGGCGAAACAGGAAATCCGCCGTCTGGCGCGGGAAAACCCCGGCGCACCGGTCATTGTCACCGGATGCGCCGCGCAGACCGAACCCGAAACCTTCGCCGGGATGCCCGAGGTCACCCGGGTGATCGGCAACCACGAGAAGATGCAGGCCGAGACCTGGCAGGCCCTGCGTGCCCCCGATTTCATCGGCCAGACCGAACGGGTCATGGTCGACGACATCATGTCGATACGCGAAACGGCGGGACACCTGATCGACGGTTTCGGGCTGCACCGGGCCTTTGTGCAGGTGCAAAACGGCTGCGATCACCGCTGCACCTTCTGCATCATCCCGTTTGGGCGCGGCAATTCGCGGTCTGTCCCAGCGGGCGTGGTGGTGGAACAGATCAAACGCCTGATTGATCGCGGCTTCAACGAAGTGGTGCTGACCGGGGTGGATCTGACCTCATGGGGGGCGGATCTGCCGGGCGAACCGCGCCTGGGTGATCTGGTGATGCGCATCCTGCGGCTGGTGCCGGATCTGGCGCGGCTGCGGATTTCATCGATCGACAGTATCGAGGCCGATGAGAACCTGATGCAGGCCATCGCCACCGAATCGCGCCTGATGCCGCATTTGCACCTGTCCTTGCAGGCGGGCGATGACATGATCCTGAAACGGATGAAGCGCCGCCACCTGCGCGATGACGCGATCCGGTTTTGCGAAGAGGCCCGCCGATTGCGCCCCGGTATCCTGTTCGGCGCCGATATCATCGCCGGTTTTCCGACCGAAACCGAGGCGATGTTTGAAAACAGCCTGAAGCTGGTGGATGACTGCGGACTGACCTTTTTGCATGTGTTCCCCTATTCCGCCCGTCAGGGCACGCCCGCCGCACGGATGCCACGCGTGCCCGGTCCGGCGATCAAGGAACGCGCGGCGCGGCTGCGGGCCAAGGGGCAACAGGCCCTGACCCGGCATCTGGCGGCCGAGGTGGGGCAGGAACGGGTGATATTGACCGAAGGCCCGCGGATCGGGCGCACGGAATATTTCACCGAAGTGGCCTTTAATCGTGACATGCCCGAGGGCACGGTGATCACCGCCCGCATCGCCGGACACGACGGCACGCGGCTGCGGGCCTGATCGCAGGCATATTATCAAAAATCCCAAAGCTGCACTGGCGCTTTGCGGCGCGGTGGATAGATTTACCCAATGCTCTGGATCAACGACACACTGGCCTTGGCCGACTGGGAACTGACCGAAAGTTTCACCCGCGCGCAGGGGCCGGGGGGACAGAACGTCAACAAGGTTTCGACAGCGGTGGAATTGCGGTTCGAGGCGGACCGTTCACCGGCCCTGACCCCGGCGGTCAAGTCGCGGCTGAAACGTCTGGCGGGGCGGAAATGGACATTGGACGGCGCCATCGTCATCCGTGCCGAGGAAACCCGCAGCCAGTTGCGCAACCGCGAAATGGCGCGGGAACGTCTGTTGGAAATGATCCGTGCCGCCTTGATCGCGCCCAAGCGCCGGGTGGCGACGAAACCCACCTTCGGCAGCCAGCGCCGCCGCTTGAAGGCCAAGACGATCCGTGGCGAGGTCAAGACATTGCGGGGCCGCATTGATGACGAGGCATGATCCGCCCCCTGCCCCGGCCACGCGCCGCTGGCGGCAGATCATCGCCGGGTTGCTGGGCATCCGCCCACGCCCGTTACAGGCCGGGGCACTGTGCCTGCGGCGCGGCGTGGCCGGGCCCGAGGTGTTGCTGATCTCCTCGCTGGACACCGGGCGGTGGGTCATCCCCAAGGGCTGGCCGATGGCCGGGCGCAGTCTGGCGGGCGCGGCCATGCAGGAAGCCTGGGAAGAGGCCGGGGTGCGCGGGCGCCTGCGCCCGGCCCCGGTCGGGCGATACAGCTATGAAAAGCGCCGCAAGGGCGGGCTGCGGCAAATGACCGAAATTCAGGTTTTCGCCATTGATGTCACCGATCTGGCCGAGGATTACCCGGAGGCCGGACGCCGTCAGCGAATCTGGCTACCCGCCGCCACCGCCGCCGGGCACGTGGCCGAGCCGGGCTTGCAGCGCCTGTTGGCAGGGTTGCCCCCTTAATCCCTTGGTTGTCATGACCTGACAAACCGGATACGTCGCGCCAGCATGTAACAGTTTTGCGACGATTTCGTGACGGAACATACCGTCACGGACAAGGGGATGCAGCGTGACCACACCGTCCGTGAATCAGTGGAAAACGCTGGACAAAGACCTCAAGCGCATCGGTCGGCTGGAAGAGGCGACGCAATTCGTCGCCCGTCCGCTGGTCGCACCGGGGCTGGCGCTGGCGTTCATTGTGGTGACGGCGGTGGTGGCGGCCTTGCTGACCGGTGGCCAGCCGGGATTGATGATCATCGTCGCGGCGGCGGCCATCGGCGCCTATATGGCGCTGAACATCGGCGCCAATGATGTGGCCAACAACATGGGTCCCGCGGTGGGGGCGCAGGCACTGACGCTGGGCGGCGCGCTGACGATTGCCGCGATTTTCGAGACGGCGGGGGCGATGATCGCCGGAGGCGACGTGGTGCAGACCATCTCGACCTGGATTCTGGTGCCCGATTCGGTCGACGATCCGCGCGAATTCGTCTGGGCGATGATGGCGGCGCTGCTGGCCTCGGCGCTCTGGCTGAATCTGGCGACATGGCTGGGCGCACCGGTCTCGACGACGCATTCGGTGGTGGGCGGCATCATCGGCGCCGGGATTGTCGCGGCCGGTTTCGGCGCGGTGAACTGGGCCGCGATGGGGATGATCGCGCTCAGCTGGATCGTGTCGCCGATCATGGGCGGGGTGTTTGCGGCGCTGATCCTGGCGTTCATCAAGGCGCGGATCATGTATGTAGAGGATCGGATCGCCGCCGCCCGCCGCTGGGTACCGGTGCTGATCGGCATCATGGGCGGCGCCTTTACCACCTATCTGGCGCTGAAGGGGTTGAGGGCGCTGTTCCCGGTATCGCTGTGGCAGGCGTCGGGGGTCGGTCTGGGTGCCGGGATACTGGCCTGGGCGATCTGGGTGCCCATCGTGCGGCGCCAATCCCAAGGGCTGGAGAACCGCAAGAAATCATTGCGTAAACTGTTCAGCTTTCCGCTGGTGGCCTCGGCGGCGCTGTTGTCGTTCGCGCATGGGGCGAATGATGTATCGAATGCGGTCGGGCCGCTGGCCGCCATCGTACATACCGTCGCGCAAGGCCAGATCGACGGCAGCATCGGCGTGCCGTTC
This sequence comes from Paenirhodobacter sp., assembly GCA_036398515.1. Lineage (GTDB taxonomy): Bacteria > Pseudomonadota > Alphaproteobacteria > Rhodobacterales > Rhodobacteraceae > Rhodobacter. Next base: position 4,522 of record DASWPI010000001.1, read on the forward strand.
TGGGTGATGGCCACCGGCGCCATCGGCATTTCGGTGGGGCTGATGCTGTTCGGACCCAAGCTGATCCGGCTGATCGGATCGGAAATCACCAAGCTGAACCCGATGCGGGCATTCTGTGTGGCACTGTCGGCGGCCATCACGGTGATCGTGGCGTCCTGGCTGGGATTGCCCGTCAGCTCGACTCATATCGCGGTGGGGGCGATCTTCGGCGTGGGCTTTTACCGCGAATGGCACGCCGAGCGGCGCGCCCGCGCCCTGGGTCTGGTCAAGGGCAAACCCATCCCGCCCGAGGAACGCTCGCGCCGCAAGCTGGTGCGCCGGTCGCATATCCTGACGGTGATCGCGGCATGGGTCATCACCGTGCCCGTCTCGGCGCTGCTCTCGGCGGGGATGTATCTGGGAATGATCCTGCTGGCGCATTAGGCCGCAATCCGGGCTGGAACTGGTGCTTGCGGCCCGATATGCAGGGTAAAACCCTTGTGCCTACAGGAGCCGCCATGACATTCGCCGGACAAGCCGTGCCTTCGGTTTTCGCGCATGGCGCGGAAATCCCGCAAATAGGTCTGGGCACCTGGAAGCTGCACGGTGAGATCCTGCACGCCGCCGTTCAGGCCGCCGCCGAGGCTGGATATCGCCATTTCGACACCGCGCCGCGCTATGAGAACGAGGCCGATCTGGGCGCCGCTATCCGCGATACCGGGCTGCCCCGCGACGGCTATTTCCTGACCACCAAGGTCTGGCATACCGATCTGACCGCCCCGGCGCTGCTGGCCTCGGCGCAGGCCAGCCTGGACCGTCTGGGCACCGATCATGTCGACCTGTTGCTGATCCACTGGCCCAATGCCGATGTGCCGCTGGCGGAAACCATCGGCGCCCTGTGCGAGGCCCGTCGGCGCGGCTGGACACGCCATATCGGCGTCTCGAATTTCCCCGCCGCGCTGTTGCGGCAGGCTGTGGCGCTGGCCGATGTGCGCTTGGTGGCCGATCAATGCGAATATCACCCGCGCCTGAACCAATCCGGCCTGATCGACACCTGCCGGGATCTGGGCATGGCCTTTGTGTCTTACGGACCGCTGGGCAGCGGACAGTTGCTAGACAACCCGGTGGTCGTGGGTCTGGCACGCGCCCATGACCGCACGCCGGGACAGGTGATCCTGCGCTGGCATCTGCAACAGGGGCTGGTCGCCATTCCCCGGTCATCGAACCCCGACCGGGTACGCCAGAACATCGCGATCACCGACTTTGCCCTGAGCGATGCCGACATGGCCGCCCTGTCGGCACTGGCGGCGCCGGACGGGCGGATCTTCAACCCGGAATGGGTCAAAAGCTGGGACTGATCGCCCGACCCTGCCGTTCATACGCCGGTTCTGAAACAGGATAAGGCCGATCACCGCCCCGCCGCGCATGATTTTGCCAGATCACAGGGTGGATACAGCAGGAGATTCCGCCAGATTCGGGTAAACAATACATGGCACGCACAACCGCAGGAGAGACCGATGACCACCTCGGCACGACGAGTGCAGGCCTATGAGGCGAAACTGGTCCCGATGACCCCGGATCTGATCGGTCGTGTGCATGAACTGGCCATCGCCGTGGGCTGGCCGCACCGGGCTGAAGATCTGGCGCTGCTGCTGCAATTTGGCGAGGGTATTCTGGCGGTGGATACCATCGGACGTGCCATCGGCAGCGCGATGTGGTTCCGTATGGGCGAGGACATGGCCTCGATCGGCATGGTGATGACGGTGCCGCCGCTGCAATCGTCCGGGCTGGACCGCTGGTTGATGGAAGAGGCGATGGCCGCCATCGAGGGGCGTAAAATCCGCATGGTGGCGACGCCCTCGGCCTATCATCTGAACTATTCGCTGGGCTTTCGACAACTGGCGACGCTGGCCCGCTTTCAGGGGCATCTCAAGGGCACCCGCCCGCCGGGCGCCCCCCTGCCCGGAACCACCTTGCGCGCCATGACACCGGCCGATCTGCCGGTTCTGGTGGCACTGGACGCCCATGCGAACGGTGGCAGCCGCCGCGCAAAACTGCTGGCGATGGCGGATCTGTCACGCGGGATCATCGCCGACAAGGAAGGTGCCGCCGTCGGCTTTGGGCTGTGCCGTCCGTTCGGACGCGGCCATCTGATCGGCCCGCTGGAGGCCGATACCCCGGAAACCGCCGCCGCATTGCTGGCCGAACTGCTGCACACACAGCCTGATGGCTTCCTGCGCATCGACCTGCTGCATGATGAACCGCAACCCCCGGAGGCGGCATTGACGGATATCTTGCAATCTGCCGGTCTGGTTCGTGATGCCCACAGTTCCGTCGTGACGCTGGGCGCGCCGCCGCCGGTGGTCAACGCGGGCACGGGCGCACCGGTGATGTATGCGATGATGAGCCAGTCTTTGGGCTGATCACACCGCCATCCACCCAAAATTGCACAGAAATACACTGCAGGACATAAAGACATGACGACCGAAGACATCTTGGCGAAACTGGTTTCCTTTGCACAGGTCGCCGGGCAACCGAACCGTGCAATCGTCGACTGGATCAGCGATTACCTGCAACGGGCCGGTGCCCGGGTCACCCGCATCCCCGGCCCCGAAGGTGACCGCGAAAACCTGTTCGCCAGCTTTGGCCCGCGCGATGTGGCCGGGATTGTGCTGTCGGGTCACATGGATGTGGTGCCCGCCGCCGCCGCGGAATGGCAAACCGACCCGTTCACCCTTACCGAGCGGAACGGGTCACTGTTCGCCCGTGGCAGTTCCGATATGCAGGGGTTTTTGGCCTGTGTTCTGGCCAATGCGGCCGATTTCACCACCCTCAGCCCCAATCGCCCGGTACATATCGCCTTTTCCTATGATGAAGAGCTGGGCTGTCGCGGTGTGCCACATCTGCTGGCGGCGCTGCCCGGTCTGTGCGCGCCGCCGATGGGTGCGGTGATCGGTGAACCCACCAGCCTGATTCCGGTGCGCGGCCACAAGGGCAAGGCCGCCATCGGCATCGAAGTGCGCGGCCGGTCCGGCCATTCGTCGCGCCCCGATATCGGACTGAATGCCATCCACGGCCTGTCCGAGGTCCTGTCCGAGGTTGTCACCACCGCCGCCAACCTGCAAAACGGCCCGTTTTCCGGTGATTTCGTGCCGCCCTATTCCACCATGCAGGCGGGCGTGATCCAGGGCGGGCAGGCGGTGAACATCATCCCCGACCGCGCCACACTGGAGGTCGAGGCCCGCGCCATTCCGGGTGTCGATCCGCAACACCTGCTGATGCCCGTGCTGCATCGGCTGGAGATGCTGCGCGCACAGGGCTATGATATCCAACACGAATTGCGCTCGGCCTATCCGGCACTGACGCTGGCCGAGGGGCACCCGCTGGTGCAATTGATCGAACAGGTTGCGGGCCGCGACGCGCTGGACGCCGTCAGCTTTGGCACCGAGGCCGGTCTGTTCCAACAAGCCGGCATCGCCGCCGTGATCTGCGGCCCCGGCGATATCGGCCGCGCCCATAAACCCGATGAATATATCACCCGCGCCGAATTGGCGGATGGCACCGCGTTTGTGCGCGATGTCGTGCGTAGCGCGGCCCAACCCTGAGGCCCAGATGACCGTTCTGTTCAATTCCGACGCCAGGCGCGGCGCGATCTTCGCCCGCATCTTCAACGATGCCTTCCCCGATATCCCCGTGCGCATCGGCACCGGGGCGGGCGATGACGCGGCGGTGAAATACCTGCTGACCTGGACCTTTTCACCCGAGATGCTGCGCCGCTTTCCCAATCTGGAAATCGTGTTTTCGCTGGGCGCCGGGGTGGATCAGTTCGACGTGGCCAGCTTTCCGCCCGGTTTGCGGCTGGTGCGGCTGGTGGATGACGATCTGGCCGCGATGATGCGTGAATATGTCTGCATGGGGGTGCTGGCCGCGCACCGCGACATGCCCGCCTACCTGGCGCAGCAACGCGAACAGGTCTGGAAACCGATCTTGCTGAAACTGGCCTCGGAACGGCGGGTGGGGGTGCTGGGGCTGGGCGAACTGGGCCAGACCGCGTTGCAGGGGCTGGCGGGGCTGGGCTTTCCGCTGTCAGGCTGGAGCCGCAGTGCCCGCGATCTGCCGGGTGTGCGGTGTCATTCCGGCGCAGATGGCCTTACGGCGATTCTGGCCGAAAGTGACATCATCGTCTGCCTGCTGCCCCTGACCGATGAGACGCGCGGTATCCTGAATGCCGGATTCTTTGCGCAGATGCCGCAAGGCGCCAGTCTGGTGCATGTCGGACGCGGGGCGCAACTGGATCAGGGCGCGTTGATGCACGCGCTGGACAGCGGGCATCTGGCGGGGGCGGTTCTGGATGTGACCACGGTCGAGCCACTGCCGCAAGATGATCCGCTGTGGTCGCATCCGCGCGTCATGATCACCCCCCATATCGCCTGCCAGACCCGCCCCGAGGCGCTGGCCAGGCATGCCGTGGAGACCCTGCGCAACCTGCAAGCGGGTCAACCGCTGAAGGGCGAGGTCCACACCGATCGCGGCTATTGACGGCGTCCGGGCCCCGCATGAACGGGGCCCGGTGCCAAATCACTCTGCCGCCAGCAGCGCCGGGCGGGGCAGTTCCGGGAAGCGGTCACAGACCGCCGCAAAGGCGGCATCAACGCCTGCGGCCCCCTGGCGTCCGGGCATACGGCGGAAAATCTCGGTCTTGGTGAAGAACCGCCAATGGATCGGCAGGGCCGCCAGAATCGCGGTCAGACGATCATAGGCGGCAGGGGTCCATTGCGCCTCATAGCCCTCCCGCTCGGGGCCGAAATGGTAATGCCCGGCGGGCACCGGCATGGCGGCGCGGGCGCGTTCGGTGGCGGCCTCGTCGACCTCGCCATCCTGCACAACCACGCCATATTCGGTCAGGGCGGCCTGCGCCGAGACATAGCCCCGCGCCACATCCCGCGCCACGCGCCAGGTTTCGCGCTCGACCGGGTTGCCGCGCCCGCCACCACCGGCGGAGCGGATCTCCAGCACATCGCCCGGCTGCAACACGGCGGTGTCGATATTGCCCAGGCGGCGTTCATGCGCCGTGCCCGGATTCACCACCATATCCGACAGCCCCGCCGCCCGACCGCCCAGCACACCCCAGGGCCGGAAGAAGCTGCGGTCGCGGTTGCGGGCGGTGATCCGGCTGTCAGGCGCAAAGACCCGGAACGCCATCTGCGTCGCCAGCCCACCGCGCCAGCGCCCTGCCCCGCCGCTGTCCTGTGCCAGACCGTAGCGCAGGAATTCGACCGGCGTTTCGGTCTCGGTGATCTCGATGGGGGTATTCTTCAGATAGGCGGCATCGGCCCCCGAACCATTGGTGCCGTCGCGGTGCGGCATGCCGCCGCCGCCGCCCACCACCGGGTTCACCGCCGCGATCACCGTGCGCTTGCTGCGCTCATCCGTGGTCATGACATTGACGATGCAGTTGTTGCCCGCGGGCGCGGCAGGCAGGCGTTCCGGCACCGCCTGGCTGAACGCGCCGAAGATGACCGAGCGCAGCCGCGCACAGGTCAGCGACCGCATCCCCACCGCCGCCGGATAGACCGGGTTCAACACCGACCCTTCGGGCGCGATGCAGGTAAAGGCCCGCGTCAACCCGGTGTTCAGCAGGATCTGCGGGTTCAGCGTGTAAAGGATATAATACACCCCCACTAACAGGATCGTATGGCGCGGATCGCCCCCCGACGGCACATTCAGCGACGAGGCCAGCTGCGGGTCCGACCCGGTGAAATCCAGCACCGCTTCGTCGCCCCGGATCGTCAGGGTCAGCTTCAGGCGGCAGGGGTTGGCCTCGGTGCTGTCCTCATCGGCGTAATCGGCAAAGACATAGGTGCCATCGGGGATCGAGCGCAGCACCGCGCGGGCCTGCGCCTCGGCATGGTCCAAGAGCGCATCGACGCCGTCAAGGAAGGCCTGCTTGCCGAATTTCTTCACCATTTGCAGGATCTTGCGTTCCCCGGTGTTCAGCGCGCCGACCAATGCCTTGATATCGCCGATGTTCAGATCGGGTTTGCGCACATTGGTGGTCATGATGCGCAGGATCTGTTCGTCGAACACCCCTTCGTTCACCAGCTTCATCGGGGGAAAGCGGATCCCCTCCTGGTGGATTTCCGTCAACGCCCGCGACAGTGACGCGGGCACCGCGCCGCCCATATCGGTATTGTGGATATGGCCGCCGGTGAAGGCGATGATCTCACCATCGACAAAGACCGGCTTCCACAGATGGGTATCGGGGGCGTGGGTCGCCACATGGCCGCTGTAGGGATCATTGGTGAAGGCCACATCGCCGGGCCGGTAATCGTCGACCATGTCGATGGCGCGGGTATAGGTCAGCCCCGGATACCACGTCGCGCCCAGTTCCATCGGCACGCCGAATGTCCGGCCCTGCCGGTCGATCAGCATGACGGTGAAATCCTGCGTCTCTTTGACAAAGGCCGAATGCGCGGTGCGGTGCAGCGTATGCGCCATGTTTTCCGCCGCAGCGCGGGTGTGATTGGCCAGAACCTGCAAGTTTGCCCGGTCGAATTTGGAGGAATCAGACATCGGCGACGTCTCCGAAAGACAGGTGGATGTTGAGATGGCTGTCGACATGGGCGCGGGCTCCGGTCGGAATGGCAAAGGTGGTGTCTTCCTGCGCGACGACGGCGGGGCCATCGAACACCGCGCCCGGCGTCAGATCGGCGCGCAGATACAGGCCGATGGGTTGTGTCGCGCCATCGACATGCACCGTCACATCGCGCAAGGCACGCGCGGGGGCGGGCACCTCATCGGCCACCGGAAAGCTGAGGGCCGGGCCGGGGCCAACGGCGGTCAGCCGCAGGTTGACCACCTCGATGGCGCCCTTGGGGTCATCGAAATCGTAAATCTGCCGGTGCAGCGCATGGAATGCCACCGCGATGGCCTCCAGATCGCCCGCAGTGATCCAATCGGCCTGTAGCGGCACCTCGATCTCATAGCTTTGGCCCGCATAGCGCATGTCGGTCGACAGCCCCAGATGCGGGACGCCGTCATAGCCCTGTTGGTGCAGCCAGGCGTGGCCCTCGGCCTGCAATGCGTCCAGCGCGGTTTTCAGACGCGACAGCGCCTCGGCCCCCAGGGGTTCAAACACCGTGCGGATGAAATCGCCACGCAGATCGGCCACCAGCCCGCCCAGGGCCGACACAACCCCCGGACGGCGCGGGGCCATCACCCGGCGCATCCCCAGTTCGCGGGCCAGAAACGCCCCCAGCATCGGGCCGCCACCGCCAAAGGGCATCAAGGTGTAATCGCGCAAATCCACCCCGGCGCGGGAAACGAGCTTTTCCACCTCGACGAACATTTCCGACACGGCGATATCCAGAATCGCCTGCGCGGTTTCCGCTATACCCCGCCCCAGCCTCGTGGCCAGTTCCCCCACGGCGGCGCGGGCGCGGGCGACATCAATGGTCAGTTGCCCATAGGCCACCGCCGTATGCCCCAACCAGCCGCAAACCGCCATCGCATCGGTCACCGTGGCGCGCGTGCCGCCCCGGCCATAACAGGCCGGGCCGGGGGTGGACCCGGCGCTTTCGGGGCCGACATGCAGGATGCCGTGGTCATCGACATGGGCGATGGAACCGCCACCGATACCGATCGACGATACAGAGACCGACGGGATATGCAGCGGGAATTCCCCGATCAGCTCGCCCGAGCCAAACTGCGCCGCACCGTCGATGATCAGCGCGAAATCAGCCGAGGTGCCCCCGATATCCAGCGTCAGCACCCGCGCCGCGCCCGCCTGACGCGCCAGCCACGCGGCCCCGATCACCCCCGATGCCGTGCCCGACAGCAGCATGTTGACACAGGCACGCTTGCCCTCGGTGGCGTTCATCAGACCGCCGTTGGATTTGGTCAGCATCGGGCGGGCCGGAACCCCCTTGTCGGCCAATGTCCGTTCCAGCGCCGTCAGATAGCCTGCCACGCGCGGATGCACATAGCCGTTCAGGATGGCGGTGGTGGTGCGTTCATATTCGCGGATCACCGGCCAGACCTCGGCACCGGAAAACACGAACAGGTCGGGCGCCAGCCGGGACACCTCATCGGCCACACGCCGTTCCTGGGTGCCATCGCGCCAGGAATGCAGGAAGGACACGATCACCCCCTGCGCCCCGCGGGCACGCGCGGTCTGAACGGCCTGCGCCACCGCCTGCAGATCCGGGGCCAGGGTTTCGCGCCCATCGGCCCGCAGCCGCGCCGGGATGCCAAAAACCAGATCGCGGGCGATCAGCTGATCGGGGCGGGCACAGAACAGCGAATACATGTCGGGCATGCGCAGCCGGGCCAGTTCGATCACATCCTCGAACCCGGCATTGGTCAACAGCGCCAGCTTGACCCCCTTGCGCTGGATGATGGTGTTGATGCCCACCGTGGTGCCATGCACGAAACGGCTGACATCTTCCGGGGTCAGACCTTCGCGTTCGGCCAGCAGATCCAGCCCGGTCATCAGCTCCGCACCGGGATTGTCGGGCGTGGTCAGCACCTTCAGCGATGCCACCCGCCCCGAAACCTGTTCGAGCGCACAGAAATCAATGAAAGTGCCGCCGATATCGACACCGATCTTCCAGTCGGCGGTAGGTTTGGGTGCGCCGTCCATGGCCCGTCCTTTCGTGCTGCGTTGGCACGACGATGCCACGCGGTCGCGGCACCGGCCAAGACCGATGCCGTGCCGCCGCATAAGCACGACTTATAGGGGACAGTTACAGGGGGGCCAGCATCCCGGCACAGGCATCGCGCAGGTGACGCTCCATCTCGGCCTCGGCCTGCGACAGGGTCCGCACCCGGCTGGTCAGCAGCGCCACCGGCAGGCGCGGCGCATCGCGCACCGGCCGCACCGTCAGACCAGCAAACTGCTCCCACGGCAACAACCCATCGACCAGCGCCACCCCCAGCCCCTGCTGCACAAACCCCACCGCCGATATCGACACGTCGATTTCCAGCGTCGCCGCCAGATCCACCCCGGCCAATCGCGCGGCCCGGGTGATTTCATCGGCCGGGCGGGTGTTCGAGCGATAGGAGATCAGTGTTTCACCAACCAGATCGGCCAGCCCCAGGACCGATTGCGCCGCCAACGGGTGATCGGTCGGCAGCAGACAGACGATGGTCGCATAGCCCAGCACCTCGGCCTGCAAATCCGGGGCCACCTGATCATCCAGCGCCAGCGCCAGCGCGGCATCGCCCTCGCTGAGCATCCGGCTGATCGTGGCGATGGGCGCGATATGCGAGCGCAACCGAACCTGCGGAAACCGCGCCCGGAAACTGGCCAGGGCGCGCGGCACGATGGTCATGCCGGGCGGCGCCGAGGCGGCAATCCGCACCAGACCCGCACGCCCCAGCCGCAGATCCGCGGTTTTGCGCCGCAGCCCCTCCAACCCGGCGAACAGCCGTTCGGCATCGGGCAGGATCTCGCGTGCTTCGGGGGTGGGATACAGCCGCCCCTTGACGCGCTCAAACAACGGAAAGCCCAGCTCATCCTCGGTATGCAACAGAATCTGGCTGAGCGCAGGTTGCGAGATATTCAACAACCGCGCCGCGCCGGTCACCGTTCCGGCCCGCATCACCGCGGTGAAAACCTCTAGCTGGCGTGCGCGCATCAGAACTCCGCTACCTTGCCCCAGACCGAGCGGTCAAACCGCGACAGTCGATACTGGGAAACCTCGGTGATGGGGGCCCGGCCCAGCAGCAGATCCGCCACCAGATGCCCGGCGCCCGGACCGATGCCGAAACCATGCCCCGAAAACCCCGCCGCCAACAACAGCCCCGGCACCCCGGTATCGGGGTCGATCACCGGAACACCATCCGGGGTGCTGTCGATATAGCCCGCCCATCCGGCCTGCACCGGAACATCGCGCAGCGCGGGCAACATGTCACGCGCACGGTCCAATGTGCGGGCAAGGGTGCGCCTGTCAGGGCTTGGGTCCAGGATACGCATGGCCTCCATCGGGGTGGGCCGGTCCAGCGCCCAATGCTTGCGGGTCTCAAACCCGGCCCGCCACGCCTGTAGCCCGCCCGGCGCCAGGGACCGCCAGCGGCGGCTGAACATCGGCAGAAAATGCCGCAAACCCCCAAGCATCCCCGGCGTAGGATCAACCCGGCCATTACCCGAGACCGCCAGCGTATAGCCGCCATCGCCACGCCGGGTGACCGAAACCCGCGCCGTGTGCAGCGCATCGGGCAACCCTTGGGCACCCGGCGCCACCGACATGATCGACGAGCGCACCGAAGCCTGTGGAAAATGCACGCCCAGTTGCCGCAGGAACGACCCGGCCCAGACCCCGCCCGCCATCACCACCTGCCGGGTGCGGATGGTGCCGCGTTCGGTGATCACCCCCGACACCGCCCCGGCCGACAATTCCAGACCGCGCGCCGCACAATTCTGCACCACCGTGCCACCATGCCGTTGCACGCCCTGGGCGATCACCACCGCCGCCCGTGCCGGATCGGCGGTGCCATCGGTTGGCGACCACACCCCGCCGCGCCACGTCCGGCCGGTGGCCTGCCCATGCGCGGCGGTGTCGGCGCGGCTCAGCATGCGTGTATCGACGCCTTCGCCCCGTGCAAAAACACCCCAGCGGTCCCAGACGTCCAGCTCGGCCGGATCATCGGACAGATACAGCAGGCCGCAGCGCCGGAACCCCGGGTCCTGCCCGATATCCGCCGCCAGATCCTGCCACAGCGCCAGGCTGCGCGTCGCCAGCGGCAATTCCCGCGCATCGCGGTTCTGCTGGCGGCACCAGCCCCAGTTGCGGCTGGACTGCTCGGCGCCGACGCGGCCCTTTTCCAACAGCACAACATGCTGCCCCGCCCGCGCCAGCCAATAGGCCGCCGAAACCCCGACGATTCCCGCCCCGATCACCACAACATCGGCATGGCCGGGCAAATCCGTCGGGGTTTCGATCATGAATAGGGGCGCAGACATGGCGGGCTCCGGCTGTTTTTTCCAACCTAGGCGATGCGCCGCCACCGCTTGTGCCGCAAGAAACCGCATCTACGGCAGATCGTTGCGAATTCCGCCGTCAGAATGCATCGTTCTCTGGCCCTCGTCGGCTAAAAACAGGAGCCTTCCCTTTCCGGAAGAAACACAGGAAAACCGACCTGATCGGGGAGGATGACCATGCAGGTGAATCACAAGCTCGACCGGATCGATATCAAGATTCTGGCGGAACTACAGAAAAACGGCCGCATCACCAATGTGGAACTGGCGGATCTGGTGAATCTGTCGCCATCGCCATGCCTGATGCGGATCAAGAAATTGCAGCAGGCGGGCTATATCACCGGCTACAGCGCCCAGATCAACGGCGCCAAGCTGGGCGAAATGCTGACCGTCTTCACCGAGGTCACGCTGAAAAACCACCGCCAGACCGACTTTGCCCGGTTTCAGCAGACCGTCGAGAAAATCGATTCCTGCATGGAATGCCATCTGGTGTCCGGCGGCTATGATTACCTGCTGAAATTCGTCACCGGCGGCATCGGCGACTATCAGAACATCATGGAGATGCTGATAGACCGCGATGTCGGCATCGACAAATACTTCAGCTTTGTCGTGATCAAGTCGCCCTTCGTCAAAACCCAGCTACCGCTGACCCGCCTGTTCAACGATCACTTCTGACCGCCATCACCGTTTGGAAAAGGCGGCCAGCAATTCCGGGTCCTGCGACAGCCCGTCCAGCCAGGTCGGATCCAGCTTGGGCACCGAGGAAATCAGCAACCTCGAATAGGGATGCGTCGCGGCAACCGACATCTGCGCGGCGGGCAGTTCCTCGACGATCTCGCCCTTGTACATGACCAGGACATCGTCGCAGATCGCCTCGACGGTGGACAGGTCGTGACTGATGAACATGTAGCTCAGGCCCAGTTCGCGTTGCAGCTCTTTCAGCAATTCGATCACCGCCGCCGCCACCACCGTATCCAGCGCCGAGGTGATTTCATCGCACAGGATCAGTTCGGGTTCCGCCGCCAGGGCCCGTGCCAGGTTGACCCGCTGTTTCTGCCCACCCGACAATTCGCCCGGCAGACGGTGACGCAGCCCGGCGGGCAGGCGCACCATATCCAGCAGTTCATTGACCCGCCGATCACGCGCCGCGCCGCGCAACCCTTTGTAAAAGCTCAGGGGACGCCCGATGATGTCCCCCACCGCCTGCGACGGGTTCAGTGCGGTATCGGCCAGTTGGAATACGATCTGCATCCGCCGCAGATCCTCTTTGCGGCGACGGCGCATATCGCCCGCCATTTCCTGACCGTCAAACAACACCGATCCCTGATAGGGCGGCAAGATCCCCGATACCGCGCGCGCCAAGGTTGATTTCCCCGATCCGCTCTCGCCGATCACGCCCAGATTGCGGCCCCGTTCCAGCTTGAAACTGATGTTCTTCAGGATCTTGACCGCAGGCACCCCATGCGAGATCTGGCCATATCCGGCGCTGAGTTGCACCACTTCCAGTACCGGGCGGTCCAGCACCGCGCGGGGTTGATCCAGCGGCTGATGCGGCACCGGTTCAAACGCCGCCAGCAACTGCCGGGTATAGGGGTGCTGCGCCTGATCCAGGATCTGCGCGGTGGCGCCGGATTCCTGCACCTCGCCGCCGCGCAACACGATGATCCGGTCGGCGATCTGCGCCACGACAGCCAGATCGTGGCTGACATAGACCCCCGCGATGCCGCCCGCCGTCATCACCGATTTGAAGGCGCGCAGCACCTCGATCTGTGTCGTCACGTCCAGCGCGGTGGTGGGTTCGTCGAAAATCACCAGCTTGGGTCCACCGATCAGCGCCATCGCCGCCGCCAGACGCTGCAACTGTCCGCCCGAGACCTGATGCGGATAGCGATCACCGATCGTGTCGGCAAACGGCAAGGCCAGCGCGTGGAACAGGTCACGGGCCTTGGCCTCGGCCTGTTCGCGCGGCATCAGGTTGTGGATCGCGGTGATCTCGATCACCTGATCCATGATCTTTTGCGACGGGTTGAAGGCCGCCGCCGCCGATTGCGGCACATAGGAAACCTCGGTGCCGCGCAGGGTGGCGCGGGCGGCCTCGGTCATCGCCTCGACCTGATGGTTGCCCAGACGGATGGTGCCACCGTTGATGGTGCAGCCGGTGCGGGTATGGCCCATCAGCGACAGCGCAATGGTGGTCTTGCCGGACCCGGATTCACCGATCAGCGCGACGATCTCACCCGGCGCGATGTCGAATGACACCCCCTTGATGATCTCGATCTGGCGGCCCGCGTCGGTGACCGCGCCGATGCGCAGATCCCGAACCTCGACCAGCGGCTGTTGCGGAATCTGCATCATTCACTCCTGTCGCGGATCTTGGTGGGAAGGTTGTCGATGAACATGTTGACCGCGATGGTCAGCGACGCCACGGCGATGGACGGGAACACCACCGCCGGCGCCCCCAGCGACAGCCCGCCGATGTTTTCACGCACCAGCGCCCCCCAATCGGCATTCGGCGGCTGCACGCCCAGCCCCAGGAACGACAGCCCCGACAGCACCAGCACGATGAACACGAAGCGCAGCCCCAGATCGGCCAGAACCGGGCCCAGAATATTCGGCAAGATCTCGCGGAAGATCAGATAGGGCAGCGCCTCGCCCCGGGTGCGGGCCACGGTGACGAAATCCATCGTGTTGACATTGACCGACAGCGCCCGGGCAAAACGATAGGCCCCCGGCATGTAAATCGCGCCCAGCGTCAGGATCAGCACCGGGATCGACGATCCCACCGCCGCCACGACCACCAGCCCGAACAGCAGCGACGGGATACTGTTGATCGCATCCAGAAACCGCGACAGCAGCATATCGAAACCGCCGCCGATCACCGCCGCCAACATGCCCAGGATCACCCCGATGGAACAGGCCAGCGCAACCGCCGCCATCGAAATGCCGACCGTATACCGCGCCCCCATCAGGATGCGCGACAGGATATCGCGGCCCAGATAATCGGTGCCAAACCAGAATTTCTGCGTCATCGGGCCAAAATAGTCCCAATCGACGATTTCGCCCACCGGATAGGGCGTCAGCAACGGCGCGCAGGCCGCGACAAAGATCCAGAACAGGATCACGATCAGGCCGATCAAACCGACGGTATTGAAATCATACCCGAAGCGACGGCGGAAAAAGGAACGTGGGGTCATCAGCGGCGCAACCTCGGATTGGAGAGGATGGCGATCATGTCCGCCGCCGTCAGCAAAATCAGATGCGACAGGCAGAACACCATCGCGCAGCTTTGGATCAACGGCAGATCGCGGGTCGAGACCGCATCCACCATCAACTTCGCAAGGCCGGGATAGTTGAAGATCGTTTCGACGATGATCACACCGCCGATCAGATAAGACAGCGACAACGCCATGGCATTGGCAATCGGCCCCAACGCATTGGGCAGCGCATGGCGCAGCACGATGCGCGACCGCGAGGCCCCCTTCAGCAGGGCCATCTCGGCGTAGGGGGTGT
>DASWPI010000002.1:0-66384 GCA_036398515.1 Paenirhodobacter sp.
GACCGCAACCTGAACCGTGCCCTGCGCGATTATCCGGTGCCCATTGATCACGAAGACCGGGTGGCGAATGTGCTGTGCCCGCTGCTGCGGGCGCATGATGTGCTGATTGACCTGCATTCCTTTGCGGCCGAGGGCCCGGCCTTTGCGCTGTTGGGCCCCAAGGTGGCCGATACGCTGGAGCCACGGGTGCAGGCGGCCACCGAACGGGCCTTGGTCGCGGCATTGGATTTGCCCTTTGCCGTATATGGCTGGATGCCGGCACATCTGGCGGTTCTGCGCACACAGGGGCGCGAGGCCGACATCGGCCATGCCGTCGGGACGACGGAATTCATGCGCTTTGTCGGTGGTGCGGCGATTACCGTGGAATGCGGTCAGCACAAGGACCCCGCCGCCATTCAGGTGGCCTATGACGTGATCGCCCGCGGTCTGGCCCAGCTTGGTCTGATCCGATCAGGCGCCAATCCCCCGCAGCCACCCGTGCTGTTGCAGATCGGAGAGGCGATTTTTGCCGAAAGTGACGATGATCGGTTGGTCCGCCACTTTCCGACCGGGGCACAGGTGCATCAGGGGGAGGTGATCGGGACACGGGCCTCGGGTGCGCAGATCATCGCCCCCCATGACGGCGCGGTGATTTTTGCCAGTGGCGCGGTGCAGGCCGGAACCGAGCTTTGCTTCCTCTGCCGTCCTGACCCGCGCTGAACGGTGATTGGGGGCGACGCGCCGGGGCCGGGAGGGGCAATTTCCCGGCCTGTTTCAGCGCCGCCACCAATTCCCGATGTTCTGTGCCGTCCGATCCTTTGGACCTAGGAGGCGGCCGCCGCCTTGACATTGCCGCCGTGCCCGCCGCCACCGAATACCTGCTTTTCACCGAAGGACTGGCGCAGCGGTTTTACCGGGGCCGCAATGCCCAGTTCGGGGAACAGCAGTTCGGCGACACGGTAGGATTCCTCCAGATGCGGATAGCCCGAGGCGATGACCGTATCGATCCCCAGGGCCTGATATTCGCGCAGCCGCGCCGCGACCGTCGCCGGAGAACCGACCAGCGCGGTGCCCGCGCCCGAGCGCACCAGCCCGACACCGGCCCAAAGGTTCGGCGATACCTCCAGTCGGTCGCGCTGACCGTTGTGCAACGCCTGCATGCGCGCCTGCCCGACCGAATCCGATTGTGTGCGCTGCACCTGTTGCGCGGCGGCGATGGTTTCGTCCGACAGATGCGAGATCAGCCTGTCGGCCGCCGCCCAAGCCTCTTCATCCGTTTCGCGCACGATGAAATGCAGCCTGATGCCAAACGTCACCTTGCGTCTGCGCTGCGCCGCCGCCTTGCGCACCTGCGCGATCTTTTGCGCGACCTGCGCCGGGGGTTCCCCCCAGGTCAGGTATTTTTCGGTGATCCCGGCCGAAAACTCGATCCCGGCATCGGATGAGCCGCCGAAATACAGTGGCGGACGCGGTTGCTGCACCGGGGGCAGACCCAGGCGGGCATCCTGCGCACGGATGTATTTTCCGTCCAGATCCGCTTGTCCGGTCTCCATCAGGCTGTTGAAAACCTGAAAGAATTCATCGGCATGATCATAGCGTTCATCATGGCCCAGAAACACCCCATCCCCCGCCAGTTCCTGGGCGCTGCCTCCGACCACGATATTCAGCAACAGCCGCCCCCGCGAGACACGATCAAGACTGGAGGCCAGCCGGGCGTAATAGGCGGGCGAGGCGGTACCGGGTCGGATCGCCACCAGGAATTTCAGCCGCTCGGTATGGGCCGCCAGATCGGTGGCCAGAATGAAGCTTTCCTCGCAGGCGACACCGGTGGGGATCAGCACACCGGAATAGCCCAGCCGGTCGGATGCACGGGCGATTTCGCGGAAATAATCGGGATCGGCAGGGCGGCTGAGCGCATCCGTGCCCAGATAACTGCCATCGCCCGAGGACGGAATGAACCAGAAAAAATCAAGCGCAGAGGTGGATTGGGTCATCGTGATCTTCTTTTCATGTGTGCCAGGCAGGCATAGGGGATCGGCTCAGGCCGCGTTGCGACCCAGCAGCCGGTCAAGAATTTCGCGCTCATAGGCCGCGACGTCGGGGGCGCCGTGGCGGCGCGGGCGGGGCAGGTCGATGGCCAGGTCAAGCGCCACGTGGCCCTCTTCCAGCAAGATCACCCGATCCGCCAACAGCACCGCCTCGGCCACGTCATGGGTCACCAGAACCGCGGTGAAGCCCTTCTCGCGCCAGATCCGTTCCAGCAATTGCTGCATCTCGATCCGGGTCAGCGCATCGAGCGCCCCAAGCGGTTCATCCAGCGCCAGAATATGCGGTTGCCCGACCAGGGCGCGGGCCAGTGCCACCCGCTGCCGTTGCCCGCCCGACAGGACCGAGGGCCAGTCCCCGCCACGATCCGCCAGACCCACCTCGGCCAGGTAATCCCGCGCACGCGCGGTGGCCTGCGGACCATCCACAATGCCGGTCAGCCCGACGGTGACGTTTTCCGTCACCCGTGCCCAGGGCAGCAGACGGGGTTCCTGGAACATGATGCGCGTCCCTGCCGCCCCCTGCCCCGCATCGCTGCGCCGGATCCGGCCGACATCGGGTTGATCCAGCCCCGCCAGCAGCCGCAGCAGGGTTGATTTGCCGCAGCCGCTCTTGCCGATGATGGCGACAAACTGCCCCTCGGGCACCTCGAGGTTGATCCCCTGCAAGACCTTCTTGGAGCCGAAAAAGCGCTGCACGCCCTGAAAGGCAAAGGCGGATTGTGGGGTAGACATCACGACTCCTTCCGCTGAAACGCGGGATGCCATTGCAACGACAGGCTTTCCAAAAGCCGCGCGAGACTGTCGGCCAGCTTGCCCAGCAGCGCGTAGATCACGATCGACAGCACCACGACATCAATCTGCATGAATTCTCGCGCCTGCATCGCCATGTAGCCAAGCCCGGAATTGGCGGCGATGGTCTCCGCCACGATCAGCGTCAGCCACATGATCCCAAGCGCATAGCGCAGCCCGGTGAAAATCGCGGGCAGGGCGCCGGGCAGGATCACCCGCCAGAACAGCCGCGCTGGACGCATGCCGTAAATCCGGCCCATCTCGATCAACTGGGGGTCAATGCCCTGAATGCCCAGCAAGGTGTTCACATAGATCGGGAAAAACACCCCCAACGCGACCAGGAAGATTTTCGCCTCTTCGTCGATGCCGAACCACAGAATGACCAGTGGGATCAGCGCCAGATGCGGGATGTTGCGCACCATCTGCAATGTGGTGTCGGTAACATCGCGCGCCCGCACCCATAGCCCGTTCGCTAGTCCGAAGGCCAACCCGATGCCGCCGCCGATGATGAACCCCAGCAGGGCCCGTTGCGTGCTGGTGGCGATGTTGTGGATCAGTTCGCCCGACAGCAACAGTTGCCACCCGGCGCGCAGCACCGCCGAGGGCGCGGGCAGGACGTTCTCGGTGATCACACCGGTGCGCGACAGGGCCTCCCACACCACGACGATGGCGAAAGGCAGAATCCAGCCGATCAACCCGCGCAGGGCCAGGAACCGAAGGGGCGTGGCGCGCCCCTTGGTCTTGGTGCCGGTTTCGGTGGTTACAGCGGTCATGGCGGCCTCCTTACGCGCGGGCACCGGGCCATACCGCATCGGCAACGGTGATTTTTTGCGCGATCAGCCCGATACGGAAAAACCGGTCAGCCGTCGCCTGTTGGCCCGCGATGATTTCCGGGGTCAGCGGGAAGATGCCAAAATCCTGCCGCCCTGCCGCCAGCTGTTGTGCCGCCAGTGGCACCCCGGTCACGTCGTGCAGCGCCTGCGCGACCTTGTCGCGGTTTGCCGCCGCCCAGACCGTTGCCTCTTGCAGCGCCGCAAGCGTCTTGTGGATGACCTCGGCATTATCCGCGGGGAAATCGCGATTGGCGAGGAAATAGCTGTTCACCTTCAGCACATCCGAGGTCCGCACCAGAATGTTTGGTTTGTAGCGCAGTTCGGCAATGGCAAAGAACGGGTCCCAGATGGCCCAGGCATCCACCTTGTCGGCGGCAAAGGCCGATCCGGCATCGGCGGGTGAAAGATAGACCGGCTGGATATCGCCATAGCTCAGGCCGTTGGCCTCCAGCGCGGCAACGACAAGGTTGTTGGAGCTGGTGCCCTTGCCGACGGCAACCCGCTTGCCCTTCAGATCGGCGACCGTGCGAATGCCGGAGCTGTCTTTGGCAAAGATCGCCTCGCCCGCGCCGCTCGATGGCAATGCCGCGACATAGGTGATGGCCGATCCGGCGGACTGACCGAAAATCGGCGGCGCATCGCCCGTCCAGCCCAGATGCACGGCGCCAACATTCAACGCCTCGACCAGCGGCGGACCGGCGGAAAATTCAACCCATTCCACCGCGATGCCCAGCGGCTTCAACGCCGTCTCAATGGTTTTCTGCTGCTGCGCGATCACCGGCAGGCCGGTTTTCTGATAGCCGATCTTCAGGGTCTTGACCTGCGACGCGCGGGCCGAGAACGTTGCCATTCCAACGGCTGCGCCTAGGGTTGCGATGCTGAACTGGCGCCGTGTCAAACTGTTCATCTTGTCCTCGGGCTAATGCTTCTGGCGTGGGTACAGATCAGTTTGCTACCGCAAGATTATCACGAGTCAACGAGTCGATATTTATGCCGCGACTGTTAAGGTCGTTGCGCCCCATATCTCCATAATATTTATAATTATCATTTATAATCATAATATTATGTCTTTTTGTCGCAAGATGCGGCAACGGGCCGGGCGATAAAAATATGCTCTTGCGCGGGGATATTCTGGGGGTTTCTTCTATGTGGTGCCGAAAAAGCACCGGGAATATTCATGCTCAGCGGATGGGCAAATGGCGATATTCCGGGCGTTCTTCACCACGGCTCAGGCGGATTGAGTAACGTGCTCCAATGATGACTCTACAGAATTTTTACAGGTCAAGCCGTGAGCTGCACCCCGGAAATCGAATAGTTTTCCGACTGGTTTAAGCGACGTCCTGCGTCTGCGGATCGGTTTCGATGCGGTTGAAGTAGACCACGGCGCGCAGTTGCCCGCCATGGGCGGTGTGGGGTCGTCGGTGATTATAGAAGGTAATCCATTGGCCGATGGCAGCCTTGGCCTGCGATCCCGTACCCCAAGCGTGCAGGTAGACGCATTCATACTTGAGGGAACGCCAGAGGCGCTCAATGAAGACGTTGTCGGTGCAGCGTCCTTTACCGTCCATGGGGATCCGCGTGCCAGCGCGCTTCAGCCGATCAGTCCATACGAAGGACGTGAACTGTGAACCCTGGTCCGTAGTCATGATCCCCGGCGCGCCGAAGCGGTGGATGGCCTCATTCAACGCCACAACGTAGAAGTCGGCCTCCAGCGTGTTCGCCAGCACCTTCCTCGTGAACCAGTCCATGATCGCCACCAGGTAAAGGAACCCGCGCCGCATCGGCAGGTAGTAATGTCAGCGCACCAGACTTTCCCGGGGTGATCCACTCGCAGGCCACCCCAGCAGGTAGGGGGTAGGTCTTGTGCCCCTTGCTTGGCGGGCTTGCTGGTGTTGGGCTTCCGGTAAATCGGCATCAAGCGCATGAGTCGCATCAGCCGCCGGGATGCGCTTCTGGTTCACAGGATGGCCCTCGTTCTGCAAGTTCCAGCTCATCTGCCGGACCCCGTAGAACGGCGTTTCCAAGAACTGCCGGTCGATCAGCCGCATCGGCCCGAGGTTCATCGTCGTCTCGCCCTGCGAGCTCGTGGTAGAACGACGAGCGCGAGATCGACAGCAGCCGACACTATGTCCCGACCGGCAGACTCGGGTGGTTCTTCTCGATCATCCCCGTTCGGGATCGGCCTCGAACCGGTGGCGGCGCAATCCCTTACCACTTGCCGGGGTCCAGGGCTTGAGCTTTCATGACATCGTAGTACTGACCGTGGCCCCGGTGGGCCGCGTAAGCGCTGCGAAGAATCGTTGGCGACCGCCAGCTTTCCGATCCTGGCAGCAGCAGGGATCGGTTCGTTTCCTCATCCACCTCCGCGGCGGGCTTTCGGCTGCCCCGTTTGAAGATATCCGCAGCCCCGCCGGGCAACGCCCCTCGCCATGGTCCTTGAACCAATGGCGGATAATCGCTCGATCACTGGTGGATCATCGTCGGATGCACGCCAGTTCCGACACCGTTCGCTCGCCCTTCACGGCCTCCAGCGCCACCCGCGACATGCACCCTGCGTCATGGTTCCTGCGTTTCCGCATTTCTGATCTCCTCGTCCCTCGAGACCAGAAAACGTCAGAGCGTAGCTGCACTCAATGTCGATTTTCGGGGAGGAACTCAATCTCTTTGCTGCTATCCGTGTCACGCCCTGCAAAAATGCACGCTGATGGTAGGGACCGAGGTTGTATCAGATACCCGCAGTCTCTATCCCAACATTTATAATTTCGGAGGTATTTATGAACTGGTCGCGCTTGGATAAAAGCCCTTGGGTATTGTTTCCCGTATTTATTTTCGCGGTGCTGACGGTTGCAACGCTGGTAGAAAACAGGCCTCTGAGCTTCAGTTTCGACGACTCGTTCATCACGATCGCTAATGCGGAATTATTGGTCCGCGGCGGGGCCGACAGCTTCGGTAACACGGTGGCGACAGGGGCCACCAGCCCTGTCCATATGTTTCTGGTGGCCCTTTTTACATTTTTCATGCCCGCGCCTGTCGCGAGCTTCGTACTGCTCTTCATTATGGCCACATGTTATGCGGTAGGTCTGTGGAAGCTGCTACGGGTAGTTGGCGGCGGCCCGTTTTTGTCAGCTTGTGGTACCGTTATTGGCCTCGTTGCAGCGATGGCATGGATACAGCTCATGAATGGGCTGGAAACGGGGCTGGCGATGGCTGTTATCGTCTGGGCCGTCTACTGTTCTCAGGTCCGCCGTGATGTTCCCTTGGCCATTTTGGTTGGCCTAATGCCGTTTGTGCGGCCAGAATTTGCAGTGCTTTCATTGCTCTTGGCCTTGTTCTCGGCATGGCGTCTGCGGCGGGAGCATATTCACCTGCTGAAGCTGGCCTCGGTGGCGATCTTTGTTGCCGCAGTACTTGGAGTACTATCATGGTATTTTACCGGCCATGTCATTTCGCCAACGGCAGAAGCAAAGTCTGCTTACTTCGATGAAGATCCGGTCAAGTTCAAGGATCGGTTGATCATGGCATTTTCTGCTCTTCGTTCAACCGCGATTGTTTGGCCGCTTGCTGGTCTGGTCATGCTGCCCATCGTCCGTGACGGGTGGGTATATCTGGGCTTTGTTATTGCATTCGTTGTCGCTGCGGCCATTTCTCTGCCTAGTGCGATGTTCGGTTACGAATACCGGTATCTCTACCCTTTCCTTCCGTTGGGGATTGTGGGCTGGACGGCCGTAGCAATACATTTCCGTCAAATTCAACCGATGATCGCTCTCGCTGCACTATGCTACATTATTGCATTTCCCTCATCAGGCTGGCGTTACTATCGTGGGTCTACCGACTGGAACCGTGCTCAAGAGGATGTCGCGCTTTGGGCCGAAGCCAATCTGCCCGACGATGCACGCATTTTGATACACGATGCAGGATATTTTGCCTGGCATGCGCAATTTGTCGTGGAACAGCCGAAAGGGTTTGTTCTGATCGACGGCGTCGGCCTCAAAACCCCATCTGTAATAAAATATCATGAGGAGATTACAGGTCCGTCTCGTGGGCGAGACCGGGGCAAAGCGATCGACCTGATTGCACGTGAAGGGCAGGCCCAATATGCAATCATACTTGATTGGCCCTTCTGGCGAGACTACGAGGCCTACCTGCGTGGAGCTGGCTGGACGGTGGATCTGATCTATCCGAACCCTGGGCGGTATCAGATCTTTAGGATAGCTCCACCGCTGCCGGGCTGATGGCTCTCCCATACCTGAGCCCGAAAGCGTAAAATACAGAAAGTCACCACGGTATGGGCGACGTACTGCTGTAGGTATTTGATCTGTTCCCTGAAACACGGACATTGAGAGAAGTTATGATCTGACGTTTTCTGGTCTCCAAGAACGAGGAGATAATGAATGCGGAAACGCAGGAACCATGCGAGGCGTTCTAGGCCGTGAAGGGCGAACGCACGGTGTTGGGACTAGCCTCCGAATATGGCGTGACGAGTTCCTGAATGAACTGCGCCAGGTTTGCCGGAGGCTGATTTGGTTTAGTTATGCGGCCAAGGGGTCAGTTTCCAGAGCGGCGTAGAAGTTTGCCTCGGCGTCGGCGGTCGGGATGTTCCGATGGGTTCAAGCAGGCGACGGTTGTTGAACTGCTTTGCCTCCTGATAACTCGTTCATCTGATGCTAGTTGTTCAGTCCCGGCATCTGGTGGATGGGGTTTGGTGCGCCGACGCCGAAGCCGAAGCCGGAAGCGGGCCATTGGAACGCGGGCGGCTGGCGACCGAAGCGCTTGCAAACGCCCGTTGGTCCGTCGATTTCGTCCATGACCAGTTCGCTGACGGTCGCCGCTACTGAACGAGACCCTGTTCTTAGGCATATAGACCATGCACGGGAGGCCACCGCCCGCTGGATCTACGTCTACAACACCGAACGGCCTCACTCAGCTCTCGGCTATCACACCCCCGCGGTCTTTGCCGCCCAACTCACCTCAATGGGAGATCGGCTTCGCGCGGTCGAAATGCTGTGCAGATCGCCCATTGCTCCGTTGGCGCAGCCGCGCCAAATCCAACCGACAAATCTAGCATCAGAGGGATGAGCAGCAGAGGGTAAGGCAGAGCAAGCCGATGCCCTTTACCGGACGCCACTCATGGCCCCGCCTGTTCCAAGGCATCAAGCACGAAACCCGCATGTGCCGAGGTGTTGAATCGCGCTGGCCCTCATTGTCGAGAACCAGCCGCATGGCCCGCTCGCGCACTTCAGGAGCACACTTCAGGGGAAAACTTGTTTGTCGTCTTGCTCATGATGCTCCATCCTACTCAGAAGTTGGAGCCTCCGGCAAACCCGCTGCGGTTCAGAGGCCGGGGCCAAGCGAATAGAGAACACCCCAGCCGGTGTCCGCGACTTCGCCCGAGCCGCCGCGCGCGAAGACGTTTGGGTGATCTTCGAGGCCAGCGGCGGCTATGATTGGGTGCTGCGCGATGGCCTTGAGGCTGCCCAGGTCAGCTTTAGTCGCGTCAATCCCCGGCAGGCCCGCGATTTTGCGCGAGCCATGGGAGTGATTGGCAAGACCGAGCGAGTTGATGTCCGGATGCTAGCAACCTTCGGCCAGAGGCTGAAACCACCGCAGACAATGCCCGTTTCACCGACGCGGCAGGCGCTGCTGGCCCAGATTACCCGGCGCCGTCAGTTGGTTGAGATCCGAAAACAGGAGGGGACCAAACTTCAGCAGACGACAGATTGCGCTTTCCGATCCGATATCAAGAGTTTGATCCTGCTCCTCGATCGGAGGATCGAAAAGGTCGAAGCAAGGATCGCGGAGATCATTCGATCATCGCCCGAGCTAGCCGAAACCGATCGCCGGCTGCAGTCGGTGCCCGGTGTGGGCACGATCATCGCGGCCACTCTTATGGCCGAGTTGCCTGAGATCGGCACAACTGATCGCCGAAAGATCGCGGCGCTCGCCAGCCTTGCACCGATTGCGCGCGATAGCGGGCAGCGCAATGGAAAACGGGTCATCGGTGGCGGAAGGGCAACCGTCAGGACCGCCCTCTATCTCGCCGCACTACATGCGTCCCGCCACTCAGCAACGTTCAGAGCGTTCCGGCAGATGCTGCAGGAGGCGGGAAAACCGGTGGATGCCGCCTTGACGGCAACGGCTAGGAAGCTGCTCACCGTGCTCAACAGCATGATCGCAGACGCAACCTGTTTCCGGGAGGCCCAGCCAAGCTGAATACAGTTGCCGGCAAACCCAGGGCGGTTCAGAGGGAGCCTAACCGGATCGTCTGAATATCAGTCGCGCGTGTTGACCGTCACTTCAACAGACATTCCGACTGACAGTTGCGACGCATGGTCCTGATCGGGCGTGATTGAAATCCGAACGGGCAGGCGCTGCGCGATCTTGGTGAAGTTGCCCGTGGCATTTGATCCCGACAACACGCTGAATTCCGATGCCGTGGCGGGGGAAAATGACTCGACCTTTCCGGTGAAGGCCTGTCCGGCCAGCGCGTCGACACGAAACTGGACATCTTGGCCGATCTGGATACCCGCCAGCTCGGTCTCTTTGAAATTGGCGATCACCCACATGTCGCGCCCGACATGCGAAACCAATGCGGTTCCCGCCGTCACATATTGCCCGACGCGCGCGCCGATCTGACCCAGATGACCATCCGCTGGGGCGCGGATCTCGGTATGCGACAGGTCGATGCGGGCCAGCTCGACCGTGGCTTCGGCATTGGCGATATCGGCGTTACGTGCGGAAATCTGCACCTGAGCCGACAGGATATTCTCATGTTGCACATCCAGTTGCGCTTCGGCCTGATGCAAGGTGCCGGTCGCCTGCTGCAAGGTCAGCTCGATCTGATCCGAAGATTGCTGCGACGTCACACCCCGATGGGTCAGCGCGCGCGAACGTTCGGCATTTGTCTGTGCCGTGGCCAAGGTCGATTGCGCCGAGAGCAGCGCCGCCTGATTGGCCCGCTCAACCGCTTGGGCGGAGGCCACATTCTGGTTTGCCACCTGTAACGCCGCCTGGGCGGCGGCCAGCGTTGCCTGGGCCTGGGCCAGCTTCTGACGGAAAATCTGATCGTCGATCCGGGCGATGAGATCGCCTTGTTTGACCTCTTGGAAATCCACCACGGCGACCTCGTTCAGATAGCCTGACAATTGCGGCGATAAGGTGGTTACCTTGCCGCGCAGATACGCGTTTTCGGTGAACGGTTGGCTATGCGCAAAGGGCGGCAGATGCCAGGCGAACAGCAACAGCAGCAGCCCGGAAACACCGATCACGGCGGCAATGAGTGTAGGCAGGATCAACGTTTTGTTCATGGGCTGGTCTCGACAGGGGTGGGACGGCGGGTCTGTATCCGCGTAGCCAGCCAATCTCGAAAGACATGCAGGCACAGCGCCGATGCGGCCAGAACCGCCAACAGGAACGTCAGGAAATAGGCATCGTTATAGGCCATCACATAGGCTTGATTTGCCGTATCCGTTGTAATTTGCGCGATGGCCTGGGCGCGGCGCAACGCGGGATCGCCAATCTGCGGCGCCAGAGTGGCCATCTGCACGGCCAGGGCCTGTGACAGCGGGGCGGCGGTGGTGGTCAGCTCTTCCGTCAGCACCTGATAGTGAAACGCCTGCCGGTGATTGATCAATGAGGTGAACAACCCCGAACCGATCATGCCGCCGACACTTTGCGTCGAGATGAAGACGATGATGAAGGACAGGATGTATTGCGGCCCCTTTTTCAGCGCCGACAACAGGCCGATGATCATGGCGGGCGGCATGAACAGCATCCCGGCAAAGGCGATCAGCGCTTGCGACAGGATCATCTGTTCAGGCCGGGTATCTATCGTGGCCTGCGCATCCATCCAGGTTCCGCAGGCGATCAGCAGCAACGCCGCCAGGTGAAACTGCGGCACGCGCGTCGGTTTGAGCCATGCGACACAGGCCAGCGTTCCCAGCAAGGTGAAGATGCAGATCACCGAAAACAACGTCACCAGCTGCGATGGCGCCATGCCCAGGACCTGAAACATGCGGGGCGCGCCCGTGCTTTGCTCTGACAGGATGATGCGGAAGATCAGCATTGCGGCGGTCAAATGCAGCATCGCAGGCGACAGCAGCCAGCGGATATCCAGTAGCGGTTCCTGCCGGTTCAGCTCGATGATCATGGCGCAGGTCAGGGCGGCCACACCCACGGCCGCAATCGCGCCCAGCCATGCCGCATCCGTCCACCAATAGATCGGCCCCATGACGCAGGTGGTGATGACCGCGGTAAACCCGCTGGCGATCAGCGCAAAGCTGAGCAGATCCAGCGACCGGATCACCTTCATATGCGCCACCGGGCGTAACGGCAACGCGATCACCGAGGCTAGCGAGACCGTCGCCGTGCCAAGTGCTGCCAGATGCATCCGCAGCAATCCGCCGTCCCCGATCAGCCAGGGTGACATGACCCGCGCCAGCGATGGCCCCATGATCAGGAAGCACAGTGCCAGCGGCAGGCCCAGCTTCAACCGCCATTGCTGGTTCAGCGGCTCCAGCATGTACAGAAACGCCAGTGTCGACAACGACGCCGAGGCCGACCCCGACAGGAATTCAACCAGGATGGCCGAGCGCAGATCATCCATCCAGACCGCGGCGAAATCGGCCAGTACATAGCCGATGACGGAGACCTCGGTGAAACGGCGCAGACCATATTGCGTGCGGATCTTGATCAGCATGATCGGCAGGCAGGCGCGGGGCACCATGAAGGCGATCAATAGCCAACTGGTCTGCGCGGTGGTCGCCCCCAGATCTCCGGCGATCTGGGCGATGTTGGCCGACAGCAACCCCTGCCCTACCCCCGCCCCAAGGGCGATCAGCAGTGCGGCCGACATATAGCCCAGCGTCAACATCATCGACATCGGTGGTGGTCCGGGCGGAGGCGCGGGCTGTTCGGCGGCGGGCGCGGTCATTGGCGCACCAGAACCCGGATCGAAAATTGCACCAAGCCCAGATCAGGCGACGACATGTGATACCGGCTGCGCAATTCGCGCATCACCCGCAGACAGCTTTTCAGCAACAGGCCATTGATCATCGTCGCGCCAATCATAAGCAGGCACACTAATTAACCTGTGAATTGGTGGCGCGATAGAGGGCATGGCATCAAATTCTGCGCGGCAGCGCAGGGTTGGTTGTGCAAAGGGGTGTTACTGCGCGTGCAAGCGCCGTTTGGCGATTTCGACATACCAGCTGGCGCCATAGGGCAAGGCGGCATCGTCGAAATCGTAATCGGGGTGATGCACCGGGGCGGAGGGGCCATTGCCCAGCAGGATATAGGCCCCCGGACATTCACGCAGCATATAGCTGAAATCCTCGGCGGCCATTTGTGGCGCGATATCGGGATCTACAGCGGGCGTGACCGCGCGGGCTGCGGCGATGGCATGGTCGGTTTGCGCGGGGCTGTTCATCGTCACCGGATAGCCGTGCTGCCAGTTCACCTCGGCCTGCGCCTGCAACGCCGTCGCCACACCGGTGACGATGTCGCGCACCCGCGATTCGATAAAGGCACGCACGGTTTCATTCATTGTCCGCGCCGTGCCGGTCATCCGCACCACTTGCGGCAACACGTTATAGGCGGGGCTGTCGGTGGTCAGCGTGCTGACCGACAACACCGCCTGCTCCATCGGATCGACCCCGCGTGCGATGACCGTTTGCAGCGCGACGATCACCTGCGCCGCCACGATCATGGTGTCGACACACAGATGCGGGCGTGCGGCATGACCACCCTTGCCGGTCAGCACAATCTCGAACACATCAGCCGAGGCCATGATCGCCCCCGGGCGAATGGCAAAATGCCCCACCGGCAGGCCCGGATGGTTGTGCATTCCGTAGACCTCGTCAATGCGCCAACGCGACAAAAGCCCGTCGCGCACCATCGCAAGCCCCCCGCCCCCGCCTTCTTCGGCGGGCTGGAAGATCACCACGATAGTGCCATCGAAATCCCGTGTCTGCGTCAGATATTTCGCCGCCCCCAGCAGCATCGCCATATGGCCGTCGTGACCACAGGCGTGCATCTGACCCGGTGTTTGCGATCCGTGTGTCCGCCCTTCCGGTTCCTGGATTGGTAGCGCATCCATATCGGCACGCAACCCGATGACCCGACCCCCGTCACGGCCACGGATCACCCCCACGACACCGCTTTGCCCGATGCCGGTCACCACCTCGTCACAGCCGAAGTTCCGCAACAGCTCCGCCACCCGGGCAGAGGTGCGGGGCAGATCATACAGCAGTTCCGGGTGACGGTGGAAATCATGCCGCCAGGCGGTGATCTCGGGCAGCATTTCGGCAAAGCGGTTGCGGATCGGCATTGGGTCTCTCGGGTTGGGTGCGGCGAAACTGGCACGACACTGGCGCAAAGGCCAGCGCATACCCCATTGATGCGGCCTAGCCGATCCGGGGCAATACGATATATAGTGGGGCTATGATGTCGCATCGCAACACTCTACACCACGACCCGGATGAGGCCACAGGCCTCGTCTCCCCTTATGATCCTGATCCGCAGGCGGGTGAGGATCTTTGGTTTTTGCCTGATACCGCCGCAGACGATCTTGCCCAAATTCAGGACGAGCGGCGCATTTTGATTGATTCGTCCGAATGGTCCCGCGCCGAGGCCGCCCAGTCCGCCGAACTGGCCCGTGCGGCGGCCGAGCTGGCACGGCTGGACATGATGACGGAACATCTGGGCGCCGGGGCGGTGACGCGGCTGGCTCTGATCGAGACCGAGGCTATGGCCTGGGCCGAGGGAACCCGCCTGCGCCGTGAAGAGATAGGCCGCGATCTGATGGCGCGCGCCACCGATCCGCGGCTGCATACTGATCTGGCACGAGCACGCTGGGCCTTGCGGCGGTTGGAGCAACGACCGGCCCCCTTGGCCGGTCTGCGCGATTTTCTGGGCTTGCACGAGGCCGACCCAGACACGGTATCCGCCGTGCCCGACGATATGCGGCGGCGTCTGGCGGGGGCCGATTTTTCGGCTGCGGTAGCGGAATTCAACCAAGGGATGGCCGATCTTGAGGCCGCCCATCCGCTGACCCGCGCGGCCTTCGCCTTTCGGCTATGGCCAATATGCAGCCTCTCTGCCGCCGGGGTGGTGACGGAACCGGCCACGGCGGCGGCGCGGATCGGGGCGGCGGAAAACCGTATGCTGGGTTTTGCGCCCTGCGCGGCGGCGCGGCAGGTGTGGAACGGTGGTGGCAGCGCCGAGGAACGTCTGCGGCGCTGGATAGGCGCGGTCCGCTCCGGGGCTCTGGCCGCGATGCTGGAACTGCGACGATTGGATGATTGGGCGGTGTCGGCCCACACCGCGACCGACAGGTTCAAGGGCAGCACGCCGGGAAAGCTGATCGACGCGCTGATCGCCCGGCCATTGCTGAGCACCGAAGATGCCGCCCTTGCCACCGGTATCAGCCGCGACAGCGCCGAACGCATGCTCGCGCGCCTGCTGGCCGTCGGTATCGTGCGCGAGATCACCGGCCAGACCCGGTTCAGGCTCTGGACAGCCGCGACCTGAGCGGGCGGATACCTGCGACATTTTGTCTTTTCAAACACATTCCCGTGCAATAAAGAAACAGGACGGTTTCGTTTCGGTCAGGCATCGACGGCGAGTCGGGTACCCGAGACCGGATAATTTTTGGGAAAAGACATGGATAAAAACTCAGCCACCGGGGCCTCGGCGCCCGGTTTGGGTCGTGTTGTCTTGTGGCTTCTGGGTGGTCTGATGGCCCTCAGCGGTCTGGGACTGGGACTCGGAGGCGTCGAGCTGATCTCGCTTGGCGGAAGTTGGTATTACCTGATCGCGGGCCTGGCGATGCTGGTGGCGGGGGTGCTGTATATCCGCCGCCAACCGGCAGCGGCAATCGTGCTGGCCGCGCTGGCGATCGTGACGGTGATCTGGTCGCTGTATGAGGTCGGGTTCGACTTCTGGGGTCTGGTGCCGCGTCTGGCGCCGTTCCTGGTGATGGGGCTGGTCGCAGCGTTGATCCATCCGCTGTTGACCGGCGGCCGGTTCCGCAAGGAAAGCTTCGCCGTCGCTGGTGTTTTCGCCGTTCTGCTGGTGGCCGGATTTGCGGCGATGTTCAAACCGCATGGCGTGATCGAAAACAAGATCACCGCGCAGAATGACCCGGTTGCCCTGCAAAATGACGGCAGTGCGAATTGGGAATTCTACGGCAATGATCCGGCGGGCACGCGGTTCGCGGCGATTGACCAGATCAACAAGGACAACGTCAAGGATCTGCAAGTCGCATGGCAGTTCCGCTCGGGCGAACTGGCCGAGGGCGCATCGGAATCGCAAAACACCCCGTCGCAGATTGGCGACACGGTGTATACCTGCACCCCGACCTCCGAAGTGATCGCGCTGAACGCTGATACCGGCGATGTCAAATGGCGCCACAAGGTTGACCTGAAAAACACCAAGACGGTGTGGAACCGTTGCCGCGGCGTTGGCTATTATGAGCCCGCCAAGGTCACCAGCCCCTACCCGATCGACGGCGAAAGCCATATCGTTCCGGCCAAGGGTGCGCTGTGTGAACGTCGCATCATTCAGGTGACGATGGATGCAGATATCGTGGCGCTTGATGCCGGTACCGGCGCGCTTTGCACCGATTTCGGCAATGGCGGCAAGGTCTCGATGATGACCGGCATTGGCGATGTCAAATTCGGTCACAGCTTCTCATATGCCTATACCTCTGCGCCGACGATCATCAAGAACCTGATCGTTGTCGGGGGCTGGGTGTTCGACGGCCGTGCGCTGGACGAACCCTCGGGCGTGATTCGTGCCTTCTCTGCCGATACCGGTGAGCTGGTCTGGGCCTGGGATCTGGGCAACCCCGATATCACCAAACTGCCAGCCGAAGGGGAAACCTATACCCGCTCGACCCCGAACATGTGGACCCATCCCGCGTTCGACGAAAAGCTGGGCCTGGTCTACATGCCGCTGGGCAACCAGCAGCCTGATTTCTGGGGCGGTGATCGTCCGGCCCTGACCGACAAATACTCCACCGGCATCGTCGCGCTGGATATTGCCACCGGGCGCGACAAGTGGGTCTTCCAGACGGCGCATCACGACATCTGGGATTATGACCTGGCCGCACAGCCGACGTTGTATGACATGCCCGATGGCGTGCCCGCACTGATCCAGCCGACCAAACGTGGCCAGCTGTTCATGCTGGACCGCCGCACCGGTACCCCGATCTCCAAGGTCGAGGAACGTCCGGTGCCGCAGGAAGTCGCCTTTGGCGACCGTGTCTCGCCGACCCAGCCCTATGCCGTCGACATGCCGTCCTTCGGCACCAAGCCGCTGACCGAGCAGGACATGTGGGGCACCACCTTCTTTGACCAGCTGGCCTGCCGGATCGCGTTCAAGAAGCTGAACTACAAGGGTGAGTTCACGGCACCGCAACTACAACCGACACTGATCTATCCGGGCTATTACGGTGGCTTCAACTGGGGTAGCGCGGCGTTGGACAAGCGTAACGGCTATCTGTTCGTCAACGACATCCGCATGCCGCAGGTCGTTACCCTGCGTCCCAAGGAAGGCGTTGATTTCGACAAGCTGGTCTCTGGCCACGGTGTCGGCTCGACCTATCCGATGATCGGCACGCCGTTCGTCATCGACCACGCGGCCTTCAACTCGCCGCTCGGGCTGCCCTGTCAGCAACCGCCGTGGGGCGTGTTCGCGGCCGTCAGCCTGAAGACCCAGCAACTGGTCTGGCAACGTCCCGCCGGCACGGTGCAGGACGTCAAGATGGGCGGAATCCGGGTCGGTCTGCCGGTGCCGTTGGGGATGCCGACGCTGGGCGGTGGTGTGACCACGGCATCTGGTCTGGTATTCTATGCCGGTACGCAGGACTTCTATCTGCGCGCGATGGACATGGAAACCGGTGCGGAAGTGTGGAAAGGCCGTCTTCCGGTCGGCGCACAGGCCACTCCGATGACTTACGTCTCGCCAGTGACCGGTAAGCAGTATATCGTCATCGTAGCCGGTGGGGCGCGTCAGTCCCCCGATCGCGGTGATTATGTCATCGCTTTCGCATTGCCAGACAAGAAGTAAAACAGCCCATGCCCAACGCGCCTCGCCCTGCCCCGCCGAAAATCCGCAGGGGCGAGGCGAGGCGACGCGAGCTACTGGCCGAGGCCGCGCGCATCTTGTTGCGTGACGGCCTCGAAGGCGCGAGCATGGACCTGATCGCCAGCGAGGCGGGGGCGTCCAAAGCAACGCTTTATCGTCATTTCGGCGACCGGCACGGTCTGGTCGTCGAGGCGGTGCAATACCTGTGCGCCGATTTTCTGTCGGATATCCAGCCCAATGCCCCGCCTGGCGCCGATCTGCGCACCCGTCTGCGGGCGATCTTGCTGGAACTGATCCGCGTTGTCCTGAAACCCAGCCATCCCGATTTCTTTCGTCTGATCGTGACCGGTGCCAATCTGGCCCCGCAGATCGGCGAGGCCTGGCACACGCATGGGCCGGGGGTCTGGTACAGGCTGATGACCGATGCCTTTGAAGACGAAATTGCCCGCGGTGCGCTGCCCGCCGGGTTTGATTATCAGGATTTCCCTGAAATGCTGTTCGATGCGGTGTTCGGTGACATGATTATCCGCACCGCCGTTCTGCGCGAAGGGGCGACCGTGCGGGATCCCAACACCCGCTATCTGGACAAGCTGCTGGATCTGGTATCGCAGCGGATAGAGGCCGCCGTTGTCGACGATGTCGCAGAGGTTCAATCCGAGGCTTGACCTTGCATCCTCTGGATCAAGGCTGTGGCCCCATCAGGTTTGCGGCGGCCACAGCGCACCAAGGTCCAGATCAGGATATTTTGCGCCGACCTGCCTGACTTCGGCGCGCAGCTCTTGCGTCAGCCAGTCACGCACCGCCAACGCCACCGGCGACACTTGCTTGCCGCGCTGATTGACGAAATGGCACAGCCTGCCCGTGCGGATGATCTGCCGCCGCGCAGGGATCAGCGCACCTGAACACAGCCAATGTGACACCACGTTCAGCCAACCCAAGGCAACCCCCTGACCCAGCAGGGCTGCCTGAATCACGATGGCATAATCCGAAAATACCATCGACGATCCGGCCGCGCCATTGGCCCCCGCACCGGGAAAAAACAGCTGCGACCAGCCGGTTTCTTGATCAGAGAAACCCGTGGGCTCCATCTGTGAAACCGGTGGCAGGGCAGTGTCTTGCGGCCGAGGATAATGCGGACTGCACACCGGCAACAACAGTTCGGGCATGATCAGGCTGGTTTCAAGGCGGGCATCCGGGCGGGCATCGTGTCCGGCAACATAGCGCATCCCGAAATCGACATCACTGACCGGTCCGGAAATCGCGCCCATGATCAGTTGAAAGCGCAATTCGACCGTGGGGAAATGCACCTTGAACCGGGCCATGCGCGGCATCAACCAATGCGTGGTGAACCCGGTCGAGACCGACAGCGTCACCGTATCCACGCCACGTTGGCGTTCCGCCAGCTCGCGCAGCGCCGACTCGATTGTTGTCAGGCCGCGCGTGGTGGCATCGGCCAGCACCTGACCGGCATGGGTGGGGGTAACGCCGCCCGGATGGCGCAAAAACAGCGGCTGGCCCAGATGCTCTTCCAGGCGCGCGATCATCCGGCTGACGGCAGCCGGGGTGACGTTCAGCTCGGACGAGGCGGCGGCAAAGCTGCCCTGACGCGCCACCGCGTCAAAGGTGAACAGCGCATTCATCGACGGTAAAAGGAATCGCAGGTTTGACATTACATCATGTAATGATAGCGGCGATTATTTTTCAATTGCCCAAATCAGGTATTCTGACCCAGCATCAGCCCAGGACGGGGACACAGATCCCTGCGACTCCAACAGGAAACCTACCTCCATGCCCTTGGCCTGACCGGTCGCAAGGGGCTCAGGCGGTATGTTTCGACGATAGGGAAGGCGTGCATGCAACAGCGACCAGAACTGACGAAGGTAGGGGTTTCGATCCGCAATGCGACGAAACGGTATGGTCGCTTCGTTGCGCTGGATGATGTCAGTCTGGATGTGGCGCCGGGGGAATTCGTTTCGATCCTGGGGCCGTCCGGATCGGGGAAGACCACCTGTCTGGGGCTGCTGGGGGGCTTTGTGCAGCCGACCTCGGGTCAGATTTTTCTGGGATCACAGGACATTACATTTGCGCCGCCGCATAAGCGCGATATCGGCATTGTCTTCCAGAACTATGCGCTGTTCCCGCATATGACCGTGGGCGAGAATATCACCTTTCCGCTCCGTGCCCGGCGGCAGCCGCGCGCGGAATGGCCGGCGAAATTGCAGGCCGCTTTGGCGATGGTTGATCTGACGGGCTATGAGGACCGCGCAATCACCGCACTGTCTGGCGGGCAACGGCAGCGCGTGGCCCTGGCGCGGGCGATGATCTTTGAACCACGGCTGATCTTGATGGATGAACCGCTGTCGGCGCTGGATAAGCAGCTGCGCGAAACCATGCAGATCGAATTGAAACAACTGCACCACAAGCTGGCCGCGACGATCATCTATGTCACCCATGACCAGCGCGAGGCCCTGACCATGTCGGACCGCATCGCGGTAATGCGGGGCGGGCGGATCGTGCAGATCGACACGCCGGAACGGCTGCATGACCACCCGGCCGATTCCTTCGTGGCCGGGTTCATCGGCGAGGCCATGCTGTTGCCCGCGACCCGGTTGGACAACACGCAGGTGCTGGTCGGTGGCACGGTCGTGACCACCGCGCGCCCGGTGCCACAGGGACAGCTGTTCCTGGCGGTCCATGCCGAGAAACTGACGGTCGCCGGACCACAAACCCCACCCGAGGCAAACCGGCTGGAGGCCACGCTGGTCTCCAGCCTGTATCAGGGGGAAAGCTACCGGTTGGTGGTGCGCCTTGCGGATGGGTCCGAACTCAGCCTGCGCGTGCCGGGCAACCATGCCGGGCGCCAGGTGCCGCGCGAACACGGCCAGCGGCTGACGCTGGCCCTTCATCCCGAAGATACGATTGTGGTCCCTGCGGCCACACACCCCTGACGGGGGCCGTCTTCATTTCCACACCATCGTAAGCAACAAGGGATCCCTGCGATGAAACTGACCGATTTCAAGGTTCTGACCTTTGACGTGGTAGGCACGTTGATTGATTTCGAAACCGGCGTGCTGAACGCTGTGCGGGGGCTGGGTGGACCAAAGGCCGCCGCCGCCACCGATGACGAAATCTTTGAACCTTACAAGCGCGGGCGCGACAGCAACTATGGCCGTTCGTCCTATGCGATGAAGGATGTATACCTGTCGCTGGCGGGGGAATGCGGCTTTGCCGACGATCAGGCTACGGCGGATGCGTTCCAACTGGCCTGTCTGCGTTGGCCCGCGTTTTCGGATTCTGTCGAGGCCCTGGCCCGTCTGCGCAAGACCTTCCGGCTGGTGGCAATGACCAATGCGGACCGGACGGCGTTTTCGGCCTATTCGGATACATTGGGCAACCCGTTCCACGATAGCGTGACCTGTGACGATACCGGCGTGGCAAAGCCGAACCCGGAATTCTTTGCGTTCAACAAGGGGCGGCAATCGGCCTCGGGGTTCAAGCAGTCCGAAATCCTGCATGTGGCGCAGAGCCAGTATCATGACATCGGTATTGCACGGCAACTGGGATATACCACCTGCTGGATTGAACGGCGCAGTGGCCAATCGGGGTTTGGCGGCACCCCCGCGCCGCAGACGGTGACCCGGCCCGATTTCCATTTTACCTGCCTGAAGGATCTGGCCGATGCGATCGATGCCGAAAAGGCCGCTTTGTTGCGTCAAGCGGCCTGAGGCGCGTCATGGCCCATACCGTCCCCGTTTCTGAAATCGCTTCGTTGTGGCGCGATACCACGGCAGACCGGCCCGAATTCGGGCCTCTGACGGGGGATCTGTCATGTGATGTCGCCATCATCGGTGGCGGCTATACCGGGCTGACAACCGCGCGCTATTTGATGGCTGCCGGGCTTTCGGTCGCGGTGGTCGAGGCGCATCGGATCGGCTGGGGCGGTTCGGGACGCAACGGCGGGGTGGTGGGCGGAAAATTCCGCATTTCCTTTGCGGATATGGCCGCCCGCTGGGGCATAGACGTGGCGCGGCGGATGCATGATCTGGGGCTGGAGGCCATTGATCATGTCGCCGAAACCGTCGAGGCGTTGGCCATCCCGCAGGCCGATTACCGCTCGACGGGGGCGCTGCGCTGTGCGCATAACGCGCACAGCCTGCAGGCACTGGAACGCGAGGTGGCCTGGCTGCACCAGACCCTGGGCGATCGGGCATGTCGTATCCTGTCCCGCGCCGAGATGGCCGAGGAAACCGGATCGCCCGATTTTGTCGGGGGAATGCTGAACAGTCATGGCGGCATTATCCATCCGTTGAATTACGTTCTGGGGATCGCGCGTGCGGTGGCGGCCCACGGCGCAGCTCTGGCCGAAGCCACCCCGGTCACCGGATTGCGCCGCACCACGGATGGCGTCGCCCTGGAAACCGCGCGGGGCACGGTGCGGGCGAAGCAGGTGGTGATTGCCACTAACGCCTATTCCGATCTGACGCCCGCCACCGGGGCGGTGCGCACCGCGATCATTCCGTTCCGTTCGGCCATGGTGGCGACGGCGCCCCTGTCCCCCGAACTGAACGCACGGCTGATGACCGCAGATCGCAGCTATACCGAGACCCGGCGCATGATGCGCTGGTTTCGCAAGGCTGACGGGCGGGTTCTGTACGGCGGGCGCGGCGCCTTTGGCAAGGCCGATAGCGCGGCGGCCTTTGCCGCGCTGGAAACCGCGATGGTGGCGCAGTTTCCCGAATTGAAGGGTGTTGCCGTGACCCATCGCTGGTCAGGGCTGGTGGCGATGACGATGGACAGCCTGCCGCATCTGAGCCGTCTGGATGACCGGGTCGTGTTCTGTCTGGGCTACAACGGCTCGGGCGTGGCGTTGTCCAGCATGATCGGGCGTTACGCCGCACGTCTGGTGACGGGGCAGCCCGCCGAAGCGGGTTTGCTGACCGCGACCGCACTGCGACATGTGCCGCTTTACCCGATCCGTGAACCTGCGGTTCGGCTGGTTGCGGGCTGGTATCAGTTTCTCGACCGTATCGGCCTGTAGGCCATCAACGACAACCAGAGCGGGGTGCAACCCCGAACCAACAGGAGTGGAAAAATGAAATTGATTTCAATGGGATTGCGGTATTCTACCCCGCTGATCGGGATGCTGTGCCTGGGAACGGCGGCGCAGGCCGATGAGGTGATGTTCGTTTCGCAAGGAGGCGCATACCAGGAGGCGCAGACCAAGGCGATCCTGGACCCGGTGGCGGCAAAGCTGGGTATCACCGTGAAGCAGGACAGCGCCCCGGACGCCTGGCCGGTGATCAGGACCCAGACGGCAACCGGCAAGCCGATCTGGGATGTCATCGACACTCCCACCAAGGATTGCGTGCGCGGTGGCGAACAGGGCATGATCGAAAAACTGGACCTGACACAGATGCCCAATGTGGCGGCCATGCCCGCCGCCTATCGCAACGACTATTCGGTTGCGTATGAATTCTATTCCAGCGTTCTGGCCTATAGCACGGACACCTACAAAACCGATCCACCCAAGAGCTGGGCCGATTTCTGGGATGTGAAGAAATATCCGGGGACGCGCGCGTTGCGCAATCATCCATTGGCCACGCTGGAGGCCGCACTGTTGGCGGACGGGGTCAAACCGGCCGAGATGTATCCGCTGGATGTGGACCGGGCGTTCCGCAAGCTGGCGGAGATCAAACCCTATGTCACCGTGTGGTGGACCTCGGGCGCGCAATCGGCGCAACTGTTGGCCGATGGCGAGGTGGATATGGAGATGGCCTGGAATGGCCGTGTTTCGGCCGTGGCCAAAGAAGGGGCGCCGATTTCCTTCACCTATAACGAAGGGATGTTGCAATATACCTCGTTGTGCATCCTGAAGGGCGCGCCAAACGCGGCCACGGCGATAAAATTCGTCGATGCCGCATTGGACCCGGAAATTCAGGCGAACTTTCCCGCCTATATTGATTACGGTCCGGCCAATCCCAAGGCCTATGCCACCGGCAAGATCAGCCCCGAACGCGCGGCGGAAATGCCGTCCTCGCCCGACAATGCTGCGGTGCAGGTTCTGGTTTCCAGCGAATGGTGGAGCTCTCCGGCCGGTGAAGACGTGCTGAAGCGTTGGGCCGAATTCATCCAGCAATAATCTGAACAGACCGGAGCCGGAAGATGACCACATTGACCAATCCCGAAGTCGTTCAGGCAAGACAGGATCGTCGTCTGGTGCTGATGCTTCTGGCTCCGGCCCTCCTGGTCGTGGGCTGCTTGATGATCGTGCCGCTATGCTGGCTGGCGTGGCAATCGGTGCGGCAGGACGGGGGCTTTTCGCTGATCCATTATCAGCGGTTCTTTACCGACGGTATTTATCTTACCGCCTTCGGCCAGACCTTTCGCATTGCCTTTACGGTGACCTTGATCGCTTTGCTGATCGGCTATCCCATTGCCTGCCTGGCGGCGACGGTATCGCGGGGCTGGTCCATGCTGATCCTGGCGGCGGTGTTGCTGCCCTTCTGGACCAGTGTGCTGGTGCGTGCCTACGCCTGGTTGATTTTGCTGCAACGCAAGGGGCTGGTGAACAGCCTGTTGATGAAGCTGGGCCTCATCGACCAACCTTTGATCCTGGTGAATAACGAATTCGGCACCGTGATGGCGACGATCCATATCCTGCTGCCGTTCATGGTCTTGCCGCTATACGCAGCGATGCAGAAAATCCCGACCGAGCTGATCATGGCCGGGGCCAGTCTGGGTGGCCGTCCGGGATTTGTATTCCGCACCGTATGGTTGCCACTGTCGGTGCCGGGCATGGTTGCGGGGTCGGCCCTGGTGTTCGTGCTGACGCTGGGGTTCTATATCACACCCGAATTGCTGGGCGGTGGCCGCGCCTTCATGGTGTCGATGCTGGTCGCCCGCAATATCGAGGTCTACAACGAATGGGGCGCCGCTTCGTCGATCAGCATCGTGCTGCTGGCCTGTGTTTTGCTGATTTTCCGGCTGGCCAGCGCGATCATCCCCTTTGAACGCATCATGGGCACGAGGTAAGCCATGCCGCATAAAGTCACCCCGGCCCGGATCGCCTTGATCATCTTTGTCGCGCTGGCGATGCTGTGGCTGATGATACCTGTGTTGATCATCGCGCCGATGTCATTTTCGGGGGCGCGGTTCCTCAGCTTTCCGCCCCCCAGCTGATCACTGCGCTGGTATGAGGCGTTTTTGGGTGATCCGGCATGGATGCGGGCCGCGCGGATCAGCCTGATCGTGTCGGTCAGTTCGGCGGTGCTGGCCACGGTGATCGGGACGGCAGCGGCCTATGGGCTGAACATGGCGGGCGGGCGGATGGCGCGCGGGTTGCAGGTGTTGCTGCTGCTGCCCTTGATGGTGCCGATCGTGATCACCGCAGTTGGGGTATTTCTGGTCTATGCGCAGGCAGGATTGCTGGGATCTGTCACCGGGTTGATCCTGGCCAATGTGATGCTGGGGATGCCCTATGTGGTGACCTCGGTGCTGGTGGGATTGCGCAAGTTTGACCCGACGCAGGAAATGGTCGCCCGCAGTCTGGGGATGAACCGGTTGCGGGCCTTTTTCAGCGTGACCTTGCCGCAGATCCGGCCCAGCGTGATTTCGGGTCTGCTGTTCGCCTTCATCTCGGCGCTGGACGAAACCGTGGTGGCGATTTTCATCGCCGGGGGCGAGAATCAAACCCTGACGAAAAAGATGTTCACCGCTTTGCGTGACGAGATCGACCCGACCATCGCCGCGATCAGCACGCTGTTGACGGCGGTTTCATTCCTGCTGCTGGCGCTGATGTCGCTGAACATGCGGCAATCGGCCAAGGGGCGGCGTTGATGCAGGCGGATGTTTTGATCCTGGGGGGTGGGACCGCGGGTTGTGTGATGGCGGCGCGATTGTCGGCCGACCCGGCGCGGCGGGTGGTTCTGGTGGAACCCGGCCGCGATATCACCGCCGCCGATATGCCGCCCCGGCTCCGCAGCCGTTACCCCGGGCGGGCCTATCTGGACCCGTCGAATATCTGGGCCGACCTGACGGCCCGGCTGGGCGGTGCGCCGCGCCGATATGAACAGGCGCGTATTCTGGGTGGGGGTTCAGCGATCAATGCGCTGATGTCGAACCGGGGCGCGCCGGGGGATTATGACCAATGGGTCGATCTGGGCGCGACGGGATGGGGGTGGCAAGATATCCTGCCGGTGTTCCGCGCGATCGAGTCTGACCGTGACATTGACGACGATTGGCATGGGCAGGATGGCCCGTTGCAGGTGCGTCGTGCCAGTGATGCGCGGTTGTCGCCCTTCGTGCGGCGTGTGATGCAGACGTTGGATCGACGCGGCCATCCGATACGGGCCGACCAAAACGGGGAATGGTGCGACGGCACCTTTCGCGGTGTTGTCGGATATGATGACAACGGCGAACGACAGCCGACATCGGTGACCTGGCTGACACCCGAGGTGCTACGCCGCCCGAACCTGACGGTTCTAACCGGCCAGCGGGCCGTGCGCTTGACCATGCAGGGGCGCCGTATAACGGGGGGGGAAATTCACGGCCCGCAAGGTCCGCGCATCATCGCCGCCACCGAGGTGGTGCTGACGGCGGGTGCGATCCACAGTCCGGCGTTGCTGTTGCGCGCGGGTATTGGTCCGGCGGCGCATCTGGGGCGGATGGGTATCCCGGTGGTGGCCGATCTGCCGGTGGGACGCAACCTGATGGAACATCCGTCAATTGCGGTGGCGGCATTCCTGCCGCCCGCGATGCGGGTGCATGGCATGAACGAACATCACGAACAGGCGGTGTGGCGCTATTCCTCGGGGGTGGCGGGGATGCCGGTGGGGGATATGCACGGCGCGATCCTGTCGCGGTCGGGTTGGCATGCGGTCGGGGCGCGCTTGGGCAGCATCTTCTTTTGGGTGAACAAGGCCTGTTCGCGCGGTGAGGTGACCTTGGCCAGTGCCGATCCGCTACGTGAACCGGTGGTGGATTTCCGCATGCTGTCGGACGGGCGTGATCTGGTCCGGTTGAAGATGGCCCTGCTGCGTGGGGCCGAAGTGCTGGCGGATCCGATGATGGGCGGTGCCTGTGATACGGTTTTCCCGGCCAGCTATACGCCGCGCGTGGCGCGTGTGGCGGCACCGGGCCTGTGGAACGCGACGCAACGGGGCCTGTTGGCCGGCATGCTGGATATCGCGGGGCCGCTGCGTCCGGCGCTGGTGCGTGCGCTGATCACCCAGGGGCAGACAATGCAAGCGCTGGCGAGCGATGATGATCGGCTGACAGATTTCGTCCGTGCCCATGTCGGCGGCACCTGGCATCCATCGGGGACCTGCCGGATGGGGCGCGCGGGGGACCCGAATGCGGTGACCGATGCACAGGGCAGGGTGCATGGGATCGGCGGATTGCGGGTTGCCGATGCCTCGATCATGCCCTCGATTCCCTGTGCCAATACCAATGTGCCCACGATCATGATCGCCGAGCGGATCGCGGCGTTCCTGCGCGAGTCGGCGCATTGATCACGGATCGCGTCGAAGACGGCACCCCATTGGTTGAAATTTACGGCAAACCTGGCAGGTAATGACACCCGTTCCACTCGTGCCGGGTCAATTCCGGTGATCGGTACTGGAAGGTTCCGCCGCAAGCGCATTACACCGGTCGGGACGCCGTCGGCGCGGGCGATACCCTGTGCGCTGCCGAACTGCGGAAATATCACTTTCGTGTTGCGCGCGGATCGCGGCACGGCAAAAGAAAGCTGACCGATATGAGCCAACGCACACTTGTCATCGCCAATCAACTCAGCGCGGATTTCGGCGCGTTTCTGGCCCGTCACCCCTCGGCGCCCCATGTCATTACCGGGGTGGATGCCGATCGCCCCTGGCTGATACCGGATGAGGCCGATATCGTGATCACGCGTGCTTTTGCGGGCTGGAAAAGCGCACCCGCCACCTGCCCCGCCCTGCCCAATCTGAAATGGGTGCAGACCTATTCCGCCGGAGTCGAGATCTATCCCGACTGGCTGAAAGCCGGGCGCATCGTCAGTTGTGGCCGTGGCCTGACCGCGCCACAGATTGCCGAATATGCGCTGGCGGCGATGTTGCGATTTGAAAAGCGGCTGGATACGTATCGCGCCACCTGCCCCGATGACTGGATCACCCGGCCTATGGGCAGCCTGGAAGGCAAGACGCTGGGCCTGATCGGTTTTGGCGCGATAGGCCAGGAAACGGTGCGGCGCGCGCAGGCCTTTGGGATGCAGATCCACGCTTGCCGCCGGGGCGCCTGGACGCAGGTGCCGGATGGTGTGACCGCAGCCGACAGCCCCGAACAGGTGATCTCCGTGGCCGATCATCTGGTGCTGGCGATGCCGTTGACCGACGAAACCCGTTGCATGGTGGACGCCGCCTTGCTGGCGCAGGCAAAGCCGGGGTTGCATCTGATCAATGTCGCGCGGGGGGGCTTGGTGGTGCAGGCCGATCTGATCGCGGCACTGAACGCCGGGCGGCTGGCCTTTGCCACGCTGGATGTGACAACGCCCGAGCCCCTTCCTGCGGGCGATCCGCTATGGACCCATCCGCAGGTGCTGCTGACGCCGCATGTCTCGTACGTCGGCGGCCCCGAAGAGGCGCGTTTCCGCAGCAAGGTTCTGGCCAATCTGGATGCGTTCTGTGCCGGTCAGCCGCTGAACGATGTGGTCGATCTGACGCGGGGGTACTGAGCGTACGATTCCCCGCGAGGTTCAGAACCGGGCCGCCTTTGGGTGGCCCTAGGCTCCAGACTCATTAACCATCAAAGCCAGAAAAGGACCGTTGCTGCGAGGGCGACAGCTGACAGGAACACGATTGGGCATCTGTCGTAACGGGTTGCCACCCTCATCCAGTCCTTGAGCCGCCCGAACATGATCTCGATGCGGTTACGTCGCTTGTCGTGCTTGATGGGCTTCTTTCGGTTCTTCCTGCCGGGGATGCAGACCTTTATCCCCTTGTCTTTCAGCGCATCTCTGAACCAGTCAGCGTCATAGCCCCGATCAGCCAGGAGCCAGTCGGCTTTGGGTAAGCTGCTGAGCAATGCCATTGCTCCGGTGTAATCGCTGACCTGCCCAGCGGTCATGAAGAACCGGATCGGTCGCCCCTGAGCATCGGTTACGGCGTGCAGCTTGGTGTTCATGCCGCCTTTCGTGCGGCCGATCAGGCGCCCGCGCCCCCCTTTTTCAACCGCATGCTTGAGGCCGTGCGGTGCGCTTTCAGATGGGTAGCATCGATCATGATTGTCGTCTGTTTTGGCGCTTCTGCGGCCAGACCCTCCATCATTCTGGCAAAGACTCCCAACCTGCTCCAGCGCTGCCAGCGGTTGTAGAGGGTCTTGACAGGACCGTATTCTCTCGGCGCGTCACACCAGCGTAACCCATTGCGGTTTACAAAAATTATCCCGCTCAGAACGCGCCGGTCATCGACACGTGGCCGCCCATGGCTCTTGGGAAAGAAAGGGCGAAGCCGCGCCATTTGCTCTTCAGTCAGCCAGTAAAGATTGCTCATAAATCAAGGTCTCCTTGCGGGGCCTGAATCACGAGACGTATCTGAAATCAATGGGTCTGGAGCCTAGGTTTCCTTTGGGGTAAAGGCATGGCCCCAAAGGAAACCCGGTATCGGCGAATGTCAGCGGGAACACGCCCGCCGGTCAGACGCCCACGCGCGACAGGCCGAAGGACTGGGCCAGGAATGCCGCACCACGCGTGGCGCCCGATTGCGAGATGCCGTGGTAGTGGCCCGGCTCGATCACCAGGTC
Source organism: Paenirhodobacter sp. (assembly GCA_036398515.1). Lineage (GTDB taxonomy): Bacteria > Pseudomonadota > Alphaproteobacteria > Rhodobacterales > Rhodobacteraceae > Rhodobacter. Next base: position 29,507 of record DASWPI010000002.1, read on the forward strand.
GGTGCGCACCCCCGCCGCCTTCAGCCGTGCTGCGGCGGATTCGCTCTCGCGATAGGAAATGGCCTGATCCGCATCGCCGTGGATCAGCAACGCGGGCGTCCGCGTGGCCGGGGTTAGCGGATCGGGCGTCGCCAACCGCCCCGAATAGGCCAGAACGGCGCCAAGTGCCCACCGCCCGGATGCCAGCGCGTCCAACGCCATGATCGACCCTTGCGAGAACCCGACAAAGGCGACGCGGTCCAGACGGTCGACAAACCCGTGTTCGGCAATCAGCGCCGCGATCACCTGATCAAAAGACGGACGCGCAGCAACAACACGCCCCCCACGGTTTTCGGGCGTTACCCCCCGGATCGAGAACCACTGCCGCCCCGAGCCGCCTTGATCAAAGGGAAATGGTGCATCCGGCGCGGCAAAAACCGTCCCAGGTAGTGCAGCCTGCCACAATGCGCCCAATCCGGCCAGATCCGCGCCCTGTGCGCCCACCCCATGCAACAGGATAACCAGTTGGTCTTTCATCTCATTTCTCCTTGTTCAGACGTGCGGCAACGTCATCCAGACCGGGCAGATCGGGGCCGACTGGCACGATCTGCTTGGGATTGAGCGCCTTGATCGAATAATAGCCCTGCTTGATGTGGTCGATGCTGACGGTTTCGCGCACCCCCGGCACCGCCAGGACGCGCGTCATATAGGCCTGCAGGGCCGGGTAATCGGCAATCCGGCGCAGATTGCATTTGAACAGCCCGTAATAGGCCGCGTCGAACCGGACCAGCGTCACGAACAGGCGCACATCGGCCTCGGTCAGAGCGGTTCCCAACAGGAATGGCCCGCCTTGCGACAGGCGCGTATCCAGACTGTCCAGCATGCCAAACACATCACGGAACGCCTCTTCATAGGCGATCTGCGTGGTGGCAAAGCCGGTGCGATAGACGCCGTTGTTCAATGCCGGATAGATCCGGTCGTTCAACGCGTCGATCTGGTCCTGCAAAGCGGCCGGGTACAGGTCGATATCCTGACGTGCCAGATCGCCAAAACCGCTGTTCAACATCCGCAGGATATCGGCGGATTCGTTGTTGACGATGGTGTTGCGCTGTTTGTCCCACAACACCGGCACCGTGGCGCGCCCAGTATAGTGCGGATCGGCGCGCGTATAGATTTCGTGCATATAGGTAGCGCCGTTCAGATCATCGTGGTTCGCGCCCGGATAGTCGCCGAACCGCCAGCCCTGATCGCCCAGGGCCGGTTCCACCACCGAGACCGAGATCACCTGTTCCAGCCCTTTCAGCTTACGGCCGATCAACGTGCGTGATGCCCAGGGACAGATAAGTGCCACATACAGATGATAGCGACCGGCCTCGGCCTTGAACCCGGCTTCGCCGGTGGGGCTCGCGGCACCATCGGGCGTGACCCAGTTGCGAAATCCCGAGATCTGCCGCACGAAGCCGCCCTTGGCATCCGTTGCCTGAACAGGCTGCCAGTCTTCGGTCCATTTTCCATCTACCAGCATTTGCTACTCCTTGGTTCAGGCGACAGTCAGCGTGATCGGCGTGCCCCACGGGTCTTCCAACGTCAGCCCGGCGGTGCGGCCCTCGGCGGCGGCGCGTGCCTGAATGGCCTGCGCGCGAAGCGGGTCTATGGTAATCGCCACATCGGTCAGGCCGGTCGAGGGAAAATCGCGTTTGCCCGCCCCACGGCTGTTCCACATATTCGTGGCGACGTGGTGGTGGTAGCCTTCGGCCGAATAGAACGTGGCGCCCGGATAATGCGTGGTGATATCCAGCCCGAGCAGCCCGTGATAAAACGCCTCGGCCGGTTGCAACGCGCCAACCTGCAAATGGACGTGACCGACCACTGCGCCCTCGGGGGCGCCCTGCCATTGGCTTTCACCGGCCGAGGCGATCAGGTCACCGATATCCAGTTCCTCGGTCACCATATGCACCTCGGACCCGTTCCATTTCCAGGTCACCGCCGGACGATCGGAATAGACCTCGATGCCATTGCCCTCGGGATCGGTCAGATACAGCGCCTCGCTGACCGCATGATCAGAGGCCCCGACCACCGGAATCCGGTTTTCGGCGATGAATTTGGTATATCGGCCCAGATCGGCACGATGCGGCAACAGGAAGGCCGTGTGGAACAAGCCCGCCTCACGCGGGGACCGGCGCCGCGCGGCCTTGTCCTGCCGCAGTTCCAGCAGAACCGTATCGCCCGCGCCATAGGTGGCGTTTTCGCCATCGCGCGACAGTTGCGCCAAACCGACGGCCTTTTCGTAATACTCGCCCACGGTGGCCAGATCGTTCACCGTCAGGGCAACCCGGCCCATGCCGAATGTCGCAGTGGTATTCATTGTTTCCTCCTGATGCCCGGGGCCTGTATTTGCCCCGGTTTCCTGTGAAATCTCAGAACGGCGAGGCAACGATGGCCAAAGCCCCATCCCCCAACAGCGCCAGAACCAGCAGCGTTACGATCCAGAAGACCGGATATTCCCAGCCACCGTTCGGATTGGTGAACCAGAAACCGGCCGGCCCATGCACCTTGAGTACGGTGCCAGCCATCACCGGGATCATCGCCAACGCGGCCAGCCGCGGCATGAACCCGAACAACAGCGCCAGCGCGCCCAGGATTTCCCAGACAATGGTCACATAGGCGAACCAGCCCGGCAGACCCAGCGACTTGAAAAATCCGGCCGTGCCAGCGGGTTTGAAGATGAACAGTTTCAGATAGACATGCGCGAAGAACAGCGCGGCAAGCGCCACACGCAGGACCAGAACGCCAACGGGTGCTGTTGTAAGGTCAATCATTGTTTTCACTCCACTTTCTGATCCAGGATCAGAGGTTGTTGTCTTGTGCTGACCCGGAATATGCACCCTTGCCGATATCTTGATTAGCCGGATTGAATTCAGATGATACTTTCCAATTTGGAAGGAATGCAGCTTGCCGATGACCAGACCGAACCGCTGCGCCAATGCCCGCTCATAGAGCCAGGCTTTCAGAGAACATCGGCCAGAATCTCTATCTTTTGCGCCGAATTGCTCCATATTCAGGTGATGGCTGTAAATTCGCACACTCGCCTGCTGATCTTTACAGATCTCGACGGCACCTTGCTGGACCATCAGACCTACGATTTCTCACCAGCCGTTCCGATGTTGGAACGGCTGGCGCGGTTGCGGGTGCCGGTCGTTCTGGCCTCCTCCAAAACCGCCGCGGAAATTGCCATCTGGCAAAACCGGCTGGGCCTGACCCGGTGGCCCGCGATTGTGGAAAACGGTGCCGCCGTCTTTGAAGGTGTCATCGAGGATGGTCCCTACCGGGCCTTATGCGCTGCCATCGCCGCCACAGGTGCCCCGTTTCGTGGATTTTCCACGATGTCGGTGGACGAGGTCTGCGCCCTGACCGGCCTGTCCGAACCCGATGCCATCCTGGCCCGCCAGCGCGGATATTCAGAACCTGGCATCTGGCAGGGACCCGAACCGGCCCTAACGGCGTTCCTGTCACAGTTACAGGCACAAGGCATCGCCGCACGGCGCGGCGGTCGGTTCCTGACACTGAGTTATGGGGGCACCAAGGCCGGGCAGATGCAGACGCTGATGACCCGGTTTCACCCCGATGTGACGATTGCCCTGGGTGACGCACCAAATGACGCCGAGATGATTGCCGCCGCAGACCGGGGCATCATCATCCGCAATGAACATGGCCCCGGTTTGCCACCGCTGCCCGGGGAAGCCACAGGCCGCATTCTACGCACACAGGCCAGTGGCCCGGCCGGTTGGCACGAAGGGCTGGAACATATCCTCGCCACGCTGCGCATGGGGTGACGGGGTCCTCAAACGAAAGGACAGGCCATGGCCGATTTTCAGCAAAACGGCAATATCGCACAGTTTCACAACCTGCGGACACGCTCGTTAGAGGAACTGGAGTACCGGCTGGAGACCTTTGCCCAGACCCGCAAGATCACGCTGATCCTGCCCTCGCTGTATTCCGAACTACAGGGACCGGCGCTGACCAATATCGTTCATGAACTGTCGCAGGTGAAATATCTGCACCGGATCATCATCGGGCTGGATGCCGCCGACAAGGCGCAGTTCCATCACGCGCGCGAATTCTTTGCGGCGCTGCCGCAAAACCACGTGGTGATCTGGAACGACGGGCCGCGGGTGCGCGCGGTTATGGACCGGCTGGAGCCATTGGGCATTGCGCCGATCGAACCGGGCAAGGGGCGCAATGTCTGGGGCTGCATCGGGTATCTGATCGCCTGCGCCGATAGTGCGGTGATGGCGATCCACGATTGCGATATCGTGACCTATGAGCGGGGGATGCTGTCGCGGCTGCTCTATCCGGTGGCGCATCCGGCCTTTCCCTATCATCTGTCCAAAGGGTTTTACCCACGTATCGGAAACAACCGGATGGGCGGTCGGGTGACGCGCAATCTGGTCAGCCCGTTGTTGATCGCGCTGAAAAAGGTCATCGGTGACCGCGATTACATCGATTATCTGCGCGCCTTCCGCTATCCCCTGTCAGGCGAATTCGCCATGCGCACCGCCACCCTGCCCGATCTGCGGATGCCTGCGGACTGGGGGCTGGAAATCGGCATCCTGTCCGAGGCCTGGCGCAACATGGGTCCCCGCGCTGTTTGCCAGGTCGAGATTGCCGATATCTATGACCACAAGCATCAGGATCTGTCGCCCGAAGATACCCAGGCCGGGCTGAACCGCATGTCGCTGGATATCTGCAAGGCGATCTTTCGCAAACTGGCCGCCGATGGCACGGTGTTTTCCCCCAATGTCTTCCGCACGCTGAAGGCCACTTACCACCGCCGCGCGCTGGATATGCTGGATGTCTATTCACATGATGCGATGATGAATGGATTGACCTTTGACCGCCATGCCGAGGAAACCTCGATCACGCTGTTTGCCGAAAACATCATGCAGGCCGGGCAAATGTTTCTGGATACGCCGCAGGAACTGCCGTTCATTCCCAACTGGAACCTTGTCCATTCCGGCGATCCGGCATTGCTGTCTGATTTCCGCGCTGCGGTGGCGGCGGATATGGCCGATTAGATGTTGGAAATCCACCGACACTGATAGGGCGCAAGCACGATCCGGCCATCAGGTTGGATCGTTTCGCCATTCAACAGATCATGCCAATCCTCATCTTCGATCAGGTTCAGCTGATAGGCCTCGACCTCGACCGCTTCATCGGACACATTGTGCAGTGCAAAGACCGATTGATTGCGGTCCAGCGATTGGCGCCACACACCCAGCACGCGGTCGTCCAGTTGCAACGTCAATTGCGTCGCGTTCGGATGGAATGCCGATTGCCGCCCGCGCAGTCGCAACCGGCGCTGTAATTCCCGCAAGACAACGGATTGATTGCTGCCCGGATCAGCCAGCCGCTGATGCAGTTCGGGATAATGCCAATGATGGCGGTTGATCGCCCGGTTGATCCCGCGTTTCGCCACGGCCTCATAATCGTTCGGCGTCGCCAGAAACGAATGGATGTAGAATGCCGGCACGCCCTCGATCGACATGACGATGGTCTGCGAGCACAGGAACCGGGCGATTTTCAGCGCCTGTTCCCCGGCAAAGGTGCGTCCCATCGCGTCGAAGTAGCCACAGTTCAGCTCATACGGGGCCTCGCCCCCACCGGGTAGGGTGCGCATGGAGACCAGACCGCCCGCGCTGCGCACCGCTTCGGTCATGCGGCTGATTTCTTCGGTGGGCAGGATGCCTTCGACCGGGCGCATCCCGATTCCGTCGTGACTGGCGGTGAAGTTGAAATAGGCGCATCCCAGTGGCGCAGGCGGCATGGCGCGCAGCCATTTGCGCAGATAACGTACGTTGCCAGACAGCATGGCGTGCAAAATCAAAGGCGGCAGCGGGAAATTGTAAACCATATGCGCCTCGTCCCGACGTCCGAAATAGGACAGGTTCTCGGCCTTGGGCACATTGGTTTCGGTCAGCAGGATCACCGGCTCGGTTGTGAAATCCGCCAAAACCCGCATCAGTTTCACCACCGCATGGGTTTCAGGCAGGTGGATCGAGGGCGACCCCGGCAGTTTCCACAGGAATGCCACCGCGTCCAGCCGGATAATCCGCACGCCCGCGTCGATATGGAAGCGCAGCACCCGCAGGATCTCCAGCAAGACCTGCGGATTGTGGAAATCCAGATCGACTTGATCATGGCTGAAGGTACACCAGACATGACGCGTGCCCTGGGCCGTTTCCACCACACGCAACAGATCCGAGGTGCGCGGACGCACGACGGCGGACAGGTCATCTTCGGGGCTGGCCTGCATGAAGAACCGGTCATAGGGCGCGATCCCCTGCCGAAAGGCGGTGAACCACGTGCCCCCGGCCGAAACATGGTTCAGCACCATATCCGACATCAGGCTGAACTGTGCCCCGATCCGCTGGATATCGGCCCAATCCCCGAGCGCGGGATTGACCTGCATGTAATCGGTCACCGCAAAGCCGTCATCCGACGTATAGGGAAAGAACGGCAGGACATGCACCCCGCTGACCGTGCCGCGCAACGTGCGATCCAGAAAATCCAGCAACAGATCCAGCGGCTTGTGCTGACCATCAACGATGGAATCGCCATAGGTGATGACCAGCGCGTCCCGTTCCGACCACAGATTGTTTGAGGGTTTGCGGGGCCGTTGTCGATGCGGGCGACCGTCGGGCCAGAAGGCCTCGATGATCTGCGCGCTCAGGGGGGCGGCCGCCTGGGCGGGATAAATCTGCGTCAGCAGCGTGGTCAGCCGATGGCCGAGGGTGGCGGGCGCGGGGGCGATCGCGGCGATCCTTTGGACGATGGGTTTGCGACAGTGTAACGGCAGATCGCCACAGCGGAACCCCTGTCGGGTGATTTTTCCCGATTTCGTCGCGGCTGGCAGCCCGTCATGAAAAGGGGCGCGGTTGTCCCGCGCCCCTGATCGCCCCAACAAGCGCAGTTTACTGGTTCAACCCCCGGCCCAATGCATCCAGAACGGCCTCGTGCATGGCCTCGGACAGGGTGGGATGCGCGAAGGTCATCGACGCCAGACTTTCTTCGGTCGCTTCCAGATGGTTGGCGATGCCAAACCCCTGGATCATCTCGGTCACATCCGGACCAACCATATGGGCGCCCAGCAGGGCCCCGGTCTCGCGGTCGAACAGCACCTTGACGAAGCCCTCGGCCTCTGCCATCGCCAGCGCCTTGCCATTGGCCTGGAAGTTGAAGCGGCCGATACGCACCGCCACCCCCTGCGCCTGTGCCGCCTGTTCGGTCAGACCGAAGCTGGCCACCTGCGGGCGGGTGTAGGTGCAGCCGGGGATCGTGCCGTGATCCAGCGGATGCACCCCCGGAACCCCGGCCAGCGCCTCGACACACAGCACACCTTCGTGGCTGGCCTTATGCGCCAGACAGGGCGGCCCCGCGACATCGCCGATGGCATAGAGGCCAAAGACATTGGTGCGGCAATAGGCGTCGGTCTTGATGAAACCTCGCTGCATTTCGACACCCAGGGCCTCCAGCCCCAGATCCTCGACATTCGGCACCACGCCGGTGGCCGACAGCACCTTGTCGACGGTCAGTTCGATCTCACCCGCCGGGCCGGACAGTTTGCACAGCACGCCATCAGCCCCGGGGGTGACGGATACCACCCGCGTTGCCGCGTGGATCTCGATCCCACGCCGCTGGAACTGCTTGCCCACGAAGGCCGCGACTTCGGCATCTTCGTTCGGCATGATCGAGGGCGCCATTTCCACCAGATGCACCCGCGTGCCCAGATCATTGAACAGGCTGGCGAATTCTGCGCCAATCGCGCCGGACCCGATGACCAGCAGGGTTTCCGGCACGGCCTTGGGCACCAGGGCGTCCGACGATACCCAGACCGATTGCCCATCCGGCACGATGCCCGGAAATACCCGGGGCCGCGCACCGGTGGCCAGGATGACATGGGCCGCGTTCAGGGCGGTTTTCGCCCCGTCCTTGGCCGTCACCTCGACCGCGCCTTTACCGGTCAGCCGGGCGGTGCCATCATAGACGGTCACGCCGTTTTTCTTCAGCAGATACCCGACACCGCCCGCCAGCCGTTCGGAGACCTTGCGGCTATGCCCGACCAAGGTGGTCAGATCAAAGCCATTCAGCGCCACATCAAAGCCCAGCATCGTGGCCTTGTCCTTCAGCGCATGGGAAAATTCCGCCCCCTGAAGCAGCGCCTTGGTCGGAATGCAGCCCCAGTTGAGACAGATCCCGCCCAGGTGACGGCGCTCGATCAGCGCCGCCTTCAGCCCCAGTTGGGCGGCCCGGATCGCGGCGATGTAGCCACCGGGGCCACCGCCGATCACCAGCACATCATATGAGCCAGACATATCGCCCTCTTACACCAGCATCAGGTTTGGGGCCTCGGCGAAGCGTTTCAGTTCCTTCAGGAACTGCGCCCCCAAGGCACCGTCGATCACCCGGTGATCGCACGACAGGGTCGCGGTCAGGATCGGCCGGATCTCGACCTGCCCCTTGACCGGTACCGCCCGGTCGATCGCCGCGCCGACCGCCAGAATTGCCCCCTGCGGCGGGTTGATGATCGCATCGAACTGGGTGATGCCGAACATGCCCAGATTGGAAATCGAGAACGATCCGCCCACGAATTCATCCGGTTGCAAGGTGCCCGCCTTGGCCTTGGTGACCAGCGCCGCCACCTCATGCGAGATCTGCGTCACAGATTTCCTGTTCGCGGCCTTGACGATGGGTGTGATCAACCCCCCGTTCAGCGCCACCGCCACCGAGATATCGGCATCTGGGTATCGCACAATCGCCTGTGCGTGCGCGTCATAGCAGACATTGCAATCGGGCACCTTGATCAGCGCCGACGCAACCGCCTTGATCAACAGATCGTTCACCGAGATTTTCACCCCCGGAACGTCGGCATTGATTTCCTTGCGCAGCGCATTCAGCCGGGACATGTCGATTTCCGTGGTCAGACGGAAATGCGGCGCCTGTTGCTTGGAGTCCACCAACCGTGCGCCAATCGCCCTACGCATCCCCGACATGGGCGTGCTGACGGGCTGATCCACGGGCAGCGGGGCCACCGCCACGACCGATGCTGGCGCGTCGGCCAGTTTGCCCAGCTTCTGTGCCGCCAGCAGCACATCGTCGCGGCACACCCGCCCTTGCGATCCGGTCGCCCGGCAATCATTCAGGTTGACACCCAGCTTTTGCGCCAGACGCCGGGCAACAGGCGTGGCCACAACCGCGCTGTCATCGGCCTGACTGGTTATCTGGGTTTTCCGGGCTGCAACCGGGGCGGCAACCGCACCGCCTGCGGCCCGCACCGCGACCTCGATATCCTCGACCGAGATCCGGCCATCAACCCCGGACCCTGGAACCCGCGCCAGATTGACGCCCAGCTTCTGCGCCAGACGCACCGCGCGCGAGCTGGCATTCACCCCGGCCGGGGTTTTACCTTGCAGTGCCGCAGGAACCACCGTTGCCGCAGCACCGGGTTGTTCTATGCTGCGTGCCAGTGCCGCCACCGTTGCCACCGCCTTGGCGGCGGGTGCCGGGGCGGATTGGGCCGCGACCGGGGCCGCTGTGGCATGTTCGTGGATATGCTCGGCGGTGGGTGCGGGTTGTGCGGCACCATTCAGCGTGGCGACAAAGGCCGCGACATCCGCAGCCGCAATGCCCGCCGCGCCAACCACGGCCATCGGCGCACCGACGGCCAGGACCGTCCCCTTGGGCGCGATCACGCTATACAGCGTGGCGGCAAAGGGGGCCTCGAACACATTGGTGATCTTGGAGGTTTCCACCTCACAGATCTCCTGCCCCTTGGCAAAGGCCTGCCCAGGCTGCACCAACCAGTTCGCCACAGTGCCTTCCGTCATGGAAAGCCCGTATTTCGGCATTTCAAGCGTCTTGAGATCGGCCATTTTATGCCCCCATCAGCTTGCGGGCGGCGGCCTCGACCTTGGCCGCGTCCGGCAACCACAATTTTTCCAGCGCCGGCGAGAAAGGCACCGGCGTATGCGGCGGCAAGACCAGTTGGATCGGCGCCTTCAGATAGCTGAAGCCCTTGCTGGCAATCAGCGCCGCCACATCATGGGCAAAGCCGCAGCGCGCCGCGCTTTCATCGACGATCACCACCCGACCGGTCGCGGCGACGGATTCCAGAATGGCCGTCTCGTCCAGCGGTGAGATGGTGCGCGGATCGATCACATCGCAGGTGATCCCATCCTTTGCCAGCGCATCGGCAGCGGCATTGGCCTGATGCACCAACGAACCAAGCGCGATGATCGTGACATCTTCGCCCTCACGGGTGTAATTCGCCACGCCAAACGGGATCGCATAGGCTTCGTCGGGCACTTCGCCCTTCATGTCATACAGGATCTTGTTTTCACAAAACATCACCGGGTCATCGTCACGGATCGACTGGATCAGCAGCCCTTTGGCGTCATAAGGCGTCGAGGGCACGGCGACCTTCAGCCCCGGCACCGAGGCAAAGATGTGATAGGGCGATTGCGAGTGTTGACCGGCGGCCGAGAACCCGGCCCCCACCATGCCCCGCACCACCAAAGGCGCCTTGGCCTTGCCGCCGAACATGTAGCGGAACTTGGCGGCCTGATTGTAGATCCCGTCAAAGGCCACGCCAAAGAAGTCCATGAACATCAGTTCCGCCACGGGTCGTAGACCGGTGGCCGCCGCCCCCGCCGCCATGCCGATAATGGCGGATTCCGTGATCGGCGTGTCAATGACCCGCTCGGACCCGAACTCTGTCCACAGCCCCTTGGTTACCCCCAGCACGCCCCCCAGGGCCTCGACCTCGGGTTGATGGCCGCCGTGGCCACCACGTTGGTCCTCACCAATCACCACAACGGTTTCGTCGCGGCGCATTTCCTGTGCGATGGCGTCCTTGATGGCCTCGCGGTAGCTTTTCATGCTCATCTTGCAGCCCTCCCCCTCAGTAGGACACATAGACATCGGCCAGCAGGTTTTCTGCGGGCGGATAGGCGGCGGCGCGCGCCTGTTTGACGGCGTCATCGACCTGCGCGGTGACCTCGGCGTCGATCTTGTCCAGCTCGGATGCCTTGATCTGTGCCTTGACCTTGTCGCGGAAGATCTGCAGCGGATCGTGGTTCTTGCGCAGACCCGCAACCTCGCCCTTGGCGCGATACAGGCCCGGATCACCTTCAAAGTGCCCATGCCAGCGATACGCCATGCACTCGATCGAGGTCGGCCCGCCCCCGGTACGCGCCCGGTCCACCGCTTCGGAAACCACTTCGTACACGGCCAGGAAATCCGTCCCGTCAACGCGGACAGACGGCATGCCAAAGCCGGAGGAACGTTTGGTGATATCACGGCCACCAACCGCGTAGTCAAACCCGGTGCCTTCGCCGTAGCCATTGTTTTCAAAGACAAAGATCACCGGCAACTGTAACACCGTAGCCATGTTCATCGCCTCGAACACCAGACCCTGGTTCGACCCGCCATCGCCGGTGAACGAGACCGCGACCCCATTGTTTTGCAACGTCTTCGCCGTTAGCGCCGCCCCGATGGCCAGCGATGGGGCGCCACCCACGATACCATTGGCGCCCAGCATCCCCTTGGACAGGTCGGCGATGTGCATCGAGCCCCCCTTGCCCCGACACACGCCCGCATCTTTGCCGAACACCTCGGCCATCATGCCGTGGATGTCGCATCCCTTGGCGATCGAGTGGCCATGCCCGCGGTGGGTCGACCCGATGTAATCGGTGGGCAACAGGTTCTGGCACACCCCCACCGCAATCGCCTCTTCCCCGGTGTAAAGGTGGATGAACCCGGGAATATCGCCCGTGGCATTTTCTTCGTGCAGGCGCTCCTCGAAGGCGCGAATCTCGCTCATCTTCCGGTAAGCCTGCAGAAGTTGGTCTTTATTCAGCTGCATAACCATGCTTGGTCCTCCTTTTCCAAGAACAGATCTACAGTCACAGCTGACATCACGCGTTGATTCAGATCAATATCGATACGATACCGTTTCGTTCATATACGATGTATCTTTGCGGAAATCCGCCGAGGGCACTTTTCAAGACCCGCGTTCGTGACGACATTGGCCACGACCAAGGAGGCCTCATGACCACGGGAATTCACCACGTTACCGCCCTGACCCGCGATGTTCAGGCCAATGTCGATTTCTACGCCGGGTTTCTGGGCCTGCGGCTGGTCAAACGCACCGCCGGGTTCGAGGATGCGCGGCAATTGCACCTGTTCTATGGCGATGCGGCCGGGTCGCCCGGCTCGGTCGTGACCTTTCTGGTATGGCAAGACGGCGCACCGGGGCGGGTTGGCATCGGACAGATCGGGGAAATCGCGCTGGCGGTGCCACAGGCCAGCATCGGTGAATGGCTGACCCGTGCCCTGTCGGCGCGTGTGACCGTCGAGGGGCCATCGCGCGAGAGCGGTGAAACCGTGCTGCGGCTGAAGGACCCGGACGGCATCATCGTCAAACTGGTGGGCAAGGATATTGCCGCCGTGGCCCCCCTGCCCGATCCCATTGCGCCGACGCGGATACATTCGGTCACCCTGCTGACTGACAAGCCTGATGCCGCGCGGACCATGCTGGAACGGTTTGGCTACCGCGCCGGGCCGCAGGCCGGGGCGATCTTGCGGATGCTGTCGGACAGCGATGTGATCGACCTGCGCGATGTGGCGGGGTTCACACCGGGGATCGCGGGGACCGGGACCTTTGACCATGTGGCATTGCGTGCGGCCGATGTGGCGCAGGTGCAGGCGGTTGCCGTCGCGCTGCCCGACGATATCGGTGACACCAATCTGCATGACCGCAAATATTTCACCTCGCTCTATGTGCGCGATGCGGCGGAAATCCTGTTTGAATTCGCCTCGGACGGGCCGGGCTTCACGGTGGATGAACCGGTGCCGCATCTGGGCGAAATCCTGTTCACCCCGCCTACCAGCACCGAGGATGACACCGCCCTGCGCGTCGTGCTGCCGCAATTCGCACTGCCCGGCGCCGAACGCTGGCCGCATCGCCAGTTGTTGTTCACCCATCGGCTGTATACCCCTGATCCAACCGATGACCGCGTGCTGATCTTGCTGCACGGCTCGGCCGGTGATGAAACCAGCCTGCTGCCTTTTGGCCATGAAGTTGCGCCGAGCGCGCGGTTGATCGGTCTGCGCGGGCGTGCCACGGACGAGGGCACGTTGCGATGGTTCCGCCGCTTCGGATTTCAGGATTTCGATCAGGCCGACATCGTGGACGAGGCCGCCGCCTTCGCCGCCTTCCTGCCCGATCTGGCACGGTTGTATGATTTCGACCTGTCGCGGGCGGTGTTCATCGGTCATTCAAACGGCGCGAATTTTCTGGCGGCGATGATGCGGCACCACCCCGGGCTGGTGCGCCGGGCCATCTTGCTGCGCGCCCAAGAGGTCTTGCGCGATCCACCGGCACCCGCCGGTCAGGCCGAGGGGGCGCAGATATTGATGCTAGATGGCAAGCTAGACCTGTTTGTCGGAACGGCGGCGCAGGCACTGGCCGCCGATCTGACGGCCGATGGCGCGCAGCTTCAGGGGGTCACGATCAATGCCAGCCATGATCTGACCCCGGCGGACCGGGCCGCCGCCCGCGACTGGTTGGCGGCGCTGGCGTGACCGCCTAGGGTTGGGTCAGGCGTTCCTCGATAAGGTCGACCTCACGCACCATATTGCGGGCCACGTCATCGGGCAGGCGGTTGCGGCGTGAGGCCTGATAGATCGCCTCACGCTCGGCCCGCATGGCGATCAGCCACAGGTGGCGCTCGACGGCCTGGGCGCGTTTGTAATGGGCCAGATCAACATCTTCCTTGTTGGTGTAACCGGCAATCCGCTCACGATAGAAATCAATGATGCGGTTCGCGGCATGGGTATACAGATCCTTGTCGTCCTGCCCGACGGGCATGGCGTGTTCGGCCTGCCCGATTGCGGTGATGGCGGCCTGCGCGGCGGCCTCGCGCACCTGATGTTCCTGTCGTTGATGCAATGGTTCCGCCGGCATGGTGACGTTGCGCAACAACAAGGGCAGCGCCACGCTGGCCATGACCAAGGATACGATAATCACCCCGGCGGCGATCAGGATCAACAGATCGCGCCCCGGCAACAGTGATCCGTCCGTCATCGTCAGGGGCAGCGACAATACCCCCGCCAAGGTGATGGCCCCCCTGGCCCCCGCCAATGACGTTACCGCGATCAATCGCCAGTTGGTATTTTCATGCTGCCCCCGGTGGAACAGCAGCGGTCGATACGACACCCAGACCCAGAGGAACCGCAGCACCGCCAGCGCCAGACTGATCAATACCACATAGATCAGCATCCAGATCGGGTCGTGATGGCCGGTTTCCTGCACCACCTGCGCCGCCTTGGCGATGATGCTGGGCAGTTGCTCGCCCAGGATCACGAACATTACCCCGTTCAGCGCGAATTGCAGCATATCCCACACGGCATTGCGCCGGATGCGGGTGGTGGCCAGTGCCTTGCCGCTCTGCTCGGCATAGCTCATCGTCAAGCCCGCCGCGACGACCGCCAAAATCCCCGATGCGCCGATCATCTCGGCCACCAGATAGGCCACAAAGGGCGTCAGCAGGCTGATCAGGATCTGCGATCCGGTATCTTCGCCATAGCGCGAACTGACGACGTCCTTGCACCATGTTATGCCCCAGCACACCGCCACCCCCGTGGCCACCCCCGCCAGCGCGAGCCACAGAAATGTCAGCGCCGCCGAGGGCACCGAAAACGCGCCAGTCATCGCGGCGGCCACGGCAAAGCGCATGCAGACCAGACCCGAGGCATCATTCAGCAGCGATTCGCCCTCAAGAATATGCATCAGGCGCTTGGGCACATTGACCCGTTGCGCGATGGCGGATACCGCGACCGGGTCGGTGGGCGACAGGATCGCCGCCAGCGCAAAGGCCAGAGGCAGCGGGATCGACGGGATCATCCAATGGATGAACACCCCTATCCCCAGCACGGTGAACACCACCAATCCAAGCGCCAGATTCAGGATCGTGCCGATATCGCGGAACAGGCCCTCTTTCTGGATGCGCCAGCCATCCAGAAACAACAGCGGCGGCAGGAACAGCACAAAGAACAGCTCGGGTTCCAGCGACACCCCCAGATCGGCGATGGCCGCGATCGCCGCGCCAAGGCCGATCTGCACCAGCGGCAGCGGCACCGCCTTGGGCAGCATCCGACCGATGACACCACTGACCACCACCGCGAACAAAAGGATCAGAACGATAGATAGCTCGGCCATGGGTCTCACCTGATCGGGCGGCCCGACGCGCCGCTGATCTTGCCATAACACAGACACGATCCGCCGCGACAAGCCCCGGTGACCCTGCGCCACCGAATGTGATGCAAAGCCATCGCCTGCAAGCCCCGACAGGATCAGGTTGCCGCCATCGGGGACCTCGCACAGGTTGTGAGAAGCACGGGCATCGGGTAAAGATTGCCCATGTCCTCACGCCCCGATCTTTCCGAACTGAACTGGAACCTGCTGCGCAATTTTTGCGTGATCGCAGAAGAAAAGGGCATCACCCGCGCCGCCAAACGCCTGAGCATGAGCCAACCTTCCGTCAGCCTGGCCCTGCAAAAGCTGGAGGAGCAATTGAGTTGCCAGTTGATCTTTCGCGGCAGCCGCCATTTCGCCCTGACGCTGCGCGGCGAAAAAATTTATCAGGAATGCGCCGAGATCTTTCGCGCCGTTGACCGCATCGGCACCCTGTCCGCCGATCGCAATGACGAAGAATTCGGCGAGCTGCGCCTGTTCATCATCAGCCAGTTGCACTCGCCCCTGATTGATGAGGCCCTGCGCCTGTATCATCAGCGCCACCCGTCCATCCGCTGGCGCATCGAGGTGCAGAATTCCGCCGAAACCGCCCGACGCATCACCCAGGACAAGGCCGGGATCGGGATCTGCCTGCTGACAAAGCCCCTGCTGAACCTGGAATGCCGACCGCTGTTCCGCGAGGAATTCGGCATTTTCTGTGGCGCGGAACATCCGCTGTATGGGCGCGAGGCCGTCTCGAACCGGGACCTGATCCAGGAACCATTCGTCGCCTTCACCTGTGCGACCGAGGGCATGGGACTGGAACCGATGGTCATGCTGCGTGAAGGGCTGGGTCTGGGGAACCGCATCAGCGGCTCCAGCCACGATTTGGAAGAGGTGCAACGCATGATCGTGTCCGGGCTGGGCATCGGCATCTTGCCGGTGATGGCTGCCGGACAGGCCGTGGCGGCGGGGCAATTATGGCCACTGCGGCTGATTGATCAGCCACTGGGGGCGGATGTGTTTCTGGTTCATAGTGCGCAAACCATACCGACACCGCCCGAACAACGGCTGATCGACCTGCTGGATGAATTGCTACAGCTGTATCCCGGCATGCAATGACCCATGAAACTGCATGCCGCCGGCTCAGCGATCGGCGCGCTGCACAACCGCATGTAGCAAGATGTTCAAGCCCGCGACGAAATCCGCCGGGGTGCAGTTTTCGTTGTTGTTATGGGTGATGCCGCCCTGGCACGGGGTGAAGATCATTGCCACCGGAAACCGCATGGCCATGTGGTAGGCGTCATGCCCGGCCTGTGACTGGATATCGCGCCAGTTCCACCCCTGACGCATTGCCTCGGCCCGCACCACAGCGATCAGATCGGCGTCAAAAATATCGCCGCCCCAGACCCATTCGTCTTCAACCGTCACCGCGCAGCCCGCCCGTGCCCCGGCCTCATGCGCGGCGCGGCGCATTTTCTCGGCCATGACCTTGGCGGTGGTCAGGTCCGGGTGTCGCACATCGGCCACGCATTGCGCGGTTTCCGACAGGATACCGGGCTTGTTCGGCCATGCCGCCAGCCGCGATCCCGTCGCCTTGCCGTCATTCACCGCGAAATCCCAGCCGATATCATCCACCGCCGTCAGAAAGCGGGCCCCGGCGATCAACGCATTGCGGCGCAGATCCATCGGCGTCGGGCCGGTATGGGCCGTTTCACCGTCGAACCGCACCCGCATGCCAAAGCTGGGATAGCCGCCGGTGACCACGCCCACCTGACGCTTTTCCGCATCCAGAATCGGCCCCTGCTCGATGTGCAGCTCAAAATACGCGTCCACATCATCGGGTTCCGACGCGCAGGGGCGCGTGCCCTTGTATCCGATACGGTCCAGCTCATCTTCCAGCCGGGGGCCATCATCGGCGATCAGGTCATAGGCCCAGTCCAGATCATAGCGTCCGACAAACACCCCCGAGGCCACCATCGGGGGCGAAAATCGCGCGCCTTCCTCATTCGTCCAGTTGACCACGACAATCGGGCGTTTTGTGACATGACCGGCGTCGTTCAGTGCGCGGACTACCTCAAGCCCCGCCAGAACCCCGGCGATCCCGTCAAAGCGGCCACCATTGATCTGGGTATCCAGGTGACTGCCGATCAGGATCGGGGACAGGCTGTTGTCCAACCCGTCACGACATCCAAAAATCGACCCCATCTGGTCGATCTCCACCCGCAGCCCCGCGTCATGGCACCAGTCCACGAACTGATCGCGGATCTGGCGGTCGCTATCGCTCAGGGTCAGCCGCGACAGACCGTTCTGGCGGCCTTTGCCGATCTCGGCGGAACGTTCGATGCTCGACCAGAAACGATCCAGATCAACGCGGGTATCGGGCGTAAAGCGCATGGCGACCTCATTGGGTTTTAGGCGCCCGCTATCGGTACGCCGTCATGACAAATTCAATCAGCCCGGACCAAAAAGCGCAAATAGGCTGTGCTTATGTCTATGATATAAAAAGACTTCGCAGGTAATCAGGCATGACGAAGGGCGGCACGCCATATGGCTGCCGCCGCGCAGTCCATCGGTCTGGATCAGCCTTGCAGACCGCTCAGCAGGCTGGTCAGGTTTTCATGCAGGCAAGGTTGCATATATCCGCCCTCCTGCACCGACAGGACCGGCAAACCCAGCCCCGCAATGGCTCGCCCGATACGCGCGAAGCCCGGGGTGGTGACCTTCAGCCCCTGGAACGGATCATCTTCATGCGCATCCAACCCCTGCGCCACGACAACAACCGTCGCGCCAAAGGCAACGATCTGTTCCAAGGCGCGATCCAGGGCACGCAGATAGCCATCGGTATCCGTCCCGCGCGCCAACGGCAGGTTCAGGTTGTAGCCAAAGCCACGCCCTTGCCCCACCTCTTGCGCCCCACCGGCGTAAAACGGGTAGAACTCAGCCGGGTCGACATGCAGGGAGATCGTAAGCACATCATCCCGGTCATAGAAGATCCCCTGCGTGCCATTGCCATGATGCACGTCGATATCCAAAATCGCCGGACGATGCCCGTTCGCGCGCAGATATTCCGCTGCGAGGCCCGAGTTGTTCAGGAAGCAAAAACCCCCGGCGACCTCACGATAGGCATGGTGCCCGGACGGCCGCGATAGCGCATAACAGCGCGCCTCACCGGCCAGAATCTGATCCGCGCCGGTCAGCGCCGTTTGCGCCGACCAGTAGATCGCGTTCCAGCTGTGTTCCGACAGCGGGCAGGACGTATCGGCGTTGTGATAGCCGATCTGCGCCTCCAGTTCGTAGGAGTAATGCACGGAGCGGTCGGGCGAAATCCGGCTGGGCACCACCTCGGCCAGATCGGGCACCGCCGCCTTGCGTGCGGTGTAGGCCGTGCGCAGGAAATTCAGGTAGCGCGGCGTGTGCAGCGCGGCCAGCGGCGCCATGCCGTGGTCGGTGCTGACCATCGGCACGCAACCGGCATTGGCCGCGCCCTTCAGCAATTCGGCTACACGCTCGGGGCGGTCGGTATTCAGGATCACCTTGCCATCCTGCAACCGAAAGCGCGGATCGTGCAGCCGCTGCCGTTCGTCGAAAACAACCTTCATCCATCACTCCTGTCGTTTATGCGCCATTTGCATCAGGCGTCGATTTCCAACCCCGGCGCTGCTGCCAGTAGGTCGCGGGTATAGGCGGCCTGCGGGTGCCGGAACACCTGCTCGACCGGGCCGATCTCGACAATCCGTCCGGTTTGCATCACCGCCACCCGGTCGCAGATCTTGCCCGCCACCCGCAGATCATGGGTGACAAAGATCATCGTCAGACCCAGCCGCGCCTTCAGATCCTCCAGCAAGTCCAGCACCTGTGCCTGCACCGAAACATCCAGCGCCGAGACCGCCTCATCCGCCACGATGATTTCCGGTTCCAGCGCCAATGCGCGGGCAATTCCGATCCGCTGCCGTTGACCGCCGGAAAATTCGTGCGGGAACCGGTCCATCGCACTTTCCTTCAGCCCGACCAGCACCAGTAATTCCCGTGCCCGCGCCAGGGCATCATCACGCGATTTGCCATGCGCCATCGGACCTTCGGTCAGGATCCGTCCCACGCGTGCGCGCGGGTTCAGGGAGGCGTAGGGGTCCTGGAAAATCATCTGGATGCGTTTGCGATGGGCCTTCAACGGTGCGCCGCGCAGGCGGGAAATATCCTGCCCGTCCATCTCGATGGTGCCACTGTCGGGTTGCAGCAACTGCACGATCGCCCGGCCCAGCGTGGATTTCCCCGACCCGGATTCCCCCACGATGCCTAGCGTTTCCCCCCGCATCAGATCCAGCGTGACGTGATCCGAGGCCTTGACCACCCGATCCCCGGTGCGGAATTCCTTGACCAGATCACGCACGCGCAGCAAGGGTGTTTCCCGCGCGGGTCTGGCCGTGAACTCAACCGTGGGAATCGCGTCTATCAGGCGGCGGGTATAGGGATGATCGGGGCTGCCCAGCACCTTGGCCGCCGTGCCCTGTTCGACCAATGCGCCCAGTTCGATCACCGCAACATCATCGGCAATTTCCGAAACCACGCCGAAATCATGGGTGACGAACATCACCGCCATGCCATGCCGGATCTGCAAATCCTTGATCAGCCGCAGGATCTGCGCCTGCGTGGTCACATCCAGCGCGGTTGTGGGTTCATCGGCGATCAGAACCCTGGGTTCCAGCGCCAGCGCCATGGCGATCACCACCCGCTGACGCTGCCCGCCGGACAACTGGAACGGATAGGCGAATTGTGCCCGCTCGGGGTGCGGAATGCCGACTTCGCGCAGCAGGTGCAGGGCGCGGGCCGCACGTTCGGGTGGCGTCAGGCGGCCATGCGCCTCAAACACCTCGGCGATCTGCGCGCCGATCTTCATCAGCGGATTCAGCGCGGTCATCGGCTCCTGAAAGATCATCGCGATGCCCGCACCGCGCAGGGCCTGATACCCGGCCTCGGTCAGATGGGTGATATCACGCCCATCAAACAGGATTTGACCGCCGCCGACCGTGACCCCCTTGGGCAGCAACCCCATGACAGCATTGGCCGACATGGATTTCCCCGACCCGGATTCTCCCACGATGCACAGGGTGCGCCCCGGATACAGCGACAGCGATACATCGCGGATTGCATGTGGCCGATCGGCGCCCGCGGGCAGGTCGATGGTCAGATGTTCGATACGCAGCGTCGGTTCCATCAGCTCCTCCGGCGCGACAGGCGCGGGTTCAAGGCGTCGTTCAGGCTTTCGCCGATCAGGTTCAGCGCCAAGACCGTCAGCACGATGGCGACGCCCGGAAACAGCGACAACCACCACGCCTGACGGATCACCGTGCGGGCGGCACCGATCATGTAACCCCAACTCATCAAATTCGGATCGCCAAGACCCAGAAATGACAAGGAACTTTCCAGCAGGATCGCCGAGGCCACCATCAGCGACGCCATGACGATGATCGGCGAGATCGCGTTAGGCAGGACCTGCCGCAAGATGATCGCGGGGGCGGACAGCCCCTGCAAGATCGCGGCCTCGACATATTCACGGCGCCGCAGTGACATCACCTCGCCGCGCACCAGGCGTGCGACGGGTGGCCAGGACACGATGCCGATGGCCAGCGTGATCGACACCACCGATGGCTGAAAGATCGCCACGATGACAATCGCCAGCGCAAAGCTGGGCACGGTCTGAAAGAACTCGGTGATCCGCATCAGCACATCATCGACCCAACCGCCGAAATAGCCCGCCAGCGCCCCCATCGGAATGCC
Organism: Paenirhodobacter sp.; assembly: GCA_036398515.1. Classification (GTDB taxonomy): domain Bacteria; phylum Pseudomonadota; class Alphaproteobacteria; order Rhodobacterales; family Rhodobacteraceae; genus Rhodobacter. The sequence goes on from DASWPI010000002.1 coordinate 50,556, forward strand.
GATCAACAGCGCGGCGAGGGTGGACACCAGCCCGACCAGCAACGATACCCGCGCGCCATGCGCCAGCCCCGCTGCGACATCCCGGCCAACGGTATCGGTGCCCAACATGAACTTCATGTTGTCGAAAGGCGGCACGAATGGCCGCCCGACCATCTTCCAAGGATTGTTGGGGAAAATCATCGGCGCCAGCACGGCCACCGCCACGATCAGCACCAGCAGGACCAGCCCGATCACCCCACCACTATTGGCCGCAAAGCGGCTCCAGAAATCTTTCATGATCGCCTCACTGCGCGCGGATGCGGGGATCGACAATCCCGTAGACAAGATCGGTGATCAGGTTGAACACGATCACCATGGCGGCCGAGACGAAAAACACCCCCAGCAGCACGTTGTAGTCGCGTTGCGCCAACGCCTCGAACATCAACCGGCCAATGCCGGGCCAGGCGAACACGGTCTCGGTCAGCACCGCGCCTCCGACCAGTTGTCCGGCCTGCAATCCCGCCAATGTGACGATGGGCAGCAGGGCATTGCGCAAGATATGCCGCCGCTCGATCACCGGGGCCGCAAGCCCTTTGGCACGGGCGGTCTTGACGAAATCCATCTGGCTGACCTCCAGCATCGAGGCCCGCGTCATCCGGCTGTAGACCGCCATGAAGAACAGCCCCAGCGACAGCGCCGGCAACACCAGATGTTCGGCGATATCCAGCGCCCGGCGCAGACCGGTGAAACCCGATCCCACGGTTTCATAGCCAAACGGCGGCAACCATCCCAGCGTCACCGAGAACAGCAGCACCCCCATCAGCGCCGCCCAGAACAGCGGTGTGGCATAGAAAACCAGGGCAATGGTGGAAATCAGCGTATCCGACCATTTGCCCACCCGGCCTGCCGCCAGAACGCCCGCCAGAACCCCCAGCACCAGCGAGACCACAAAGGCCGTTCCCGTCAGCAACAGCGTCGCAGGCAGGCGATCCAGGATCAGATCCAGCACCGGCATCTGCTGGCGATAGGAGAACCCCAGATCCAGCCGTGCCACATCCGAGATATATTTCCACAATTGCACATACAGCGGCTGATCCAGCCCGAACTTTTCCCGCAATTGCTGCAAGAACAGGTCGTCCGTGGCACCGGCCTCGCCCGCCATCACGGCGGCCGGGTCCCCAGGGGCGGAATGGATCAACAGAAAATTCAAAACGAGAATGGCCAGCAGCACAATGGCCGCCTTGAGCAGCCTCGCCAACACGCGGGACAGGATTTTCATCGGGTCAACCTTTGATGGGAAAACCCCGGCGGGTGAACGCCGGGGCCCTGCATCATTTTTCGATATAGGCGTTCTTGAAACCGTCGTTCAGACCGATCGACGTGGTGATCAGATCCTTGACGTTGCACCGCATGATCGTCGGCATCCCCAGATCCAGCAACCAGGCGTTCGGCACATCTTCCACCAGTTGCTTTTGCACGGCGGCATAGGCCTCGGTGCGCACGGCCTGGTCGATGGTGCCCGCGCCACGGTCGAATTGTGCATCCACCCCGGGGTTGGCATAACCCTCGACGTTGTTCCAGGGCGATCCCTTGGCGATATTGCTCGACACATAGGTGCGCGACACCCCAAGCGCCGGGTCGCCGTATTGATACAGATAGGTCGTCGACAGATCGTAATCCCAGTCGGACAGGCGCTGATTCCAGCCCGCCACATCGGTCGAGACGATATCGACGTTCACCCCCACATCCGCCAGGTTCTGTTTCACCACTTCCGCCAGCCGCATCCAGGTTTCACCATAAGGCATCGGCACGAATTTCAGCACCTCGCCTTTGTAGCCCGAGGCCTTGACCAGCTCCCTGGCCTTGGCCGGGTCGAACGGATAGGGCGCAATCGCGGTATCATTGTATTTGGTCGTCGCCGCGAAAGGCCCGTTGGAAATCTTGCCCAGCCCGTTGAACAACGCGTCCCGGATGAACTCACGATCAATCGCATACATGATCGCCTGACGGAATTCCTTGCTGGCCGTCGGACCCTGCCGGTTGTTCAGCCAGATCCAGGATTGTGGCGCGAACAATTCCCAACCCGCCTCGGTCATGCAGGTATTGTCCAGCGCGGCAATGCGCGGAATGTCAAAGTTCTCGACCGACCCGGCCGGCAGAATGTCGATCTGCCCGGTTTCGTAGGCCACCGCGCGCGAGGCCGCATCGGGGATCACATGCCAGTAGATCTCGTCCAGATAGGGTTTGCCCTCATCCCAGTAATCGGTGTTCTTCACCAGCTTGATGAAGGACCCCTTTTGCCATTCGCCAAACTTGAACGGCCCGGTGCCGACAGGCGCATTGTTTGCCGGATTGGTGGCGAAATCGGTGCCTTCGTAGATGTGCTTGGGCACGATCGGCATCGTGCCGACCTCAAAGGCGTTGATGAACGGCCCGAACGGCGATTTCAGCGTGAACACCACGGTATTGGCATCGGGCGCGGTGATGGTGTCGACATGCGCCAGGATCGCGCGGAACCGCGGATGCGACTGCCGCAGGAAGACATCGGCGGTAAACACCACGTCATCGGCCGAGAACGGCTGGCCATCATGCCATTTCACATCCTGTTCCAGATGGAACGTATAGGTCAGCCCGTCTGCCGAAACCTCCCAGCTTTTGGCCAGCGAGGGCATCGGGTTCAGCTTGGCGTCATAGCGCAGCAGGCCTTCGTAGATATTGCCCGCGACCTGTTGCGTCGGCGCATTCTGCACCAGACCCAGCATCAGGCTGGGCGGCTCGGGCTGAATCACGACATTGGCGCGACCGCCTGTGACCGGATCAGCCAGGGCCGGGCCAAAGGTCAGGAAACTGGCCACCACGGCGGCGATGATGTTTTTCATGAGATATCCCTGTTGGCAGGATCGTTTCTGATTTGTGCCCCGCAACCACGGCAACGGGGGCTGGCCGGGATTATTCTGCATAGCGGGGGATTGCACAAATAGCCCATGCCTATCGCTGCGATAGGCTGATGATGTGGCGGTTGCGCGCGGCGGCGGGGCGGCGTAAGATCGGGGCGATTACTCGTTGGGGTGTCCCGGGCAACCGGGGCTGAGAGGCTGTGCCAACCCATCGAACCTGATCCGGTTCATACCGGCGGAGGGAACGGGTAGAGACGGCCAATCAAACGCGGCTTGGCCGCTGTGCCGTCCCGTATATCCCCCTGTCGGATCACAAGGGGGATGACATGTGTCGAGTTTCAACTGCCATGCGGCCCCTCATTCGCGCAAGAGGACCTCATGATCCATTCCCGACTGACCGCCGCGCTGTTGGCGGGGCTGATGCTAGCCACACCCGCCGCCGCGCGGGACAAGCTGACCCTGATCCTGGACTGGTATGTAAACCCTGACCACGCCCCGATCATTCTGGCACAACAGCGCGGATATTTCGACGATGCCGGTTTGGATGTGGACATCATCACCCCCGCCGATCCGACAGAACCGCCAAAACTGGTGGCGGCGGGGCGCGCGGATCTGGCCGTCAGCTATCAACCACAGTTGCATTTGCAGGTGCATGAGGGGCTGCAGCTGATACGCGTCGGGACATTGGTCTCGACTCCGCTGAACTGTCTGATGGTTGATGCAAACGGCCCGGTGCAGACTTTGGCTGACCTGAAGGGCCGCAAGGTTGGATATTCGCTGTCGGGGATCGAAACCGCAATGATGGCGGCGATGCTGGGGTCTGCCGGATTGGTGCCCGCAGATGTCGAAATGGTCAACGTCAACTGGTCGCTGACCCCCGCACTGATGAGCGGTCAGGTCGATGCCGTTGTCGGTGCCTTTCGCAATTTTGAGCTGACCCAGATGAAACTTGCGGGTGGCGAAGGCAAGTGTTTCTACCCCGAAGAGGCCGGTCTGCCGGCCTATGACGAATTGGTTTTTGTGGCGAATTCGGCAACGCTGGATCGTGACCGCATCAACCGCTTTCTGGCGGCGGTGGAACGTGGGGTGAACGATATGCTGAACCACCCGGACGATGCGTGGCAGACCTTTGCGGCCACCTCGCCGGATCTGTCGGACGCGCTGAACCGTCAGGCGTGGATTGATACCCTGCCCCGGTTCGCGCACAGCCCCGCCGCACTGGATCAGGGCCGATATGCGCGGTTTGAAGACTTCCTGCGCCAGGCCGGGCTGGTCGATGCGGTTCTGCCGGTGTCCAAGCTGGCGCTGGACCCCGGGGCCCACCCATGACTGACCGGCTGATCCTCAGCGGATCGGCATGGGTGGGCGATGTGCCGCTGTTTGCGGGGCTACGGCTGGAATTGCCACGGGCGCGATGGACGGCGTTGCTGGGGCCGTCGGGTGTGGGGAAAACCACGATCCTGCGGCTGATTGCCGGATTACCCACGGGGGTGCGGTTTCAGGGCGCGGTTGAAAACGCCCGCCCCGTGGCCCTGATGGCACAGGATGCCGCGTTGCTGCCGTGGTTGACGGTCGCGCAGAATGTGGCGCTTGGCGCCCGGCTGCGCCATCAGATTCCGGACTGGACGCGGGTGCAGGACCTGTTGCACCGTGTCGGGCTGGCCGATCTGGCGGACCGAATGCCCGCCGCGCTGTCGGGGGGGCAGCGGCAACGTGTGGCTCTGGCGCGCACCCTGATGGAGGACCGTGACCCGGTGCTGCTGGACGAACCGTTCTCGGCGCTGGATGTGCGGGCGCGGCTGCGCATGCAGGATCTGGCGGCGGATCTGTTGCGCGGCCGCACCGTGCTGATGGTGACGCATGATCCGGCCGAGGCCGCCCGACTGGCCGATCACCTGCTGGTGCTGACCGAAGCGGGGCTGACGCAGCACAGGGCGCCGCCCGCCCCGCCACCGCGCCCGCCCGATGCCCCCGATGTTCTGGCCACGCAGGCCCGCCTGATGGCGCAGTTGATGCAACCCCTATGATGTGGCGCGTTCTGATTGCGGTTCTGCTGGGGCTGGGACTGTGGCAGGGGTTGATCGCGCTGACCGGCTTGGCACCTTATCTGTTGCCGGGGCCGGGCGCTGTGGCGCAGGCGATGTGGCGATATCGTAATGAATTGAGCCTGGCCACCTTGCGCACCACGACCGAGGTTCTGGCCGGATTCAGTCTTGGCGCGGCACTGGGCATGGCGGTGGCGCTGATCTCGGCCATGACCCCGCGCATCGACATGGTGTTGCGCCCGATCCTGTTGACTTCACAAACGATCCCGATTTTTGCACTGGCGCCGATCCTGACGCTGTGGCTGGGCTATGGGATGGCGCCGAAAATCGCGGTGACGGTGCTGATGACCTTTTTCCCAGTGGCCACGGCGTTTCTGGACGGGCTGGGGCGCACGCCCGCCGCCTATCTGGATCTGGCGCAGGTCATGGGCGCGTCGCGGTGGCGGTTGATGTGCCATGTGCGCATTCCGGCCGCCCTGCCCGCCCTGGGCACGGGGCTGACGCTGGCCGCTGTTTATGCGCCAGTGGGGGCGGTGATCGGCGAATGGGTTGGTGGATCGCAGGGGCTGGGCGCGCTGATGATCCATGCCAACGGGCGAATGCGGATAGACTTAGTGTTCGCCTGCATGTCCGTGGTGACCGGGCTGGCGTTGATTTTCCATACGCTGGTCGCGCGGCTGGTGGCCGCGCGATTTGGCCGTTACCGATAGCGCGGCCCCAACACCCCCGCCGGGATCAGGCAGGCCTGCAACGCGTGATACATATCCGGCTTGCCGGCAAAAACGCTGGTCTTGGGTTCGCCGTTTGGGCCGATTTCATGCACCCAGCCACCATGCACATGGTCGATCATGTTGCGGTCGACGAACGCCCAGACCCGATCATACCAACCGGCCCAGAACGGATCGGGCGTGACCTGGTTCAAGGCCCATGCCGCATTGATCGCCTCGGCGCAGGGCCACCACAGCCGCCAGTCGCGCGACACCGTGCCACCATTCGCCAGCGTATAGGCAAAGCCGCCCTCGGGCAGCCAACCCAGCCCCACCGCCTGCCGATACAGGCCCGCCGCAGCCTCAGGCATCCAGTCATCCTGACGACCGGTGCGCTGCCACAATTCCAGCACCAGACGTGCCCATTCCAGCGCATGGCCGGGCGTGGTGCCCGACGGGCGGAACATCACATCGCCCGCATAATCCGGGTCCAGGCTCCAATCGGCATGGAAATGTTCGGGCACGACCCAACGCGCCGCGCGGGCATTGACGTTGATGATACGCTGCGCGATGCGCCGGGCAGACGTCAGATAGATGGGATCGCCCCAGGCGTCATGCGCCGCCATCAGCGCCTCGGTCAGGTGCATGTTGGCGTTCTGGCCGCGATAATCCAGACCGTCCGTCCAATCGGCGGCAAAGGTATCACAGACCGCGCCCGCCTCTTCGTCCCAGAAATGGGTCCATAGCGCCTGCATCGCCAGATCGCGCAGCTTTTCGGCGTCCGGGTGCCCCGCGCCCTGCGCCGAAGCGGCGGCCAACAGGACAAACGCGTGGCCATAGGCCTGTTTCAGCCCGACAACCGGACCATTGTCATCGACGCTCCAGAAAAAACCGCCGTTCCGGGCGTCATATTGGCGGGTCAACAGCCAGTCCATGCCATGATCAACCAACGCGCGCGCCTCGGGATAGCCCAGCTTGGTGGCGATGGCATAGCAATGCACCATCCGCGTCATGTCATGCAGCGCGCGTTCGCCGCCACCGGGGCCAGTGGGCATCGGTTGGCCGGTCAGGTCCAGCGTCAGGAATCCGCCCTTGGGGTCAAGCGCCCCTGCGTGAAAATCCAGCAGCGCCCGGGCCTGCGCCAGCAACCAGTCCTGATTGGCGTAGTGGGCACTGTCCTTGGCGGGGGTCGTGGTCATGTCATCCTCCCTTTCGTGGCCGGCCTCAGGCCGGAACCGTCCCGGATTTACCCTGCGCCGCCGCCAGGCGGAAGCCGCGCAGTTTCGGCAAGGCCGCCGCCAGATCACAGGCCTGTCCCTGCCCCAGACCAAAATACAGATCGCGGAACAGGGCGAACAGGCCCTCATACCCGGCGCGGTGGCCGGGACGCGGGGTGAACACGCGCGGTGGCGCGCACAGGGCCGCCTGTGCCGACTGGAACCCATCAAATGCGCCTGCCGCGACGGCCGCGAAGATGCATGATCCGGTGCCGACAGGCGATTGCGAGGGCACCAGAACCTGACGGTCCAGCACATCGGCATAGATCTGATTCAACAGATCGTTTTTCTGCGGGATGCCGCCTGCGTTGATGATGCGGGCACAATCGGCCCCCCCTTGGGCGATACGCTCGATGATGATGCGCACATGCATGGCCATGCCCTCGACCGCGGCATACAACTCATCCGCGGCGACATGGTTCAGGTCCCAGCCCAGCGTCACCGCCCCCAGATCCGAGCGCACCAGCACCGTCCGATCCCCGTTATCCCAGTTGATCCGCAGCAGGCCGGTGCCGCCGGGGGGCGTATCGGCGTAATCGGTAAAGACCTGCGACAGGTTCAATCCGCCGCGCCGGGCGATGGCCTCGAAGACATCGCCGGTGGCGGATTGACCGGCTTCGATTCCGGCATAACCCGGCAGCACCGATCCCGGCACCACGCCGCACAGCCCCGGCACCGGGCGGAACCCGGCGGGCCCCATGCCGATGATACAGGTTGAGGTCCCGACGACATTGACCACATCACCCGGTTGCGCGCCCGCGCCGATGGCATCCCAATGCGCGTCAAACGCCCCTACGGGAATGGGAATGCCCGCCCGCAGCCCCAATCGCCCGGCCCATTCCACCGACAGATGTCCGGCGATCTGGTCCGAGGTCAGATAACGCCCGGCCAGCTTGGCGTTGATACCGTCGAACAGCGGATCGACGCGCGACAGGAAACCCTGCGGCGGCAACCCGCCCCAGGCGGCACCATACATCCATTTATGCCCGGCGGCACAGATACTGCGGGGCAGATCGGCCAGATCGGTAATGCCGCACAACGTCGCCGCCACCATGTCGCAATGTTCCAGCGCGGTGGCAAAGCGGTCCCGCAGATCCGGGTTGTGGCGCAGGAAATGCAGAACCTTGGCATAGCCCCATTCGTGCGAATAGGTGCCACCGCACCAATCCAGCGCCTCCAACCCCTCGGCCCGGCCAAGCGCGGTGATCTGGGCGGCCTCATGATGGGCGCGGTGATCGCACCACAGGTAGTAATCGGCCAGCGGTTGCAGGTCTTGATCGACCATCACCACGCTGGACCCGGTGGTATCGCAGGCCAGCGCCGCGACCTGTGCGCCGTCAATGCCCGCCTGCGCCACCGCCGCCCGCATCGCGGTGGTCAGCGCCTGCATATGATCGGCATGCGCCTGCCCACCCAGCAACGGATCATCGGCACTGCGTTTCAGCGGATAGGATGCCATCGCACCGGCCAGCGTGGCGCCGGTATCGGTCTCCATCAAGGTCACGCGCACGCTCAGCGTGCCGAAATCGACGCCCGCAACGATCATGGGGGGACTCCTTATTGGCCGTAGGTGGCGTTCTTGCCGTGTTTGCGCAGATAATGACGGTCGAGCAGGGCTTGTGAAACCGGCGCGGGGGCAGGGTTCAGGGTCATCACATGCCAGGCCATTCTGGCGATCTGTTCCAGAAACACCGCATTCCACACCGCCTCTTGCGGTGTGCGGCCCCAGACGAACGGCCCGTGCCCCGCCACCAGAACGCCGGGAATTTCCAGCGGATCAATGCCCGCAAAGGCCTCAAGGATCACCTTGCCGGTATTGCCGACGTAATCGCCATTGATCTCGTCATCCGTCAACGGGCGGGTACAGGGGATGGTGCCGTGAAAATAATCGGCATGCGTTGTGCCCAGGGGCGGAATCGCCCGGTGCGCCTGCGCCATGATGGTGGCATAGGTCGAATGGGTATGGATCACCGCCCCGATCGCCGGAAAGGCGCGATACAGCACCGCATGCGTCGCCAGATCCGACGAAGGCCGCAGCCGATTGTCGAGGACCGTTCCATCCAGATCACACGCCACCATGTCATCCACGGTCAGCGCGTCATAGGGTACACCGCTGGGCTTGATGTAGATACGTCCGGCCACCCGATCTATGCCGCTGGCATTGCCGAAGGTCGACAGGATCAACCCATGTCGAACGGTGTCCAGGTTCGCCTCAAGAACGGCATTGCGCAGGGAAAGATCGCTCATCGCATTCGGCTTTCACAGGGGAAACCCGCCGCACATCGGGTGCGGCGGGCAGGGTCAGGAAATCAGCGTGCCGCCGTCCAGCCTTTGTAGCTGTCAATGTTGTCATGCGTGATCAGTTCCGGCTCCAGCAGGACCACCGGTTCGGCCGGCACGTTGCCTTGCAGGACCTGATAGCCCATGTCCAACGCCTGGCCCGCCATCACATAGGGGTCCTGCGAAGAAGAGGCCTTGAAGATGCTGGTGCCCGATTTCAGCATGGATTCGGTATCCGGTGCGCCATCGACCCCGGTCACGATCATCTCGCTGCGGCCCGCCTGTTTCGCCGCCAGCACAAAGCCGATGGCGGTGGGATCATTCAGCCCGAACACGCCGTCGATCTTGTCGAACCGGGTCAGGATGTTCTGGCTGACCATTAGGCTGCCATCACGCGACCCTTGTGCGTTCTGATCATCCGACAGCAGTTTCAGATCCGGGTATTTGTCGAACACATTGTGGCAGCCCTTGAAGCGGTCTTGCAACGAGGACGACGCCGGGCCGTTGACGATCACCACATTGCCTTTGCCGCCCAGCTGATCGACGATGTATTGGCAGGCCTTTTCGCCGGCCTTCACGTTGTCGGTCATCACGGTGACATTGGTGCCCGGCGCCGAAACGTCAAAGGCCGCAACCACCACACCCGCGTCGCGCGCACGTTTGACCGACGGCGCGATGGCGTTCTGGTCGACCGCGTTCAACATGATGATGTCGACACCCGCCGCGATGAAGTTGTCGATCTGGCTGACCTGCTTGTTCAGGTCATAATCGGCCGAAACCGAGGTGATCTTGACGTTCGGGTTGATCTTTTTGGCCGCGTCCTCGATGCCCTTGATGGTGGCGACAAAGAACGGGTTGCCCAGCAGGCCAACCGAAATCCCGATGGAGTTCAGATCCTTGGCCGAAACCGGCACGGCGCTGACAGCGGCCAGGGCCAATGCGGAAATGAGGGTCTTGACGGAACGCATATGAAATCCTCCCTGATGCGTTGAAAAAACTGCGGGCCCGCTCAGGTGCGGGCGCCACCCTTGGACCGGTAGCGGTCCAGCGCCACGGCGGCGATGATGACCAGCCCCTTGACGATATATTGCCAGATGTCGGACACGCCGATCAGGATCAGCCCGTTCGACAGCACCGCGATGATCAGCGCACCGATCAGCGTGCCCCAGATCGACCCGACACCGCCGACAAAGCTGGTGCCGCCCAGAATGACCGCCGCGATGGCGTCCAGCTCATAGGCCTGACCCAGTTGCAGCCCGTTTGCCGCATACAGCCGTGCCGCCGACATCGCCCCGCCCAGACCGGCGAACAGCCCGGAAATGCCATAGACGAACAGCAGCACCAGCGGCACCTTGATCCCGGTCAGGCGCGCCGCATCGGGGTTGCCGCCCGTCGCGTAGATCCAGGTGCCCAGCACCGTGCGCTTCAGGATGAACCACGACAACAGCACCACCGCCACGGCGATGATCGCCAGAATGGGAATGCCGAACACGCTGCCATTGCCGATCACGTCAAACGGCAATTCGGGGTTGAACACGGTCGTATCGCCGCCCATCAAGCGGGCCACCCCGCGCACCGCCGTCAATGTGCCCAATGTCACGATGAACGGTGGTAACTTCAGCGCCGAGATCAACAACCCGTTGAACAGCCCACAGGCCAGGCCCACCGCCATCGCCGCTGGAATCCCCAGCCAGCCGATCTCGGGCATCAGCGAGACGATCACCCCCATCATCGCCGAGGCCGCCAGGATCGAGCCCACCGACAGGTCAATACCCCCCGTCAGGATCACGAACGTCATCCCCGAGGCCAGCACGATGTTGATCGACGCCTGTTGCAGCACGTTTGACAGGTTGTTCACGCTCATGAACCGGCCGCTCATCAATTCAAACACGATGGCCAGCACAATCAATACGGGCAGCATGCCCAACATGCCCATCATGCTTTTCAGCTGCGCGGCAGGGGTCTTGTTCTGTGTCATTGCATTGCTCCTTCCGTCGCAGAATTATTCGCGGCGGGGGCACGCCCCGCCGATCCGGTCGACAGCGCCATGATCGCCTCCTGGCTGATCGCGCCGCCCGGCACCGTGGGCACCTGCCCCGAGATGCGGCCTTCGCGCATCACCAGGACACGATCAGCCACGCCAATGATTTCAGGCAGTTCACTGGAAATCAGGATGACGCCCACACCCTTGCGGGCCAGACCGTCGATCAGTTTGTAGATTTCCGATTTCGCGCCCACATCCACGCCGCGCGTGGGTTCATCCAGGATCACCACCTTGGGATCGGTTTCCAGCAGTCGGGCGATCAGCACCTTTTGCTGGTTGCCCCCCGACAGGCTGCCCACCGTTACACCGTGCGACTTGGCTTTGACCGCCAGCGCGGTCATCGCCGCCCCGGCCCGGCGCGCCGCCGCAACAAAGTTCAATCGCCCGCCCGCATGGGCATCGCGCGACATCACCCCGACGTTGATGTTTTCGGAAATCGTCATGTCCAGAAACAGGCCCAGTTTGCGCCGGTCCTCGGTCAGATAGGCGATCCCCGCATCCAGTGCCGCCCCCGGACCACGCAGATCCAGCGTCTTGCCGTTCAGCGCGACCGTGCCCGACCGCCGGGCATCCGCGCCGTAAATCAGCCGCGCCAGTTCGGTGCGCCCCGACCCCACCAACCCGGCGATGCCCAGCACCTCACCGGCATGCAGATCGAACGAGCAGTCCCGCACCATGCGGTCATCGGCCATGTCACGCACCGACAACAGCGGGGCCGCACCCGAAAATGCCGCCTCCGAACTGTGTTCTTTCTTGTAAAAGCTGTTCAGATCCCGGCCAACCATCATCGACACCAAGCGCTCGGCCGACAGTTCCGCCCGATCCAGCGTGCCGACATAGACCCCGTCACGCAGCACCGAGCAGCGGTCGGACAGCGCGTAGATCTCTTCCATGCGGTGGCTGATGTAGATGATGGCGATGCCGTCGGCCTTCAGCCTGGCGATCACCTCGAACAACCGGTCGGTCTCGCGGGTGGACAGCGGCGTGGTGGGTTCATCCATCACGATCAGCCGGGCATCGGTGGTCAGCGCCCGGGCGATCTCCACCATCTGCCGTTCCCCCAGCGACAGGTGATCCACCTTGTCACGCGCGCCAAAGCTGACCCCCAGTCGTTTCAGGATCGGTTCTGCCCCCGCCAGCGTGGCTTTCATGTCCACCACACCGCCACGCGCCAGTTCGCGGCCCAGGAACATGTTCTCGGCCACCGTCAGATTCGGCGCCAGCGACAGTTCCTGATAGATCACCGCAATCGGGTTGGTACTCTCGGCCTGCGGCTGGCCGTTGATCAATACGGTGCCGCCCGGATCTGCCTTGTAGGCGCCCGATAGCACCTTCATCAGCGTCGATTTCCCGGCGCCGTTTTCCCCCATCAGCGAGTGCAATTCACCAGGCAGCACCGTCAGGCTGACATCCTTCAGCGCCTTTACCGGGCCGAATGTCTTGGAAATGTTGCGCATTTCAAGAATGGGCGTGACCTGATCCTGGCTCATGGCGCGTTCTCCGTCTGGGCAATGGTCACCGCGACGCCGGCATCTTCCAGCATTCGGGCATCGGTATCGCGCAGCCCGTCATCGGTGACGATCCGCGCGATACGTGAAAAAGGCAGCGATACGGTCGGCGGACGCGCATCGAATTTGCGGCTGTCGGCCAGCAAGATCACCTCGGCGGCCGAGGCGCTCATTTCTTGCGACATCCGTACCAGCAACGGGTGTTGTTCCAGCACGCCATCCGGGCTGATGCCAAGCGCGCCGACAAAGAATTGCGACGCGTAAAAGCTGTGCGACCCGGTCGAGGGATCATACAGAAACCCCGGCTCGCGGTGCAGATCGCCGCCGCCCACGGTCAGCTGGCAGGTGCCATGTTCCGCCAGATAAGAGGCCAGCGGCATGGAATGGGTATAGATCCGCAGATTGCGCTGCGCGATGCGGCAACCGAAGTGGAAGCAGGTCGACCCGCCATGCACGATGATCGAGGTGCCATCGCGCACCAGCTTTTCCGCCTCACGGGCGATGGCGCGCTTCTGTGCCACGGCGATATCACGGTTGACCAGAAACGGCAGCGCGGTGGACCGCTCGGGCGGGGTTTCGACGGCGGCGACGCCGCCGTAGACCTTTTGCACGCGTCCGGCCAGATGCAGTTTTTCAATATCGCGCCGCACCGTCGCGCCAGAAACGCCGGTCAATCCCTGAATTTCCCTGACGGTGGCAAAGGGACGCCCCTGCAACAGCAAGGCAATCCTCTCCTGACGCTCAAGATCGCTCACTTCTCCCCCCAAATACGCGTGCGATTCCCCACGGGACCGTAGATTGTCCGGTGGGATGAGTAAACAGTCTTTCATGAATGATTCACTGTTTTCATTTTATGAGTAAGTTTGATCTTTTGTGGCCGCAGATAGGCCTATGCGCTTTGCCCGCGCATGTCGAGGCTACATGATCCGGCAAACCAATGTTTGCGCTAGCACTTCCGGGAAAACAACAGGCCGCCCTGATCCAGCGCGGCCCGAAAAACCATGAATCAATGCCAGTGGGCGCAGCGCGAAGTCTGGCCAATTCCCGGATTCAGGCTGTTGGTTGGATCGATGGATTTGTAGAAATCCGCCAGGGCCGGGCGCGCCTGATACAGGTGGCCAACGTTATGCTCGGCCGGGTATTCCGCCCCGCGCGCATCCAGCAGGTGCCACATCGCATGCTCCAGCGCCAGACAATCGGTGCCCTTTTTCGCCACATAATCCTGATGGAAAACGTGGCAGAAGAAATGCCCATAATACAGTTTCTTTTCGATCTGGCTGTCGATTTCAGGCGGCAGATGTTCCACCCAATCCCGGTCGTTCCGCCGCAAGGCGATGTCCAGCGCCACGATATCCTCGACCGTGCGGCCGTGAATCGCGCGATAACGCCCTGCCGCACCGGCGACGGCAAAGCGATGCAGAAAGGCGGATTTTCCCTCATCCGCAGTGCATTCAAACATGTCGCCCTGCGCCGAGGGGAACATTGCCGCGAAATAGGCCCGCGCCTCGGCAATGCCGGTGCCGCCCATCCGCAGGATCAGGTGATGTTCATAACGATCACGATAGTCGTTCATCCGCTTGGGCAGATGCTGCGGCATCAGATTGGCGATGCCTTGCGCGATACGATCCGAGATCGCCGTGCCCAACCCCAGTTTCTCGGTAAAGGCATCAACCCGTGCCTTGGTTTCGAACAGGGCAGGCATCCGGTCGGTGCCCGCCTTCTGAATGAACAGGAACGTATCCTTGCCGTAACGCGCGGCGATATCATAGGCGTCACGATGGATATATTCCCCGGCAATCGGCAGGCTGTCGAACTTGCCCAGAATATGGCGGCGGATCTCGGTCAGTTCTGCGGGATCGTTGGTGCCAACGTAAAATACCGCCGTTTCCTTTTCAGATTCAAAGGTATCCAGACGCACGGCGAAAACCGCCAGCTTGCCCGCACAGCCCGCCGATTCATGCAACCGCCGCGGATCGGCATTGAAACGCGCCGGGGTCTGGGCATCGACATCCCGCACGTGATCCTTGTATTCATGATCCGAGGCCCAGGCGGTGCTGGCAGCCACCTCGGGCAGGTCGCCACGCTCAACCCGCGCCAGAATCGCCTCGGGGTCATCGCCCAGGTCCATCCCCAGATGGTTGACCAGCGCCACCGATCCGTCCGGCCGGATCTCGGCATACAGGGTCATTTCGGTATAGGCCGGGCCGCGCCGGATCAGCGCCCCACCCGAATTGTTGCAGATGCCGCCCAGAACCGAGGCCCCGATGCATGACGACCCGATCACCGAATGCGGCTCACGCCCCAACGGGCGCAGGGTCTTTTCCAGTGTATCCAGCGTGGCCCCCGGTAGACACAGAACCTGCTTGCCACCGTCCAGTTGATGCACACCGCGCAACCTCATCACGCTGATCAGGACGATCTCACGGTCATAATCATCGCCCCAGGGCGTCGATCCCCCGGTCAATCCGGTATTCGCCGCCTGAAAAATCACCGCCCGCCCCGCCGCGATCGCGGCATTCAGCGCCCGCCACATCTCGACCAGGGACCCAGGTCGGACGACCGCCGCGACCGGTCCGCCGCCAAAACGGATGCCGCGAATGTAACGGCGGGTGTGGCGCGCGGCGGTCAGCACGTGATCCTGACCGACAATCGTGCGCAAGGTGTCGCGCAAGGCGTCGGCCGTGACAGCGGACGAAAAATCTTTCATCAATCCCTCCTGCATTGGGCGACAGGGTGGCACCGCGCCCAACTCAAAATCATACTGCACGCAAGCCGCCAGATTATCCACCCGCCGTCAATCTGCTTCTGTCCGCAAGATCGAAGAATTGCATGGGCCGTGCAGGATGGGGCCAATCATCGGCTCATCGGCGGGATGTCAGGCAAAGTGACGCAATGTGATCGTAATCCGTCGCTACGGGAACGGGGGAAATCCCCGAAATTTCCCCATATAGGCGTCAGACCCTGCGGGAGAGACTTGATGACGAAATACTGCCTGACCGTTACGTGCCCCACGAAGCGTGGGATTGTTGCTGCGATCTCGACGTATCTTGCGGGGAAGGGGTGCAACATCACCGACAGCTCGCAGTTTGATG
>DASWPI010000003.1:0-4146 GCA_036398515.1 Paenirhodobacter sp.
GGGGAAATTCCTGGCGAGGTTTCTGCGCCGTTGTCGAAGCGTGCCAGATAGGCGACGATGGTGGGGCGGTTGACGGCAAACCCCTTGTATTCGGCCAGTTCGTCGGGCAGATCGCGCAGCACGCGGTGCAGGCGGCGGCCCCATTTCGGCACGCTCACCAGATCCTCCAGCGACATCAGGTAGCTGCGGATCGGGAACGCGATCGCGTTGGAGCGCGGCAGCCGCCACAGGGTTTGCAACTCCACCCGCAGATACTGTTTCTGCCCCACGTTCTGCGCCGTGATCGTGCGCTTTTCCGGGCCCCATTTGTGGTAATTCTCGGGGCTGGTATCCAGCCGCGGGTTCACCGTCATCGTCCAGTTCAACCGCCGCGACGGCGCGCCCTGTTGCAGGTTCAGCAGAAATTTCAACGCGCGCTGAAACACCCCCATCTCATGCGCCTTGGGCACCGGGGCGTGCCATTCGAACCAGTTCATCCCGATGTTGAAGTCCAGCGACCAGTCCGCCTGACTGGTCACCATGCCCGCATCCATCCACAGGTTGCCGTCGCGTTGATCCAGCAAGGCATGGTCGCCCTGGGTCTGCCGGGTGATGTATTCCAGCGGGCCGCATGGCAGCGTGGTTGCGTCCAGAAAGGTGAACCGCTGGTCGATCTGCATCGGCCGGTTGATCCAGTGCCAGCGGTCGCCATCCCGGTGCAGCTCGAACAGATCCGGGTAATCCTCGGATTTCGACACCATCACCAGTTCCAGAAAATCCCACCCCGCCAGGTCCATATGCGGCAGCGACTGACAGCGCAGCGGATCTTCGGCCAGCGTGATCGCCCGATCGCGCATCTCCGAGACGTAATGCTCATCCACGTCAAAGCGGTTTGCGAAGACCGATCCGGCCTGCGTCCGGCGATGCGGCTCGACGTTGACCGAATACATGTAACTGTCCTGATCGAACGGAAACGGAAAACGCCGCACCGCCGCGGGCGAATTGTGATAGGTGTAATCGTCACGAAAGGTTTCGTCGTTGAACCGAAGGGTCATGGATCACCTGTCCAGAATGAGTTCTTCGCCCGTAAAGCGCGAAACGCAGGGCATGATCTTGGTCTGCGCGGATTTCTCGGCATCGCTCAGCCAGTGGTCGTGATGCTCGATGCGGCCCCTGCACGACAGAACGGTGGTCTCGCATTGGCCACAGGCCCCGCCGCGGCATAGCCAGGGCGCGTCGATCTGCGCCTGTTCCAGCGCCTCGAGCAGGCTTTGATGCGGACCGACGGTCAGCGTGACACCCGATTTCGCCAGCCGCACATTGAACGGCGCGCCGGGTGGCGGCGCCAAGAAGGCCTCGGCATGCAGCGCACCGCGCGGCCAGCCCACCCGGCCTGCCGCATCCAGAACCCCGTCGATCAGCCCCTCGGGACCACAGATATAGACGTGCGTGCCCAGCGGCTGGCGCGACAATACGGCGCCGGGTTCCAGGCGGTTGCCCTCATCCGAGATGTGGATCTGGATCTGCGGCAGGTCCGGCAACAGATGCAGCCCCGCCGCCTCGGACCGCGAGCGGGCGCAATAATGCAGCTCGAACGGCAATTGCAGCCGCGTCAGCTGTCGCACCTGCGCCAGAAACGGCGTGATCCCGATCCCGCCCGCGATCAGCACATGTTTGCGCGCCCGCAGGTCCAGCGCGAACAGGTTGACCGGCGCGCCGATGCGCAGCATGTCGCCCGCCTGCACCTGCGTATGCATGAACCGCGATCCGCCACGCCCCTGATCCTGGCGCCGCACGGCGATCTCATACCCCGACCCGTCCAGCGGATCGGAAATCAGCGAATAGGCGTTGCGCCGCAGTATCCCGGCATCGGGCATCTCGACCACCACATGCGCCCCGCCGGAAAACAGCGGCAGCACCGCGCCATCGGGGTGCTGGAACCGGAACCGGGTGACAAGCGGCGACAGCGGCGTGACGGCGGTGACCCGCAACATCTGGCTGGTCATGGCGTGATCTCCTGCGCGGGGGGGATCTGGCCCGGGGTTTCGGCATCGACGCAGACCCCCTGAAACGCCCCCAGACGGCGCGAGTAATGGTCCCGCACGAACAGGTTCAGCCCGCAATGCGTGCAGACGAACGGATCGGTGGTGACGTTTTCGGTGATGCCCTTGCAATGCACACATTGCATCCGCCGCGCGACAGAGCCGCGATGTTCGGTCTGGATCGCATCGGCGGGCAGACCCGCCGCCAGCGCCTCGGCCAGGGCCTGACCGATCAGCCCCTCGGTGCCCGCCAGATACAGCTGGGTGCCCATATGCGCATCGGCCAGGGCCTTGCGATAGCGTTCCAGACAGGCGGCGTAGCTGGGCGCCTCATGATACATCCGCGCGCCCAGGGCCCGCAGCCGGGCGCCATCGACGCCCGGAATATAGATCACATGCGCCTGATCCAGCACCGAGGCATCGCGGGCGGCAAGGTCGATCAGCGCCTCGGCCCCTTCGGCATCGGCAAGCATCAAGGCAGGCGTTGCGCCCTGCGATTCCAGCCCCGGATAGACCGGACGGCTGCGGATCGACGGGCTGAATTCCGTTCGTGGCATGGCGGTGTCCCTGTTGGTGGCGGGCGGGGCGGTCTGCTGCCGCCCCTGCCGGTGATGGATCAGCCCTTGGCCGTGCGGCGTTTCTTGTCCGGGTCGTGGAACGGCATCGCCGCGCTGGTCGCCGCGATTTCGGTGCCGTCCGGCCCGACAACCGTCAGCGCCGTGCCCGCGTTGGCGCAATCCACCGGCAGCCGGGCAATGGCCACGGTCCAGTCGTTCAACGGCGAATGCATGGCCTGCGTCACCACGCCCACCTGTTGACCATCGCGCAGCACCGCGGCGCCGTTGTCCGGCACCACCTCACCCACCAGTTTCAGCCCCCAGATCTTGAAGCGTTCCCTGCCCTTCAGGCGGTAATGCTCCTCGGCGCCACGGAACCCGGTCTTGCCCGGCGAGACGGTGAAATCCAGCCCCAGTTCCCACAGCGTATCGCCACCCGGCGCATTGTCGAACGGATACATCTCGCTGTTGTCATAGGGGAAAAACAGCAGATAGCTCTCGGTGCGCAGCAGATCCAGCGTGGTGAACCGGCACGGGATGATCCCCATATCCGCGCCCTCGGCCAGGATCCGGTCCCAGATCATCGCGGCGTCCTGGCCCCGCACGAACAGCTCATAGCCGCGCTCACCGGTGTAGCCGGTGCGCGAGATCATCGCCGGAACGCCGAACAGCGAGGTTTGCAGATGCCCGAAATAGGCCAGATCCCGGATCCCCGGCACATATTTGGCCAGGAAATCCACCGCCAGCGGCCCTTGCAGCGACAGGTCATGCAGGTTGTCATCGAACCGCACCGAGACATCGCGCCCCGCCGCCGCCATCGTCAGCTGCTCAAACCCCTGGCCCGAGCCATGCACAACCATGAACGCATTCGGCCCGGTGCGGTAGATCACGCAATCGTCGATGAATTTCCCCGCATCGTTCAGCATCGCCGCATAGACCGACCGCCCCGGCATCAGCTTCTCGACATTGCGCGTCGTGGCGCGGTCGATCACATGGCTCGCCCCCGCCCCCGTCACATGCACCTTCTTCAGCCCCGACACATCCATCAACCCCGCCTTCGTGCGGATCGCCAGGTATTCGGCAACCGGATCGCCGGCATAAGACCACGCCGTTCCCATCCCGGACCAATCCTCAAGCCCAGAACCCAACGCCCGGTGACGCTCCCCCAAAAACGAAAATCTCCACGTAGATGTCATCTCTTTTCCTGTCAGATGGGACCGGGGCCGGAAAAGCCCCGGCCGGTTACGTCAGCCGCCGAAGGCGGTGTTGAACGAAAGCTTCAATTCGATGATCTTGTCGGCGTCCGAACGGTCGTGATAGGCGACCCCGATGCTCATGCCGTCATCGAGTTTCTTCGACACTTCGATCTTGCCGTAGATACCATCCTGCCCGTCGGCCTTCTGCAGCAAACCGGCCAGCCCGTAGCCGCCGCCGAGATCGTAGTTGAAGAACGGGCGATATCGGACGAGGTCCTGCAAGTCATCGCGATAGAGGAAACCAATGGTCAGCGGTTCGGCCACGGGATAGGAGGCGCTGAGCCAGATTTCCTCGCAGCAATCGCCACTGTT
>DASWPI010000004.1:0-16596 GCA_036398515.1 Paenirhodobacter sp.
CTGACCTATGCCCATGCGGCGGCGTTTTCCACGCCGCGCCGTCTGGCGCTGGCGGTGCAGGGGCTGTCGACCACCAGCCCGACCCTGCACGAGGAACGCAAGGGGCCGGCGACCACCGCGCCCGAAAAGGCGGTCGAGGGGTTCTTGCGTTCGACCGGGTTGACGCTGGATCAGCTGGAGATCCGCGACGACAAAAAGGGCCAAGTCTATTATGCCGTGGTGACGAAACCGGGCCGTCAGGCGCCTGATATCATCGCCGAGGTTCTGGAAAAGACCATCCGCACCTTCCCCTGGGCCAAATCCATGCGGTGGGGGGCGGGCAATCTGCGGTGGGTGCGGCCGCTGCATTCGATCCTGTGCCTTTTGGGCGATGAGACCGGATCACAGATCGTGCCGCTGGATATCGACGGGATCCGGGCGGGTAATGCCACGCGCGGGCACCGCTTCATGGCGCCGGGTGAATTCGCGGTGACCTCTTTCGAGGATTATGCCGCGAAGCTGAAATCGGCCTACGTGGTGCTGGACGGCGCCGCCCGGGCCGAAACGATCTGGGCCGATGCGCAGACTCTGGCTTTTGCCCGTGGGCTGGAGCTGGTGGAAGATCGCGGCCTGCTGGTCGAGGTGGCGGGGCTGGTCGAATGGCCGGTCGCGCTGCTGGGCGATATCGCGCCCGAATTTCTGGAATTGCCGCCCGAGGTGTTGCAGACCTCGATGAAGGAACATCAGAAGTTCTTCTCGGTCAAGAACCCGAAAACCGGTCGGATCGAGGGCTTTGTCACCGTCGCCAATCGCGAAACCGCCGATCATGGCGCGACGATCCTGAAGGGCAACCTGAAGGTGTTGTCGGCGCGGTTGTCGGATGCGAAGTTCTTTTGGGAACATGACCTGCGGGTGGTGCGCACCGAGGGGATGCAGGGCATGGGCGCCGGTCTGGCGCAGGTGACCTTCCACAACAAACTGGGATCGCAGGCCGAGCGCGTCGCCCGGATCGCGGTGCTGGCGCGGAACATCGCGCAGTTGACCGGGGCCGATCCCGATCTGGCGATGCAGGCGGCACAGGTTGCGAAATCCGATCTGCGATCCGCGATGGTGGGCGAATTCCCGGAACTGCAGGGGCTGATGGGCAGCTATTACGCCCGGGCCGCCGGTTTGCCCGCGGCTGTCGCCGAGGCCTGCAAGGGGCATTATTCGCCGCTGGGACCCTCTGATGAGGTTCCCGCCGCGCCGGTGACGGTGACGGTGGCGCTGGCCGACAAAATCGACACGCTGACCGGGTTCTGGGCCATCGACGAAAAGCCGACCGGGTCCAAAGACCCCTTCGCGCTGCGTCGCGCCGCGTTGGGGGTGATCCGGCTGGTGCTGGCGAATGGCCTGCGTCTGCCGTTGTTGCCGGTCTTTGCCGGGGCCAATCCGGCCACGGATGCGGCCGATCTGCTGGCGTTTTTCCACGATCGGCTCAAGGTTTTCCTGAAGGACCAGAACATCCCGTATGACGTGATCGACGCGGTGCTGTCGATGCCGGGGGCGGATGATCTGGCGCTGGTGGTGAACCGGGCCGAGGCGCTGACCGCATTCCTGAAAACCGATGATGGCACCAACCTGATTCAGGGGTTCAAGCGGGCGAACAACATCCTGGCCCAGGCCGAGGCCAAGGACGGTGTCGAATACAGCTTTGGCGCCGATCCGAAATTTGCCGATACCGCCGAGGAACAGGCGCTGTTCACCGCGCTGGATCGTGCGCAGGCCGCCATTGCCCCGGCGATGCAGGCCCAGGATTTCGGCGCCGCGATGGCCGCGATGGCGGCGTTGCGCGCGCCCATCGACGCGTTCTTCACGGCGGTGCAGATCAATGCCGACAATCAGGTAGTGCGCCGTAACCGCTTGAATCTGCTGTCGCGCATCCGCCAGATTTGTCTGTCGGTCGCCGATCTGACCAAGATCGAGGGTTAATTCCCCGCAGCTTTTCGTCTGGATCCCGCCGGTGCTTTGTGCTGGCGGGCCACGCCCCGGCCCGGATTTTTGGCGTCACATCGGCGTTACACTTGCGTCGGCTGCGGTTCCGCATATCCTGCCTTGGGACGGGGAGAATGCTGCGATGCAGAAACATGCGGATTTTGCCGAGTTTATCGAACTCGTGCCCTCAGCCGAAATCAGACCCGAACGCCACGGCTGGCGGGCGAAGTGCCTGCAACGGCTGATACGTCTGGATATGCCGGTGCCACAGACCGTGGCGCTGCCCACCGAAACGGTGCGGGCGATTGCCGCCGGGCAGATGGCCGACACCGCCCGCATCGCGGCGGTTTTCGGGGCGGATTTTCTGGTCTCGGTGCGCTCCAGCCCCGAAAACCCCGAATGGGGCGGGCCGGGTACGGTGCTGAATGTGGGGATGAACGATGCGGTCCATGCGGGGCTGATCGCCTCGCATGGGGCCGAGGCGGCGGATGCGCTGTATCTGCGCTTTGTGCAGAACTATGCCATCAATGTCGCGCGGCTGGACCCGGATATGTTCCATGCCGATCCGGGGCCGGGGGCGCTGGCCACGGCGCTGGCGGTGTATCGCTCCGAAACCGATGAGGATTTTCCGCAATCCCCGGCCCGGCAGATGGCTGAGGTGCTGCGGTCCATGGCGCGGGCGTGGGAGGGCACGACCGCGCGGCTGTTGCGTCAGGCCAAGGGCGCCCCCCCCGAGGCCCCGTTGGGTCTGGTGATCCAGCGCATGGCTTTGGGCATCGGGCCGGGGTTGTCAGGCTCGGGCGAGATGCAATTCGTCGATACGGTCACCGGCCAGCCACGCATCACCGGGCGGTTCCGGGGGCAGGCGCAGGGGCGCAAGGCCTCGGTCGAGACGCTGTATCTGACCCGCGATCCACGCGGCGCCTCGTTGGAAGAGGCCGATCCGGCGCTGTTCGCGCAGTTGATCGACTATGGCGCGCGGTGTCGGGCCAAGCTGCGCGAGGAAATGCAGATCGAATTCACCGTCGAAGGCGGCAAGCCCGCCTTGATCGACGCGGTGCGGGTGAAGCGCGCCAGCCGGGCGGCGGTGCGGATTGCGGTGGCGCTGGCCGAAGACGGGGTGATCAGCCGCGAAGAGGCGCTGTTGCGGGTAGAGCCGCGCGCGCTCAGCGAATTGCTGCACTATCAGGTCGATCCGCGCGGGACGCAGGACCTGCTGGGGCGCGGCATCGCGGCCTCGCCGGGAGCGGCGACGGGGCGGATCGTGTTCAATGCGGGTGATGCGCAGGCCTCGGCGGCGCGTGATGAGCCCTGCATTCTGGTGCGGCGCGAAACCGTGCCCGAGGATGTGCGCGGCATGCACGCGGCGGTGGCGGTGCTGACCGAGCGCGGCGGCATGACCAGCCACGCGGCGGTGATTGCACGCGGGCTGGGGTTGCCGTGCATTGTCGGATGCGCCGATCTGGTGATCAACCCGCGTGACCGCACGGTGACTGCGCCCGATGGCCGGGTGTTCCACGAAGGCGACACGCTGACCGTCGATGGCACCAGCGGCGCGGTTCTGGCGGGGCGGTGCGACATGCTGGAACCGGCGCTGGATGATGGGTTCCGCACCTTGCTGCGATGGGCCGACAATGTGCGCGATATCGGTATCCGCGCCAATGCCGACACCCCCGACGACGCCCGCACCGCCCGGATGTTCGAGGCCGAGGGGATCGGTCTGGCCCGGACCGAGCATATGTTCTTTGATGAGGATCGCCTGACGCTGATGCGCGAGATGATCTTTGCCGACACGCCGAATGACCGCCGCATCGCGCTGGAGCGGCTGTTGCCGATGCAGCGCGCTGATTTCACCGCCCTTTTCGAGATCATGGCGGGCCTTCCGGTATGCATCCGGTTGTTTGACCCGCCGTTGCACGAGTTTTTGCCGCATGACCGCGAGGGGATGCGCGAACTGGCCGAAGCCCTGGATCGGCCGCTGTCCGAGGTCACCCGTCGGTGCGAGGCGCTGCGTGAATTCAACCCGATGCTGGGGATGCGCGGCGTGCGTCTGGGCGTCACCGTGCCGGAAATCTACGACATGCAGGCCCGCGCGATTTTTGAGGCCGCCGTCGAGGCCGGCCGTCGCGGTGCGCCCATCGTGCCCGAGGTGATGATCCCGCTGGTCTCGGCCGCGCGTGAGGTGGAAATCGTCAAGGCGCGGATCGAAACCGTGGCGGCGGCGGTGCGCAGCGAGATGAAGGCCGATTTCACCTACCGTCTGGGGGTGATGGTCGAAACGCCGCGTGCGGCGTTGCGCGCGGGCGAGATCGCCGAACACGCGCATTTTCTATCATTTGGAACCAATGACTTGACGCAGATGACCTATGGCCTGTCGCGTGATGATGCCGGGCGGTTCATGTCCACCTATGTGAAACAGGGGGTCTACGCCGAGGATCCGTTCCATATTCTGGATGTCGAAGGGGTCGGCGAATTGCTGTTGATCGGCGCCAGCCGGGGGCGTGCCGCCCGGCCCGAGGTGACCATTTCGGTCTGTGGGGAGCATGGCGGGAACCCCGAATCAATCGCTTTTTGCCGGGCGGCGGGGTTCGATTATGTGTCCTGTTCGCCGTTCCGGGTGCCGGTTGCACGTCTGGCCGCAGCACATTTCGCGCTTTTGGCACCCAAGGCCGAAAAGCGTCCGTAACTACCTCGGGGCGACGCGATTCCACTGGCGTTATCAGGTGGTTGCCTTTACATCAGGGAAGAGATGGCGGGGGGTGATTCGGCCCCGATATCTTTGTGCTTGCGGCGGAATTTCGCCTATTTTTCAGTCGGTGTGTGGACAGGGGTTCCCGGTTTCGGGTATTCGCCCCGGGTTCCGGTCGCTCTTGCGGCTGGGGCGTCGATCTTATCGGAAGATACACATGTCAGTGCTGAAAAGCTGGACGGGGGGCGCCATTGTCCTTCTTGCCCTTGCCGGAGGCTTGCGTGCCGAAGTGACGGTAAGCCAGTCGAATATCCCCGAAGGGGTCATGCAGTCGGGACTCGTTTCCGTTCTGGTACAGGAACGTGCCGGATTTGATGCGGTTCCCGAAGACCATCTGTCGACAATGGTGTCGGCACCGATGGCAACCGCGACGGATGCGGATACGCCGCCGTCGCGTCTGACCGAAGGCTGGCTGTCACGCCAACCCGCACCCGATGCCGATGCGCAGACCGCCTGCCTTGCCAGCGCACTGTATCACGAGGCCAGGGGCGAGGGCGTGGCCGGTCAACAGGCCGTGGCCGAGGTCATCTTGAACCGTGTCGATGACGGGGCGTTCCCGCGCAGCGTCTGCGGTGTCGTCAATCAACGCAGCGGTGGCAGCTGCCAGTTCAGCTTCGTCTGTGACGGGCGGTCCGACAAGCCAGCCAATGCCGCCGCCTACCGGCAATCGCTCAGGATCGCGCAGGCGATGCTGGACGGTGCGCCGCGCAACCTGACCGACGGGGCGACGTATTTCCATACCCGGTCCGTGCGTCCGGTCTGGTCCAAGCGGTTCGTCAATACCGCCAATATCGGTGCGCATCTGTTTTACCGTAAACCGGTGCGCACCGCCTCGAACTGAGGTCGTTTGTCACCACTCATGTGACGTTTCGGGGTGGGCTTCGGTCCACCCCGTTTCTATATCTGGCTGGTCGAACCAGCAGGACCGCCACGCCGATGACCAATCCCGATACCACCCTTGCCTTCGCGCATCCCGAGGAACGGGCTATCGCCTCGGCCCCGGCCGATCCGCGCGACCGGATCAGTCTGCGCGACCACATCGTCAGCGCCGATATCGGGGCGTTCCAGCAAGAGCGGGGCCACGGTCAGCGGCTGCGGTTCAATGTGGTGGTCGAGGTGCGCCCGGCGCAGACGCCCTTGCTGGATGATGTCGACCGCATCCTGTCCTATGACCGTATCACCGAGGCCATCTCGGCCGAGCTTGCGGCGGAACGGCTGAACCTGCTGGAAACGCTGGCGGCGCGTGTGGCGGAACGCATTCTGGCCGAACCGCAGGCGATGCGGGTGTTCGTGCGGATCGAGAAACTGGACCGGGGTCCGGGGGCGCTTGGGGTAGAGATCGCCCGCGCGCGCGCCGCCCAGCCGCTGGCGGCCAGCGGTGAACCCGACGAGGTGTTGCACCCCGTGGTGGCCTGGTTGTCGAATGCCATCATCGCCGCGCCGGATCTGGCGGCACGGCTGGACCGGTTGCAGGCGGCAGGGGCGCCAGTGATCCTGGCGGTGGGATTGCCCGAAACGGCGGTGCCGGTCAGTGGGCAAAAGCCCACGCAGCGCCGCATCGACCTGCTGGCGATCGAGCAGAACGCCTGGGTGCTGGCCGCGCGTGACCCGCGCTGTGTGGTGGTGGCGACGCGCACGGAAATGGATTGGGCGATGCGCCATCAGCAGATGGTGGTCTGGGCGCCGTCCAAGCTGGTCCTGGACGCGGTTGATGGGCCCAAGGGGGCGGTGCGCGACGGGGTGGCGCTGGCATTGTGGCTGGCCGAACAGATGGCCGCAACGCGGCTGGAGCTTCACGGCGATGTTTCAGCCCCGGCAGGAAGCCGCGTGCCTGTGGTGTCCGTCACCGCCTGAGGCTTGCCAAGGTTCGGCCTTGGCGCGATATGGGGCAGATGAAACAATACTATCGACCGATTGTGCAGACCGATGCGCTGCGTCCCCGGACTGCCCTGCCTGTCGCGGGGGGGTGGGGGTGGTTCACCCACGCCCAGGTGCTGTCGCGGCAGGGGCCGCAGGGCATGATCGCGGCGGGGAATCTACCACCCGATGTGTTGCACCGGATTGCCGCGCCGCGTGCGCCGGTGGCGGGGCTGGATTTTCACCGCCCGCAGATCATGGGTATTTTGAACGTCACGCCCGACAGCTTTTCAGATGGTGGCCGGTTCAACGCCACCGAACAGGCGGTGGCGCGGGCGCGAGAACTGACCGACGCGGGCGCCGACATGCTGGATCTGGGCGGCGAATCCACCCGTCCGGGGGCCGATGATGTGCCGGTGCCCGAGGAAATCGCCCGCACCGCGCCGGTGATCGCGGCCTTGCGGGCCGGTGGGTATCGCACGCCGATTTCCATCGACACGCGCAAGGCGGGGGTTGCGGCGGCGGCCCTGGCGGCGGGGGCCGATCTGGTCAATGATGTGACGGCGATGGAGTTCGACCCGGCAATGGCGGCCAGCGTCGGGACGGCGCCCGTTTGCCTGATGCACGCACAGGGCGACCCGGCGACGATGCAGGTGGCGCCGCATTACGATGATGTGTTGCTGGACGTTTACGATTATTTGCACGACCGCATCGCGGTGGCCGAGGCGGCGGGGATCGCCCGCGACCGCATCATCACCGATCCCGGCATCGGCTTTGGCAAGACGCTGGCCCATAATCTGGCACTGCTGCGCGGGCTGAGCCTGTTTCACGCGCTCGGTTGCCCGATCTTGCTGGGGGTGTCGCGCAAGGGCTTCATCGGCAAGGTTGGCGGCGCGGGCGTGGCGCGTGACCGGATGCCGGGCACGCTGGCGGTGACGCTGGCGGGGGTGGCGCAGGGCGTGCAGATACACCGGGTGCATGATGTGGCCGAAATCGCGCAGGGTCTGCGGCTGTGGGGCGCCATCAATCAAGAACAAGAATATGTGGGGGATGCGCAATGACGCGGAAACTATTCGGCACCGATGGTGTGCGCGGCGAGGCGAACAGCTGGCCGATGACGGCCGAACTGGCCTTGAAGCTGGGCGCGGCGGCGGGGCGCTACTTCCGGGTTGATCGCGGCAATGGTCATCGGGTGGTGATCGGCAAGGATACGCGTCTGTCGGGCTATATGCTGGAAAATGCGCTGACGGCGGGGCTGACCTCGACGGGGATGAATGTGCTGCTGCTGGGGCCGGTGCCGACGCCGGCGGTGGGGTATCTGACGCGTTCGATGCGGGCCGATCTGGGGATCATGATCTCGGCCAGCCACAATCCCTCGCAGGACAATGGCATCAAGCTGTTCGGTCCCGACGGCTTCAAGCTGTCGGATTCCGCCGAGGCCGAGATCGAGGCGATGGTCGCCGGTGACATCCGCCCGGCCCAGCCGCAGAACATCGGGCGTGCCAAGCGCATCGACGATGGCGTCGGGCGTTACGTCGAATATGCCAAGACCACGTTCCCGGCGCGGGGGCGCCTGTCGGGCATGAAGGTTGTGATCGATTGTGCCAATGGCGCGGCCTATAAGGCGGCCCCCGAAGTGCTGTGGGAATTGGGCTGTGAGGTGATCCCGGTGGGCGTGGCGCCGAACGGGCACAACATCAACGACAGATGTGGCTCGACCTACACCCGCACCGCCGCCGAGGCGGTGGTGGCGCATGGCGCCGATCTGGGGATCTCGCTGGATGGCGATGCCGATCGGGTGATGATCATCGACGAGACCGGTGCGGTGGCCGATGGCGATCAGATCATGGCGCTGTTCGCCAGCCGCTGGGCGCAGGCGGGCACGTTGCGCGGCGGCGCATTGGTGGCGACGGTGATGTCGAACCTGGGGTTGGAGCGGTTCCTGACGCAACAGGGGTTGCGGCTGGAGCGCACCAAGGTCGGGGACCGTTACGTGGTCGAACGGATGCGCGAGGGGGGCTTCAATCTGGGTGGCGAACAATCGGGCCATATCGTGATGACCGATTATGCCACCACCGGGGATGGGCTGATGGCGGGGCTGCAGTTTCTGGCGGCGATGGCCGAGACCGGGCGCAAGGCCTCGGAACTGGCCCGTCAGTTTGAAACCGTGCCGCAACTGCTGAAGAACGTGCGCTACGCGGCGGGTCATGAGCCGCTGGATACCGAGGCGGTGCAAAAGGTCATTGCCGAGGCCGAGGCGCGCCTGACCGGTCAGGGGCGGCTGTTGATCCGCAAGTCCGGGACCGAGCCGTTGATCCGCGTCATGGCGGAATGTCACGATGAGACCGTCTTGAATGCGGTGGTGGATGATATCGTCGCGGCGGTCGAACGCGCGGCCTGACCCCGGCAGGGGCGCGGGAACAACAAAGCCGAAGCGGGTTGGCCCTGCTTCGGCTTTGTCATTTTCAGCGGCGCAGGATGGGGGCGTGCCCCCATCCACTGGTCGCAGCGATCAGTTGCGGTCCTTGTCGACCAGTTTGCCCTTGCCGATCCAGGGCATCATCGCGCGCAGCTTGGCGCCGACCTGCTCGATCTGGTGTTCGTCGTTCAGGCGGCGGGTCGCCTTGAAATAGGGCTGGCCAACGGTGTTTTCCTGCATGAAGTCACGCACGAATTTGCCGTTCTGGATGTCGGTCAGAACCGCCTTCATCCGCGCCTTGGTTTCGTCGTAGGGCAGAACCCGCGGGCCCGAAACATATTCGCCATACTCGGCGGTGTTCGAGATCGAGTAGTTCATGTTGGCGATGCCGCCTTCATAGATCAGGTCGACGATCAGCTTCACTTCGTGCAGGCACTCGAAATAGGCCATTTCCGGTTCATAACCGGCCTCGACCAGGGTTTCAAAGCCCATGCGGATCAGTTCGACCAGACCGCCACACAGCACGGCCTGTTCGCCAAACAGGTCGGTTTCGCATTCCTGACGGAAGCTGGTCTCGATGATGCCCGAACGGCCACCGCCGATGGCCGAGCAATAGGACAGGCCGATATCCATCGCCTTGCCGGTCGCGTCCTGCGCAACCGCCACCAGGCACGGCACGCCGCCACCCTTGACATATTCACCACGCACGGTGTGGCCGGGACCCTTGGGGGCCATCATGATCACGTCGACGCCGGCTTTCGGCTCGATCAGGCCGAAATGCACGTTCAGGCCGTGGGCGAAGGCAATCGCCGCGCCTTCGCGCAGGTTGTCATGGACGTATTTCTTGTAGGTCTCGGCCTGCAATTCGTCGGGCATGGTGAACATGATCAGGTCGGCCCAGGCGGCGGCTTCGGCGATGCCCATGACCTTCAGGCCCTCGGCTTCGGCCTTCTTCGCCGAGGCCGAACCTTCGCGCAGCGCCACAACCAGGTTCTTGGCGCCCGAGTCGCGCAGATTCAGCGCATGGGCATGCCCTTGCGAGCCGTAGCCAAGAATGGCGACCTTTTTGTCCTTGATCAGGTTCACATCGCAATCGCGATCATAATACACGCGCATGTCATTCCTCCATTGAATGTCTGCATGCAGGATAGGCAATTCGGGAAAAGGTTCAGATCAACTATTGTAGAAATTCAGCTAAAAACGTAAAAATCATTCGTCAATTATTTTGAAGATGAAACAGTCATGCAGATTGATGAGACGGACCGGCGCATCCTGCGTCATCTGCTGGCGGAACCGGCCATGGCCACCGCCGATCTGGCGGAACGTGCCGGGCTGACCACGGCCACCTGCTGGCGCCGGATCGAGCGGCTGCGTGAGGCGGGGGTCATTCGCGGGGCGCAGGTGGTGATCGACTGGCGCAGGCTGGGTTGGGAGGTCGAGGTCTCACTGCGCTTCACCCTGGACAAGACCCACCCCCGCGCCTTTGACGAATTCCTGGCCGCCGCGCGTGAGGTGCCCGAGGTTCTGGAGATCCAGACATTTCTGGGCCAGACCGATGTGCGGTTGAACGTCATTGCCCGCGATATGGCGCATTGGCAGGAAGTTTACCGCGCCCGCATTCTGACCTTGCCGCATATTCAGGATACCGAGGCCTTGATGCTGATCTCGACCATCAAGGATTCGGCGGAGCTGCCGTTGTGATCGCGCTGGATGATCTGGACCGGGCGATCTTGCGCGCGCTGGAGGCGGACGCGACCCTGTCGGCCGGTGCGCTTGGGCGGCGGTTGGGGTTGTCGCAACCGGCGTGCTGGCGGCG
This sequence comes from Paenirhodobacter sp., assembly GCA_036398515.1. Lineage (GTDB taxonomy): Bacteria > Pseudomonadota > Alphaproteobacteria > Rhodobacterales > Rhodobacteraceae > Rhodobacter. The sequence goes on from DASWPI010000004.1 coordinate 10,795, forward strand.
GGTGCGGCGTTTGCAAGACGAAGGCGTGATCGCCGGGCGGCGTCTAGTGCTGGATCATGCCGCCGCGGGTTTCGGGGTGACGGTGTTTCTAGGGGTCAAGCTGGCGACCAAGGGCCGTGTCAGCCTGGAGGATTTCGAACGCGCCGTCACCGCCATCCCCGAGGTGCAGGTGGTGCAGCACGTCCTGGGGCTGTTCGATTACCGGCTGAAGATACGCGCCCGCGACATCGCCGATTTCGAGCGCGTTTTGCGCCGCCGGATCATGACCTTGCCGGGGTTGGGGCAGGTCGAGGCGAATGTCTTGCTGTCCGAGGAACGCTTGCCGGGGCCGCTGGGTTGATGCCTGAATTTTCGGCAAATGCCCCGCAAATCGGCGACGGGGGCCGCTGCGGGATAGACGCATCGGGGCGGGGCGGGTAGACCGGACGCAAGAGGGAATGAGATGTTTGATACGTCCAGTCTGAACCGCATGCAGCGTGCCCGGGGCGAGGCCCTGGTGGCATTCGACGGGGCGCGTCTGCGCAACCTGCGCCAGCAGGGCTGTGCCAAGGCGCTGCTGCCGCGCGTGCGCGGTGTGCCCGAGGCTGTGTTTCTGAATACCGCGGGCGGGCTTACCTCGGGCGACTGTCTGTCCTACGGCTGTGAAATCGACGCGGGCACACTGATCGCCACCACCCAATCGGCCGAGCGTGCCTATCGCGCCGAACATGGCCCCGCGCATGTCGCCGTGCGGCATCGGGTGGGGCCGGGGGGCTGGCTGGATTGGTTGCCGCAAGAAACCATCCTGTTCGATCACGCCGATCTGCGCCGTGAAACGGTGATTGATCTGGCGCCGCAGGCCGGGTGCCTGATGCTGGAATCCGTGGTGCTGGGGCGTGCGGCGATGGGCGAGACCGTGCGCGATCTGCGGTTCATCGACCGGCGCCGTATCACCCGTGCCGGACGCCCGGTGTTTCTGGAACCCTTTGGCCTGACGACGGATTGCCTGCGCGCCCCGCGCGCCGCGATTTTGGGGACGGGCCGGGCCTTTGCCACGCTGGTGTTATGCGCACAAGATGCACAGGATGCGCTGAGCCCGGCACGCGCGGCGCTGACGGTCGAGGGCGTGCAGGCGGCGGCCTCGGGCTTTGACGGCAAATGCGTGGTGCGGCTGATCGCATCCGACGGCTGGCCATTGCGCCAGCAGATATTGAAATTGATGGCGGTGTTGCGTCGTGGCGCGCCACCGCCGCGTGTCTGGCAAATCTAGAGGGACCCCATGAACCTGAGCCCCCGCGAGAAGGAAAAGCTGCTGATCAGTCTGGCCGCGATTGTCGCGCGCAACCGGCTGGCGCGTGGCGTCAAGCTGAACCATCCCGAGGCGATTGCGATCATCTCCGATTTCGTCGTCGAAGGCGCGCGTGACGGCCGCTCGGTCGCCGATCTGATGGAGGCGGGCGCCCATGTCATCAGCCGCGCGCAATGTATGGAGGGCATCCCCGAGATGATCCATTCGATCCAGATCGAGGCCACTTTTCCCGACGGCACCAAGCTCGTCACCGTCCATCATCCCATTCGCTGAGGTAGGCCGATGATTCCCGGAGAAATCTTTCCCGCCGCTGGCGACATCACCCTGAACGCGGGGCAGGACGCGATCACCCTGACCGTGGCCAATACCGGCGACCGCCCGGTGCAGGTGGGGTCACATTACCATTTCGCCGAGACCAACCCCGGCCTGTCGTTCGATCGTGCCGCCGCGCGGGGGTATCGGCTGGATATCGCGGCGGGCACGGCGGTGCGGTTTGAACCCGGCCAGACGCGTGATGTGCGGCTGGTGCCCTATCGTGGCGCGCGGCGGGTGTTCGGGTTCAATCAGGCCGTGATGGGGGATCTGTGATGGCGACGAAAATCTCACGCGGGACCTATGCCGACATGTATGGGCCGACGACGGGCGACCGGGTGCGGCTGGGGGATACCGACCTGATCATCGAGGTCGAGAAGGATTTCACCACCTATGGCGAAGAGGTGAAGTTCGGCGGGGGCAAGGTGATCCGCGACGGCATGGGGCAAAGCCAGATCAGCCGGGCGGGGGGCGCGGTGGATACCGTCATCACCAACGTGCTGATCGTCGATCATACCGGCATCTACAAGGCGGATGTGGGGCTGCGCGGCGGGCTGATCCATGCCATCGGCAAGGCGGGCAACCCCGATACGCAACCGGGGGTCACCATCATCATCGGGCCGGGCACGGAAATCATCGCCGGTGAGGGCCGCATTCTGACCGCAGGCGGCATGGATGCGCATATCCATTTCATCGCGCCGCAGCAGGTGGAAGATTCGCTGTATTCGGGCATCACCTGCATGCTGGGCGGCGGCACCGGCCCGGCGCATGGGACGCTGGCCACCACCTGCACGCCGGGGCCGTGGCATATGGAGCGGATGTTGCAGGCGCTGGACGGTCTGCCGATGAATTTCGCGCTGGCGGGCAAGGGCAACGCGTCCTTGCCTGAGGCGCTGGTCGAACAGGTCCGCGCCGGGGCATCGTCGCTGAAGCTGCACGAAGACTGGGGCACCACGCCGGGCGCCATCGACTGCTGTCTGTCGGTGGCCGACGATATGGATGTGCAGGTGATGATCCACACCGACACATTGAATGAATCCGGGTTCGTGGAAAATACGCTGGCGGCGTTCAAGGGGCGCACCATCCACGCCTTTCATACCGAAGGGGCGGGGGGCGGCCATGCGCCTGACATCCTGAAGGTGGTGGGCCATGCCAATGTGATCCCGTCCTCGACCAACCCGACCCGGCCCTATACGCAGAACACCCTGGAAGAGCATCTGGACATGCTGATGGTGTGCCACCATCTGGACAACCGCGTGCCCGAAGATGTCTCCTTCGCCGAGAGCCGTATCCGCAAGGAAACCATCGCCGCCGAGGATATCTTGCATGACATGGGGGCGATCTCGATCATTTCGTCCGACAGTCAGGCGATGGGCCGGGTGGGTGAGGTGATCACGCGTTGCTGGCAGACCGCCGACAAGATGAAGAAGCAACGTGGCCGTCTGGCCGAGGAAACCGGCGAGAACGACAATTTCCGCGTCCGGCGCTATGTGGCGAAATACACCATCAACCCGGCCATCGTGCATGGCATGTCGGCGCATATCGGCTCGGTCGAGGTTGGCAAGCGCGCCGATCTGGTGTTGTGGGACCCGGCGTTTTTTGGGGCCAAACCGGAAATGGTGCTGATGGGGGGGATGATCATCGCGGCGCAGATGGGCGATCCGAACGGGTCCATTCCGGCGCAGCCGTTCTATATGCGGCCGATGTTCGGTGCTTTTGGCAAGGCGTTGGGGGCCAGTTGCGCCACCTTCGTTTCAGCGGCGGCCGAGGCCGATGGTATTCGCGCCCGACTGGGGCTGGACAAAACCGTTCTGGCGGTGCGCGGCACGCGCGGCATCGGCAAGGCCGACATGCGGCTGAACGCGGCCTTGCCCCGGATCGAGGTGAACCCCGAAACCTATGAAGTGCGCGCGGATGGTGAATTGCTGACCTGTGAACCGGCGTCCAGCCTGCCGCTGGCGCAGCGTTATTTCCTCTACTGAGGTGATTATGAGTACATCTCTTACCGCAGGGCGGGTTCTGCCCGCCGGAACATGGCAGGGGGCGGCGGATTTCATCGCGCTGGATTATGAGGGGCGGTTTTTGCGCCGCAAGCGGCTGGAATCGGCGGGCGGAATCGGCTTCATGGTCGATCTGCCCGAGGTCACCAACCTGACCGGGGGCGAGGCCTTTGCCCTAGAGGATGGCCGCCTGATCGAGGTGCGGCCGGGGCTGGAGCCGGTGCTGTCGATCACCGGGGATCTGGTGCGGCTGGCGTGGCATATCGGCAACCGGCATACGCCGTGCCAGATCGAACCGCTGCGTCTGGTCATCCGTCAGGATCACGTGCTGCGCGCCATGCTGGAACAGCTGGGCGCACGGGTGGTGGAAACCGTGGAGCCGTTCCGCCCGGAGGGCGGTGCCTATGGCATGGGGCGGACCATGGGCCATGATCACGGCGATGGTTTTGGCGGGCATTCGCATGGGCCAGGGCATTTTCATGTCCACGCCTGAACACGGCGCCACGCTGGGGTTGATGCGCCTGATGCAATGGCTGTCGCCAGCGTTCCCGACCGGGGCGTTCGCCTATAGCCACGGGCTGGAGCAGGCCGTGGTGGCGGGCGATGTGGGCGATGCCGATCAGCTGGCCGATTGGCTGTCGGATATTCTGGCCTGGGGCACGGGGTGGAATGACGCGGTGCTGATGGCCTGTGCGCTACGCGGCGGGGATCTGGCGGAGCTGGCCGATCTGGCCTGCGCACTGGCCGGATCGGCCGAGCGGCTGCGCGAAACGGTGGAGCAGGGCGCGGCGTTCAGCCAGACCCATGCGCAGATGATGGGCGGGGTTCTGATGCCGCTGCCGCTGCCCTTGGCGGTGGCACGCGCGGCGATCGGGCTACGCCTGCCGGAGCAACAGGTGATCGCGCTGTATCTGCACGGCTTTGCCTCCAATCTGGTTTCGGCGGGTGTGCGGTTTATTCCGCTGGGCCAGACCGCGGGGCAAAAGGCGCTGGCGGCGCTGCATCCGCTGATCGGGATACTGTCGGAGCGGGCGATTTCGGCCACGCGTGACGATCTGTCGACGGCGGCGTTTCGCGCCGATCTGGGGGCGATGGCGCATGAAACCATGGATGTGAGGATTTTCAAGACATGACGACGAACGGGCCTTTGCGGGTGGGGATCGGTGGCCCGGTGGGTGTGGGGAAGACCACGCTGACCGAACAACTGTGCCGGGCGTTGGCGGCGCGCTGCTCGATGGCGGTGGTGACCAATGACATCTATACTCGTGAGGATGCCGAGGCGCTGCTGCGTGCCCAGGTTCTGCCCGCCGCCCGGATCCGGGGGGTGGAAACGGGGGGCTGTCCGCATACCGCGATTCGCGAGGACGCCTCGATCAATCTGGCGGCCATCGCCGAATTGAATGCCCAGATCCCCGATCTGGATCTGGTGCTGATTGAATCGGGGGGCGACAATCTGGCGGCGACCTTCAGCCCCGAACTGGCCGATCTGACGATCTATGTGATCGATACGGCGGCAGGGCAGGATATTCCGCGCAAACGCGGCCCCGGTGTGACGCGGTCCGACCTGCTGATCGTCAACAAGACCGATCTGGCGCCCTATGTGGGCGTCGATCCGGTCTTGCTGGAGGCCGATACGCAAAAGGCGCGTGGCACGCGGCCCTATATCATGGCGCGGCTGCGTCAGGGGCAGGGTGTCGATCAGGTGGTGGCGTTTCTGGAACGCGAGGGCGGGCTGGCCCTGGCGCCGATTCCCGATCCGGTAACCGTTTCTTGACTGTCCGGACAATAATTGATGAAACAATAGGCGCATCACTCCTATACGTCTAAAATTCACGCAGTTTTCGGGGGTGTTCCAGGCTGCGATTGACCCTGATGCATGGCTGGCTTGCGGTGTATCTGGGGACCCGGTTCACTCATCGCACGGAACCGCCCACGGCCCGTCGCGCCCCGAAAAGGGGGCCACAGGAACAGCAGAGGCGGAACGAGGGAAAACCTAGGGGAAGACATCATGACTGGGATGCGGAACAAATTCGTGGGGGCGGTTCTGGCTTCGTTGCTGGCCAGCGGTGCGGCCTGGGCCGAGGGCGACACGATCAAGATCGGTGTGTTGCACTCGTTGTCGGGCACCATGGCGATTTCGGAAACGACGCTGAAGGACACGGTCCTGATGCTGATCGATGAACAGAACAAGAAGGGCGGCAT
>DASWPI010000005.1:0-51676 GCA_036398515.1 Paenirhodobacter sp.
CTGCAATGGGCGCAGGGCTGGGCCGCCTATGCCAATATGTATGCCGCATTGTTTGTGATGGCCGCGATGTGCTCGGGGTTGATCACGCTGTTGTTCCGTATCCGCGACCGGGTGCTGATCTGGCAAAAAGGAGTGGTGCGATGGTAATCGCGGCCCAAGACACAGCCCATGATCACACAGCAGATGTGGGCCGCGAGATCGCCATCGACGCCGTCTCGCATCACTTCGATCTGGAGGGCAGCGCGCTGGATGTGCTGGACGATGTGTCCTTCCACATCGAGCCGGGCTCGTTCGTCGCGCTTCTGGGCCCGTCGGGATGTGGGAAATCCACCCTGCTGCGGCTGATCGCCGGGCTGGATCATCCGGCGCAGGGGCAGATCCGGGTGGCCGATGTCCCTGTCGACACCCCCGATCCGTCGCGCATTCTGGTGTTTCAGGACCCGACGCTGTTTCCGTGGCGCAATGTGCGCGGCAACGTCGCCCTGGGGCTGGAGGCGCAGGGCACCCTGAAGACCCAGGGCCACCGCGTTGACGAGGTGATCGAGACCGTCGGCCTGACCGGCTTTGACAAGGCCTGGCCGCATCAATTGTCGGGGGGGATGGCACAACGGGTGTCGCTGGCGCGGGCTCTGGTGAACCGGCCCAATGTGCTGTTGCTGGACGAACCCCTGGGCAAGCTGGACAGCCTGACCCGGCTGGCGATGCAAACCGAACTGGTGCGCCTGTGGCAGCAAAGCGGGCTGACCGCCGTTCTGGTTACCCATGATGTCGAAGAGGCGCTGTTTCTGGCGCAACGGGTGATCATCTTCGGGCCACGTCCGGCACGCATCGTGGCCGATCTGCATGTCGACCTGCCCTATCCGCGCCATCGCGGCGATCCGCGCATCGCCGAGCTGCGTCATCAGGCGCTACGCCATCTGGGCCTCGAAACCAGCTGGTAACCTTGTGCCAACTGGGACCTTTGTGAAAGACAATATCATGACTGCTAAAATCCGCATTATGGTCGCGGGCCTGGCGCTGGCCGCGCCCATGCCCTTGGCCGCGCATATCCATCTGGGGCCGGAAACCGCGACACGCGGCGCCACGGCGCAGATCGGCCTGATCGTCGGACATGGCTGCGCGGGTCAGGCCACCACCGCGCTGCGGGTGGCCATCCCCCCCGGCCTGACAGATGTCACGCCGGTGGCCAAGCCGGGGTGGCAGGTCGCCAGCACGGCTGGTGAAATCCTGTGGCAGGGCGGATCGCTGGCCGATGGCGTGAAGGACCGCTTCGTCCTGCAGGCCACCATTCGCCCCGATGCACCCGAGACCATCGCGGTGCCGGTGATCCAGATCTGTGGCGCGACCCAGACCCGCTGGATCGACGCCGATCCCAATGCCGACAGTCCCGCACCCGTGCTGCGCATCACACCCAAACAATGATCGGACGGCCGTTTGTGGCGTGGAGGATCGTGGTCCGCCTGATCACGTTATTCGGGCTGTATCTGTGGCTGGGCACGGCGACGGCCTTCGCCCATGCCAGCCTGATCAGCACCGATCCCCCCGAGGGCAGCATTCTGCAACAGTCCCCCACCCAACTGGTCTTGACCTTCAACGAGGCGGTCAGGCCACTGGTGGCGCGGCTCTCGGCGCCGGGAACCACCCATCTGCTCGATCCGCCACAGGTGCGGGGCCTATCGCTGATCTATCCGCTGCCTGCCGATCTGGGGCGGGGCAGCCATCTGCTGTCGTGGCGGGTAACCTCGGCTGACGGGCATCCGTTGGCCGGGGCAAGTCTGTTTTCCATCGGCGCCGAAACCGGGCTGAGCGCACCAGAGACCGCCGCCCCCCTGACATCGCGCGTCCTGCTGTGGGGTGCGCGTGCCGGGCTGATCATGGCGGTGCTGGTGGGGGTGGGGGGCGCGTTGTTTCGGGCCGTCCTGCCGGACCACCGGCGGGGTGATGGGGCCGATACTGCCTTGCGGCGCGTGGTGATCATCGGGCTGGGACTGATCGTGCCGGTCGGCGGGTTGCAGGGGCTGGACCTGCTGGGTCTGCCGCCCGGCGGCCTGCTGAGCGCCGCCCCGTGGCAACAGGCGATCATCGGCCCGCCTGCGCTGGCGTTGCTGCTGACGGCGGGGGCACTGATGGCGGCGCTGCGCCCCGGGGGATGGCATGCCGTCGCGGCGCTGATCCTGGCGGCGGCGGGGGCGGCGACCTCGGGCCATGCGGCCACGGCGCCACCACAATGGCTGATGCGCCCCGCCACGGGGGCCCATGTCGCGGCGGCCATTATGTGGATCGGCGCGCTGATCCCGCTGGGGGTCAGCCTGGCGGCGGGGCGGCAAACCCCACTGGCGCGCTTTTCGCAAAACATCCCCTGGGTGATCGGGGTGTTGCTGGCCTCTGGCGGGGCCATCGCGGTGGTGCAACTGGGCACGGTGCAGGCGCTGTGGACCACGGTCTATGGCCAGGTTCTGGCGGTCAAGCTGGGTCTGGTGGCCGCGCTGCTGCTCGTCGCGCTGGCGAACCGGATATGGCTGACCCGACGTGCCGAACGCGGCGATACCGCGCCCCTGCGCCGCGCCATCGCGGTGGAAATCGGGCTGGCCGTGCTGGTGGTCGCGGTGCTGTCGCTGTGGCGGTTCACCCCGCCGCCACGCACCATCCCCCCGCCCCTGCCCGATCTGGTGCAACGGTTCACCGCAGGCCCGATCAGCGCCACCCTGATCATCACCCCGCCACGCGAAGGCCCGATACAGGTGCGGATGACCGACCTGCAAGACAACGGCGCCCCCATCGCTGCGCAATCGGTGCAGATCGAATTCACCAAACCCGCCTATGGTCTGGGGCCATTCCGCCGCGAGGTGACGGGCAGCCAGGATCTTGGCACCTTTGTCCTGCCGCTGGACGGGTTCTGGGTGGTGACCTTGCGGGTGCAGCTGTCGGATTTCCACGCGCAGGATCTGCGCGATCTCATCGAGATCGCCCCGGCCAGATAGCCCCCCCTGCGCCGGGGATTCGGCGCCCGCCCGCGATGACCGCATTCGTCGGGGGAAGGTCGCTATCGCCCCGGCAGCGGTGACGACGCCCCTGTTCTCCGCCACGGCATTTCTTTGGAATTCACCCGATCCCGGTCAACCCCTTAACCTTTGCGCGACAGCCGATGACTGCGGCGAAAAGGACAGACGATGACCAAAAGACAACTCAAGCTTGGCTTCATGATGCACGGCAATGGCACCGGATGGGGCGATTGGCGCCACCCCGATGCGCACCCCGGCGCCTCGACCGATTTTGCCTATTACCGCCGTCAGGCCCAGCAGGCCGAAGCCGCCAAATTCGATTTCCTGTTCGTCGCCGACAGCGTCTATATCACCCCGAAATCCAGCCCGCATTACCTGAACAGGTTTGAGCCTCTGACCATCCTGTCAGCGCTGGCAGCCGTGACCGACCACATCGGTTTGGTGGGCACATTGACGGTCAGCTACACTGAACCCTTCAACACCGCGCGCCAGTTCGCCTCGCTGGATCATATTTCCGGCGGACGGGCGGGATGGAATGTGGTGACCTCGTGGCTGGATGGTTCGGCGCGTAATTACAGCCGGGAAAAGCACTACGACCATGACACCCGCTATCGTCTGGCGGCCGAGCATCTGGATGTGGTGCAGGGGCTGTGGGATTCGTGGGAAGACGACGCGCTGACCCATGACAAGGCCTCGGGCCAGTTCTTTGCCCCCGACAAGCTGCACCGGCTGGATCACAAGGGGGAATTCTTTCAGGTCGAGGGGCCGCTGAACATCGCGCGCAGCCCGCAGGGACAACCGGTGATCTTTCAGGCCGGGGCGTCGGAATCCGGGCGCAACTTCGCCGCCGCGCGTTCCGACGCGATCTTTGTGCAATTCGACGATCTGGCGCAGGCGCAGACCTATTACGCCGACGTCAAGCGCCGCGTCGCCGGGTTCGGCCGCAACCCCGACGATGTGTTCATCCTGCCCGGCGCGCGGCCGGTGATCGGTTCGACCGAGGCCGAGGCCGAGCGCAAATATCAGGATTTCATCAACCTGACCTCGATCCAGGATGCGTTGCTGATCATGGCGCGGTCGTTCGATGAACATGACTTCTCGCAATACGATCTGGATGCCCCCTTCCCCGATGTGGCGCGGTTCGCGGCCAACTCGAACCGGTCGACCTCGGAGCGTATCATCACGCTGGCGCGTCAGGGCGGGCTGACGCTGCGCCAGACCGCGCAGCGCTTCGCCACCCCGCGCACCGATTTTGTCGGCACCCCCGAACAGGTCGCCGATGCGATCGAACGCTGGTTCACCGGGCGTGGCGCCGATGGTTTCGTCTACAACAACGCCTTGCCCGATGAGCTGTCGGTCTTTGCCGAAACGGTGGTGCCGATCTTGCAAGACCGGGGCCTGTTCCGCCGCGACTATCCGGGCAGCACGTTCCGCCAGTCGCTGGGTCTGGACAAACCCGCCAATCACCACACGCACGCACGCCTGGCGGCGGAATAAGTGCCCGAAAGGATCAGACCATGCCCCCTATCACACGTCGCGGTTTTGCCGCGCTGACCGCCCTGTCCCTGGCCGCCCTGTCCTTTTCCGGGCCGGGCCAGGCCCAGGATCTGTCGCAGGTCGTCCTGCGCGTCGGCGATCAGGTTGGCGAGAGCCGCGCCCGGCTACAGGCCGCGGGCCTGCTGGACAACCTGCCCTATAAAATCGAATGGTCGGTCTATCCGGCGGCGGTGAACCTGCATGAGGCGCTGAAGGCGGATGCCGTCGATATCGGCATGTCCGCCGACAGCCCCGCCGTCAGTGCCATCGCGGGCGGATCCAGGATCCGGCTGGCGGCGGTGTTTTCCAACGGCGGTCTGGGCAGTTCCATCATCGTCCCCAAGGGCAGCCCGATCCACACCATCGCCGATCTGAAGGGCAAGACGATCTCGCCCACCACCCGCGGCAGCGTGGCGCATTATCTGGTGCTGGGCACGCTGAAAAAGGCAGGCATCGACCCCAAGGATGTCAACCTGGCCTTTCTGACACCTGCCGATGCCTCGGCCGCGTTCCATTCCGGCGCGATTGATGCCTGGGGCACATGGGGCGTCTACAAGGCCCGCGGCATCGGCGTTCTGGGGGCAACGGAATTGTTCAACGGCGTCGGCGTCAACACCGGCGACACCGTGTATTCGGTCACCGAACCGGCCTTGGCCGATCCGGGCAAGATCGCCGCGATCAATGACTATCTGGACCGGATCGCGCGAAGCTATGACTGGGTGCGGGCCGACAAGGAAGGCTTCCTGACCTTCTACGAACAATTCACCAAGCAGGATCGCGCCACCGTCGAACCGCTGTATACCGAACAGGCCAGCTACCGCCGCAAGCCGGTGGATGACGCCTTTGTCGCCAGCCTGCAGGGCGTTTACGCGGCATGGGTGGCCTCAGGGGTGTTGAACGGATCGCTGGATCTGGTCGATCACGTCTACCGCGACCTGCCGCTGCCGGTGACCAACTAGGATGTCCGTCACCGATACCGATCACGGGTTCCAGGCGCACGCATCGGCCCCCAGTCGGCTGGACCTTTACCCGGCGCCCGCCCCCGCCGGGTTGCAGCACCTGACTCCCGCCACCGCGCGCGGTCAACGCGTGCCGCGCTGGTTGCGCCGCACCAGCGGTCCGGTGCTGCTGGTTCTGCTGTGGCATCTGGCCTCGATCAGCGGCGTGCTGCCGCCCGAGGTGCTGGCCGGGCCCTCAACCGTGATCGGCAGCGCCGCCAGCCTGTTGCAGACCGGCGAGTTGCAGCAGGCCATCGTGGTGTCGCTGGCGCGGGCGATGTCGGGGCTGGCGATTGGCGGCTCGGTGGGGATCGCGCTGGCGCTGGTCGCCGGGCTGACCCGGCTGGGCGAAGATCTGGTCGATGCGCCGATGCAGATGCTGCGCACGGTGCCCAATGTCGCCCTGATCCCGCTGCTGATCATCTGGTTCGGTATCGGCGAGGCCCCCAAGATCGCCCTGATCGCGCTGGCGACGGCCTTTCCGCTGTATCTGAACGTCTACGCGGGCATTCGCGGCGTCGACCAATCGCTGATCGAGGCGGGCCGCACGCTGGGGCTGGGGCGGGTCGGATTGGTGCGCCATGTGGTTTTGCCCGGCGCGCTGCCCAATGCGCTGGTCGGGCTGCGCTACTCGCTGGGTATCGCGTGGCTGGCGCTGGTATTTGGCGAGCAGATCAACGCGACGGCGGGGGTCGGTTATCTGATGGCCAATGCGCGTGAATTTTTCCAGACCGATGTGATCGTGGTCTGCCTTGTTGTCTATGCGCTGCTTGGCCTGTTGGTCGATCTGATCGTGCGCACCCTTGAAAGGATCTTTCTGGCATGGCGTCCCAGCTTCACCGGAACCTGACCGGCCCCGCAGCGGCCCCAGTGGTGGCCCCCCTATCGGCACCGGTGGCGGTCGAGGTGCGCGGGCTGACCCGCAGCTTTGGCCCGCGCCGGGTGATCGACGATCTGGACCTGACCATCCGACCGGGCGAATTCGTCGCGCTGCTGGGCGCATCGGGGTGCGGAAAATCCACCCTGTTGCGGATTCTGGGCGATCTGGACCCGGATTTCGACGGTGCGGTGACGGTGCCCGCACGGCGCGCCATCGCGTTTCAGGCCCCGCGCCTGATGCCGTGGAAGCGGGTGTGGCACAATGTGGTGCTGGGTCTGCCCGGCCGCCCCGACCGGCGCCGCGCCGATCAGGCGCTGGCCGAGGTGGGCATCGCGCACCGCGCCGATGTCTGGCCCAAGGTCCTGTCGGGGGGCGAGGCGCAACGCGCCGCGCTGGCCCGGGCGCTGGTGCGCGAACCGGATCTGTTGCTGCTGGATGAACCCTTTGCCGCGCTGGACGCGTTGACCCGGATCAAGGCCCAGACACTGGTGGCCGAATTGTGGCAACGGCACGGCTGTGCGGTGCTGCTGGTTACCCATGACGTCGAAGAGGCCGTGCTGTTGGCGGATCGGGTTCTGGTGATGCGCGACGGCGTGATCGCGCATCACCAGAACATCACCCTGCCGCGCCCGCGCGATGTCGCCACGCCCGAGTTCGCCCGGCTGCGCGGGGTGCTGCTGGATTGGCTGGGGGTGCATCACGGCACGTCCGGCGCTGCTGCGCAATGACAACCGCGATGACGGATGGATTCGATCTGCAAACCGATGTGCTGGTGCTGGGCGGCGGAATGGCCGGGGCCTGGGCGGCCATCGGGGCACGCCGCGCCGGAGCGGCAGTGGTGCTGGTGGAAAAGGGCTGGGTGGGCACCTCGGGGGTGACCGCCACCGCCGGTCCCGGACATTGGTGGGTGCCCCCCGCCGATCGTCCCGCCGCCATTGCCCGCCGTCTGGCGCAATCGGGCGGGCTGAACCAGGCCGACTGGATGCAGGCGATCCTGGAAACTACCTGGGACAACCTGCCCACGCTGGCGGACGTCTATGATTTCCCCCGCGACGATCAGGGCGTGCCACGCTATCGCGCCTTGCGCGGGCCGGAATACATGCGCGCGCTGCGGCGTAAGATGCAGGCACTGGGCGTCACCATCATCGACCACGCCGCCGCGCAGGGCCTATTGCGCCACGGCGATGGCAGTATCGGCGGCGCACGGGGGCTGCGGGTGCCCAGCGGTGCGCCGTGGCGCGTGGCGGCGGGTGCGGTGGTGATTGCCACGGGCGGCACGGCGTTCCGCTCGCATCTGCTGGGGGCGCATAACAATACCGGCGATGGCTATCTGATGGCGGTCGAGGCGGGGGCGCAGCTGTCGGGGATGGAATTCACCTCGGTCTTCTGCGTCGCCCCGGCCCGCACGACGATGACCCGCACCATGTCCTTTGCCTTTGCCACCTATTACGATGCCGATGGCGCGGTCCTGCCAATCGGCGGCCCCGATATCACCCGCCCGCTGGCGCAGGCGTTGCGGCGCGGCCCGGTCTATGCCGATCTGTCGCGCACCCCCGCGGATATCCGCCAGCGCGTGCCGACGATTTCGCCGAATTTCATGTTGCCGTTTCACCGCTGGGGCATCGACCCGTATCAGGACAGGTTCCCGGTGACCCTGTATGGCGAGGGCACCATTCGCGGCATCGGCGGGATCGCCGTCGAGACCCGTGATTGCGCCACCGCGGTGCCGGCCCTGTTCGTGGCGGGCGATGCCGCCACGCGGGAGCGGGTGGCGGGCGCGATCTCGGGCGGTGGCAACATCAATTCGGCCTGGGCATTGTCATCGGGTCTGTGGGCTGGTCGCGGCGCGGCGCGCCATGCGGCCACGGTCAGGCGGGTGGATGGGGGCGATCCGCCCCCGGCACCCGAACCGACATCTAACCCGGCGTCTGGCCCGGCGTCTAACCTGGGGGGACAACGGGCCGAAATCCTGGCGCAGGTGCAGCGGGTGATGCTGTCATATGACAGCGGGCTGTGGCGCGACGGCGCCACGCTGCGCGCCGATCTGGCGGGGCTGAATGACGCCTGGCAGCAGCTTGGACAGGCCCGCGGGGATATCGCGGGGCGCGAGTTGATGGCGATGCTGGCCACCGCGCGGCTTTCGCTGACCGCCGCACTGGCGCGCCGGGAAAGCCGCGGCATCCACCAGCGCCTTGATTACCCTGAAACCGATCCCGCGCAGGCCCGGCGGATTCGCATAGGCGGTCTGACCCATCCCGTTGCCACACCTGAACCCAATCCATTGGAGCTGACGGCATGATCGAATTCATCGCGGCGGATACCTGCAACGCCTGCCAACGCTGTGTCGAGATCTGCCCGACCGCCGTGTTCGATGCCACCCCGGCCGGACCACCGCGCATCGCACGGCCGGAGTCGTGCCAGACCTGCTTCATGTGTGAACTCTATTGCCGCGAGGACGCCATTTTCGTCGGCCCCGACGCGGAGCGGATCGAGGGGTTTGACCCCGAAACCATCCGCCGCGCCGGACTGATGGGGGAAATGCGGCGGCAGCACGGCTGGGATGAGTGGCAGGGGGATCCACGCTATCCCAACGATCACTGGCGCATGGAGCAGGTCTTTGAACGCGCTCGAACCCTTGCGGCAGGATAAGGGGCGGGCGGCGACGGACCGCCCCCCCTGTTTTCGCATCGGTCAATCGCGGCTCAGATCACTGTAAAGAAATGCGTGCCGTCACGCTCCAGTTGCGCCACCAGACCGTATTCCCAATCCAGATAGGCCTGCATCGCCGCGCGTGGCGCATCGGTGCCCTCATAGGGGCGGCGATACCGGTCGATCCGGGCCGAGGCCATGTTTTCCTCGCCGCTGGCAATGGGAAAACCGGCCGCCTGCCAGCCCTGCGTGCCCCCCTCCAGCGTGAAAACCTGCGCCCCGGTCAGCGCCTGCAGATCGGCAACCGCATGCGCCGCCAATGCCCCCGTGCCGCAGCTCAGCACATAGCGATCCGCCCGCCCGATGACCCGCAGCGCCTTCGCAAAGCGCGACCGCAGCGCGAACCACGCCCCCGGAATATGGCCGCGCACATAATCGGCTGAGGCGGTGATATCCACCACCACCGTACGCTGGTGGCTGTCGTGCAACCATTCGTTCAGGCGCAGGGCCGAAATACGCGGCACCGATGGCGGCGCGATTGCCGCAGCGGCGGGAATATCGGGCTGAGCGTGCGGGGCATATTGCGCGGTCTCCGGCGGCGCGACGACCTGCACATCCCATCCCATCTGCGCCAACCACGATCCGGTCATATCGGCACGCGCACCATCATCATCGGCCAGCACGATCCGCGCACCGCGCACCGGCACCGCGTGATCGACCTCCTGCACCAATTGCCCGCCTGGCACGTTCTGGAACCCCGGCAGATGGCCCAGGGCATATTCCTCGGGCGGGCGCACGTCGATGCGGTAGATACTGCGCCCCGGCACGGCCCGTGCCGCCTGTTCCGCCGTCACCCGTGGCACGCCAGCCCGCGCGGCCACCGCGCGCGCGTCGGCCCGCGCCTGCGCCCGCAGATCATCGGACACTGCGGAAAACCGCCGTTGCGCGCCGTGGTCCAGCGTCAGCCCGGCCAGCAACCAGCCGATGGTGCCATTACGCAGCCCCGCCACCGGATTGGGCACCCCGGCATTCAGCAGCGATTGCGTGCCGATGATCGACCGCGTGCGCCCGGCACAGTTCACGATCACCTGCGTCTTCGGATCGGGCGCCAGCGCACGCACCCGCAACACCAGTTCCGCCCCCGGCACCGAAATGCCGCCCGGGATGCTCATCGTCTGGAATTCGTCAAAACGCCGCGCGTCGACGATCACCGGCGGATGATCCGAAGCCAGCAGCCGTTGCACCTCTTCGGCGGGCAACAGCGGGGTGTGGCGGCGGGCCTCGACCAGTTCGCCAAAGGCCTTGGAGGGCGCGTTCACGTCGATAAAGGTCTCATAGCCCTGCGCCCGCCATGCCGTCAGCCCGCCTTGCAGCAGATGCACATTCTCATAGCCCCAGTCGTGCAACCGCGCGGCGGCAATCGGCGCCAGATCCCGGTCTTCGTCCTGACCATACAGCACGATCAGCACATCGCGGCGCGGAATGCGGCGGGGCACGTCCAGCTCCAGCCGGCCCAGCGGAAAATTCGCCGCCCACAGCGGATGGCCGCGCGCAAAAATGTCTTCCTCGCGCAGATCGGCCAGCAGGATTTCCTGACGCGCCAACAGGGCCGCGCGCACCGCCTGTGGTGTCATGCTCGCCAACGCGGGCGCCAGACGGCTGGCGGATGAGCGGTATGGATCAGTCATGGTTCAGCTTTCTGCAAGTCAAAACAGTGGCATCACAGCCAGAAATTCGGCAGCAATTCAGGGGAATAGCCACTGCGAAACGGTTTTTGCGCGCCGGTTTCGGCGTCAAAGACATGGCGGTCGATCGCGCCGATATTCCCGCCATAGAGATGGATGCTGATCGAGGTCTTGTCGGCCAGCGCATTGCTGACCCGATGGACATCGCCGATATTGGGCGAAACCGCATCGATATCGCCGGGCTCGAACAGGTTCAGATCGCCCTGCGGGTGCCAGATCCCGTCATGATGGGCATAGCGTTGCGATTGCTCGGCGCCGTCCAGAACCCCGAGCAAACCCCATGTGGTATGATCATGGATCGGCGTCGCCTGCCCCGGCCCCCAGACAAAACTGACCAGCGAAAACCGCTGCAACGGGTCGCAATGCAACAGATATTGCTGATAGCGTTCACCCGTCGCGGCAAAGGGCGCAGCCAGCCAGCGCCGGTCGCGCAGCAGATCGGACAACAAGGGCCGCGCGGTGCGAAACAGGGCCTCTTCCTCGGTTTCACGGTCGACCAGACGGGTCATCTCGACCACGAAATCGCGCAGCGCCCGATGCGGCGGATCTGGTTGGGTCACCTTTGGGTGGGTCATGTGCGGTCTCCTGCCTGCGGTCCGGTGTCCAGATGCCGCAGCGCGTGCCGACCTGCCCCGGCCCTCCGTAATCCCCGCAACATCGTGCGGACAATCTAGCGGTTTTCGCGCCGGACCCCATTCCAATGATCCTCCGCGTCGGAGAAGAAACCGGTGCCCCCGCCGCCGGTCACGACACTTTCCGTCCCCTATCCGTTCCGGCCTGGCCATATCCGGCCCCGGTCGTCCCGCCCCCCGGAGCGCGGCGGGCCGGGATGGAACAGGGGAAGCACATGCCAAATCATGCATCCCGGACAATTGTTTTATTCTCCGAAAGCAAGGCAAAACGATAATTTGCAACCATGTCCAATCCCCCGCGCGCACGTTACCTATGAACCCGATTTTCAATAGGCCGGAAGGGTGTCATGTCCACGATCAGTCGTCGTCGTTTGCTACAGATCTCAGGCTCGATCGGGGCGGGGCTGGCGATGCCCGCCGTGCTGTCGCGCGCGGCCTTTGCCGCCGATGCGTTCGCGTCCAAGCCAGTTACGATCCTGTGCCATACCGCGCCCGGATCGGCGGCCGATACCTATGCCCGGCAGGTCGCGGCGGCGCTGGAACCGGAAATCGGCCAGACCGTGGTGGTCGAGAACCGCGTGGGCGGCAATGGCATGGTGCAGATGGCGGCGCTGAAATCGGCCAAACCCGATGGCAACACGCTGGGTGTCAACACCATTTCGCACCTGTCGATCCTGCATGGCGCAGGCGCGGGCACCTTTGCAGAAAGCGATTTTTCCTGGGTGGTCCGGGTGCAGACCGAGGGTTTCTTCACCGTCGTCCGCACCGATGCGCCGTGGCAGACGCTGGGCGATTTCGTGCAGGCCGCACGCACCGCCAGCCCGCTGCTGAACATCGGCGGTCAGGGCGCGCCCGGATCGGCGCATAACATCCACATCAACATGCTGGCGCAGGCCGGGGGGTTCAAGTTCAACTGGATTCCCTTCCCGGGCGGGATGGAACACCTGACGGCGCTGCTGGGTGGCTCGATCGAGGCGACCAGCAACAACCCGCAAACCGTTGTGCAATTCAACGAGGCAGGGCGGCTGCGTCTGCTGGGCTTCCAGGGTGCGGAACGCAACCCCTCCTTCCCCGATGTCCCCACCTACCGCGAGGCGGGCTTTGACGTCGATCCCAGCTGGCAACAGGTGCGCGGCCTGATCGGCCCGGCCGGTATCCCCGAAGAGCTGCAACAGCGCATCGCCGAGGCGCTGCGCAACGCCACCGAGAAATCCGAGACCTGGCAGAAATACATGGCGCTCTCCAGCCTGTCGCCGGGATATATGGGCCCGGCCGAATATCGCGACTACATCACCCGCCAAAGCCAGGTGACGCTGGACTGGATGAAGAAACTGGGGCTGGCCTGATGGGAAACCGCCCGGCACCGGTGATCCGGGTTGCGACCCGACCGTTGCGCATCGGCACCGGGCTGGTGATGCTGGCCGTCGCGGCCGGCGCCTTGGCCGAGGCCGCGCGGCTGCAGGGCCTGCCGGGCACGACCAGTATCGGTCCGGGCGCCTTCCCGGGCCTGGTCGCCATCGTGCTGGGTATCGCCGCACTCATATTGCTCAGCGGACGCGGTGACAAAGACGCCGAGCCGCTGCGGATCGAACATGCCAACCGGGTGCTGCTGGGGGCGGCGGCGATCGTGCTGTTCGTGCTGGCGATGGCCTTCCTGCCCATTCTGGGCGCCATCGCGGCATTCACCTGCGGATTTCAATGGCTGATGGGCGAACGCCGCGCCCGCCTGTTGATCGGTGGCAGCCTGGGGCTGACGGCGGCCATCTGGGTGGCCTTCGGCCTGCTGCTGAACACGCCGATCTGATCGTCGTCCCGCCCCGCGGTTTCATCCAGCCGGGGCCAACCATAAAAAGAAGATCCGATGATTGACAACCTGTTGCTGGCCATTGCGCATGTATTCCACTGGCAGCCCTTGCTGGCCATCGTGGGCGGGGCGTTCCTGGGCTATGCCATCGGCGCATTGCCGGGGGTGGGGCCGCTGCTGACCATCGCGCTTTTGGTGCCGTTCACCTATGGGATGGATCCGGCCACGGCCATCGTCGGGCTGATCTCGCTGTATGTCGCGGCGGAATATGGCGGCGCGATCACCGCGATCTTGATGAACACCCCCGGCGAGGCCGCCGCCGTCGCCACCAGCTGGGATGGCTACCCGATGGCGCAACGCGGCGAGGCGGAAAAGGCGCTGCATATCTCGATCATCTCATCGGGGTTCGGGGCGTTGCTGTCGTCGCTGCTGCTGATCATTACGGCGGTGCCGCTGGCGGAATTCGCCTCGCGCTTTGGACCCAGTGAATATTTCATGCTGGCGGTGCTGGGGTTGACGCTGGCGGCGGGTCTGGGCGGGATCAGCCCGTGGCGCGGATTGATTGCGGTGGCGTTGGGGTTGCTGGTCTCGACCGTGGGGATCGACGGGATCAGTGGCTATCCCCGGTTTTCGCCCTCGCCGATGTTTTACGAGGGCATCCCGCTGGTAGCGGCGCTGACCGGGCTATATGCCCTGTCCGAGGTGCTGGTGATGGTCGAGGACATGGCCCGCACCCAGTCCAAGGCGCAATCCGTGGGGTCGTTGCTGCGCTTTCCGCTGCATATCTACCGCGACCTGATCGGTACGATGACCCGCAGTTCGCTGATCGGCTTTGTCATCGGGGTGATCCCGGGGGCCGGGGCGGTCATCGCGTCGCTGGTCGCCTATCATGAAACGGTGCGGGTCTCGAAAGACCCCGACAGCTTTGGCAAGGGCAATCCGCATGGCGTTGCCGCCGCCGAGGCCGCCAACAACGCCGCCGTGCCGGGCGCCATCGCGCCGCTGCTGGCCCTGGGCATTCCCGGATCGTCCACCGCCGCCCTGCTGGCCAGCGCGCTGATGATCCAGGGCATCCAGCCCGGCCCGCTGTTGTTCCAAAAGCACCCCGAGGTGCCCTATTCCATCTTCGTCGCGCTGATCATCGGGGTGCCGGTGATGGTGCTGGTGGGCATTGTCGGGGTGAAATTCTGGGCCAAGATCACCCAAGTGCCGAAACCCATGCTGGCGGCGCTGATCACCGTGACCTGCTGCATCGGCGCATGGTCGACGGCGAATGATATCTACCCGGTCTACATCACGCTGGCGTTCGGGCTGATCGGCTGGTTGCTGCGCAAATGCGGTATTCCCCTGGGGCCGCTGGTTCTGGCCTATGTGCTGGGCAACATGCTTGAGGAAAACTTCCGCCGCTCGGCGCTGATCGCACAGGGCGACCCGCTGGTCTTTGCCGACCGGCCGATCACGTTGATCCTGCTGGCGTTGTGGCTGTTCGCGGTGTTTCTGGCGATGCGCCGCCGCAAGCCGCGCCCCACGACCCAAGCCCCCCTGCCGAGGTGACCCGATGCCGACACTGACCGCTGAACTGGCCCGTCTGGCCCTGACCACCCCGGTGCCGCCGACCCTGCTGGGGCGGGCCTGCGACGGAGTGACCGATTTTCTGGCCGCCGCCTTTGCCGGGTCGGAAACCCCCGAGGCCGCGCGCGCGCGGGGGCTGTTCCTGCCTCTGGCCGGGCCCGGCGCGGCACCGCTGATCGGGCGGGCCGAGCGGGCCGACGTGCTGACCTCCGCCCTGCTGAACGCCCAGGCCGGTCACGCGCTGGATTATGACGACATGCACCCGGTGATGCGCGGCCACCCCTCGACGGTGATCCTGCCCGCGCTGTTCGCCGTCGCGGCGCAGCATGACCGCAATGGCGCCGATCTTCTGGCCGCCTATGTGATCGGGGTCGAGGTCGCCGCCCGCGTCGGCCGCGCCATCGGATCGCGCCATTATGAGGCCGGGTTTCACGCCACCTCGACCGTTGGCCCGATCGCCGCCGCCGCCGCCGTGGCGCGGTTCCTGCGGCTGGATGGTGCGACGACGGCAACCGCCCTGGGCATTGCGGCCACGCAGGGATGCGGGCTGCGCGCCGAATTCGGCAGCGAGACCAAGCCCCTGCACGCCGGTTTCGCGGCGCGTGCCGGGGTGCAGGCGGTGCTGATCGCACAGGCTGGCCTGTCGGGTGCGGCGGATGTATTGCAGGCGCCATCGGGGTTTTTCGCGGCCTTCGGGCTGGGACAGGCCGACCCGTCTGCGGTGCTGACGGAGTGGGGCACCGACTGGCAGATCGTCACGCCCGGGCTGACCTTCAAGGAATTCGCCTGCTGTACCGGCACCCATTGCGCGGCGCAGGCGACCCTGGGGCTGCGCGCGCAACACGATATCGCCGCCGATGATATCCGCGCCATCACCGTCACCTTCCCACCGGCGGGCGACGCGGCGCTGAACGTGCGCCACCCGGTCACCGGCGTCGATGGCCGCTTCAGCGTGGAATATGTCATCGCCTCGATCCTGATCGAGGGCTATCCCGGCCTGACCACCTTTGGCGACCGCCCGGTGCCCGCCGCCATCGACCGGCTGGGCCGCCGGGTCACGCGCGCCTTTGACCCCTCTGCCCCACGTCTGTCCAACGATCCCGCCACCCGCTTTGCCGTGGTGGATATCGAAATGACCGATGGCTGCCAGCTGCAGGCCCGTGCCAATGCGGTGCAGGGCGCGGGCGATCTGCGCCACAAGTTCCTGGATGCGGCGGGGGCGGCACGCGCCGCCGTTCTGGCCGATATCGCCGCCTTGCCACAGGCCGCAAGCCTGGTGCCATTCCTATCCGCGCTGGCCATGCCGCGCGCACTGACCTGAAGGACAGACCCATGACCGATCACCCCAGACAGATGCACTTTGGCCTGTTCCTGCAAGGCGCGGGCCACCATGTCGCGGGTTGGCGGATGCCGGGGGCGGAAACCGGCTCCGAGGATTTCGCCCATATGCTGAAGGTCACCCGCATCGCCGAGGACGCCAAGTTCGACATGGTGTTTCTGGCCGACGGGTTGACCACGCAGGCGACGGCGCACCCGTCGATGGTGGCGCGGCTGGAACCGCTGACCCTGCTGTCAGCGCTGGCGGTGGCAACCAGCCGGATCGGTCTGGCGGCGACCGCCTCGACCACCTATGGCGAACCGTTCCACACCGCGCGGGTGTTTTCGTCGCTGGACCATCTCAGTGGCGGACGCGCGGCGTGGAATGTGGTGACCACATCCTATGCCCGCTCGGCGGCGAATTTCGGCAAGGCCCATCCCGAACATGATGCGCGCTACGATATCGCACAGGAATATGTCGATGTCGTCAAAGGGTTGTGGGACAGCTGGGAAGACGGCGCCTATGTCCGCGATACGCAGACCGGCACCTATGTCGATGCCGCGAAAATGCACGAACTGGACCATGTCGGCACCTATTTCTCGGTCAAGGGGCCGCTGAACACCACGCGCTCGCCCCAGGGGCATCCGGTGATCATTCAGGCCGGGTCCTCGGCCCCCGGTCAGGAGCTGGCGGCGCGCACCGCCGATATCGTGTTCACCGCCCAGCAATCGCTGGAGGCGGCGGTGGAATTCTCGCGCGGGCTGAAGGCGCGGATGGAGAAATACGGGCGCCACCCGCAGGATCTGTTCGTCATGCCGGGCGTGTTCATCCTGATCGGCGACACACAGGCCGAGGCCGATGCCAAGCTGGCGCAGTTGCAATCCTGGACCGACCCGCGCGAGGCCTATCCGCTGCTGAACGATCGGCTGGGGCATGATGTGTCGGGCTATGACATCGACGGACCACTGCCCGATCTGCCGATCTCGGATCAGTTGCGCAGCCGGGCGGAACTGCTGATCAATCTGGCACGCGCGCGCAACCTGACCATCCGGCAATTGCTGAATCTGGTGGGCGCGGCACGCGGGCATCTGATGTTGGTGGGCACGCCCGAATATGTCGCGGACGAGCTGGAAAAATGGTTCCGCGCGGGGGCGGCGGATGGGTTCAACATCATGCCACCGTGGTTCCCGCAGCCATTGCAGGACTTCGCGCAAAAGGTGATACCGATCTTGCAGGCACGCGGTCTGTTCCGCACCGAATATCAGGGCACCACCCTGCGCGACCATCTGGGGCTGGAACGCCCCGCCAATACCCTGAGCGCCGCACAAACCGTGGACGCCTGAGAGCGAGGATCAGAAATGCCACACGATCACCCCCACGAGCATGACGTTGGCCATGACCATGACCACGGCCATGACCACGGGCCGCGCTGGAAACATGACGGTATCCGCGTTATCCCCGGCGACAAGCTGGATGACAACACCGCCCAGACGCCGGGCATGTATCGCCAGGCCGCGATCAACCATGCCCGCGTCGGCGCGCAGAAGATCTGGGCCGGCACCGTGGCCATTGCGCCGGATGCCAAGACCGGGGTGCATCACCACGGCCCGCTGGAAAGCGTGATCTATGTCGTGCGCGGCCGCGCCCGGCTGCGGTGGGGAGAACGGCTGGAATTCGTCGCCGAGGCGGGCCCAGGTGATTTCATCTACGTCCCCCCCTATGTGCCGCATCAGGAAATCAACGCTGATCCCGACCAGACGCTGGAATGCGTTCTGGTGCGGTCGGACAACGAGGCGGTGGTGGTCAACATCACCGATGTCGACCCGATCGAGCCACCCGAGAACGTCTTCTGGGTAGACCCGATCCACGCTGATCCGACGAAATGACCGGATGGGGTCGCGCGGCGTCTATCCGCGCGGCCCCATCACCAGATCGGGCAAGCCCGTCGCAATCCCCGGCCACAGCACCAACAGCCCCAACGCCACGATCATCGCCAGCCAGAATGGCAGCACACCGCGATAGATCTCGGCCTGCGGAACGGTGCGTGCGACGGAATGCACGATGAATACGTTCATCCCCACCGGTGGCGACAACAGGCCCATCTCCAGCACGATCATCACCACCACCGCGAACCATATCGGGTCGAACCCCTGGGCCACCACCACCGGGTAAAAGATCGGCAAGGTCAGCACCAGCATGGCGAACCCGTCCATGAAGGTGCCCAGCACCAGATAGCACAGCACGATCAGCCCCAGGATGGCCAGCGGCGGCAGGCCGCTGTCGGTCAGCCCTGTGCCAATCGCCTGCGGAATATGGCTGAGCGCCAGAAACGGGTTCACCAGATGCGCTGCGATCAGGATCAGCATCACACTGGCCGAGGTCAGCGCGCTGTCGCGCCCCGCATCCCACAGATCGCGCCAGCCGATTTCCCGGCGCAGCAACCCGATCACCGTCATCAGCCCCGCCCCGACCGCGGCGGATTCCACCGGCGAGAACACCCCCGCATACAGCCCGCCGATGGTGACCACGATCACCGCGACCCCCGGCACCGCCGCCAAGAGCGCGCGCCGGGCCTGACCGCCGGAAACAGTGGCCCCGGCGGGCCCCGCATCCGGGCGCAGACGGCAAATGATCGCCACCGTCAACACGAACAGCCCCAGCAGCAACAGCCCCGGCACAAACCCCGACAGGAACAGCCGGCCGATGGATTGCTCGGTCAGGATGGCGTAGATCACCAACCCGGTCGATGGCGGGATCAGGATGCCCAGCGTGCCCCCCGCCGCCACCGTCGCCGTCGACAGACGTGGCGCGTAGCGATAGCGTGCCATCTCACCCAGCGATACCCGCCCCATCGTCAGTGCCGATGCGATGGAAGACCCGCACAGCGCCGCGAAGGCGCCACAGCCCAGCAAGGTGGCCATGGCCAGCCCGCCCCGAAACCGCCCGACCAGCACATAGGCCGCACCATACAGCGCCGCGCTCAGACCCGTGCGGGTGGCCAGATTGCCCATCAGGATGAACAGCGGGATCACCACCAGTTCAAACCGCGTGGCCAGGGTGAAGCTCTCCGAGGCCAGCAGGCCCGTCGCAGCCTCCAGCCCCGACAGCGCCCAGATCCCGCCAAAGCCCACCACGAACATCGCCGTGGCCACCGGCACCCGGATCAGGATCAGGCCCAGCAGCACAAGGATGCCAAGCCCCCCATACAGCCCCTCAGCCATTCTTGGCCCCCATCGGCGACACCGCCCGCACCATTGCCCCGATCCCGGCCAACGCCACGAATCCCGCCATCAGATACTGGAACCCCGCCCGGGGCAGGCCCAGAATGTTGGAGGACAGCGACAACAGCGATGACAGCGCCGCCGCATCGCACAGCGTCCAGCACAGCGCCGCCCAGATCAGTGCCGCCAGCATGGACGACAGCCGATCCACGCCACGCCGCAGCGCAGGCGGCATGATCCAGCTCAGCAGATCGACGCGGATCTGCGCGTCGCGGCCCTCGGCATCGGGGCGCTGCAACAGCGGCACCGCCCCAAAGACGATCACCATCATCGCCATCTCGGCCAGATCCTGCGCCCCGAACAGCGGATGGCCCGCCGCACGGCCCAACACATCCAGCAGCAACAGCCCCGCCACCGCCAGCAGGGCCGCCCCCGCCACGCGTCCACACAACCGCTCGATCATTGCCCGCCCCGCATCGTGATCAGGGCGTCTTGCGCATGCAGATCCGCCACCATCTTTTGCGTCAATGGCAACAGCAGCGCGTCAAAGGCCGCGCGTCCCTCGGGCGTCAGATCGGTCACCACATCCGGTCCGCGCCCGCGCAGAGCGGCAATGGCGGCCTGGCCCCTGGCGTTCCACGCGGCCTCGGCCCGACGCGACAGATCCCGCCCGCCCGCCGCCCTCAAGGCCGCCTGTTCCGCCTGCGGCAATCTGCCGACGCGCTTGGCATTGGCAACCACGTAAAACGCCTGATTGCCCAGTGGGATACCCACTGTCACATGGCTCAGGACCTCATCGAAACGGAAATCGCTGATCGCGCTGGACCCGGTGATCAGCCCATCCACCAACCCGGTCTGGAGCGCGTTATAGACATCGCCCGCCGGCATCTGCACCGGAATCGCGCCCAGCGTTTCAACCACCCTTGCGGTGATCGCGCTGGACACCCGGATCTTGCGTCCCGCCAGATCGGCGGGCGTGCGCACCGGCGCCCCCCGCACGATCAGCACGGCCGGTTCCGCCGTCCACAACGCCAGCGGCACCGTGGCCGGAAATTCCCGCGCCAGCAGCCCCGCATCCCAGCCGTTCCACAGGAAATCCGCGCCGCTCATGCCCGGGGGTTGCACGGCGGGCAGTTCGGTCAGCATCGTCAGCGGAAACTGTGACGAGGTATAGCCCGGTATTCCCCAGACGATATCCGCCACCCCCTGCACCACGCGGACATATTGATCGGCGGGGCCAGCGCCCAGCTTGCCGGCCGGATAGGTTTCGATCACCAGCCCCGTCGGTGCAACCGCCTGCGTCAACGGCGTTACGATCGCCTGCGTCAGCGTATGCCCCGCCGCCACGAAATGCGCGAATTTCAACGTTTCCGCCGAGACCCCGGCACAGATCGGCGCAGCACAAAACAGGGCGGCAACCAGTGCCAGCCGCATTCTCATCTTCATGATGTGTCATCCTTGCAGGTGGCCCCCGCCCGCATCGCGGGACAGGGCGCCAAGTGGGATCAGATCTCGCCCCAGATTGCCTCGGCGGTGCGCACGACCAGATCCAGCTTGCGCTTTTCCTGATCCTCGGTGATCGCATTGCCATGCTCGGTCGAGGCAAAGCCGCATTGCGGCGCGATCCCCAACTGATCCAGATCGACATATTTCGCCGCGTCGTCGAATTTGCGCCGCAACCAGTCCAGGCTTTCCAGCGTGCCGGTCTTGGTGGTGATGAACCCCGCCATCACCCGCTTGTCGCCCTTGGGCAGCAACCGCAGCGGCTCCAGCCCGCCGGCGCGCTCGGTATCGTATTCCATGAAATAGGCATCGACCGAGGTGCGGTTGAAAATCGCATCCGCCGCGGCGTCATAACCGCCATCGGCCACATGGGTCGACCGGAAATTGCCCCGGCACATATGCATGCCGATGACCATGTCTGCCGGGCGGTCCTTGATCGCCTGTTCCAGCATCCAAGCATAGCTGTCGATCAGCTTGTCGGGGTCCTGGCCCATCGCCCGGCGCTGTTCGCGCTGCTTTTCATCGCCCAGATAGGCAAAGAAGATATCGTCCAGTTGCAGGTAACGGCAGCCCGCCTCATAGAACGCCTGTACCGCCTTTCGATAGATTTCAGCGATATCGTGGAACAGATGTTCCTGATTCCGATAGGGGGCATATTCGATGTTCTCGGGTTCCATGCGGAAATGGCAGGCCGAGGGACCGGGGATGGAAATCTTGGCGACACCGGTTCCCGGCGCGACCAGATCCCGCACGAAGGTGAAATGCTCCAGCATCGGGTGATCGGCGGGGAAATCCAGCGGCCCGGTCAGATGCGCCTCGATCGGCGGGGTCTTGTGTTCGCCCTGAAACGGCAGGCTGCGGGTGGCCGGTTTCATTTCCAGCCCGGTCAGCATCCCCATGAAATCATAGTGCCAAAAGGCGCGGCGCGCCTCGCCGTCGGTGATCACCTTCAGCCCGGCGTTCTGTTGCAGCTGCACCAGATCGCGGATGCCCGCGTCTTCGATATCGCGCAACGCATCGGCGGGCAGATGGTCATGGCGCGCCTTTTGCACGGCGGCGGGACGTAGCAGCGATCCGACATGATCGGCGCGGTGCGGCGCGCGCCGCGAAGGGGTGGTGGTCTTGGTCATCGTGACATGCCTTTGATCCGGCCGGGGCCGGGAATACGGAAAACACCCCGCCCTTGCAGGCGAAGCGGCGATGCCACCTTTGCGGAGAGCCGCTCCCGACACGCCCCACGCGGCCGGAACAGGTGAACGATCCGGGCAGGTTTCCTGACTTGCGGGTCAACACCTTGCCCGGCCTTCCCGGTGCGGCGCACCAGTGGCATGTCGGACAGGCTCTCCGCCTACAGTTGCGGGGGCAGTCCCGGATTTGGCACGCATGACTGGGCGCCGAACCGGATTCCCTTTTAACCGGGGCTTCCCCCGGCACCTGGATCACACCGCAAAATCCGATCACCAGCGGTTTTTGTCAACCGCACCACGCCCTCATTCGGTGCATGAAGATGATGAGGCAAACCGGGAAATTCCCGACAGATTGCGAAGTCGCCCCGGATCCGAAAACACATCCATTGCCCGCTTCGGTGCCGGACCAGCGGCACGATCCACGGCCATCACATCGGAGGGATACCGCCAGAATGTCGCACGGACCCCGGAAATGCTGCGCAGTCCTGATACAAATCGGGACACGAAATATCGGCCGGAAATATTGAGTAGAGTAAAATTATCAGGAATAACCCCGAGGAGAGCGGCGTCTATTGGGACCCGCGGCACAAGCAGGGCGGCACCAGACACAGGGCGCGCGCACCTGTGATCTCATGCAAAAGGGAAGCGCTGAATGAGCGGGACAAATCATAGGCAATTGAAGGCGATGGTATCGCTGGGTGCGGTGGGCTTGACCGGGATCAGTCCCCAGATCGCCGCCGCACAGGGCACGGGCGAGGCGGTCACGCTGGACCCGATCCTTGTTGAAGGCGCGGGCGGCTCCAACAGCAACGAAGCGGCGACCGGGGTTGGTGGCCGCATGTTGGGCGCGACGATCAAGGAAACGCCTCAGGTCGTGACCGTGGTGCCCGCCGAAGTGATCAAGCAAAAGAACATCACCACGCTGGAAGAAGCCCTGCGCAACGTGCCCGGCATCACGCTGTCGACCGGCGAGGGCCGTGGCGGTTCAAACGGCGAACAGTTCCGCCTGCGCGGCCTGACCGCCAAGGGCGACATCTACAACAGCGGTCTGCGCGATTTCGGCGCTTATACGCATGACACGTTCAACGTCGAATCCGTGCAGGTGATCAAGGGTCCGTCGGGCGAGGCATTCGGCTCGGGCAACCTGGGCGGCGTGATCAACCAGACCAGCAAGCGTGCCCATCTGGGCGATGCCAATGAGGTCAGCGGCACCGTCGCAAGCGGCCTGCGCACCCGCGAAACGCTGGACATGAACAAGCAGCTGAGCGAAACCTCGGCCATCCGCTTCAACCTGATGAACCAGAACGGTTATGCCCCCGACCGCGACCACGTCACGGTGAAACGCACGGGTCTGGCGGTCGATTACGGTCTGGGCCTTGGCACCGATACCGAATGGCATCTGGGCTACCAATTCCTGAAGGGCGACGGCAAACCGGATTACGGTCAACCGATGGGTCAGGATTCGGATGGCATCTACCGCCCGTTGCAGGAATTCGACATTCCGGGCTATGGCCGCGATGTGTCCTATGTGCGCTCGACCGACAAGGACGAGACCGAGGCGCATATGCTGACCTCGTCGTTCAGCCACAAGGTCGCGCCGGGCTTCACCATCACCAACGACACGCGGATCTCGAAGTTCGAGCGTGATTTCTCGGCGACGAACCCGGCGGCATGTAGCGCCGCCTGTATCACCAACCTGCGCGCAGGCCGTGATGTTGCGCTGTCCTATGGCGCCGGCGGCGGCATGACCTATGATCAGGAAGGCTGGGGCTTCCAGAACCTGACCACCGGGCAGTTCGAGTTTGAAGGCGGCGGGCTGCGGCACAAGGCGATGGTCGGTCTGGACGTAACCTTCCAGAAGGACGACCGCACCACCGGCACCTGGACCGGGCGGACCAGCAACCAGACCATTCTGAACCCGCGCTACGATTATCCGAACGCGACGGTCGCCTATGATAACGCCGGCAAGACCAAGGCAAAATCGCATAGCATCGGCCTGCTGTTCGCCGACCGCGTCTGGTTCGACAACCAATGGTCGGTCCAGGGCGCAGCCCGCGCCGATTACTTCAGCAGCAGCTTTGACGGGGCGGTGATCGGCAGCACGACCAAGGTGCATGGCGAATCGGAAACATCGCGCCTCAGCCCGTCGCTGAGCCTGATCTTTGAACCCAACGCAAGTTCGATGGCCTATTTCGCCCTGTCCCGGACCTGGCGTCCGCTGGGCACCGATATCGCGGCGGCGGTGAACTCGTTCGAGCCGCCGACCTCGGATGCCTCGTATGAGCCGGAACGGTCGGATAACGTCGAACTGGGCGGCAAGGTCGACCTGTTCAATGGTGCGCTTGGCCTGAGCGGGGCGATCTTCCAGACCCGCAAGACCAATTCGTTCACCGTCAATGACGACGGCACGGTCACCAATGGCGGCCTGGATGCGGGTCAGGCCATCCGCGTGCGCGGGATCGAACTGGGCGCGACCGGCAACATCACCCCCGACTGGACGGTGATGGCGGCCTATGCCTATCTGGACAGCGAAGTTCAGGGCGGCAAGGGCGTCACGTCAAACGTTGGCAACGATGCGCCCGGCGTGTCCAAGCACAACGTGTCGCTGTGGACCAACTACAACGTGCCGCAAACCCTGGCGTCGTTGCCCGGCCAGTTCTCGGTCGGCGGTGGTGTTACCTATGCGTCGGAATATTTCGCCGATGCCGCGAACACCGGCGAGATCCCCGAGGCCGTGTCGCTGGACGCCTCGATCGGCTACGAAACTGATCGCTACCGTGTCACGCTCAGCGCCAACAACCTGACCGATCACGACAACTATTCGTCGGCGTTCAATGCGGTTCGCGCCGTGCCGATGGCCGGTCGCAACTTTGCGCTGACCGTCGCGGCCAAGTTCTGATGCCGATCCGGGGCCGCTGCGGCGGCCCCGGTTTCATGCGCCTGGCGCATTCCCTTGGCGGCCGGTCTTCCGGTCGCATTTTTTCTGTTTTCCGAGGTCCGCATGCTGATCCACGTTCCCAATGTCCTGACGCCCGACGAAGTTGCCCATTGTCGGCGCACGCTGGAAACCTCGCCGTGGGCGGACGGGCGGCAAACGGCGGGCGATCTGGCAGCCAGGACCAAGCTGAACCTGCAAATTCCGGTCGACAGCGACGAGGCCCGTGATCTGGGCGACATCGTGCTGCGGGCGCTGGCCCGCAACGACATCTACAATTCCGCCGCCCTGCCCCTGCGCGTGCTGCCGCCGATGTTCAACCGTTACGATCTGGGCATGACCTTTGGCGCCCATACCGACAACGCCATCCGCACCGTGCCCGGCACCGGCGGCATGCGGATGCGGGCCGATGTCTCGACCACCATATTCCTGACCGAACCCGACGAATATGACGGTGGAGAACTCCTGGTGCAGGACACCTACGGCACGCAAAAGGTGAAACTGCCCGCCGGTCACATGGTGATCTACCCCTCGTCCAGCCTGCACAGCGTCACGCCAGTCACGCGCGGCAGCCGCTGGGCCTCGTTCTTCTGGGCGCAATCAATGGTGCGCGAGGATGAAAAGCGCACGATGCTGTATAATCTGGATACCGCCATTCGCCAGGTCCGCGCGATGAATGGCGACGACAGCGAGGCGGTGCAGCGTCTGGTCAGCCATTACCACAACCTGTGCCGTCTTTGGGCAGAGCTGTGACCCCCACCGATCCGGCGCGCGACACCCGGTTGCAGGCGCAACTGGCCCTGGGCCAGATGCTGCTGGATGCCGGGGACGGCGCCGCGGCATGGGAGGCCTTCGCCGCCGCCGGGCGCGCGCAGGATGGGCGGGCGCTGAACATGCTGGGGCGGATGTCGGAAAACGGCTGGAACGGATTGCCGCCCGCGCCGGAACAGGCCGCCTCGTTCTATCGAAGGGCGGCAGAGGCGGGCAGCGGCTGGGCGCTGTTCAATCTGGGCGATCTTTATCTGCGCGGCGCGGGTGTGCCCCAGGATGACGCCGCTGCCTATGCCTGTTACACGCAGGCGGCGGCACGCGGCTTGACCAAGGCGCTGAACATGCTGGGCATGTGCCACGAAGAGGGGCGCGGCACCGCCGCCGATCCGGCACAGGCGCGGGCGTGTTTCGAGGCGGGCGCACAGACCGGCGATTGCTGGGCCCAGTTCAATCTGGCGCGGCTGTTGCTGGCCGAGGGGCGGACAGAGGCTGCGATCGACGGCTTTCGGGCGTCGCTGGACAGTGGGTTTCGTGGCTATTGGGCCGCCCTGGCCCGGACGCTGCACGACCATGATGATCCGCGCCTGCACGATATCGCGCAGCGCGCGGCGCACCTGGCCGCCACCGCCTGAACCGGCGCAATGGAAACCCGTGTCTGGATGAAAAGTGTCAATGGGATGCGATGGAAAATTGGCGCCGCTGCGTTCATCTTACGAACCATGAATAACAAACGCGAGCGAGTGTTATGATGAAAGCAAGCAACCCCTGTGTTCTTCTGGTCGATGACGCCCGCGACATCCGCGATTCCATAGGCCAGTATCTGCGCGCGCAGGGGCTGCATGTGGTGCTGGCCGCCGGGGCCGAACCCGCGCGGGAGGCGCTGCAGAATGATCCCGTCGATTTGGTCGTGCTGGATATCATGATGCCGGGCGAAGATGGGCTGAGCCTGTGCAAATGGATCGCGGCCAGCGGGGGGCCGCCGGTGATCTTGCTGACGGCGCGCACCGATGAAACCGACAAGATCATCGGCTTGGAACTGGGCGCCGATGATTTCGTCACCAAGCCCTGCAACCCGCGTGAATTGCTGGCCCGCATCCGCTCGGTGCTGCGCCGCACCGGGCTGCACCGGGAACGCCCGCTGCACCGGCGCCGCTTTGCCGATATGCTGCATGACGCGCAGATCAAGCAGATCATCTGCGCCGACGGCCGCCAGATCCCTTTGACCAGTGGCGAGAACCGCCTGCTCAGCGCGCTGCTGGACCATCACGGCCAGGCGGTCTCGCGCGCCGATCTGATGCCGATCGTCACCGGCCGCGAGGCCCGTGCCTTTGAGCGCACCATCGACAACGCCGTCAGCCGCCTGCGCCGCAAGATCGAAATCGACCCGACCATGCCGCAACTGATCATCACCGAGCGCAGCGGTGGCTACCGGCTGGCCGCCACCGTGGTGGATGTGCCGTGATCTTCCGCCGCCGGCCGACCACATTGGGCGTTCGGTTCGCGCTGTTGCTGGCGTTCGTTCTGGTGGTGGCGAACGTGCTGGCGCTGGCCAGCATGTTGTTGCGCGGCGATGATCTGGACCAGACCAACCGTTTCGCACTGGAGGCCGAGCGGATGAAGTCGCTGATCTCGGCACTGGAAATGGCCCAATCCTCGGCGCATCCCTTGCTGGCGGCGCAGTTCAACACCCGCTTCACCCGTTATTCCGTTGATACCTTTCCCCTTGCCGAACCGGCGGAACCGGCATCGCCCGCCTTGCAAAAGGCCATCGAGCGGGTGATCGTGCGCCATTGGGTCCATGCCACCGAGGTGTCGTATCAGGGCGAGATGATCTATCTGGTCTCTGTCGAATTATATGCGAAATGGCAGGGGCATCCGATCTGGCTGAATGTCGTGCTGAACCACGGCCCCAGGGTGTCGATGTCACGCACGTTCGAGTTGCTGTGGCTGCCGCTGATGGTGTCCTTGCTGGCGACGCTGGTGGTGGGGTTGGGGTTCATGCGGCAGATGACGCGGCCCCTGTTGGGGTTTGTGGCGGCGGCCGAGGCGGCGGGCAATGGCGACCGGCGTGCCCGCATCCCGGAAATCGGTGCGCGTGAATTGCGCACGGCGGCCCATGCGTTCAACCTGATGCAGGAAAAGATCGCAGGATTCGAGGAGGAGCGGCGCCGCTTGGTGGCCTCGGTCGGGCACGATCTGCGCACCCCGATCACCAGCCTGCGGTTCCGCGCGGAAATGGTCGAAGATGCCCCGCTGCGCAACGCCATGATCGAGACGCTGGAAGACATGGCCGTGATGGCCGACGGCCTGCTGGCCTACGGTCGTGGCACACAGGATACCGAAACCCGGACGCCCACCGACCTGCGTGACCTGTTGTCGCGCCTATGCGACCAGATGGGCGCAACGTTTCGGGACGAGACAGGCAGGGAGGAAGCGGGCACGATTGCCAACCTGCGGCCGACCTCGATCCGGCGGGCCTTTGCCAATCTGATCGGCAATGCGCTACGCTATGGCACACAGGCGCAGGTGACGCTGACGACGCACGATGGCACCGCGCAGATCACCGTCACCGATGATGGCCCCGGCATCGCCCCGGCCCTGTTCGCGCAGGTCTTTGAACCCTTCTTTCGCGCCGAAACCAGCCGCAACATGGACACGGGCGGCGCCGGGTTGGGCCTGAGCATCGCGCAGGCAATCTTCCTGCAACATGATGGCACGATCCGCCTGGCCAATAGGCCGACCGGCGGACTGGAGGTGACCGTGACCTTGCCACTGGACTGACAACCTGGGCGGGGTCGCGATATCTGCTAAAGGATCAGAGATCGAGGATGATCTTGGCGCCCCGCGCACGGCTGACGCAAGGGGTCATGAAGCCCTCGGCATATTCTTCGGGGGTCAGGAAGCTGTCGCGGTGGTCGGCCTCGCCTGCCACGACGCGGGTCATGCAGGCGCCGCAATAGCCCTCGCCGCAGGACAGCCCGCATTCCACCCCCGCCTGTTCCAGCGCGGTGGCCAGACTGGTCTGCGGCGGCACCATGACGCTGATCCCGCTGCGCGCGCAGACCGCCTCGAACCCGATGGCGGCACCGGATGCGGCGGCGGCAACGGGCGCCCCGAACCGTTCGGTCTTCAGCCTGTCTGCCCGTCCCAGGGCGCGCGCGGCGATCTGAACCGCCTCCATCAGCGCCTCGGGGCCACAGCAATAGATCAGATCGTCACCGCCCCGCGCGCCCAGCTCCGCCCCCAGATCCGGGCGGCCACAATCGCTGGTGTCAACGACCCGGACCCGGTCACCATAGGCGGCCAGATCCTCCAGATGCGCCATCCCGCCCCGGCCGCGCCCGACATACAACAGCCGCCAGTCCACGCCCTGCTGCTGCGCCGCCGCGATCATCGGCAACAGTGGGGTGATCCCGATCCCGCCCGCAAGGAACAGATATCCCGGCGCGGGCAGCAGCGGAAAATGGTTCAACGGCCCGCTGACCTGCACCACCGCCCCCACCGCCAGCCGGTCGTGGATTTCGTCGGACACCCCGCCCGCCCCCTGGCGCAGCACCGAAATCCGATAGCGGCCACGATCCGTCACCGCGCCGCACAGCGAATATTTGCGCAACCGCCCCGAGGGCAGATGCAGGTCGATATGCGCCCCCGGCGCCCATTGCGGCAAGGTGCCGCCCGATGGCGCCGCCAGATCAATCGACACCACATTTTCCGCCATCCGCCGGATGGACAGAACCTGCATCGCAAAGGGGGCCTGCGTCTGCATCGTGATCTCCCCGGTCAGGTCAGGGTCAAATCGCGGATCGCACGCTCGATCTGCGCGGTTTCATCCGGCCAACGCCCCGGCGCACCGGCGGAATGCCCGTAGGGCGAGATCAGCGGGCGCAGTTCCGCCTGCGGCACATGGGCCAGCTCCAGCATGTTTTCCTCCAGCGTGAAATAGCGATCCTGATCGCAGGGCATGACAATGGCCCGCGCCCGCACCCCCGACAGCACCGCCTGCCAGCCCGTCCCCAGCGTGCCGATATCGGCCTCGACCCAGGTGTCGAGCATGGCGATCAGATCTGCGGCATCCCAGGTCAGATGGTCATCTTCCCAATCGCGCAGCAGGGCGTCCAGACTGTCGAACCCCTTGGCACGCCACAGCTCTTCGCGGAAAAACCGCGGCGAATAGGCCCAGCCGCAATAGGCCCGGCCAAAGGCACGCAACCCGGCAGCGGGCGGCCGGTCATAGGCCCCGCCGTTCCACACCGGATCGGCCATCAGGGCGCCGCGCACGCCTTCCAGAAACGCACGGTTCTGCGGCCAGCATCGCGCCGCGCCGCAGACCGGCAGGATCGCCCGCACCATATCGGGATACATCGCCGCCCAGAACCAGCACTGGATCGCGCCCATCGACCAGCCATGCACCAGCGCAAAGCCCTGAATCCCCAAGGCCGCCGTCAGTTGCCGTTGCGCCGCAACATTGTCCTGAATGGAAAATCCGGCAAACCCGGCCCGCGCCGCAGGGGTTGGCGCATGACTGGGCGAGGTCGACCGGCCATTGCCGAACATATCCACCGCGACGATGTAGAACCGGTCGGAATCCAGCGCCCGTCCCGGCCCGATCAGCCCGGCATAACTGTCCGAGGTGCCGGTATAGTAACTGGGCAGCAATATCGCATTGCCCCCCTGCGCATCCAGCCTGCCCCAGGTGCGGTAACACAGCCGGGCAGGGCGCGGGCCGGCGTCACCCGCCAACCCGGTTTCAAAACAGTGAAGCTGACCCGGCTGCATCGTTGCCCCCCTAGAACAAGTGGCTGTAGCGGGCGATTTCCCAGGCGCTGATCGACAGGTGGTATTCCTGCCATTCCTCGGATTTGTAGCGGATGAATTCATCGCGCAACTCGGCGCCCAGGGTTTCTTCCACCAGCGGATCGGCGGCAAAGGCGGCAACGGCCTCTTGCAGGGTTTGCGGCAGGAAATCGATGCCGCGCCGCGTGCGCTCTTCCTCGCTGACGGTATACAGGTTGTCCTCGTTCGGCTGACCGGGGTCGATCTTGTTGCGAATGCCGTCCAGACCCGCCGCCAGTGCCAGCGTCGCCGCCAGATAGGGGTTCACCGCGCCATCGGCGTTGCGGCTTTCACAGCGCCCCCCACCCGCCGGAACCCGGACCGAATTGGTGCGGTTGTTCGAGCCGTAGGAGTTGAAAACCGGTGCCCAGGAAAACGTCGCCATCCCGCCTTGCCGCACCAGCCGCTTGTAGCTGTTCACCGTCGGCGCAAAGGCCGCGCACAGAGCGCGCCCGTGTTTCAAGATACCGCCGATGAAGTAATAACCGGTCTCGGTCAGGCCCAGCCCGCGCGGATCATCGGCCGGGTCGCAGGCAAACAGGTTGTCGCCGCTGACCAGATCATACAGCGACATGTTGAAATGCGCGCCATTGCCGGTGCGGTCGGCGAAGGGCTTGGGCATCATCGTCGCCAGCAGACCTTCATCCGCCGCATATTTCTTGGACATCATCCGAAAGAACGTCAGCCGGTCACAGGTCGTCAGCGCATCGGCAAAACGGAAATCGAATTCAAACTGGCCATTGGCATCTTCGTGGTCAAAGGAATACAGATCCCAGCCCAGTGCATCAATCGTCTCGGCCATGCGGTCAAGCCAGTTGAAATTATCCATGAAGCTGCGCAGATCATAGCATGGCTTGGTCAGGATATCGTCAGGGGTTGGGGTTTCCAGCGTGCCCTGAGCGGTCTGGCGCAACAGGAAAATCTCGCATTCGATCCCCAGATTGAAACCGAACCCCAGCTTGGCGGCTTCGGCCAACTGCCGTTTCAGCGCGACGCGGGTGTTCAGCGCATAGGGCGCACCGTGAAACTCGTTATCGGCCGGGAACCAGGCCACCTTCGGTTCCCACGGCAATTGCACCCAGCGATCCAGATCCGGCACCGAGGTCAGCTCATCGTCATTCGGCGCCTGCCCCAATCCGTCCAGCGCATAACCGGTATAGCGTTCCGATCCATGCGCTATATGTTTCAGATGCGGCAGCGGCACCACCTTGCCCTTGGGCGTGCCGTGGATATCCACATAGGCGCCCATGCAATATTTCACCCCCAGCCCTTCCAGCCTGAGGCGCAGATCTTCGATCTCGGTATCGGTCATGTTTCGATCCTGTAAGGTCAATATGCCGCGGATCAATCCGCGATGCGCAATTCGACGACGCGGCTTTGGTCGAACCAGGTTTCATACCCCGCCAGCTTCAGCTCCATCTGACCTGCGGTGATCTCGCCGATATAGGAAATCGGCAAAGGTTCATCCGAGGCATCATCGCCATAGCAGATGCAGAATTGCTGACGCGGCGAATAGAAACACACCGCCCCGGCGGGTGAGCCGTATTTGGCCACACGTTCCTTGCCGACATCGCTGGTCAGGTATTTGTTTTCCCACGGCGCCACGATCGGCAGGGTGAAAAACACCAGATCGCCATTCAGCTTGGCGTGTTGCAGCATGGATTTCAGCGGCAGTTTCTCGCGGAACTGCTGACACAGCTGCGGGGCCTTGTCTTCCCAGATTTCCATCTGGCAAATCTCTTTGCCATCAACGCTCAGGACCAGTTGCATAGCTATCTCCGGGTTCAGGCGGGCTTGCGGCGGAATGCGCCACCAAGGCCCCAGGGCAGGATGTAATCGACCCACATGTGCAGGCGGTTCGCATAGCCAAGCGCGGCATGCGTCAGCCGCGCCAGTTCCGCCGTATCGGCGCACAGCTTTGACGCATCGACATACAGCCGGGTCATTTCCGCCGCCGAGGGGATCGAGACGAAATCGAAAAACGCCGCCTTGTAACCGATGATCTGGTCGATCAGGGCCTGCATGGTTTTCAGATCGGCATCGGTGTCTTCGCAGACCCGGATGATGCCCCACAGCATTTCATCGGCATAGGTGCGCGCCTCGCCCTCGGCGAAGATGATGGTCGACAGATATTGGCCGCGTGCGCCGGTGTTGCGCGGCACGATGCCCTGGCCCAAGGCAACCACATCGGGCGGACTTTCCATCCAGATTTTTTCGCGTTCGGCTTCGAAAAGCGCGATCGCCTCATCGACGGTCATAGCGGTTCTCCTGATCTGCGATCCGGCGCCGCAAGCGATGCGCCGTTGTTCAGATCATTGCGATATTTGAACCATCATTCAAATTGTTTTTTGAAAACATCTTGTCAGACAGCGGGCATAGCAGCCCCGACAGCCACCGGGATGAATGTTTGTTCACATATGCAAAGGGATATTCGCTCCATGTCCCCCATTGCGTTGCAGGCTATCGGAACCCGGGACATGGCGCATGCAGCCGTCGTTTTTCCGGTACATACCGCCGTTTTTGGATCAGTTACCGCTAATATCCAGTGATTCGTGACGCCAAAAACCCATCGACCGCCCGAAGCGTCAGCAAATACCGCGAAAATCTGCCGAAAATTAACGCAAATGAAGCAACGCCCGATGCGACCGCCGATCTGGCCGGAATTTCTGTATCGCGCGTCCCGGTCTCAGGTCAGAAATTGAATGCGCAATCAAATATAAGCTCAGGCAAAATCATAAGCGCCCCCTTCGCGGCATCGCGAACCAACACGGAGATAAGGATGAACACGCAACGTATACCCGGCCTTCTGACCGGTGCGATCCTCGCCGCCGCGCTTTGCGTCGGTGCGCTGCCCGCCCTGGCCCAGGGCTTTCCGCCCACCACCCCGATCCCCGCCGCACAGCCCGTGCCCGACATCATCGCCCTGCTGCCCCCCGCCGTGCAGGACAGCAAGACGCTGAAACTGGTGACCGACGCCAACTATCCGCCGTGCCAATGGCACGCGGCCGATGGCAAGCTGGTCGGCTATGAGGTCGATATCTGGGATGCCATTTCCCAGGTGCTGGGGGTGCAGCTGACGGTGGAATCCATCGACTTTGCCGGGCTGATCCCCGGCGTGCAGGGTGGGCGCTACGATCTGTCGATGGAATGCATCACCGACCGCGCCGAGCGCGAAGAGGTGGTGACCTTCGTCAACCACTCTTACGACTACGGCAATGCCTTTTACTATCTGTCCGACAACGCCAAGATCCTGGCCGATGACCCGAAATCGCTGTGCGGGCTGAAGACCGCCGGGCAAAGCGGCACCGATTTCCTGACCAAGCTGCAGGCGCTCAGCGAATGGTGTGTGGCCGATGGCAAGAAGCCGTTGGAAATCGGCGAATTCCCGCAGCAATCGGCGGTGCTGCTGGCGCTGTTCTCGGGGCGGATCGACTTTGCCCTGTCCGAGGCCTCGGCGGTCGAGGAACTGCGCGCCAACAACCCGGTCGGTGTCAGTACGCTGTCGAACCCGCTGGATGTCAAGAACTACCTCGGCATCGTCATCGCCAAGGAAAACACCGCCCTGCAACAGGCGGTCCTGGCGGCGCTGAAACATCTGAAGGCCGATGGCACCTATGATGCGATCTTCGCCAAGTGGAACCTGCAACATGCGGCCCTTGCGGATTTTGGCATCAACATGACGACCACCCAGCCGAAATGATCCCTGCCCGCGCCCCGGCCATCGCCTGGGCGCGGCCCTGACATGATCGACAGGAAGATAATGACCGCCATGACGGCTCCTCAACGTGAACCCGCCCGCACATCCCGCAACACGCTGCGGCGGGTGTTCGCCCCCGGACGGATGGTATCGCTGGCCCTGATCGGCATCATTGCCGTGGCGGTCATCGTCAATGTTGCCAACAACCCCCGGTTCCAATGGCCGGTGGTGGGGCATTACCTGTTTTCGCCCGTGGTGCTGAAAGGGTTGCTGACGACGCTGTGGCTGACGGCGGTGACGATGCTGATCGGCGTGGTTCTGGGCATCGTGGTGGCGTTGATGACCACGCAGGGCGGCCCGATGCTGCGCAGCCTGGCCCTGGGATACACCTGGTTCTTTCGCGGCACGCCGGTTCTGGTGCAACTGATCTTCTGGTACAATCTGGCGGCGCTGTATCCGCGCTACTGGCTGGGCATTCCGTTCACCGGGCTGACCCTGGCCGAGGGGTCGTTCAACGATCTGGTCACCCCCTATACCGCGGCGATCCTGGGGCTTGGCCTGAACGAAGGCGCCTATATGGCCGAAATCGTCCGCGCCGGTCTGGACAGTGTCGACAAGGGCCAGCGGGATGCCGCCAAGGCCCTTGGGTTTGGCCGGTTCAAGACCCTGCGGCTGATCATCTTGCCACAGGCGATGCGGTTCATCGTGCCACCCACCGGCAACCAGACCATCGGCATGCTCAAGGGCACCTCGATCGTGTCGATCGTGGCGCTGTGGGACCTGCTGTATTCGGTGCAGACGATCTATTCGCGCACCTTTCAGACCATCCCGATGCTGATCGTGGCGTCGATCTGGTATCTGGCCGCCACCAGCGTGCTGACCCTGATCCAGTCCCGGATCGAGCGTCACTACAACCGTGGCCACCGCCCGCGCGCGACCGATACCCCCGCCGCGCACTGATCCCGCCCCTAAACACCGATATCAAAGGACGGCCCAATGGAATTCGGTATTTTCAACCTGATGTCCTACCGCAGCCACCCGGCAGGCGTGCCCGGCGTCATCGCCGACATGCGCCAGATGGTCACGCTGGCCGAGGATATCGGTATTGATGTCGCCTGGTTCGCCGAACACCACTTCACCAATTACTCCATCTCGGTCTCGCCGCTGATGCTGGCGGCGCATATGGCGGCCATGACGCGCAAGATCCGGCTGGGCACGGCGGTCATCGTCTTGCCGCTGTATCAACCGATGCGCGTGGCACAGGAAATCGCGCTGGTCGATCAGTTGTCGGGCGGCCGTCTGGTTCTGGGGGTCGGCACCGGCTATCAGCCGTTTGAATTCGACCGGCTGGGCGTCGATGTCACCCGGCGCGCCGATATCTTCCTGCACCATTGGGATATCCTGGAATCCGCCCTGACCCGAGGCGTAGTGGACGGCGGCATCGCGATCCATGTCGGTATCCCCGATACGCCGGTCTTGCTGCAACCGGTGCAACGTCCCCTGCCGCCGCTGTTCGTCACCGGGGGGGATCCGCGCATTCTGGCGCGGCTGGGCGGGCTGGGGGCCACCCCCTTCATCACGGCGGGCTGGCGCGGGTCGCAGGCGCTGATCCAGATGGCGCATCGCGCCCGGGCCGACTGGACCGCCGCCGGATTGCCCGGCCCCGCCAAACTGGGGGTACAGCAATACATCTGCGTCACCGATAGCCCGGAAGAGGCGCTGATCGCCGCCGATTGCGCCCGCTTTGTCGGGCGCATGGCCAACGGCCTGCGCGCCCCCGATATCGGGCGCAACGGCGCGATGATCAACGCCCCGGCCCTGCCCGATGAACCACCGCTGGAAACCTTTCGAGACAATGTGATCATCGGCCCCGCGTCCTATGTCATCGACCGCATTCTGGCCGAATGCGCCGCGATGCAACCCACCCATTACAACGGCTTCTTTCAGTTCGGCGAATTGCCGATCCAGATCGCCACCCGCTCGATCGAGCAATTCGGCGCGCGGGTTTTGCCGGTGCTGCGCCGCGAACTGGCCAAAACCCCGGTTTCCGCCTGAACCGGCCGTCCTTACAGGAGAAGACAATGAACGACGCCACCCCCCATGCCCGGATCGCGGAGCTGCACCTGCCGCCCGCCGACAATATCATTGACCGGGTTCACGGTAGCCGGGG
Source organism: Paenirhodobacter sp. (assembly GCA_036398515.1). Taxonomy (GTDB): domain Bacteria; phylum Pseudomonadota; class Alphaproteobacteria; order Rhodobacterales; family Rhodobacteraceae; genus Rhodobacter. Next base: position 36,454 of record DASWPI010000005.1, read on the forward strand.
CCAGACGCTGGCCGATGCCGAAACCCTGCCGCCCGACGCCTATACCTCGCAGGAGTTCTTCGATCTGGAACGCGAGCGTATCTTTCGCACCGGCTGGCTGGCGGTGGGCCATATCGCGCAGATCCCGAATGTGGGCGATTATTTCACCATCGACATGCTGGGCGAACCCCTGGTGGTGGTGCGTGCCGCCGACCGCATCCGGGTGATGTCGCGGGTGTGCCTGCATCGTTGGGCGCCGGTGGTCTCGGGCAGCGGCAATGCCCGGATGTTCTCATGCCCGTTTCACCGCTGGGGCTATGACCTGACCGGCCAGTTGCGCGCCGCGCCCTTCATGGATCAGGCCGCCGGGTTCGAGCCCAAGAAATGCAAACTGCCCGAGATCCGCTCCGAGGTCGTCGTGGGCTCGATCTACATCAACCTGTCGGGCGATGCCGCCCCCCTGGAGCCGCAGATGGGCGGGCTGGCGCGCGAATTCGCCAATATCCCCACGGATGATCTGGTGGTGGGATTTTCAGTCGAATACCCCTGCCCGTTCAACTGGAAGATCGCGGTCGAGACCTTCATGGAATGCTATCACCACATCGGCGCCCATGCGAAGACCTTGCAGCCGCATTCACCGGGCGGCGACAGCTGGGGCGTGTTCAAGGAAGATCCCGAGCAGGGCTGGATCGTCGCCCGCCACCCGTTGCGGGCCGATCTGAGCGCGGAACATGCGCTGGTGCCGGGCCTGCCGATCTTCGAGAACTGGGCCGAGGAACAGATCCGCATCGGCAGCCTGTATCACGTCTTCCCGAACCATCTGATGGGCACCTCGGCCAATGCGGTGCGATGGACGGCGATCATCCCGATTTCGGCCAATGAAAGCTGGTGGATACGGCATTATCTGGTGCATCGCGACGCGCTGAAGGACCCGAATTTTGTCGCGCTGATGAAAACGCTGAAGGAAAACGGCGATGTCATCGCCAAGGAAGATGTCGACGTGAACACCTTGCAGCAGATCGGGGCGAAATCGCGGCTGGCCCGACCGGGGCGGCTGAGCCATCTGGAAATGCCGGTCTGGCAACTGGCCGACTGGGTGCGCGACGGTATCGGGCAATCGGTTTAAGGGGGGATCATGGATTACGTCAAACTGGGGCGCAGCGGGCTGGATGTATCGCGGCTGTGTCTGGGCTGCATGAGCTATGCCGCCGGGCCGACGCCCGCGCATGGCTGGCTGTTCGATGCAGATCAATCGCGGCCCTTCTACCGCAGGGCGCTGGATCTGGGCATCAATTTCTTCGACACGGCGAATGCCTATTCCGGTGGCGCCAGCGAGGAAACACTGGGACAGGTTCTGTTGCCGCAGGTCAACCGCCAGGACGTGGTGATCCTGACCAAGGTCTATAACCGCATGCGCCCCGGCCCGAATGGCGCGGGTCTGTCGCGCAAGGTGATCATGGCCGAAATCGACGCCAGCCTGAAGCGGCTGGGCACCGATTACGTCGATGTCTACATGATCCATCGGTGGGATTATGCGACGCCTCTGGAAGAAACGCTGGAGGCGCTGAACGATGTCGTGCGGGCGGGCAAGGCGCGGTATCTGGGCGCCTCGTCAATGTGGGCGTGGCAGTTCTGCAAGGCGATCCAGATGCAGAAGGCCAATGGCTGGGCACGGTTCGTGGCCATGCAGGACCACCTGAATCTGCTGTATCGTGAGGAAGAACGTGAAATGCTGCCGCTGTGCCTGGACGAAGGCGTGGGCGTGGTGCCGTGGAGCCCGCTGGCGCGGGGCAGGCTGTCGCGCCCGGTGGGCGAGGGCAGTGCGCGATCGGCACAGGATGGCTACACCCCGCAGCTGTACAAGACCGAAGAGGCCGCCGATGCCGCGATCATCGCCAAGGTCGCGGAAATCGCCGCCGGGTATGGGGTGAAACCGGCGCAGGTGGCGATGGCCTGGGTTCTGGCGAAACCCGGCGTCAGTGCGCCGGTGATGGGGGCCACCAAACTGGTCCATCTGGACGATGCCGCCGCCGCCGTCGATCTGCGCCTGACGCCCGAGGATATCGCCGCGCTGGAGGCCCCCTATCACGCCCGCCCGGTCATCGGGTTTGCATGACCGGCGCCTTGCCGCACAGCGTTGATGTCCTTGTGGTCGGATCGGGGGGCGCGGGGCTAAGCGCGGCGTTGCGCGCGGCCCAGGGCGGTCTGCGGGTGCTGGTGCTGGAGGCCGGCCCGTGCATCGGCGGCACCACCGCCATGTCGGGCGCGGGCACCTGGATACCCGCCAGCCCCCAGGCCCGCGCCGCGGGGCTGAGCGATGATCCGGCCCGCGCACTGGACTACATCCGCGCCGTCAGCCCGCCGGGCTGGCAAAACACCGAAGACCCGCTGTGGCACGCTTTCACCCGCGCCGCGCCGGAAATGCTGGCCTTTGTCGAGGCGCATTCCGATCTGCGCTTTGATCTGGCGGCCGATGCCGATCCCTGGCCGCAGGCGCCCCACGCGATGGCAAGGGGGCGGATGCTGTCGCCGCGCCCCTGCCCCGCCCGGGTGCCGGGGTTCCGCTTGCAACCACCGCATGTGCCGCATGTGCTGACCTATCAGGAAATGAAGGCGCAGGACCCCTGGCACCATCCCTTGCGCACGCTGTGGCGGCTGGCCCCTCGGCTGTTGTGGCGGGGGGTGACCGGACAGCGCGGCCAGGGCACCGCGCTGATTGCCGGGCTGGCCCGCGCGGTTCTGGCGCAGGGCGGTGTGATCCGCACGGAATGCCGGGCCAAACGGTTGCTCCGCGATGCGACGGGCGGCGTCACCGGGGCCGAAATAGACCATGACGGGCAAACCATACCCGTAGCGGCGCGAGTCGGCGTGGTGCTGGCATCGGGCGGGTTTGAGCGCGACACCACCCGACGCGCCCGCCATTTCGCCGGGCCGGTGGATCTGATCGCCTCCAGCCCCCACAACACCGGCGATGCGGCACGCATGGCGGAAGAGGCTGGCGCCGCGCTGGCGCATATGGACCAAGCGAATATCGCCCCTGCCCTGCCCGCACGGCTACGCGGCACCGACCTGCCCATCGGCACCTTTCACCACCGCGAACCGGGCGCCATTCTGGTGGGCCCGGACGGGCGGCGGTTCGTCGATGAATGGGCCTTCAATCTGGGCGAGGTGCTGTTGCGCCGCAACGCCGATGGCAGCGCCCGGCATCTGCCGTGCTGGATGATCGCCGACAGGGCGGTGCTGCAAGAGACGCCGATGCTGCGGCTGTTTCTGGCCCGCGCGCCGGGCTGGATGATCCGCGCCGACGATGCCCAGACATTGGCGGCCCGGCTGAACCTGCCGGCCCCGGCGTTATGCGACACGCTGATGCGCTGGAACAGCGGCGCGGTGCAGGGGCACGACCCCGATTTCGGTCGGCATCTGGACCCCTGGCATGGCCCGGACCCAACGCGGTTGCGCCCCTTGCGGGGTGGGCTGATCGCGCTGCCGTTCAATCTGGTGTTTCTATCCACCAAGGGCGGTCCCCGCACCGATGACCGCGCCCGCGTGCTGCGCCCCGATGGCCAGCCCATCGCGGGGCTGTATTGCGCCGGAGTGGCGATGGCGAACCCCTTTGGCAGCCGCGCCGTCGGCAGCGGCACCACCATCGGCCCCAATCTGACCTGGGGCTGGATCGCCGGAACCGACCTGCTGCGGCGCGCCGATGACATGAACCACAAAGGACCCCAGACACCATGACACAGGCGACACCATGACACAGGATCTGACAGGTAAGGTGGCGCTGATCACCGGCGGTGGCCAGGGGCTGGGCGCGGCGATTGCCGCCGAACTGGCCCGCTGTGGCGCCCGGATCTCCTTGACCGGGCGCAGCGATATGGACGCGGCCACCGTAACCGCCACGCGATTGGGCGGGCGGGCCTATGCGATGGACCTGACGGATCGCGCCTCGGTCGATGCCGCCACGGCCCGGATCAGCGATGATTTCGGCGGGCTGGACATCGTGGTGAACAATGCCGGGGCCTCGGCGCGGGGCGCGTTGCTGGATCTGTCGACGCAGGATTGGGACAAGTTGTTCGCGGTGCACACGCGCGGCTTTTTTCACGTGGCGACGGCGGCGGCGCGGGCAATGATCGGCGCGGGCACGCCGGGTTGCATCATCGGAATTGCCGGGGCTTCGGCGTTGCGCAGCTATCCGGGGGCCGGGGCCTATTCGGCCTCCAAGGCGGCGGTTCTGGCAACGGCGCGGCAGATGGCGGTGGAATGGGCCCCACACCGCATCCGCGTCAACTGTGTGCTGCCCGGACCGGTGCGCCCCGCCGATGGCGCCTGGCAGGCGGCCGAACCCGCCCTGGCCGCCGAGGTCACCCGCATCCCGCTGGCCCGCGCCGGCACCCCCGAAGAGGTTGCACAGGCGGTGGCCTATCTGGCCAGCGCAGGTTATGTGACAGGTCAGGACCTGATCGTCGACGGCGGCAGTTCCACCACTTGGTATATTCAAATTTGACGAATTGACATATTGGCGGCACGATTATTCCGCCGACCCGAAAGATTGCGATGAAAAAGATTGTCCGTGCCGCGACCAGATCCGCCACCCCCCGCGCGCCCCGGGCCATTCGTCAGGCCGACGGCAGCCTGACGATCACCCCCGGCTCGCCGCCCGATCTGATGTGCCTGGTCGCGCTGGATCTGTTTGCGGAACAGAATTACTCGACCGTGACGATCAAGGATATCGCCGATGCCTGCGGGATGAATCCATCGCTGATCTATTACTACTTCGAGAACAAAGAAGACCTGTTCATGAAGACGATCTCGCGCGTGGTCGAGGACTCGTTCGCCAAATTCGACGATCTGACCCTGAACGCCTCATCGCCAGAGGCGCTGGTCAGCCAGTGGATCGAATTGCACATCACCGATTTCGTGCAATTGCAAAAGGTCGCCCGGATGAGCCTGGATTACGCCGGATCACACAACCGCACGCCGCTGGTGGATCGGGCGATCCGTGATTTTTATGAGAAAGAGGCGCAGGTTCTGGGCAAGGCCATCGCCGATGGCATCCGCAACGGCACGTTCCGCCGTGGCAATCCGCCGGAGATGGCGTTGTTCATCTCGACCTATCTGGACGGGGCGCTGTTTCGCAACGTGATGTTCCCGACCTTCAATTACATGCGGGCGATCAAATCCATGCGCAAGGTGGTGCTGGACTATCTGCAACAAGACGATATCGCCGCGCGCGCCGATATGGGCACGCGCGGGAAATGATCCTGGGCTACGCCTGTTGCGTTTCCCGGCGCAGGACGTGTTTCATCACCTTGCCTGACCCGGTGCGCGGCAGTTCGGTGACAAAGCGGAACTCCTTGGGCACCTTGTAGCGCGCGATCAGCGTCTGGCAGTGATCGGCCAGAACCGCATGGTCGGGCGTGTGCCCCGGCATGGCGATGATATAGGCTCGGCCGACCTCGCCCCAGCGTGCATCGGGGATGCCGATCACGGCGGCCTCGCGCACGGCGGGGTGTTCGCGCAGCGCCGCCTCGATCTCGACCGGATAGACGTTTTCCCCGCCCGAGATGAACATGTCCTTGCGCCGGTCCACGATGGAGATGAACCCATCCGCATCGCGCCGCCCGACATCACCGGTGCGGATCCAGCCATCCGGGGTAAAGGCGCGGGCGCGTTCTTCGGGGCGGTTCCAGTAACCGGGCGTCACGTTCAAACCGAAGATCAGGATCTCGCCCGGTGTGCCATCGGGCACGTCGCGGTCATCCTCATCCACCAGCCGCACCGCCGTCAGCGGCCCGCACAGCCCCACCGCCCCGGCCTTGTCGCGCAGCAGATCACGCGACAGCGGCATCCCCAGCGTGGTGCCGGTCTCGGTCATGCCATAGCCATCGACCATCCGCACGCCCTGATCCAGCCACCAGCGGATATTGGCGGGCGGGTTCGGCGCCCCGCCGGTGAACAGCGCCTTCAACCGGACCCAGCGGTCGGGCGCAAAATTCGGCGCATGGCGCAGGGCATCGGCCATCTGCGGCACGCAGAAATAATGGGTGACGCCGTAATCGGGGTTGCCCAGCCGGTCGTTGGTGCGTTCCGGGTCGAACCCCGGCGATACCAAGAACGTCCCGCCACGCAGCATCGGCGGCCAGATCTGCGTGACGATGCCGATGACGTGGAACATCGGGCTGTCGCACAAAAACACGCAGCCGGTATCCACCTCGCCCAGAACGTTGAAATTCACCGCCGTCGCCAGCAGAAACTGCGAGGTCAGCAGCGCCCCCTTGGGTACCCCCGAGGTGCCCGAGGTATACAGGATGATACAGGTATCATGCCCCGAATGCGGTGCCGGACGCGGCGCGGGCGGCGCCGCATCCACCGCCTGCACAAAGGCCGCAAACCCCAACCCCCGGCACCCCTGCGGCAGATCGGGCAGCGGATCATCGCTATACAGGATCGCGGGCGTGCAATCTGTCAGCAGCACCGCCAGTTCATGCGCCGTCAACCGCCAGTTCAGCGGCACGAAAATCGCCCCCAGCCGCATCAACGCCTGTTGCAAGATGATCTGATGCACCGAATTCTTGGCCAGCACCGCCACACGGTCGCCCTTGGCGACCCCCTGGCCTTGCAGCACCCCCACCGCGCGCTGGATATCATGATCCAGCTGTTGATAGGTCCAGCCGCGATCCGTCGCCAGATCGCGGCAGGCCTGCGCCTGCGGCCGCAACCGCGCATGCAGGGCCACCGGATCCGGGGAAATGAAGTCAAGCATGGGTTTCCTCCTCCCTGCTAACGCCTCAGCCTGCCGTCACCTCAGCCGACGTGGCGGGATTTGTCATAGGCCCCCAGACCGGGCTTGTAGGATTTCTCGTCGATGAACTGGCGGATCCCTTCCTTGCGGCCCTCGTTGTCGTAGGAATTCGCCGCCTCCTGCGCGCGGACCAGGTAATCCTCGGCCTCGTCATAGGGCATCAGACCGACACGGCGGACCGCATCCTTGGTCGCCTTCAACGCCACCGGGTTCTTTTGCAGCAGCACCTGCGCCACCTGCGTCACCCGATCCTTCAGCGCGTCCAGAGGCAGCGATTCATTGACCAGCCCCCAGTCGGCGGCGGTCTGCCCGTCGATCGGTTCGCCCAGCATGGCGTGATACATCGCCTTACGGAACGGCAACAATTCCACCGCCACCTTGGTCGCGCCGCCACCGGGCAGGATGCCCCAGTTGATTTCCGACAGGCCGAACCTGGCCTCATCCGCGCAAAATGCCAGATCGCAGGCGAACAGCGGGCCATAGCCACCGCCAAAGCACCAGCCGTTGATCATGGCGATGGTCGGTTTCTGGTACCAGCGCAGCCGGCGCCACCAGCCATAGGATTCCCGTTGCGCCTTGCGCGTGCCTTGCAGGCCGGTGGCCTCGGTCTCGCGGAAATATTCCTTCAGATCCATGCCCGCAGTCCAGGCGCTGCCGGCGCCGGTCAGAACCAGAACCCCCACGTCATCGCGGTATTCCAGCTCATCCAGGGCCTGCATCATCGCGCGGTTCAGCGTCGGCGACATGGCGTTGCGCTTGTCAGGCCGGTTGAAGCGCAGCCACGCGATGCCATCTTGCACGTCATAGGCGACGGTGTCGTGATCATTGGCCATTTTGGTCTCCTGTTGTTGGATATGCGTTCCCGGTCCGGGCCTTGCGGTCCGGTCGCCAAGGGAATGGAAAGGGGATCAGAGCGGGTAGTGCCCCGGTTGGGTTTCCACCGTGATCCAGCGCAGTTCGGTAAATTCGGCGATGCCCGCCTTGCCACCGAACCGGCCGTAGCCGGAATTACCGGTGCCACCAAAGGGCATCTGCGCCTCGTCATGCACGGTGGGGCCGTTGATGTGGCAAATGCCGGATTTGATCCGCTTCGCCACCGTCAGCCCGCGCGCGATATCGCGGGTGAAGACCGCCGCCGACAGGCCGTATTCGGTATCATTGGCCAGACGGATGGCATCGTCCTCGTCCCTGGCGCGCAGAATGGCGACGACGGGGCCAAAGCTTTCTTCCGCATAAATCCGCATGTCGGCGGTGACATTGTCCACCACCTGCGCGGGCATCAAAACGCCATCCGCCGCGCCCGCGGAATACACCCGTGCGCCCTTGGCCGCGGCATCCTCGATCAGTGCCGAGACCTTTTGCACGGTATGCGCATCCACCACCGCGCCCAGGGGCGCGCGGCCCTCACGCGGGTCACCCGCCCGCAAGGCGGCAGCGCGCGCGGTAAACCGGGCGACGAAATCCTCGGCGATTTCCGGCGCCAGAATGATCCGCTCGGTCGACATGCAGATCTGGCCCTGGTTGAAGAAGGCGCCAAAAATAGCGGCCTTCACCGCCTCGTCGATATCGGCATCGTGCAGCACCACGAACGGCGCCTTGCCGCCCAGTTCCAGCAGCACGGGTTTCAGCACCCCCGCCGCGCGTTGCGCGATGATCCGGCCCACCTTGGTGGAGCCGGTGAAATTGATCCGCCGCACCGCCGGGTGGTCGATCAGCGCCCCCACGATATCGCCCGCATCCTCGGGCGCGTTGGTGACCAGACTGACCAGACCGGGCGGAACACCGCCCGCATCCAGCGCCGCCACGATCAGCGCATGGGTGCGCGGGCAGATCTCGGACGCCTTGAACACCACCGCATTGCCACATGCCAGCGGCGTCGCCAGGGCACGCACCCCCAGGATAACCGGCGCGTTCCACGGCGCGATGCCCAGCACCACCCCCGCCGGTTCGCGCAGCCCCATCGCCAGACAGCCGGGCTTGTCGGACGGGATCACCTCGCCGCCCAATTGCGTGGTCAGCGCCGCCGCCTCGCGCAGCATCGAGGCCGCGATCATCACATTGAACCGCGCCCACATTTCGGTGGCGCCGGTTTCATCGGCCATGGCGGCGACAAATTCATCGCCCCGTGCCGCCAGTGCATCCGCCGCCTTCAGCAACACCGCCCGCCGCGCATTGGGCCCAAGCGCGGCCCAGGCCGGAAAGGCCGCCGCCGCCGCATCCGCCGCCGCGACCGCATCGGCCACACTGGCCGCCGGTGCCTGCGACGCCACCGCGCCGGTGATCGGGTTCAATCGGGTAAACGTGCGTGCATCCGATGCAACCCGTTCCGCCCCCGCAATTTTCATGCTGACAAAGGTCATCTCATCCTCCCGTTGCGGCAATCCCGCGCCTCCAACGCGAATCGGATTGCCCCACCCATGCTATGATACATAGCGATTGACCGCTATGGTGTATAGCATTATCATCACGTCCAGCACAGCATGTCGAGGGGATTTCCATGACCAGCGAGGCCAGCAACAGGCGTCCGACGCATGAGACCGCCCTGCGGCTGCCCGATCTGGTCGGCTATCACCTTCGCCGTGCTTCGGTTTTTGACCTGCAAGGGGCGGTCGCCGCACTGGACCCGACCGGCCTGCGCACCGTGCCGATGAGCGTCCTTTTGGCCATCGTCGAGGCGCCGGGAATCAGTTCCGCCGATATCTGCCGCGCCCTGGGAATCCAGCGCGCCAATATCGTGCCGATCCTGACCGATCTGGACAAACGCGGCCTGTTCCTGCGTGAGGCCGATCCGTCCGACAACCGCGTGCAGCGGCTGTATCCCACTCGCAAGGGCGAGGAAGAGGCCGCACGGGCCTTCGCGCTGATCGCGGCACACGAAGACAGAATGCTGGCCCGGCTGAGCGCGGAGGAGCGCGCCCAGCTACGCCATCTGCTGGCGAAAATCTGGCAGCACGACGGCGACGGATAAGTCGCCGGAACGGAAATCACGGGGAAGGGAGCCCCGTCAGGGAGGACGATCATGACAACACTAACGGACCACCGCCAAGGCGGGGGACGGGCGCTTGCATGCGCATCGCTGGCCGCCATCATCGAGGGGTTTGACCTGCAATCCGCCGGTGTGGCGGTGCCGAAACTGGCCCCGGCCCTGGGTCTGGGGCCGCATGAAGTCGGGATGTTCTTTTCCTCGGCCACCATCGGGCTGATCATCGGGGCACTGATCGGCGGGCGCATTGCCGATGCGCGGGGGCGGCGCGCGGGGCTGGTCATCGCGCTGGTGACCTTTGGGGTGTTTTCGCTGGCCACCGCACTGGTCAACACGTTCGAGCAGTTGATGCTGGTGCGGTTCCTGACCGGGATCGGGCTGGGGGGGGCCTTGCCGAACCTGGTGAACATCGCCGCCGAATCCACCACGCCCGAGCGTCGCGGCCGCGCCGTGTCGATCATGTATGCCGGTATTCCGGTGGGGGGCGCGATTGCCTCGGGCGTGGCGATGCTGGGGCTGCATGGCGACGACTGGCGATCATTGTTCGTGGTGGGCGGGCTGTTGCCGCTGGCGCTGGCACCGTTCATCCACAGGCTGCTACCGCCGCTGGCGGTGCGCAAGACCCAGATGACCACGGCCTCCAGCGCGCTGTCGCAGGTGTTCGCGCCCGCGACGCTGGCCACCACGATGGTGTTGTGGGTATCGTTCTTTCTAGGGCTGCTGGTGGTGTATCTGTTGCTGAACTGGATGCCGCAATTGCTGGTGTCGCGCGGTCTGGCCAAGGGCGATGCGTCGCTGGTGCAGGTACTGTTCAACGTCGGCGGCGTGATCGGCAGTCTGGTCGGTGGCCAGATGCTGGACCGGCGCAACCCGGTCGGTCCGGTGGCACTGTGCTTTGGCGCGGCGGCGGCGGCCTTGCTGATGCTGGGGTTCCTGCCCGCCAGTCTGGGTCTGATGCTGCTGGGGGGCGCGCTGGTTGGCGGAGCCGTCCTGTGCGTGCAGTCGATCCTGTATGGCGTCGCCCCGCAATGCTATCCGTTCGAGATCCGTGGCACCGGGGTTGGCGTCGCGGTGGCGGTGGGGCGGCTGGGATCCATTGCAGGACCGCTGTTTGCCGGAGTGCTGGTCGCATCCGGTTTCGCGCCCTCGCAGGTGATGTTCGCGCTGGTGCCGATCACGTTGCTGGCCGGGCTAACGACGGTGATCTTGCTGCTGCGCCGTCGTCCGGCGGCACAACCGGCCTGAGCCGCCATGCTGGATCTGTCGCGCCTGCGCGCCATCGACATGCACACCCATGCCGAGGAACCCTGTGGTTGCCATGCCGATGACGGCTACGATGACCTGCAAACCGCCATGGCGCGCTATTTTCGCGCGCCGTGGGCGCACCCGCCCACCATCGACGAAACCGCCGCGCATTACCGCGCACAGCGCATCGCGGCGGTGATCTTCCCGATAGATGCCGAACGGGAGACCGGCTATCGGCGCTATGCCAACGAAGAGGTCGCCCACGCCGCGGCCAGACATGACTATATCCTGATCCCGTTCGGCTCCATCGACCCGGCGCGTGGCCGGGCGGGCGCGCGTGATGCCCGCCGGTTGGTCGCCGATTTCGGCATCCGGGGGTTCAAGTTTCACCCCACCATGCAGGGGTTTTCCCCAAATGACCGCATGGCGTGGCCGCTGTATGAGGCGATCTGCGATGCGGGCGTGCCCGCGCTGTTCCATACCGGCCAGACGGGTGTGGGCGCGGGGATGCGCGGCGGCAACGGCATGCGGTTGAAATATTCCAACCCGATGTATCTGGACGATGTCGCGGTGGATTTCCCCGACATGCAGATCATCGCCGCGCATCCGTCCTTCCCGTGGCAGGACGAATCGCTGGCCGTCGCGGTGCACAAACCCAATGTCTGGATCGACCTGTCGGGGTGGCGGCCGAAATACTTCCCGCCGATCCTGATCCAATACGCCAATACCTTGCTGCGCGACCGGGTGCTGTTCGGTTCGGACTGGCCGATGATCACCCCCGAGGGCTGGCTGGCGGAATTCGACGATCTGCCGATCCGCGATGCCGTGCGCCCGAATATCCTGAAAAACAACGCCGCCCGTCTGCTCGGGTTGAAAGAGGTCTGAATGCTGCCGTTCCAAGCACCGGTTGACGATATCCTGTTCTCGCTGAACCATGTGGCGGGGGCCGCCCGCCTGCCCGATTGGGATGCCGATCTGATCCGCGAGATCGTTCAGCAATTCGCCCGTTTTGCCGAGGGTCAGGTCGCCCCCGTCGATGAGGCCGCCGATCTGACTGGTTGCCGGTTGGAAAACGGCCGCGTCACCCTGCCCGCCGGTCTGGTGCGCGCCTATCAGGCCTATGCCGAGCAGGGCTGGCCCGCGCTGACCCTGCCCGAAGAGGCCGGCGGACAGGGCCTGTCCGGCCCGGTCGAGGGCGCGGTCACCGAAATCTTTGCCGGGGCCAGCCATGCGTTGCAGATGGTGACCGGGTTGGTGCCCGGCGCCGCGCGCACCGTCGCCCGGTTCGGCACCCCGGCACAACAGGCGCGGTGGTTGCCCCGGCTGGCCTCGGGCGAGTGGCTGGCGACGATGGCCCTGACCGAGCCGGGCGCGGGCTCGGATCTGTCCGGGGTGCGGATGCGGGCCACCGCCGGCCCGGACTGGCGGCTGAGCGGCGAGAAGATCTTCATGTCCGGCGGCGATCAGGATCTGACACCGCGCATTCTGCATCTGGTGCTGGCGCGCAGCGGCGAGACCAACAGCGGGGTGCGTGGGCTGAGCCTGTTTCTGGTGCCGTCGCATGATGATAGCGGTGCTCGCCTGCCGGTCAGTGTCACCCGGATCGAGGAAAAGATGGGGCTGCATGCCTCGCCCACCTGCCAGATGCTGTTCGATGCCGCCCCGGCCGAATTGCTGGGTGCCGAGGGCAAGGGACTGAATGCGATGTTCACCATGATGAACCACGCCCGGCTGGATGTGGCGCTACAGGGTGTCGCCCATGCCGCGCGCGCCACCCATATCGCCGCCAGCTATGCCGCCAGCCGCAAACAGGGCGCGGCGGGGGCCATGCTGGACACCCATGCCGATGTGCGCCGGATGCTGGACGAGGCCCGGACGCTGGCCTTGGGCACGCGCGCCCTGATCCATCTGGCGCTGGTCGAGCTGGCGTTGAACGAGCGCCCCGATCTGGTGGATTTCCTGACCCCAGTGTGCAAATTCACCGGCACCGAGGCCGGTGTCACCGCCGCCAATCTGGGGATACAGGTATTGGGGGGCTATGGCTATCTGCGCGAATACCGGGTGGAACAGGTGCTGCGCGATGCCCGTGTCGCCCCACTCTATGAAGGCGCGAACGGCATTCACGCCCTGACCCTGGCGACCAGATTGTTGCGCAATGCCAATGGCGCGGCGGCCGATGCCTTTGCCGATTTTCTGGCCGATGTGCCCGATGTGCAAGCGGTGTGGCAGGACGCACGCGCCCGGATGCTGGCCGCCCCGGACCCGACACCGGCGGCGCATGCGTTCATGTTGCTGACATCGCAGGCCGCGCTGGCGGTGATCTGGCGCCGGTTGCAGGCGGTGGCGACTGACGCCCCCGATCCCGCGACGCTGACCCGCCTGGCGCGGTATCAGGCCGCCGCACAGCCCATGACGCTGCGCTATCTGGCAGACCGGGTGGCGCTGGATCTGGCGGCTACTTCGGCGCCCCCAAACGATCCAGCCGCAGCCGCGCCCGCCCATCCGTAACCTGCAACAGCCCCAGCAACAGCACCACCCCGATGGCCAGCGCCGCCACCACGCACAGCAGCATCATCAACACGATCTGCGTCGTGGCGGCGGCAACCGGGTCCTGCCCGGCCAGCAACTGGCCGCTCATCACGCCGGGCAAGGTGATGATGCCCGCGCCCGCCATCTGGTTCAGCGTCGGGATCATCCCGGCATGGGCGGCATCGCGGATCCGGGGGAACAGGGCCTGAAACCGGCTGCGGCCCAGGGCCAGCATCGCCTCGATTGCCGCGCGGTCACGCCGTATCCCCGACAGGAAGGCATGCAACGAAACGCTGGCCGCATTCATCGCCGCGCCGATCACGATCCCCGTCACCGGGATCAGGAAGCGCGCCTGCCAGCCCCCTTCGCCGCCATGCAGCGCCGCCATCGCAAACCCCGCGACTAGCGCGGTGGACACACCGATGGCCGCGCCGCTGATCGCCATGCCGATGCGCACCGGCAAAACCCCGCGTTGCCGCGCCCAGACCTCATGGCTGGCGGCCAGAACCATGATCACCACCAATCCCGGCGCCAACCAGCCGTTGCCCGGCGCAAACAGATGGCGCAGCACCAGACTGATCAGCAACAGCTGCGCCACCATGCGCCCGCCTGCCCACAGGATCTGCCGCTGCAACCCGATGGCAAGGGCAAAGGACGCCAGTGCCGTCAACAGCACCAATCCCGCCGCCAACGCCATGTCCGAGGGCGAAAACACCACTGCGTTCATCCCCCCTGTCCCCCCATCATAATGATGCGGTCGGCCAGTCGTGTCGCCTGTGCCCCGTCATGCGAGACCAGCAAAATCCCCATCCCCCCCGCCAGCAGGTCGCGCAGCAGCGCCTCGACCCGCGCCACGGTATCGGGGTCCAGCGATGACGTGGGTTCGTCCAGCAACAGGAACTGCGGCTGGTCCTCGATCGCCCGCAGCAGGGCCAGACGCTGGCGTTCCCCCGAGGAGACATCCTCGACCAGGCGGTCCAGAATGGCCGGGGGCAATCCCAGCCGCTGCAAGCCCGCCGCCTGTGCCGCCGGATCACGGAAATGATCGCCCAGACACGGCGCCCACCAGCCAGGCTCGGCCGCCGCATAGCGCACACGCCGTCGCCATTGCGGCGCGGGCATGGCCTGCATGGCGATATCGTCCAGCCAGACCTGTCCCCCATGCGGTTGCAGATCGGCCAAGGCCCGCAGCACCGTGCTTTTGCCCACGCCCGACGGCCCGCGCAGCGCCACGCATTCGCCCGCACGCAGGTGCAGCGATACCGGGCCGACCTGACGGCAGGTCACATCTTGCGCACGCAAAGTGGCGGTCATCGGCGGCCTTTCCCGTTACCCACCCCTTTGCTGGGTGTTTTCGCGGGCGGAGGCAAGGGGCGTCAGGTCTCGTTATGTATCACCCGCCCGTCGCATAGCGTCAGCACCGCGCGACACCCCGCGATATCCCTTGGCAGATCCCCCGCGATCAGGGTCAGGTCCGCCACCATGCCGGGCACCAGCTGGCCGCGATGCCCCTCGGCGAACAGCGCATAGGCGCCGCCCAAGGTATAGGCGTCGATCACCGCATCGAACGGAATGCGTTGGTCGGGCACATCCATGGCCCAGGGTTGGCGCGTCATGGCCGCATGTATGGCGTTGAACGGCGACAACGGCGCGGTGGGCCAATCGGTGCCAAAGGCCAGCGGCAC
>DASWPI010000006.1:0-22622 GCA_036398515.1 Paenirhodobacter sp.
AACCATGACAACCGTCCTCGCAGGACGCGTCCGAATGGGATCATCTCCAACAATCAGCGCCCTCGCTACCGTCATCGTCATCCTAACAATAACCGCCGCTATCATCTTCGAAATAACCAAAAAACATAACGAAAAAAAGGCGACCCTCAGCCGAGATGCGGCCCGTGAGGCGGATGCCGCAGAACGCGCGGGGCGGGCAAAGTGACACGGGCGTGATGCTGTCGGATGACACCGGATCATCGCACCGTGCCCAAGGGCATGGTTCGTAACCCTGCGGGATGTGTGGGTGCGCCTATCGCCCCCCAAACGACCGCGCGGATGCAGAAGACACATCCGTTCCGGCCCCGACATGGGGCCGGAACACAGGCGCCGCGAACGACGCCCCTGCCCGCTCAGCCTTCGTTGTGCAGTTCCAGGTTCTCTGCCTCATTCTGGCGCAGCAGCGCCTTGGCGTCGTCCTTGCGCAGCATCTCCATGTAATCGAGATACGCCTGATCCACGTCGCTGGTCACATATTTACCATCGAACACCGAGCAGTCGAAATGCGAAATGGCGCGATTGTCTTCACGCACCGCCTCGATCAAGTCGTCCAGAGCCTGGAAAATAAGGGCATCGGCACCGATCAGCTTGCGGATTTCCTCGACGTCCCGGCCATGCGCAATCAGTTCGTTGGCACTGGGCATATCAATGCCATAGACATTCGGAAAACGAACCTCTGGCGCCGCCGAGGCCAGATAGACCTTTTTCGCCCCCGCGTCGCGCGCCATTTCGACGATCTGCCGTGACGTCGTACCGCGAACGATGGAATCGTCCACCAGCAAAACGTTCTTGCCACGGAATTCGATACGGTTCGCGTTCAGTTTGCGGCGCACCGATGCCGCACGGACCTGCTGGCCCGGCATGATGAACGTGCGCCCGACATATCGGTTTTTCACGAATCCCTGACGATACGGCTTGCCGAGGATCTGCGCGATTTCAAGGGCGATGTCACAGGAGGTCTCAGGGATAGGAATGACTGCATCGATATCCAGATCCTTCCACGCCCGCGCGATCTTTTGCCCCAGCTTCTGTCCCATGCGCATCCGTGCGCTGTAGACGGAAATGCCCTCTATCCGGGAATCGGGCCGTGCGAAGTAGACGAATTCAAAGATGCAGGGGTTGAGCGATGACGCCTCGGCGCATTGGCGGGTGAACAGCTGCCCGTCGGTGGTGACATAAACGGCCTCACCGGGGGCGACATCGCGCAGGAAATCGAACCCCAGCGTATCGAGCGCAACGCTCTCCGAGGCGACCATATATTCCGTGCGGCCATCGTCCAATACGCGCTGGCCGATCACCAACGGGCGGATGCCATGCGGATCACGGAAGGCAAAGAGGCCGTGGCCGATGATCATCCCGACGCAGGCATAGGCACCGTTGATCGTCTTGTGGGTCGCGGCCACGGCAGAAAAGATATCATCCGCCGTAAGCGGGTAATGCGGGAAATGGTCCAGCTCGCTGGCGAACACGTTCAGCAACACCTCGGAATCCGAGGTGGTGTTCACATGGCGCCGTCCGCGCTCGAACAGGCGCTGGCGCAGTTCCTGAACATTGGTCAGGTTGCCGTTATGCGCCAGGGTGATGCCGAACGGCGAATTGACGTAGAAGGGCTGCGCCTCCGATGCACTGGAACTGCCCGCGGTGGGGTAGCGCGTATGGCCTATGCCGATATTGCCCTGCAGGCGCTGCATATGCCTGGTTTCAAAGACATCCCGGACCAGACCATTGGCCTTGCGCAGGCGAAAACGGTTCATCGCATCAATCGTGACGATACCGGCGGCATCCTGGCCGCGGTGCTGTAGCACCGTCAATGCATCGTAGATCAGCTGGTTGACGGGTGTGAAGCCGACGATACCGACAATACCGCACATGATATTTTTCCTTTATCGGCGTTGATTCTGTATAAGGATATTCAGGTTTTCGAGACAGCTTTGCGCTGTCCAGAGCGGATACGGGCGGTTTCGCGTCGGCAAGGCTTTGGTAGCTCCACGGGCAGATTTGCAGCGGGCGTGTAGCCCATCCGGTAGCACGCAAATGCCGGGATCGGAAGCGCCGCCAGCGCAAACCGGCCTCCGGGGACGGCAGGGGTCATCGGCATCGGCTGCATCCCCTGCCCCGGCCCGCACCCGGGATATACCGGACAGAATACCCGTCCGCGTCCGCGTTTCATCCACATCGACGATCAGCCAGTCAGCGCGACTCAATCCAATAACCACAGCAAGCTCAATGTCCCAAGGTGGCTGTCTATCAATACGCCGCAGGATTTCCACCGCAATGCAGCCGAAATCCTGGCGGGGCATATCTGTCGCGCACCGATCCGGGGCACTTAACACAAAACGGGGTGCAAGACAGGGCCTTGCAACGGGTATGTGCCATGCAAGGCGCGGGATGGCGGGGCCCGCAGGCGGCGGGCTTGCGCCAGGCTTCGCGGTTCAGCCTTACTGTTCGATCATTGCCCGATGCAGCCGCTCCATCATCTGCACCGCGTCATGCAGGTCAGCCGGGGCGACCGCCGCCTCCAATCTGATCTCGACAAGCATAACGGCCTGGTTTGCCAAATCGGCGGTGGCATGACCGTTGGCTGTCAGCCGTGCAAGTTGGCGCCGGCCATGCCGGCTGTCTTGCCGACGCTCGACCAGCCCTGCCGCTTCCAGCCCCGCAAGAACGCCCTGCATTGACTGCGGGGTGATGAAGGCCCGCTCTGCCAGATCGGCATTGGCCTGATCGGGGCGGGCGTTCAATTCCGCCAGAACCGAATATTGCGCCGGGCTCAGCCCCAATGGCCTCAGTGCCTCTTCCATGCGGCGATGCAGGGCATGCTGCGCCAACTTGAGCCGGTATCCCAGCAGCGGGGCCATATCCTTTGTCATTGCAATATCAGCCGCCTTATATTATATAAGCCCCCTGATACTATCCCATCCACAGCAGGACGCAACCCATGCCCCATATCACCGGCCCCGACTTCATCGGTATTCAGGTCGCCGACCTCGATGCCGCCCGCCGTTTCTATACCGAGATCGTCGGCCTGACCGCAGCCCCGAATGCCCCGCCCGGCGCCGTGGTTTTCGACACGAAGCCGATCCCTTTCGCCGTTCGAACAGCCGTGGTTGATCTTGATGCTGCGGGCATCCTTGGCCACGGCATTGCCCTTTGGTTCGGCTGCGATGACGCCGATGCCTTGCACGACCATCTCGCTGCGCGGGGCGTGCAGATTGTCTTCCCGCCGAAGGACGGGCCATTCGGGCGCTATTTCGCGTTCCAGGATCCGTTTGGTTACACCATCACCGCACATACCCTGCATAAGGCGGCCTGAGCCGTGGCATTCTGGATGGGGGTCGCATCTGCGGAACATGCGCGTGGCGGACGTGATGGCGGCTTTGCCCAGTTGGGGCATGGCAAACATATTGCGGTGAGGTCCCTCAGGAAGGGCGACTGGATCGTCTACTACTCGCCGCGCGAGGGCATGGGCCAAGGCGCCCCGGTGCAGGCGTTCACCACAATCGGCCGGGTGACGTCAGATGCACCTTATCGGGTCGCACAAGCGATGGACTTCAACCCCTATCGCGTCGATGTAGACTACCTGACCGATGCAAAGCCTGCCCCGATCAAGCCGCTTCTGGCGGACCTGCAACTGGCCCGCGATCATCTTTCCAGCTGGGGTATTTTAATGCGCGGACCAAAGCGTCGTATTGTAGAACAAGACATGCGGCGTATCGCCGAAGCGATGGGCGTCTTGACGAGGATAGGATGACAGCCGCGTGGCTCTTAGGGTTTCCTGATAGTGATCTTCTGCCGGTTTTGAGGACAGCGGGTTAAGTTAGCATGGCATTGGGCTTCAAACTCCATGGGGCTGATGTAGCCGGGTTTTGAGTGCCGCCTGTGCGTGTTGCAGAAGCCTTCGATGTCATTGAAGACGTCGGCACGGGCTTCGTCGCGTGATCGGTAGACCTTGTGGGCCGTGCGTTTGGTCTTCAGCGAGGAGAAGCAGTTCGCCATCGCCGCGCTGTCCCAAACGTTGCCCGCACGGCTCTGCGGGCAGGTGATGCCATTGTCGGCCATCGGGCGACGGAACTGCTCACGGATGTATTGCACCCTGATCTAAGGATGGCGCAGGGCGTCGGCCTTGCCGCGTCTCCAGGCGGCCATCATCATGGCGTTCATGACCCGCGAGGCATCCCAAGCCTTCATGGACCAGCCAACCGTGCGCGGGGAAAGCAGGTCCAGCATGACCGCGACATACAGCCAGCCTTCCGCAGTCCAGATGTAGCTGAAGTCGGCCAGCCACTTCGGGTTCGGCCGGTCGGCCTGGAAATCCCGGTCGAGACGTCGCCGGTTCTCTTGAACCGGATCGTTCACCGGATCGTTCACCGGCTCGATCCCGGCGATGACCGAGCGTTCGCCACCGTCCTTGGGCTTGCCGCGGTGTCTGCGCCGCGCCCTCATGGCATTGGCCCGCATGAGCCGTTCGATCCGGTTCCGCCCGCAGGCAAGCCCCTGCTCGAGATCGCGCAGGGGTTCAAGTCCAGCGGCGAGGCGTGCCAGAGGCCATAGGTCCGGTCACTGGCCTTGAAGTTCGTTGCGATTGTCGCGACGGGCTTGGCGTCGTGGATCACGCGGGGGCCGGTCGGGCGGCTGATGCCCGCGCATGAAAACCGGATTGCGAAACCGACAAAGCCTTGCACAGTCCGCTGACCGTCCAGATCTGGTGGTGCCTGGCGATGAAGGGTACCTCATATCGCCTCGCGCGCGAAAAAGCCGCTGCTTTCGGCGAGGCATGTCACGCTCCGCCCGCAGCCGCGCCTTCGCGCCGTTGCTCGAACCCGTGGCGCAGATGTGCTCCGTCTTTCTGCCGCGCTGCAATCTTGGCCAGATCGGCTCGTTCCCGGGAAAAGCTGCGGCCGGGGTCGCGGTCAGTTGCCGCATCCGGCGGCGCAATATGCTCTCGGCCACATCAAGGTCACGCGCAGCCTGCGCCACCGCCACACCCCGGTCCATAATCCCGGCCCGTAATATCCACTCTCCAGTTCCCTGCTCACGATCTTACCGCCCTGTCCACAAAACCAGCACAAGCTCACAACCAGTGTGGCCTTGCCGTAATGTGCGCGTGGGGCTTGTTCATGCATCTTCACGCCAGCGCATATCGGGCAGCGCAACCGGCAGCCTGCAAAATCAACGCCGATGACATCGTCCCTGAAAGCCGGTTGCGCGGTTAATCTCTGACACCCCTCCCCAAGCGAGCGACAGCTCTGCCTAACCCTGCCCCTGACCCCGCCTGTGGCCGGAAGTTCCGGGATGCGGATGGTGGCCCCGCCAGCCGACACGTTGTCCTCAGGAGGCCAGCTGTAGCCCGGCCTCCTCCGGCTTGGTCCTGCCGCTCAGCGAGATCACCCGATCCGCGGTTTTGCGTAGCAGCCCCGCGTCATGGCTGACGATCAGCACGGCCATCCCGCTTTCCCGCGCGACCTCGACCAAAAGCGCGGTGACCTCGGCCTGCGTAATCAGATCAAGGCGCGAGGTCGGTTCATCCGCAAACAGATAGACCGGGTCCAGCAGCAAAACGCGCAACAGCGCCAGACGTTGCAGTTCACCGCCGGAAACTTCGGTCGGGCGGCGTGACAGCAGGACCGGGTTCAACCGCAGCCGCTCCATCAGCGCCGGGATACGCCCGGCATTCAGCCCATGCAGCTGGACCAGATCCTCCAGCGCCCGACCAAGCCGGATATGGCGCGGAAAGGCGCTCGGCGGGTCCTGATAAAGCTTCTGGAACCGGACCGGCCTGATCCCCTGTTGCCGGGTGACGGCCCCGCGTTCGGGTGTGGCAAGGCCCAGAAGAACATCGCCCAGCGTGGATTTGCCACAACCGCTCGGCCCCCAGACGCCGATGATTTCGCCGGGGTGGAGGTCAAGGTCCAGCCCCTCGAACAACCGTCGCCCGCCCCGAGAAACCGCCAGCCCCTTGGCACGCAGAACCGGCTGGCCTGTGGGGGGGCGCGGCTTGCCTTGGGGCCAGCTTGACGGATCGGCCGCGATCAGGCGTTTGGTATAGCTGTGCTGCGGATCGCCCAGCACCTGTTCCGCAGGCCCGTGTTCGATCACCCGGCCTTTCAGAACCACCGCAAGATCACCGCCCATGCTGCGGGCAAGGGCGAGATCGTGGGTGATGGTTAAAAGCGCGCCGCCCTCATTCACCTCACGCATCAGCAAGGCGATGACATCGTCGCGCCGCGCCACATCGAGGCCCTTGGTCGGCTCATCGGCGACGACGATCCGCGCCCCGCCTGTGCGCGCGGCGGCAAAGGCCACGCGCTGCGCCATGCCGCCCGAAAGCTGGTCCGGGCGGCGATCCCCGGCCCCCTCAAGGCCAAGCGCCGCCAGATCACCGTCGGCCGCACGGGCGGCGTCTTCCCATGACAGCCCCCGCACCAGCGCATGCCCCTCGGCCACCTGCGCGCGGGCCTTCATCAGCGGATCGAGCGATAGCCACGGTTCTTGCGGCAACACGCCGATCACCCGGCCCCAGAGCATCCGGTGACCGCCCGGGCGGGCCAGATCCAGCCCCCATCCCTCAATCGTCACCCGCCCCTTGGCCCGCAGCCCGCCCGGCAGTGTGCCGATAATCGCCTGCGCCAGAAGGCTTTTCCCCGATCCGGTCTCGCCCAGAATCGTGAACGGCCGCCCGGCGTGCAGGGCCAGAGACACCGGCGCGACAAGTTCTTCGGTCCCGGAGTGGACAGAAACATTCTCGGCAGTCAAAAGGATGGTCATGCGCGGCGGCCTCCGGCGATCAGGTTCAGCCCCAGAAGGGTCAGAAAAGTGGCGATGACCGGGGCCACCAACGCGTGCGGCGCCTCGCGGTAATAGGGCAACAGTTCGACCATCATCAGGCCAAGCTCTGGCGTGGGCGGGCGCATGCCGACGCTGACAAACCCAAGCGCGGCGATCATCATGATCGCGGTCGCCGCGCCAAAGGCCGCCACCGTCAGCAGCATCGGCGCCAGTTCCGGCCACAGATGACGGCGGAAAATATAGACCGGCCCAAAGCCCAGCAGGCGCGACGCCTGCACCCCCGGCGCCGCGATCAGGCGGCGGACAGTGGCGCGGGTCAGACGGAAATACTCGATCCACAGCACCAGCGTCAGACCGATCCAGAACGCCAGCGGCGTGGTCGGCACGATGGCCGAAATGATCAGCACCATCAGCAATCCCGGTAGCGCCAGAAAGCTGTCGGCCAGCAACGCGAACAGCCGGTCCACCCAACCGCCACGCCAGGCCGCCAGCACGCCCACCGCAACCCCAAGAATGGCCGAGGTCACCACCGCCGCAGCCGAAATCAGCACCGACAGCCGCAGCGCCGCCGCCAGCCGCGCGGTCAGTAACCGGCCCAGGTGATCATAGCCAAGCGGCGAGGCCGCATCACCCGTCCCCAGAATGTTGCGCAGGTTTTGCCGCAGGGGATCCGCAGGAAACAGCATCGGCGCCAGAATGGCAAAGCCAAGGATCAGTGCCAGCAACCCGGCCCCCGCCCATTGGGTCCTGGTCCAGCCGGAACGGGCGACGACCGGAATATCGGTGGCAAGGGCGCTCATGTCCGCACCTCCGTATTGCCGCGCGGGTCGATCCAATGTGCGGCCAGATCCACCAGTGCATTCAGCACCACGAACCCCAGCCCCAGCAGCAGCGCCGTGCCCTGCACCATCGGCACATCCCGTCCGAAGATCGCATGCACCAGCGCGTGGCCGATGCCCGGCCAGCCAAAGATCGCCTCTATCACCACGACCCCCTCGACCAGCATTGCGAATTGCAGGCCAAGGAACGTGACCAGCGCCACCCCGATATTGCGCAACCCGTGACGGCGGAACAATTGCGGCTCGGACAGCCCTTTCCAGCGACCGAAGGCGTAAAACGGGCTGGCCGCAACCCCCGCCATCGCGTCGCGCGTGATCCGGGCCGAGACCGCCGCCAGCCCAAGCGCCAGCGTCAGCGCCGGCAGAATGAAATGCGCGGGCTTGCCATAACCCGCCGCCGGCAGCCAACCGAGATGGATCGAAACCAGCACGATCAGGATCAGCCCCATCAGGAACTGCGGCACCGAACGCAGCGCGGTCGACACCAGCAGCAGCCCGCGGTCAAGTCCACCTCCGGCCCGCAGCCCCGCCAGCACACCAACCGGTGGCCCGATCAGCAGTGACAGCGCCAAAGCCGCCCCCGCCAGTTGCAGACTGGCGCCCAGTTGATGGCGGATCTCGTCGATCACGGGCGCACCGGAAATCACCGATGTCCCGAAATCAAGCCGCAAAAGGTCCATGAACCAGGCCCCGAAGGCGTTGATCGCGGGCTGATCGAGGCCCAGTTCCTGCCGCACGGCCTCGGCCGCCTGCGCATTCACCGCATCATAGCCATAACGCCCGGCCGCGATGCGAAACGCCATGTCACCGGGCAGCGCCTGCATCATCAGAAAGGTCAGGACGCCAACCAGCAGCGCCACCATGACCGCCTGAACCGCGCGATAACCAAGGGCGCGGATCATTGCGCCCACCGGATCTGACGCAGACCGATGGTCCGCTCATAGGGGTCGATCACCGCCCCGGTGATCCCAGTCGAGACCGCGGCTGTCTGCTGATACCACGCCACCGGAATCACCGGCAGGTCGGCCTGGAGAATCTCGATGGCACGGTTCCGCGCGGGCTGGCCGCCTTCACCGCGCGCAAGCGCCGCAATCAGCGCGTTGAATTCCGGGTTGTTCCAGTTCATCGCGCCCCAGTCGCCGGTTGGCGCATAATCGGTCAGGAAGGTACCGATCGGGTCGGGAACCAGCGCGAAGTTGCGCGCAAACAACGCGATGTCGAGCGATCCATCGGCATGGCGCACCGCCACCTCGGACGAATTGGTGGAATCGATCACCACTTCGACGCCGATTTCGGCAAACATCTGTTGCAACACCGCCGCCGAGAGCGGCAGCTCGGGCCGGTCGGGGTACGTGGTCAGCGTCAGGGA
Organism: Paenirhodobacter sp.; assembly: GCA_036398515.1. Classification (GTDB taxonomy): domain Bacteria; phylum Pseudomonadota; class Alphaproteobacteria; order Rhodobacterales; family Rhodobacteraceae; genus Rhodobacter. The sequence continues at coordinate 9,034 of DASWPI010000006.1, forward strand.
AAAGCGGTCGCCATTGCGGGTCAGCACACCATCGGGTCCGGCCCGCCACCCCAACCCCGCCAGCAAGGCCCGGGCGGCCTCCGGGTCGTAGGTCAGCGGCGTCACCGCATCGGAATGCCAATCGCCAATGGACGGCGGCAAAATCTGATCGGCCCCGGCAGGATAGCGCAAAATCGCCTGCGCCAGCCCCTGACGATCAATGGCGAGGGAAAGCGCGCGACGGGCCGCGACATCGGTCAGTGCCGGATGCGCGCCATTTACCTTGATCAGCAGTGAACGCGGCACCGAAACAGACAGAATATCAACGTTTTCAACGGATTTCAGCCGGGCAACCGAGGCCGGATCGAGGTTGAAGACATAGTCGGCATCACCGCTTTCGGCCAGCAGCGCCCGTGTCTCGGCACGACCGACGGCCTGATAGCTGACGCGGTTGATGGCCGGGGCTGGCCCCCAATAGCCCCCGAACGCTTCGGCCTCGAGCCGTAGCGGTGCATCAAGCCGGGTGACGTGGTAGGCCCCGGTGCCGATGACGGTCGTGACACTGCCATCCGCCCCATAGGCAGATGGCGCATAAATCAGCGAGCGATATTCCGACAGGAAGGCCGGCAACGGGGCAAAAGGCGCCGACAGGCGGATGACAAGATCCGTTCCATCGGCCTCGATCCCGGTGATCGGCGCGGTTTCCAGCAGGCCCGGCTTGGCGCGGGCGATCTTCAGGGCATTCGCCGCAGCCTCGGCGGTGAAGGCGCTGCCATCGTGAAACAGCACCCCCTCACGCAAGTAAAACCGCCAAGTCCGCCCATCTTCCGAGACGCGCCATTCTGTCGCCAGTCCCGGCATCAGCCGCCCCTCGGCATCGGCGTTCACCAAGGGCTCGGCGATGTCCATCTTGATATAGATATTGCCCGAGGTCACCGGGTCCGCACCTTTTATCTCGAACGGGGCGACGACATCTATCACGCCATCATTTGCGAAGGCAGCAGAAGACAGGACCGCAGCCATGGCTGCGGAGGCAAGCAGTTTCGAGAGCATGAGTGTTATCCTCAGAGATTAGAGTTATGTTATTAAATAACATATTCTGAAGTGCAAGAGGGGTTTGCCACCATCATCGCGCCGATCTCGTTGCCAGACCCCGCATCAGGTCCCCAATGGCACTGCCAAGGGCGGCGGGACAGCCATGGTGGATCGCTTGCGGTCCTGACCCGCCCGAAAATAGTTCCCGGATGGAAGCCATGTGTGACCTTGTTTGAGCGGAAACTGAACTGCCGCTTTCGTGGATGCCGCGCTGCGGAATGAAACAGTGGCAAGTTGGTCTCTTGCGAGGAGGTGTGATCTAATCGCAGGACATAGTGCAAGCGCGCGGCCTATGCCGAGTACATTGTGTGCTTGGAGCGGTGTCATCTTCGCAGAGAACCTTCCAATGTGTGAGGCACATGTGTCGCAGCCAAATGCGGCGGATGGTGCAAAGGCTCCGGCGGAATGGCCTTGGGTACGTCCCGGCTGGGACGCCCGGGCCGTACCCAGGGCCGACGCATATCGGATGCGGCTCAAGCCATTGGTTCGGCTTGCCTTTGGAACGTCTGGCCGGATTTCAGCAGCACGCGCATGATAATCACCAGCCTGCGCGCCACGGCAACGGCGGCGCGCTTGAAGCCGATCCTCTCCCGCAGTTGCAGGCCCTAGGTGCTCCGCGCACCGTCTTTAGTCAACACCACGACCTCGTAGAGCAAGCCCCGCAGATGGCGCGCGATATGCCCGTCGTGATCGCCACCGGACCTGGTCAGCCCTGTCCAGACGGCGACGGATCGGGATTTCCGGAAGTTTTCGGGGTTTTCGATGGCCGTGGTGAGGGACGTCGCGGGGATCGCGCCCCCATGCCGGTGATCGACATCAGCCGCTGGCGCCCAAGTTCAGCGGTGTCGCCGCGAACGGTGATCCAGGCTTCCAGCAACGGCAGCAGGACATGTTTCAGGGTGCTATACCCGGCAAGAAGCCGCTGGATTTCTGCCCCGAAATGACCTCGCTTTGCGGCAGGTACGCTCAGGCCAAAGGTCTTCATCCATCCACGGATCTGATTGGAAAGCCGGTCGAGATCAAGAACAGACGCCTGCGGGGCGCTGTGCCTCTCGCGCGCGCCGTCGAAGAACTGCGGCCATTTTATGCCCGGATCCGAGGTGTGTTGCCGCATCAGGCCCGTTGGCCAATCCGGCGCCCGGACATCGCCGTCTCTTTTAGGGGGCGTCCAGATCGATATGGTCACATGGTTGTTCTCCATGCGAGGTCTGGGTCCCGTGTCCATCGTGACGTATCTACATCCTGCCGAGGAACGACCACCGGCCAAAATCCGCAAGGCACGACGATTCGGGGCGGCTTAATCGCACGATTACCCATGGGGGAAACTTGCCTCTATGACGGTGGCCTAGGCTCCAGCCCCATTGATTTCAGCTGCTTGGCGTGCTTCAGGCTCGGCAAGGGGACCTGATTGATGCGCAATCTTTTCTGGCGGACCGAGGCTCAACTAGAGCGTATGAGGCCATTCTTTCTGAAGAGCCATGGCGCCCCCGCGGAGATGATGGGCGCATGCTAATATGGATATTATTATTAAACTGCAAATTGTTACTCTTGCGGTTTGGCCAGGAGACGGAACCGAAAGCCAGCGGCCCCCACTGTTGCACAGGTGCGCGTAGGGCGGGGGCATGACAGCCGAAGATCCCCCATGCGCCGTTAACGTTGTCGCGCACATCGGCAGGGATGTAGTGGCTCGTCATGTCTTCGGCAGGCTTGACGCCTACGCGATACACGCGCTGTCAGCCCAAAGGCATGAGCCGAGGGCGCCTTGCATCGCACGGGCGGGAAAATAGTCCCGTTATCAGATTACACGTGGCAATATAAGATAAAATTAAATGCCAAGTCATTCAAATGTAATGATAAACATTAAAATGGTGCCCAGAGCCGGAATCGAACCAGCGACACGCGGATTTTCAATCCGCTGCTCTACCAACTGAGCTATCTGGGCACTCTATCATCTTCTATAAGACGATGGAGGCTTACTAATTTAGTCTCGTGGAACTGTCCATAGGTCCAATGCAATTTTTGTTCCCCGGCACCGTTTAGGCCGATGCCCTATTGATTTCGCCCACGTGTCGAGATTCAGGCCTGACAAAGATACCTAATTTATGAGCAACCTTTACTGACTGTCTGAAGAGCAGATGACGCGCGTTCGGCCTTTCTTTCCGCGCAGCCAAGGGCGGCTTCATGTCGATGACCGAGGCATTCTGAGCGGGATGGAGAAGGGTCAGAAAAACAGTCCTGTGGGCTGTTTCCCCGACGAGCTGGGGCGTGGACGGCTGAACGGCCGGACGAAGGGCGGTATGAACACCACGTGGCATGCCATGACAGATGCTCAGGGGCGACCCATCCTCACTCTCGGGTGAAACGATCTCTCGGGTCGTTTCTAATCCCTCGAGTTCATGACCGCTGGACAGGTCAGATGGCGTGGTTGCCGCCCTCCCTAGACGGCATCGCAATGTGCCAAGGTCGCGTGGTGTTCAACGCCACGCGCAGAGGAGGACGGCGCTCGGCTTTGTTGCGCTATTCGGGTTACGCGACTGCGTGGGGCTGCTGATGCGCTCGCAGCAGGCGCTGACGCAATCGCTCGTTTCAGTGCTGAGGATGGCGAAGGTGAACCGATACCTCGAAGATAAGGCGATGGATCACATCGACCACGCTATTGGGCGGCCTGTCGATCCGATGGACGAATCCTACCGCAATTGCTTCGCGGTAGGAGAGGGCCCACAGGCGGATGCTTTCCGGTCGTCGCCCTTCTGGAAATACGATGGCAAGCACGGAAGCCTGCTCTACTTCTCGGTCACAGATAAAGGGCGACGAGCGCTGCGCGATCACCTCAGGGCGATTGCCGACCCACACCGCGCCTATGACGTCACCTTCGGCGGATACACCACCACCGTTGTCGGCACATCGCCAGCGAACGCAAAATACCAGCACTGGCTGATCGTTTCAGACGTAGCCCCGGACCTGACATTCGGGGATTACCAGCGCCGCGCACGGGCCCGTCTCGCGCGCCCCGCCCCCAGCAGAGACGGGAAGGAGGGGTGATGGGAAACACTGACCTACTCAAACAGCTGGCCCGCGCAAAGGCCGCATTCCAGCTTCGGGCTATCGAGGCGGTGATCTGCGCGCAGCCGCACCAATCAAAACACGATCAAGAGCAGGCGCCCGAACATGCCGCAGCGCAACAGGGGGAAGGGTGATATGGGGAAGATGGAGGGGCTATGCGTCCAAGCGAGGCCAAGAAGGCAGCGAAGGAATTTCTCGCGCTTGGTTTTGACGTGGATTGGGACACAACCACCGGCCTAATGAAGATCAGGCAACCGTTGCAGCCCGGCCAGCGTGATGCATTCGACATGGCGGATATGAGGCGGAAATGACAAAGCGCGCCCTGCCCGCCTACGTTTACCAAAAGCCTAAGGGGCTGTATTTCCAACGCCGAGGCTGGCCAACGGTGCGCATTGAGGCCGCAGCCGGAACGCCAGAATTTGCGCTGGAATATGCGGCCATCCTGAATGGCGCCAGAATGCAACCCAAAACGACCGCGAGAGATTTTAAAGCGCTTGTGCGCAGCTATCTCGCCAACCCGCGATATGCTAAATTGGCCCCGCGAACGGCGCGCGATTACGAGAAGGTTCTGGATTGGGCAAAGGGCGCAATCGGCCACCTGCCCGTTGATGGAATGCAGCGCAAGGACGTAATCCGCGCGCGAGATGCAAACGCTGATACCGTGCGCTTTGCAAACTACATTGTCCAAGTGGTGCGCATCCTGTTCGAACACGCAATCGATCTGGGCTGGCGGGAGGATAACCCGGCCAAGGGCGTTAGCCTGCTCAAGTCTGACGCCGATCCGCGCGAACCGTGGCCACACGACATGATCGTCGCGTTTCGCAAGGCGGCGACGGGCAGACCGCTGTTGATCTTCGAGCTATGCCTGGGCACCGGCCAGCGCATCGGTGACGTGTTGAAAATGCGGTGGAGCGATATCGACGGCGACGGGATCAACGTCGTGCAGAACAAGACCGACCTCGTCTGTGGGTACCGCTCACGCCGCATCTGCGCGCGGTCCTTGCGTCCACCCAAAAGCTAGGTGCTACGATATGCGCATGGGGGCGTGGCAAGCCGACGTCATATCGCGGGGAGGCCGATCTGATCATGGCTGTGCGCGTCAAGATCGGCGCAGAGCGATATGATATTCACGGCCTGCGGTATGCAGCAGCCTCCGAGCTGGCTGAACTCGGGTGCAGCGACGAGCTGATTGCGGCGGTCACAGGTCACGCTACAGGCGCGATGGTGCGCAAATACGCGGGGGCGGCGCGGCAGAAGGTGCGCGCAATCGAGGCCCAAAAACGTCGGGAATAGAACGGCAACAGAACAGGAATGTTGCCACACCTGTTGCCACAATATGTCCGGTTTAGGACTAAACCTTGTAAAGCATTGAAAATATTTGGAGGCGGGTACCGGAATCGAACCGGTCTTCACGGATTTGCAATCCGCTGCGTAACCTCTCCGCCAACCCGCCGAAGTGGCTGCGTTAAAACGCAAATCATGGATGAGCGCAAGAGAGTATTTTATACCTTTCAAAGTCACTCTCAACATTCTTGTACTGACCACCAATTTCCATTATGCGCCAGCCCCCCCCATTAAACCGCACCAGGTTTACCGGAAGCTGATTGAGGTTGGTTACGCGGCCGTGGGTTCAGTTTCCAGCGCGCTGTTGGCGCTATCACCGGCGCTGCCAACAGAGGTTTGCCTCGGCCCACCGGTCGCCGGGGTGAATGAAAGGTATCGCGAGCCCTTGGCGCTATGGCGGACAGGCCCCATGCCCAGGGATGGTGATAATGCACCGCCTGATCCGCAGTATCGAACACAAACCCTGCGTGAGTCGAGGTGCTGCTGCGCCAGCCCGTGATATTGCGGGCATAAGCGTCGATGACAAAGGCGACAGAGGGGAATTCTGACATTCAGAGTATGCTTGCTGCACGCAAACGGCGCCGCAGGTTCGCCTCGAACATGCGCGCGACCTCGGGCGGCGGCCCCTCATCTTGGCACGTATGGCCCGGGTGCCGCGCCGGGTCAGCCGGTGATCGTGGCAAGTATACCGGGTGATCGGCGGAACCTCACAGATCGTCTCGACCCCTTACGAATGCCGGCGCACCATGAGGTGATTAAAAGGGCCCTGCGTCCTGACAAGAACCTATGCTATCAGGCACAAGCAACCGGACGAGGGAATGACATGGGCACGCACACACAGACCGCAGGCCCGACAGCCCCGCACGACACCGATCCGCGCGAAATGTCGCGTGCGTTGATACTGACGATGGCCATGGCCGCAGGCGCCGCCGTTGCCAATATCTACTACAATCAACCCATGCTGGAAATCATGCAGCAGGATCTGGGCCATCGGGCCACGCTGGTGGCAATGACCACGCAGCTGGGATATGCGGCCGGGTTGTTTTTGCTGGTACCACTGGGCGATATCGTCGAAAGGCGACGCCTGATCGTTGGTCAATTCGCGCTATTGGCACTGGCGCTGGCCGCGACAGCGACGGCTCCGGGGGTGTGGACCTTGATCATCGCGTCGCTGCTGATCGGGCTGGCAGCAACGGTGGCACAGCAGATCGTGCCTTTTGCCGCGCAACTGGCCGCACCCCAGCGGCGCGGTGCGGTGGTCGGCACGGTAATGGCAGGCCTGTTGGGCGGGATCTTGCTCAGCCGGACACTGGCGGGCTTTGTCGGCGAACTGTCGGGGTGGCGCGCGATGTTCTGGCTGGGCGTGCCCATCGCGCTTGCGGGCGGAATCCTGATGCGGGTCATGTTGCCGCGCGTGCAGGTGCAAAGCACGGTGCGCTACGGTAGCTTGCTGGTCTCGTTGGTGCAGCTGTGGCGCGCGTTTCCGGCGTTGCGCCGGGCCACCTATACACAGGCCCTGCTGTTCGCCGCGTTCTCCGCCTTCTGGACGATCCTGGCCTTTCGGCTGCAACAACCGCCCTTTGGCCTGGGGCCGGATGCGGCGGGATTGTTTGGCATCGTCGGGCTAGCGGGGGTGCTTGCCGCGCCTCTGGCCGGACGCATCGCCGACCGACGGGGACCACGCATGATGATCATCGCCGGGGCGGTGATGACCTTGCTGGCCTGGGTGATCTTTGGCCTGTGGACCACGATACCCGGTTTGATCGTTGGGGTGATCGTGCTGGATTTCGCCGTGCAAAGCGCCCTGATTTCCAATCAGCACATCATCTTCGCGCTGCGCCCCGAGGCACGCTCGCGCCTGACCACGGTCTTCATGGGCACGATGTTTCTGGGGGGCGCAGCGGGATCGACCATCGCAGCGGAAGCCTGGCGGATCGGAGGCTGGTCATTGCTATCGGTGGTGGGCGGCGCCCTGGGACTGGCCGCGACACTGTTGCAACTTTTGCATCTGCGACCGGGCTGGCGGGACTGAACCCGTCATTCCATTCGCACCATCAACGCCTTGACCTCATGTTCAAAGAAATCGGAGAACGCCGCGATTCTGGGCGGCAACGTCTGGAACGGCGGATAATACAGCGTCAACCATAGCTGTGGCGGGGTCCAGCGGTGCAAGACCTGCACCAGACGCCCCCGGCGCAGATCCTCGGCGACGATGAACAGCGGCAGCATGGCCACCCCCGCCCCCTCGACCGCCATATTGGCCAGAACCTCGCCGTTGTTGGCGCTGATCGCGCGGCCTGCCGATACGGTGGCCGCTGCATTGCCATCCGACAGGTGCCACGTCTCGCCCCGGCTGTCGGTGCTATACCCCAGACAGGCATCCGGGGCGATATCGGTCGGGTGCCCGACCTCGGCCCAGGGCGTGCCCGGCGCCGCGACAAAGATCCGCCGCACCGCGCAGATCTTGCGCCAGATGGTGAATTTATCCGATGGCGGCCCCGAAATACGGATTGCCAGATCGAAATCTTGCTCGACGATATCCAGCATCTGGTCGGTCAGGGCGACCTCAACCTGGATCTTGGGATAACTGGCGCGAAACCCCGACAGGATCTGCGGCAAGATCCGCTGGCCCAGCGACATCGGCGCGCTGATACGCAGCCGCCCGGCATCAACCTTATGGGCATTGCGCAGATCAGCCTGTGCCGCCCCCAGCATTTGCACCGCCGGTTCGATCCGCGCCGCGAACACCGCACCATCGCTGGTCAGGGCAACCTGCCGCGTCGTGCGCACGAACAGTTGCACCCCCAGATCCTGTTCCAGCGCCGCGATGGTGCGGGTGACAGAAGCCGGCGTGGTATCCATTTCACGTGCCACCTGGGCAAAGTTGCGCTTTTGCGCCGCCAGCAAAAAGGTCCGCAGGGCTTTCAATTCATGCATCGTTATTATTACGTTTTAAGAAATACAGTGACAATAATTATATCAATTATCTGAAACTATCAAGTGATCTAGATTACCCCCTGTCAGATCAGACAGCGGCATCGCCGCAGAAGGGCAAGATCATGCTGAACCAGATCAAGGGCCTGCACCATGTCACCTCGATGGCGGCGAATGCGCAGCAAAACAACGCCTTTTTCACCGAAACGCTGGGTCTGCGCCGGGTCAAGCAGACAGTGAATTTTGACGACCCCAGCGTCTATCACCTGTATTACGGCGACGAGATCGGCACTCCGGGCACGGTGATGACCTATTTCCCCTTCCCGCATATCATCCGGGGCCGTCCCGGCGCGGGTGAGGTGGGGGAAACCCAGTTCGCCGTGCCTCAAGGCGCGCTCTCCTTCTGGCGCGACCGGCTGGCGGCGCGCGGTGTGGGCGGGCTGGTGGCCGATCAGACCTTTGGTGCCCCGCGCCTGCGGTTTCACGGGCCCGATGGCGACGGTTTCGCCCTGATCGAAACGCCCGAGGACAGCCGCACCGGCTGGACCGGTGCCGGTGTGTCGGATCAGGCCGCGATCCGCGGTTTCAGCGGCGCCCGGCTGCGGCTGCGCGACACCGCGGCGACGGCGGAACTGCTGGGCTTCATGGGCTATCAACAGGCGGACACACAGGACAACGTCACCCGCTTCGTGATGCCCGGCGGCAATGGCGCCGACACCATCGACCTGGAGGCTCTGCCCACCGCACAGGCGGCGCGTCAGGGCGCCGGATCGGTGCATCACATCGCCTTTGCGGTCGCCGATCGTGCCGCCCAGTTGCAGGTGCGCAAAGCCCTGCTGGATACCGGCTATCACGTCACCCCGGTGATCGACCGTGACTATTTCTGGGCGATCTATTTCCGCACGCCGGGCGGCGTGTTGTTCGAGGTAGCCACCAATGAACCCGGTTTCGACCGTGACGAGGATACCGCGCATCTGGGCCAGACGCTGCAACTGCCATCCCGCTACGAACCGCTGCGGGCCAGGATCACCGCAAACCTGGAACCGCTGAACGCCTGATCCCGCCAATAGCGAAGGAGCACCCCATGCCCGACCATCACGGCTTTCATCACCCCGGTGCGGCGGATGCACCGGTCGTCATCGCCCTGCACGGCACCGGCGGCGACGAGCATCAGTTCACCGGGCTGATCCACCAGATCCTGCCGACGGCCGGAATCGTTGCCCCACGGGGTGATGTGTCGGAACATGGCGCCAACCGGTTTTTCCGCCGCACGGGCGAAGGCGTGTATGACATGGCCGACCTGGCGATACGCACCACCAGAATGCTGGGTCTGGTGGCACGGGCGCGTGCCGATCATCCGGGGCGGCCGATCATCGGGCTGGGCTACTCGAACGGGGCCAATATCCTGGCGGCAATGCTGTTTCAGGACCCTGCGGTCTTTGATCGCGCGGCGCTGCTGCATCCTCTGATCCCGTGGGAGCCCACCCCGCAACCCGCGCTGCGTGGCTTGCCCGTGCTGATCACCGCCGGGCAAAGCGACCCGATCTGCCCGCTGCCCCTGTCGCACCGCCTGATCGACTGGTTCACCGCACAGGGCGCCGATGTGACGCCCGTCATCGCACCCGGCGGCCATGAAATCCGCCCGGCCGAACTGGCCGCGCTGAACCTGTTCTTCAATGCGGCATGACGGCGGCGTATAACCCTTACAGGACCCCGCCCGACCATCCATGAAGGAAACCGCAGATGCCCACCGACAACGTTCATATCTCGTATCAGGATCAACCCACCAAAGGGCGCTACGTCGCCCGTGTCGACGGAATCGATGCCGAAGGCGAACTGACCATCTCCAAGGTCTCGGACGTGCTGATCATCGCCGATCATACCTATGTACCGGATGCACAGCGGGGCAATGGCGTAGCCTCGGCACTGGTAGATCGGCTGATCACCGATGCCCGCGCCAAGGGGCAGCGCATCGTGCCGCTGTGCCCCTTTGTCCGGGCACAGGCGTTGCGCCACCCGGAATGGGCCGATGTGATCCAGAACTGACCCCCGTCCCGGACGTCCCGGACCGCCAGCGGCAAGCCGTCCGGCCTGCCGCTGGCCTGTTCCGCCGCTGATTTTGAAGATTTCCGGGCGCTGCGACAATCAGTCGTGAAACTGCCCTATTTGGTCGCAATCTCACGGACGGAATCGCCCCCCCGCGCTACCTTTGCCGCAACAGCGGTTCGCGCGAGGGTGAAATGAGCAGCTTTCCTACACATGCAAAAGTGGTGATCGTCGGGGTCGGCGGAATCGTCGGCGCCTCGGTCGCGCATCACCTGATCGAGCGCGGATGGACGGATATCGTCGGCATCGATAAATCGGGCATCCCCACGGATATCGGGTCGACCTCGCATGCGTCGGACTTTGTGTTCATGACCAGCCACGATTACCTGTCGGTGTGGACGGCGCAGTATTCGGTCGATTTCTACGACAAGATGGGCCATTACGCCCGCGTCGGCGGGCTGGAGGTGGCACGCACCGGTGATGACCGCTGGCTGGAGGAAATCACCCGCAAGGTCACCTCGGGCAAGGCCTTCGGCACCCGTGCGACCTTGGTGGATGCGGCCGAGGCCAAGGCGAAATTCCCGCTGCTGGATCAGGATATGGTCGCCGCCGCGCTATGGGACCCGGATGCCGGCCTGGTCATTCCGCGGTCGCAGACCGTGGCGGGCAAGCTGGTCGATCAGGGCGAGAAAACCGGCCATCTGCGCGCCTTCGCCAATACGCCCGCCACGTCGCTGATCGTCGAGGGCGGTCGGATCAAGGGCGTTGTCACCCATCGCGGCACGATTCTGGCCGATCACGTTGTGGTCTGCGCCGGTCTGTGGGGCCGTTTGATCGCGGAAATGGTGGGCGAGGATCTGCCCCTGATGCCGGTCGATCACCCGCTGACGTTCTTCGGGCCCTATGACCAATTCGCCGGAACGGGCAAGGAAATCGGCTATCCGCTGCTGCGCGATCAGGGCAACTCGGCCTATATGCGCGACACCGGCGACCCAAAGACCGCCGAGGGCGGGCAAATCGAATGGGGCTATTACGAGACCGAGGAACCCCGGATGTGCCACCCCAGCGAATTGCTGGAAAAGGAACAATCGCGACTGTCGCCCTCGCAACGCGATCTGGATCTGGAACAGGTGATCGGCGGGCTGGAAAAGGCCATCGAACTGACCCCGATCCTGGGCGAGCTGGGCTATAACGAAAGCCATTCGTTCAACGGGCTGTTGCAGGTGCATGCCGATGGCAACGCCTCGGTCGGCGAAAGCCAGAAGGCGCGGGGGCTGTGGTATTGCGTCGGCATCTGGGTCAAGGATGCGCCCGGTTACGCCAAGATCGTCACCGACTGGATGACCGATGGCCGCACCGAGGTCGACCACGCCAAAATCGACTTCGCCCGCTTCTACCCCTATCAGATGTCGCGCGATTACATCGACCCGCGCTGCACCGAGGCCGCGCTGAAGATCTACTTCCCCGCCGTCCATCCGCGCGAACCCTATACCAAGGCCCGCAACATCCGCCATTCGCCGTTCTATGCGCGCGAAAAGGAACTGGGCGGCTATTTCATGGAACTGGGCGGCTGGGAACGCGCGCATGGCTATGCGTCGAATGAACATCTGCTGGCGAAATATGCCGACAAGGTCCCTGTGCGTGAGAACGAATGGGACAATCGCCACTTCTGGCGCGTCTCGAACGCCGAGCAACTGGCGATGAGCGATGATGTCGGCATGATCAACCTGTCGCACTTTGCCATCTATGATGTCACCGGGCCGGACCATGTCGAACTGCTGGAATATCTGGCTGCGGCCAAGGTTGGCGGCGATGGCCAGATCGGCAAGGGCATTTACACCCATTTCCTGGACGATCAGGGGATGGTGCGGTCCGACCTGACGATCTTCCGGCTGGCGGACCGGTGCCGCATTATCGACGGCGCCGATGCGGGTCCGCGCGATTTCAACTATATCAAGCGCATGGCCGCCGACAAAGGCTATGACGTGACCGTGACGGATGAGACCGAAACCTGGGTCACCCTGGGGGTCTGGGGACCGAATGCGCGGGAAAACCTGCGCAAGGTGGTCGAAAACCCCGAGGTTCTGGACCGCGAGAATTTCGCCTTTGGCACGCTGAAGGACATCCGTATCGCGGGCAAGGATATTCTGGCCTTCCGTATTTCCTATGTCGGCGAACAGGGTTGGGAATTGCACATGCGCTATGAAGACGGTCTGGCCGTCTGGGATGCGCTGCGCGATATCGGCATCATGCCGGTGGGGGTGGAAACCTATGCCAACAGCCGCCGTCTGGAAAAAAGCCTGCGGCTGCAAAACGCCGATCTGTTGACGCAATACAACCTGTATGAAGCCGATCTGGCCCGCCCCAAGGTCAAAGAGGCCGATTTCCGCGGCAAGGCCAAGCATCTGGAGTATCGGGCCCGCGACCATCAACCGGCGATTCTGTCGACCCTGGTGATGACAGCACATACCGACAAGAACGGGGTGAAACGCTATCCCGTCGGCATCCTGCCGGTGCAAGACCCGGAAACCGGCGAAACGCTGGTCGATGAACTGGGGCGGCGGTCCTATGCCACCTCGGTGGTGTATGGGCCGACGGTGGGGGCGAATATCGTGCTAGCCTATCTGCCATGGGATTACGCGCAAAAGGGCCGGGTACTGGCCGTCGAATATTTCGGCGAAACCTATCCGGTCGAAGTGGCGGGCGTCGGCTATGCGCCGCTCTATGACCCGGAAAACCTGAAGCCGAAGTCCTGATCACGAATCGGGGCATCCATCGCGGTGCCCCAATTTATGGCTATTTTGGACAAATTCCCTTGGGGATTCATCTTTTGAATTCAGCGTTGTCGTTGGGTGTCATGAGCAGACCGAGACCCGCGATCTACAAGACCACTCACTGGCTGGCCTACAATGAAGCGCTCAAGCGCCGTGGTTTGCTGACGATCTGGTTCGACCCCGAGGTAAACTGGGATGCTGTGCCGAACGGCAAGCGCGGCCGGCAGCAGACCTACAGCGACGCGGCCATCCAAACCTGCCTTTCGATGAAGGTGCTGTCTGGCATGGCGCTCAGGCAAACGACCGGCTTCGTCGAGAGCCTGCCGCACCTGGTTGGCCTGGACTGGGCTGTGC
>DASWPI010000007.1:0-12251 GCA_036398515.1 Paenirhodobacter sp.
AACCATGACAACCGTCCTCGCAGGACGCGTCCGAATGGGATCATCTCCAACAATCAGCGCCCTCGCTACCGTCATCGTCATCCTAACAATAACCGCCGCTATCATCTTCGAAATAACCAAAAAACATAACGAAAAAAAGGCCAATCAACGTCTGGCTGTCGCCAGGCGGGCCGAAGCCGAAGAACTGTCGGCGCAGAAATGAAAGGGAACAGTCATGTCTCCGCGTGTTGATCCGGTCACGTCCGACCCCGCCCTGCCCGAGGCCGTTGACGTGGTTATCGCCGGGGGCGGGATCATCGGTTGCGCCGCCGCCCTGTTTCTGGCCGAGCGCGGGGTATCCGTGGCACTGGTCGAAAAGGGGGTGATTGCCGGCGAGCAATCCAGCCGCAACTGGGGCTGGTGCCGCGAACAGTTGCGATCCCTGCCCGAGGTGCCGCTGGCGCTGCAAAGCATGGCGCTGTGGCGCGGGATGTCAGAGCGGATCGGGGCCGATTCCGGGTTTCGCCAGACCGGCATGATGGTGGTGACCAAGGACGAGGAAGAGGTGGCGAACTGGCGTCGCTGGATGGCGCAGACCGCACATTACAACATGCCGGGGTCGATCCTGTCGGCGGCCGAGGTGCGCGCGCGCATCCCCGCCACCGGCGAACAGTGGATCGCGGCGATTGAATCACCGGTTGACGGGTGGGCCGAGCCCTCGGTTGCGGCACCGGCCATTGCCCGCGCCGCACAGCGCAAGGGCGTGACGATTCATCAGAATTGCGCGGTGCGGGGATGGGAAACCTCGGGCGGTGCGGTATCGCGGGTGATCACCGAACGCGGGGCGATCCGCTGTTCGCAGGTGTTGGTGGCGGGGGGGGCGTGGTCCTCGATGCTGCTGCGCCATCAGGGGATCGCCTTGCAGCAATCCGGGGTCTATGCCACCGCCTTTCGCACCGAAACGGCGCCCGAGGTGCATCCGGGCGGTGTCGGCAGCCCGCTGTTTTCCTACAGGCGGCGGTCCGATGGCGGTTATACGCTGGGCCTGCGCGGGCGCGGCCGGGTAGAGCTGTCGCCGATGGGCCTGATGCAGAGCCGCCAGTTCCTGCCGCTGTTCCTGCGGCGGCGGGGCGAGGTCAGCCTGCGGCTGGGGCGCTCGTTCTTCGATGGGCCGTTTGCGTGGCGGCACTGGCGCAATGATCAGGTGTCGCCGTTCGAGCGTGCCCGGATTTACGACCCCGCCCCTGATCCGCGGCTGGTGCAGGCCGGGATCGCGGCGTTCCGCGCCGCCTATCCGCCGTTGGCGGGGCTGGGTGTTGCCGAAAGCTGGGGCGGGCTGATCGACGCCACGCCCGATATGGTGCCGGTCATCGGCCCCGCGCCGGGCCATGCCGGTGTGCATGTTGCGACCGGTTTCAGCGGTCATGGCTTTGCACTTGGGCCGGGGGCGGGCTGGTTGGTGGCGGCGATGCTGATGGGGGAAACCCCGCAGGTCGATCCGGCGCCGTTTGCCTTGACCCGTTTTGCCGAAGGGCGGGCACATGCCGCCCATCGCTGGATTTGACCTTCACCGACGCAAGAGGATTGCAATGACCTATCTGAAACCCATCCTGCACGCCCCCGAGACCGCGCCGGAACAGGTGGCACCGCCCGCCGAACGTGTGGTTTCGGGCGATCCGTCCTTTCAGGTCTGGCGCCAGGACGATGATCGTGACGGCGCGATCCGCAGCGGTATCTGGCAGGCGGCGCCCGGTGCCTTTCGCATTGCAAAGGATGGCAGCTATGAATTCTGCCACATCTTGCAAGGTGTGGTCGAGTTGACCGAGGACGGCCAGCCCCCGATGACGTACCGCGCCGGGGACAGCTTTGTCATGAAGCCGGGCTTTCAGGGGGTCTGGAACAGTCTGGAGCCGGTGCGCAAGGTGTTCGTCATCAGCGACTGAACCCGGTTACCATGGCCGCAGGCGGCTACCGTCTGTGGTCATTTCAGCGCGAAGCCCAATCGCGCCAGCACCGCGCGCAAAACGTCACGCCCGCTGAGTGCGGCGACCGTGCCCAGCCGGGCGATGATCAATTGGCTCCAGCTTTGCGGTGGCAATCCCTGTTCGGCGCGGAAGGCCTGGGTCGCTGCATCGTGGCGCGCGATGGCCGCCGTCTGATCGGTGCTGTAGGTTTCGTGATGCAACACGGCGGCCTGCGGCAGGCGCGGTTTGATGGCCGTTGGCACCGCCGGATCGGGGTGGCCGACGACCAGCCCGACCACGGCGAAGCTGCGCGGCGGTAGGCCCAGCAGATCCGCCACCTGCTGCGGGTCATTGCGCAGCGCGCCGATATAAACTGTGCCCAGTCCCAGTGATTGCGCCGCCACCGCCGCGTTTTGGGCCGCCAGAGCGGCATCGATGGCCGCCAGCAGGAAGGCGTCGGTATAGTCCAGCCCGACCAGCGTCTGCCCCGTCGCCTGTCCGATGCGATCGGCGCGGGACAGATCGGCGATCCAGACCAGAATCAGCGGCGCATCGACGATATGTTTTTGATGATGCGCAACGGCCGACAGCTTGGCCCTGGTGTCCGGGTCGGTGACGGCAATCACGCTCCAGGCCTGGGTGTTCGACGACGTTGGCGCCGAAGATGCGGCTGCGACCAGGGCTTCAACGGTGCCCTCGGGCAGTGGTGTCGACAGGTAGCCGCGCACCGACCGGTGGTCCAGCAACAGGGCCAGCGTCTCATTCCACGCCCCGACGGGGGTTTCTTCGCGGTAACGCTGAAACAGGGCCTGACGTGCGGTGGTCGGCAGGTTGGATTCTTGCGACATGGGATCAGGCCCCCGCCTGGGTCAGATGGGTCAGGTCTTCGGCACTCAGTTGCAGATGTGCGCCGCGTGCCAGCGCCTCGAGCTGCACCACCGAGGTGGCCGAGGCCAGCGGCCCGATCACGCCGGGCTGCGCCGCCACCCAGGCCAATGCGACCTGCGCCGGGGTCGCCCCGGTATTGGCCGCAACCTGATCCAGCGCGGCCAGAATTTTCAGCCCGCGCGCATCCAGATATTTCTCGATCCCGCCTCCGCGCGGGCTTTGCGCCAGATCCGCCTTGCTGCGGTATTTTCCGGTCAGGAACCCGGCTGCCAGCGAATAATAGGGGATCAGGCTGAGGCCGTTGGCCAGCACCAGATCCTGCACGGCACCTTCGTATTTGTCGCGGGTGTAAAGGTTGTATTCGTTTTGCAGCGTTTCATAACGGGGCAGTTTGCGATCGGCTGAGATTTGCAATGCCTCGGACAACAGCGGCGCATCATAGTTCGAGGCCCCGATCCAGCGCACCTTGCCCGCCGTGATCAGCCGGTCATAGGCCTCCAGCGTTTCATCCTGCGTCACGCTGGGGTCGGGCCAGTGGCTTTGATACAGGTCGATGTAATCGGTTTGCAGCCGGGTCAGCGACCCTTCGACCGCCTGTGCGATCCAGGCGGCGGACAGGTCCTTTTTGCCCTGTCCTATATCCGAACCGACCTTGGTCAGGATATGCACCTTGTCACGGTTGCCGCGCGTCTTCAGCCAACGGCCGATGATCCGTTCGCTTTCGCTGTTATTGCCGGGCACCCAGCGGGAATAGACATCGGCGGTATCCAGGGCGGTGAAGCCCTGATCGACGAAGGCATCGAAAATGGCAAAGGATGTGGGTTCGTCCGCGGTCCAGCCGGCGGTGTTCGTGCCCAGAACCAGTGGGGCGATGTGGATATCGGTGCGGCCGAGTTGACGGAGCGACATGATGTTTCCTTTGCTTTGCAGCCAGATGTGGTCGTGGCGCCGGGGTTTGCGGCGACGATACATCCAATTCGGCGAATTCATATATCGAATATTCTCGATATACGGTAACATTTCTCTTGTTCTTTCCGGCAAAGCGCAGCGCACCATGAATGAAGATGCGATCCTCAAGGCCCTGTCCCATCCGATGCGTCGGCAGATGCTGGTGTGGCTGCGTGCCCCGGCCCAGCATTTTCCCGATCAGCGGTTGCCGCATGAACTGGGGGTCTGTGCCGGGCAATTCGCCCGCTGCGGCCTGCCGCAATCCTCGGTTTCCAGCCATCTGGCGGTGCTGACGGCGGCCGGGTTGATCGTGCCGGAGAAGATCGGGCAATGGGTCTTTTACAAGCGCGATGAGGCGGTCATCGCCCGGTTTCGGGATCGTATGGCCGAGCTGTAACGACCGGCTTGCCGGAATGGCGCGATCCCGGCGCGATCAAGGTGTGGCGATACGGGCGGTATCTGCCTCCATCTGTTCGGCTCGCAAGATGAAATCCATGCCCTGCGCGATATCGGCACGCAGCGCGTGGACGAACCCGTCGCAGTCGCGCCGCGCCAGCGCGTCGGTGGTTTCCTTGTGATAATCTGCCACCACGGTTTGCGCGCCATATTGCCCGGCGATGAAGCGCATCGAGGGGCCGGATTGCAGCCACAGGATCTCGATCAGGCGCAGCAGAACCGGGGTCTCGGCCTTGCGATAGATGTGGAAGTGAAAGTTGAAATTCGCCTGCATGTATCGGCTGAGATCATTGCTGCCAATCGCGGTATTCACCGCCATGTCATGGTCGATCAGCGTATTCAGATCGGATTGGGTCAGATTGGCAAAGGCGCGGCGGGCGGTTTCCGGTTCCAGTTGCAGCCGCGCGAACAGCACGTCGCGGTGATTGGCGTAGCTGAGTTTGGGCACCTCGATGGTGCGGCTGTCGATGAAACACAGCGCGCCTTCGGCCACCAGGCGCCGCACCGCATCGCGCACCGGAATCACGCTGAGGCCGGATGATTGCGCCAGGGCGCGAATCGAAACCCGGTCCCCTGGCAGGAAGTCACCTTCCCAGATTTGGGTGCGCAAGTTCGCATGTAGCACATCTGCTACCGTATCCGGCTGATAATCGCCCATTATTTAATCACCTCTGACATGGCGGCCGGTCTGAGCGCCAGCTGGCTTTACGTGATATAACATCATTGTATGTATTATAACAAATACAACGCGGATGCAGAACAGCCCAATGACCAGAGCAGAAACAGACATCAAACAAAAGCCCGCGCCGGACTACCTGTTGGCGGCGCATTGCGATCTGAACGGGGTATTCCGGGGCAAGCGTGTTCCGGCGTCACAGGGCGACAAGGTGCTGGGCGCAGGGATACGCATGCCGATGTCGTCGATTGGCGTCGATATCTGGGGCACCGATGTGCTGGGCAACGATCTGTTCGACCGCGGCGATCTGGACGGGATTGTGGAGCCCACCGGGCGGGCGGCGATGCCCCTGGTCTGGGGGGATGCGACGGCGCTGTTCGTGCCTATGTGGATGCGTCTGGAAACCGGGGCGCCGTTCTTTGGCGATCCGCGCCGGGTTCTGGCCGATGTGTTGCGCCAGTATACCGCGCAGGGGCTGACGCCCGTGGTGGCGATGGAGGTGGAGTTCCACCTGTTGCGCGACACCGGGCCTGGCGCGCCGGTTCCCGTGGCCGATCTGCCGCCCGCCCATGCCGGTGGTGCCGATACGATCTATTGTCTGGAAGAGCTGGCCGAGGTCGGGCCGTTCCTGGACGATGTCTATGCCATGGCCCGCGCCTGTGGCATCGAACTGGAGGCGGTGACATCCGAAAGCGGCCCCAGCCAGTATGAATTCAATCTGGTGCATCACGCCGATGCGCTGCGGGTGGCGGATGATACAGTTTACCTGAAACAGATTGTGCGCAATGTGGCGCGTCGGCACGGGATGCGGGCGACCTTTATGGCCAAGCCCTATATGGCGCATGCCGGAAACGGGCTGCACATGCATTTCAGCCTGCTGGATGCCGATGGGCGCAATGTCTTTGACGATGGCACCGCGCGCGGTGCCCCGGTTCTGCGTCATGCGGTGGCGGGGTTGTTGCAGGCGCTGCACGATACCGCGCTGATCTTTGCGCCGCATCGCAATTCCTCGCGCCGGTTGCGGCCCGGCACGCTGGCGCCGGTAAACGCGACCTGGGGCTATGAAAACCGCACCGCCGCCGTGCGGATACCGGGTGGGCCGAATGCGGCCCGCCGGATCGAGCATCGCGTGGCGGGGGCGGATGCCAACCCCTATCTGGTGATCGCGGCGGTTCTGGCCTCGGCGCTGCACGGGGTCGGGGCCGCGATCGATCCGCCCGGTGCGACCGATGGCAATGTCGAGGGGGTGGCGGATGGCGCCCGGCCCTGTGCCATCCCGCCCGACTGGCGACAGGCCATCGAGGCCTTTGAGACCAGCCCGCTGGTCCGCACCCTGTTCCCGGCTGATTTCATCATGATGTTCGGCAGCTGCAAGCGGCAAGAGCTGGAGATATTCGAGGGCGAGATCTCGGCCCTCGAATACCGCAGCTATCTGTATACGGTGTGACGCGGATGGGCGAACGTCATACAGGATCTTATTACGCGGCCACGGCACGGGATTATCCGGCCTTTGCGCCGTTGCAGGGCGCGATACAGGCCGATGTCGTGGTGATCGGCGGCGGGTTTACCGGGCTGAATGCGGCCATCGAACTGGCGGATCGCGGGTTGCAGGTGGTGCTGCTGGAGGCGAACCGGGTTGGCTGGGGGGCAACCGGGCGCAATGGCGGGCAGATTACCGGATCGCTATCGGGCGACCGGGCGATGGGGCGTGAATTCCGCCGCACCCTTGGGGCCGAGACCGACGACTACATCTGGAACCTGCGCTGGCGCGGCCACGATATCATTCGCAAGCGGGTGGAACGTTTCGGCATCGCCTGCGATCTGAAACACGGCCATTTGCAGGCGGCGCTGAAGCCCGCACATGTGGAGGAACTGCGCGCCCTGGCGGCCGAGGCCGAGGCGCGGGGCATGGGTTCTGAGGTGCGCTATGTCGAGGGCGCCGCGCTGCGGGAACTGCTGGATGTGCCGCTGTATCTGGGGGGGGTTTACAATACCCGCAACATGCATGTGCATTCGCTGAACCTGGCGATTGGCGAGGCGCAGGCGGCGGCAAGTCTGGGCGTGCGTATCCACGAAGGCACGCGGGTGACGGCTATTCGCCAAGGGACGCGTCCGGTGGTCAGCACTGAACAAGGGCAGGTCACCTGCGATACGGTGCTGCTGGCGGGCAATGCCTATCACCGGCTGGCACAGGGCAAGATGCGCGGCGTGCTGTTTCCCGCATCGCTGGGCATCATCGCCACCGCGCCGCTGCCTGAGGGTCTGGCCCGGGCGATCAACCCGCGTGATATCGCGGTCTACGACAACCGGTTCGTGCTGGATTACCACCGGCTGAGTGCCGACCGGCGGCTGATCTTTGGCGGCGGCACCAATTACACCGGCCGCGACACCGCCGATCTGGCCGCCGCGCTGCGCCCGGCGCTGGAACGGACCTATCCGCGACTGAAAGGGATCGGCATTGACTTTGCCTGGTCCGGGCAGGCCGGGATCATCATGAACCGCATCCCGCATCTGGGCCGGATCGCGCCTAACGTGTTTTATGCCGAGGGCTATTCCGGCCACGGTATCGCCACCACCCATATCGTCGCAGAAATCATGGCCGAGGCGATCACCGGCACGATGCGCGAATTCGATGTGTTCGATGCGGTGCGGCGTATTCGCCTGCCGGTCGGGCGCTGGCTGACCCATCAGGGTCTGGCGCTTGGCATGCTGTATTACACCTTGCGTGAGCGCCTGACCTGATCCCCCGTTTGAAAGGAAACACCATGAGTGAAACATCCCTGACCATTGACGCGCTGAACCCGGGTGTGGACCCGATCGCCAGCCCCGCCGATCCGGCACTGGTGATCGAGGGCAATCCCGCGACCCTGACCTGGGAACTGGACCGCACCCCTGATGGCCGGGTCGAAACCGGGATCTGGCAGGTGGACCCCGGTACCTGGACCTTTACCGCCGAGTGCTGGGAAATCATGCATATCGTTTCGGGTCATTCCGAACTGACCGAGGTTGGCACCAGCAATACCACCGTGCTGCGCGCGGGGTCGGTGTTCCTGATGCGGCCGGGTTTGCAGGTTGTGTGGCGGGTGGTCGAGACCACGCGCAAGATCTGGGTGACCTACGTTCCCGAGGCATAAGCCCCCGAAAAAAGGCCGATGAACAGGCCCCCCAACAGGAGACTGAAATGACGATTGCACGAAACCTCGGCCTATCGGCGGCGATCTTTGGCACGGTGTTGTCAAACGGTATGGCGCATGCGGGCGGCACCCTGAACCTGCTGACCTGGGAAGGCTATGCCGACCCGTCCTATGTGACGCAATTCGAACAGGAAACCGGTTGCAAGGTGAACGCGACCTATGTTGGCTCGAACGATGATTTCGCCCCCAAGCTGATGGCGGGCGGCGGGGTGTTTGACCTGATCACGCCGTCTCTGGACACCACGAAACTGATGATCGACCTGGATCTGGTCGAGCCGGTGGATACCGCCAAGATCACCGCCTGGGGTGATATCTATCCCTCGCTGCGTGCGCTGGACGGCATTCAGAAAGACGGTCAGATCTATGGCGTGCCCTATACTTGGGGGGCCATCGTGCTGATGTATCGCACCGATGCCTTCACCACGCCGCCGACCTCGATCGCCGATCTGTGGAACCCGGACTTGAAGGGCAAGGTTTCAATCTGGGATGACAAGTCGTCGATCTATCTGGCGGCGCGCAAGAATGGCGATATGAACATCTACGCGCTGACCGATGCGCAGATCGCCGCCGCACAACAGACGTTGATCGAGCAAAAGCCGCTGGTGCGCAAGTACTGGGCCACCGCGGGCGAGCTGGTGGATCTGTATAAATCGGGCGAGATCGTCATTTCCAACACCTGGGCGGGCAATCAGGCCAGCATCCTGAAGCGCGCGGGTATCGGCATGACGGAATTCATCCCCAAGGAAGGCGCCGAGGGTTGGGTTGATATCTGGATGATGGTCAAGGATACGCCCAATCAGGATTGCGCCTATAAATACCTGAACATGCAGCTGTCGCCCTTGGGCCAATGCGCGATTGCCAATATCAACACCGCATCCGTGGCCAATCCGGTTGCCGCCAAGGCCTGCATGCCGCCTGAGCAATTCGCCGAACTGCATCAGGATGATCCGGGCTATCTGGAACAGCTGATGGTCTGGCAATCGCTGGGGGATCGGTTCGAGGCCTATGCCAACGCCTGGAATGCGGTCAAGGCGCAATAAACGCCTCCACCCCCCTTGCCCGGCGTTGCATTCGGCGCGCCGGGCCCCCTACCCGGACAGTGTGACATGACCCCGATCATCGAAATCGACCATCTTTCCAAACATTACAGCCCGACCAGTATCGGCGTCGATGACATCTCCCTGAGCGTGGGCGATGGGGAATTCGTCACGCTGCTGGGGCCTTCGGGATGCGGGAAATCGACGCTGTTGCGGATGATCGGCGGATTTGAGACGCCGACGCGCGGCTCTATCCGGCTGGCGGGGCACGATGTCACCCACGCGCCGCCCTATCGCCGTGCGATCAACATGGTGTTTCAGGATTATGCGTTGTTTCCTCACATGAGCGTGGGGCAGAATGTCGGCTATGGGTTGAAGCTGATGGGGTGTTCGCAGCTGGAAATCCGTACGCGGGTCTATGACGCGCTGAAGCTGGTCGGTCTGTATGACAAGCTGAAGCTGTTCCCGCATCAACTGTCGGGTGGTCAGCGCCAGCGGATCGCGCTGGCCCGCGCGGTGGTGCGCCGCCCCAAGGTGCTGTTGCTGGACGAACCCTTGTCGGCGCTGGATGCCAAGCTGCGCGAGCAGATGCAGATCGAACTGAAATCCCTGCAGGAAAAGGTCGGCATCACCTTCATCATGGTGACCCATGACCAGACCGAGGCCCTGGTGATGTCCGATATGATCGTGGTGATGGAACGCGGCCGTATCGCGCAACAGGGCACACCGCAGCAATTGTATGACCATCCCGCCTCGCCCTATGTGGCGAATTTCATCGGGACCACCACGTTTCTGCCGGGTCAGGTGCGGCAAGGCGACGGGACCTCGGCGCGGATTGCATTGGGTGGCGGTGAGCTGGTGGCGAATGTCGATCAAGCCTTTGTTCCGGGCGATGTGGTCACCGTCGGGTTGCGCCCCGAGAAGATGCGCCTGTTGGCCGAGGGCGAAACCGCGCCCAATGTGCTGGAGGGCCGTATTTCCGAGGTGGTCTATTACGGGCTGGGGTTGCGGCTTGGCATCACGCTGAGCGATGGTGCCAGATTGTGGGCGGATCAGTTGCTGCCCGATACGCTGGCCCGGTCACAGGTGCCGTCGGTGGGCGCGCCCGCGCGGTTGGCGGTGGCGGCGCATAACGTCTTTGTCTTTGCCGGGCAGGTCGCGCCATGACCGCAATGCGCCGTTACCTGCCGGGGGTGTTGGTGCTGGGCATTCCGCTGGCATGGATCGTGCTGTTCATGCTGTTGCCGTTTGGCATTATCGGAACCTATTCGTTCTGGCTGAAGAAATACCCGACCTTTGTGCCGGCGTTCCAGTTCGGCAATTACGTGACCCTGTTCACCGATCCGCAATATGCGCTGGTGCTGTTGCGCACGGCCAAGATCTCGGTTCTGGTCTGTCTGGCGTCGCTGCTGCTGGCCTATCCGTTCGCCTATTATCTGGTGTATCGCTGTCGTTCGGCGGGGCTGCGGACATGGCTGTATATGGCAGTCATCGCGCCCTTGTGGATCAGCTATCTGCTGCGCGCCTATGTCTGGAAAACCATTCTGGGCACGCAAGGGGTGCTGAATTCCTTTCTGATCTGGGCCGGGATCATCGACACGCCATCGTCGATCTTTCTGTATAACCAGTTCTCGATGGTGGTGACGCTGACCTATATTTTCATCCCGTTCATGGTCATGCCGATCTATACCGCGCTGGAAAAAATTCCCGCCAACCTGATCGAGGCTTCGGCCGATCTGGGCATGGGGCCGTGGCGGACGTTCTGGAACGTGACGTTGCCGATGTCGTTGCCGGGCGTGGCGGCGGGATTCACGCTGACCTTCTGTCTGTCGTTTGGTGATTTCGTCGCGCCGTTCCTGGTGGGCGGGCCGGATGGCAGCCTGATCGCCAATGTGATCACCACGCAGTTTGGGTCTGCGTTGAACTGGCCGCTGGGATCGGCGCTGTCGGTGGTGATGCTGGTGGTTGTGCTGGGCGTGGTGTCGATGGGTGACCGGGCCGAGCGCCGTGGCACCGCAGGGGGTGTCTGAGATGACCGATAACACATATGCGACGCCGCCGCGGATGTCGCGCTTTGCCGCCGATACCGCCTTCATGACCTTTGTCGTGCTGTTGATGGCGTTTTTGTATATCCCGATCTGGGTGCTGATCGCGTTTTCGTTCAACGACTCGTCATCGCTCAGCTGGCCTTTGTCGGGGTTCACCTTGGGCTGGTATGAGAAACTGGCCGGGAATGAGCCATTGTTGCGCGCGATCGGCAACAGCTTCTATGTGGCGGCGGGGGCGACGGTGTTGACGTTGCTGATCGGGGTGCCGGCGGCGCTGGCGTTGCACCGGATCAACTTTCCGGGCAAGACGCTGTTCCGGCGGCTGATCCTATTGCCGATCACCTTGCCGGGGATCGTCACCGGGATTTCCATGCTGAACATGTTCAAGCTGGTCGGCATGCCGCTCAGTCTGGAGACGGTGATCCTGGGCCATGCCACGGCGTTGGTCGGTGTGGTGGTCACCCAGGTTTACGCCCGTTTGCAGCGGTTGCCGAAATCACTGCAAGAGGCGGCGTTCGATCTGGGCGCGGGACCCTGGCGCAGCTTTGTCGATGTGACCCTGCCCAATATCCGATCGGCCATCATCGGGGCGGGATTGCTGTCCTTTGTGCTGAGCTTCGATGAGATCCCGGTGACATTTTTCCTGACCGGACGCGACAACACCTTGCCGATGTACATCTATTCGACGATGCGGCGCGGCATCACCCCCGAGATCAACGCGGTTGGTACCATCATCGTGCTGCTGTCGCTGGTGTTGATCGTTGTCTCGGTCCTGGTGACCCGGCAAACCGGTGCGCGCAGCCGGAACTAGGCGCGCACCGGACGGAATCCGTCCGCCGTGGTCACTTAGCCCTGGCGCAGGTAATCGGCGTCGCTGACATGTTCCAGCCAATCGACCACCTTGCCATCCTGTGCCTCTGCGATGGCGATATGCGTCATGGCCACATCGGGCGATGCCCCATGCCAGTGTTTCTCACCCGGCGTGAACCAGACGGTATCTCCGGGGCGGATTTCTTCGACCGGCCCGCCTTCGCGTTGTGCCAACCCGACCCCTGCCGTTA
>DASWPI010000008.1:0-44382 GCA_036398515.1 Paenirhodobacter sp.
ACAAATCGTCTAAAGGCGGGACTTCTCCCTTCCCCGGACGGACTTCTCCCGCGACCTCTGTGATAGGCGTTCCGAGTGCGGTGAAGCCGTTCAGGATGGCAACACGGACCTGGAACTCCGCAACCTGACGGTCGAAGTCCCGGGCGGCCAGACGCTGGCCCAGTAATTTTACACAGTGCATCCAATCGTCGGGAAAACGATCCGCCGGATCGTTTTCTGATCCTCCTCATATCTCGACGCGGCTTCGGCGATGATAGCCGCTCCATCGTCGCCAGATGGTCCGGCCGACGCACTTTGGCCTCGGTGCAGGGGTGATCGGGGCCGGCATGATTGCCATCGGTGCGTTGTGGTTGCCGGGGGTCATGTCGATGCCGATCATCATCCAAATTCATTTTGGCGACATGGCCGCACACCAACCGATGATCAATCCGTGGCAAGACATTCGATAGCGTACGGTCTGGCTCGGATTTGTTGATCCTTGCCTGTCCATCGTTGCGCCTCATTTCCGCGAGGGCATCATGGATTTCGACCGTATTCGACCGCTGTTCGGCGGAAAATTGTCACAGGCGCAGGTGGTCGGGCTGAACACCGTATTGCAGGCCACCGCGCGACTGCCATCTGCGCAGCGGGCTTATCTGCTGGCCACGGCATTCCACGAAACCGCACGCACCATGCAACCGATCACCGAGCGTGGCGCGCGCAGCTATTTTCAACGTTATGAGGCCACGACCGCCCTTGGACGACGGCTGGGGAATTCCAAACCGGGTGACGGCTATCTGTATCGTGGTCGTGGCTATGTGCAGATTACCGGGCGGGCGAATTATGCAAGGGCTACAGCCAAGCTGGGGGTAGATCTGTTGGCCGCGCCCGATCTGGCGCTGAACCACGACATCGCCGCCGACATCATGGTGCGTGGCGCCAGAGAGGGATGGTTCACGGGACGTCGCCTGGGGGACTATCTGCGTGAAGGTCAGGCCAACGATATCACCGACTACGTCAATGCGCGCCGGGTGATCAATGGAACGGACCGCGCCGCACTGATCGCCAGTTACGCCAGCGTCTTCGAGGTGGCGCTGTGATCCGGGTGATGTTGATCGGATCTGTGGTGGCAGTGGCACTGATCGGGTTTCAGTCGTGGCGGGTGTCGCGGCTGTCGCAGCAATTGGAATCCGCGCAGGCGCAGGTCGGGGCCTATGCCACTGCAGTCGCCATTCGTGCCAAACAGGATACCGAACAGGCCAAGCTGCGTGACGCCGCCCGGTCGCTTGATGAAAACCTGTCGAAAATGGAGGGGGGCGATGCGCCGCTTGATGCCTATCTGTCTGCTGCTGCTGGCAAGTTGTGGCCGTGAGGTCGCGCCCGAATTGCAGATCCTGGACACCGCCCCCTGTGCTGGATGGACGGGAACGACACCCGCAACCGAGCGCCAGTTCGCCCGTGCCGCCGCAGCCGAGCAAGCCGGGCGCAAATGCGCCAACGCGAAGCTGATGGCGGTACGAGAGGCAATATCGCCTTGATTGCGCTGACTTATATCCTTGCGCGATACTATCAGGACCGACGCGCTACTCTGCACGCTTAATGCCCGGCCGCAGTGCAGACATAACGGGGGTATCTTGCGATACCGTAACGCCTGTCTGCGGGGACTGCGGCACCGGTGCGGGCAAGCAACCCTCGCTCGGCGCAGACCATGGCGTCGTGCCTGTCTGGACGGGGCATTCGGAATCCACCGAACGTCTTGCCACATGGCGGACAAGGCGGCGATTCGTGCCATCAAACGGGGAATACCGCGTAAAGCGGTGCCGAACGATATTGAGTGTTTGGGGGAATCCGGGGCGCAACCGATCCAAAAACGATCAATTTCCCCTTTGTAATCAGATAAAAATGGTGCGGGCGAAGGGACTTGAACCCCCACGCCTTGCGGCGGCAGGACCTAAACCTGCTGCGTCTACCATTTCGCCACGCCCGCACATCTGCCTTATCCGATGTCTGTTGGCAGGCGTCAACCAGACAGCCGCAGCCCGAATGCCACGGTCCGTGCTGCAACGCAGAATCAATCGGCGAAAAAGGTACCGCTAACAGGGGGGAATCCACGATCCCGGCCCCCGGACCCACACGAAGATGTACAAAAATGTTCAAAAATTATTTTTATTAATCATATTATTAGAGAAAAATTAATAATTATCGCAAAGCGACAGGCAGCCATGCATGATCGTCTGCTGACACTATTATGCAAACGCGATAAGCCATAGCAGGATGAGGAGAACGCAGGGACGTATCGGATGGCCCACGGACCCGCCGGAATATGTGCGACCACGATTGTGTTCGCTGGTCACAGCGTCGTTGCACAGACGGCGGCTTGTTCCGTTGCGGGCATGGCCCCTCTCGGAAATGGTCCTCTTGCGTTTATGGAAAATCCCCACCCACTGCGGCTATGCGGCGGTGCAGCATTTCATCTTGTAGCCCCTGGAACCTGCGACTATAAACCGCATGGACGGGCGAATTGTGCGAGGAAGGGCAGCGATGACCCGAGAACTGCCTAAGAAAGTCGCCAAAGCGGCAAGCACCCTGTTGAAAGGGCGCAAGAAATCCGATGCTTCCCGGCGGGATCTGCTGAATTCTGCGGTATCGCCAGCGGGCACGGTCGTAACCCAGGCATCGTGGCCCGCGCGTGCGGGTGCGGCGAAAAAGCCGGTCGATGTGCTGCTGATCGGTGGCGGCATCATGAGTTCGACATTGGGCGTGCTGCTGCATGATCTGGAACCGGACTGGACGATCGAGATGATCGAACGGCTGGACGATGTCGCGGCAGAAAGCTCGAATGGCTGGAACAACGCCGGCACCGGCCACGCCGCCCTGTGCGAGTTGAACTATGTGCCGATGGACGATCAGGGCGATGTCCATATCGACAAGGCCGTGGCGATCAACGAACGTTTTCAGGTTTCGCGCCAGTTCTGGACCTATCAGCTGTCGCGTGGCGTGCTGCAGAACCCGCCCAGTTTCATCAACTCGACCCCGCACATGAGCCTGGTCTGGGGCGAGGATAACGTCGATTACCTGCGCAAGCGGTTCGAGGCGCTGAAATCCTGCGCCCTTTTCGACGGGATGGAATTCTCGACCGATCCGGCGAAAATTGCCGAATGGGCCCCCCTGACGATGGAGGGGCATGACCCCGGTCGTCCAGTGGCAGCCACCTGGTCGCCGCATGGCACCGATGTCAATTATGGCGAAATCACCCGCCAATACGTCGCCCATCTGCACGCACAGCCGCAGTTCAAACTGCATCTGTCCAGCGAAGTGCGCTCGATCAAGCGCAACGATGATGGTACCTGGCATGTGAAATTCCAGTCGCTGAATGGCGGCAAGGGCACGCAGGCGATCGATGCGCGATTCGTGTTCATCGGTGCCGGTGGTGGCGCCCTGCCCCTGTTGCAGGAAGCGGGCATCCCCGAGGCCCGCGATTACGCGGGCTTCCCGGTTGGCGGTTCGTTCCTGATTTCGGAAAATCCCGAGGTTGCGGCCCGCCATCAGGCCAAGGTCTATGGCCGCGCCGATGTCGGTGCCCCGCCAATGTCGGTACCGCATCTGGACAGCCGGGTGCTGGACGGAAAACATGTGGTCCTGTTTGGGCCTTTCGCAACATTCTCCACCAAGTTCCTGAAAAACGGGTCTTATTTTGAGCTGCCCTCGTCGGTGACACGCCGCAATCTGTGGCCGATGCTCAGCGTGGGGATGCATAATTTCGATCTGATCACCTATCTGGCCGGGCAGTTGATGCTGACGGACAAGGACCGGATGGCGGCTTTGCGCAAATTCTACCCGAATGCCCGCAAACAGGATTGGCGCCTGTGGCAAGCTGGCCAACGGGTGCAGGTGATCAAGCGCGATCCCGAAAAAGGCGGCGGCGTGCTGAAACTGGGCACGGAAATCGTGGCCTCGCAGGATGGCACAATCTCGGCATTGCTGGGGGCATCGCCCGGCGCGTCGACCGCCGCGCCGATCATGTTCGATCTGCTGGCCAAAGTGTTCCCGGACCGGGCATCCAGCGCCGAATGGCAGGCGAAATTCAAATCCATCGTGCCCAGCTTTGGCCTGAAGCTCAGCGAACATCCCGATCTGCTGGATTCGGAACTGCTGGCGACGGCCAAGGCGCTGCAACTGTCGGTGCTGCCGGTGTCATCTGGCCCCGCCGCGCCGTCCCCCACCCCGCGCGGGCAATTGCAGAATGTCTCGGATATCGCGATCTGAACGACATAACCTTTATAGCGCACGGGGTCGGATTTTCCGGCCCCGTTTGCGTTTGCGTTGCGATCATACAATCTGGCCCCTTGATATGTAAAAATCTGGCACTATCGCACAGCGCCAGTCCGGCGCACCAATGGCATTGAACCGTTCAGGAGACGCGCGATGACCCTTTCCTTTTCCCCCAATGACATCAGCCACGCGGTAGAGGCCGACCGCAAAAATGTCTGGCACCACCTGACCCAGCATAAACCCTACGAAACCCTTGATCCGCGCGTCTTCGTCGAGGGCAAGGGCATGCGGTTGTGGGATGCCAAGGGCAAGGAATTTCTGGATGGCGTTTCAGGGGGCGTCTGGACGGTGAACGTCGGCTATGGCCGTGAAAGCATCGCCAATGTCGTGCGCGACCAGTTGATCAAGCTGAATTACTGGGCGGGTGCCGGTGGCACGGTTCCGGCGGCGCTGTTCGCGGAAAAGCTGCTGACCAAGATGCCCGGCCTCAGCCGCGTCTATTATTCGAACTCGGGGTCCGAGGCGAATGAAAAGGTCTACAAGATGGTACGCCAGATCTCGGCCCGTCATCACAAGGGCAAGAAGAACAAGATCCTGTTCCGGGACCGTGATTATCACGGCACCACCATCGGCACTCTGGCCAGTTCCGGCCAGGATCAGCGCGCAGACCAATACGGGCCGTTCCCCGAAGGATTTGTGCGGGTGCCGCATTGTCTGGAATATCGCGCACAATGGGATGTCGCGAATTACGGCGAGCGGGCGGCGGATGCGATCGAAGAGGTGATCCTGCGCGAAGGCCCGGAAACCGTCGGGGCCATCGTGTTGGAACCGGTCACTGCGGGCGGTGGGGTGATCACGCCGCCGACGGGCTATTGGCAGCGCGTGCAGGAGATCTGCAAGAAATACGAAATCCTGCTGCATATCGACGAGGTTGTCTGCGGTCTGGGGCGCACCGGCACCTGGTTCGGCTATCAGAACTACGGGATCGAGCCCGATTTCGTCACCATGGCCAAGGGCGTTGCCTCGGGATATGCGGCGATTTCCTGCACCGTGACCACGGAAAAGGTCTTTGATATGTTCAAGGATGCGCCCGAAGATACGATGTCGCATTTCCGCGATATCTCGACCTTTGGCGGTTGCACGGCGGGCCCGGCGGCGGCGCTGGAAAACATGCGCATTATCGAGGACGAACATTTGCTGGAAAACACCCTGACAATGAGCGACCGGTTTCTGGGCAATCTGGCGGTGCTGAAGGACAAGCATGCCGTCATCGGCGACGTGCGCGGCAAAGGTCTGTTCTGCGGCGCCGAGCTGGTGGCCGACCGCCAGACCAAGGAACCGATGGATGAGAAAAAGGTCGGGGCCGTGGTGGCCGATGTGATGGGGCAAGGCGTGATCATCGGCATGACCAACCGGTCGCTGCCGGGCTTCAACAACACCCTGTGCCTGTCGCCGGCGCTGATTGCCACGGCCGATGATATCGACCGTATCACGGATGCCATTGACGGCGCGCTGACCCGCGTTTTCGGCTGACGACAAGCGCCCGCCCCGGTGGCGGGCGTTTCCCTACGGGCTTGCATCGCGGCCCCTGCCCGGCTTTGATCGACGCTCTGACCGGGGCCATATATGCCGATTCCCGCCGAAGCCTTCTATCTGGATCGTGCCGCATCCGTGCCCCTGCAGGCGCAGTTGCGCCGTCAGATCATCTCCGGTGTGCTGGAGGGTCGCTTTCGCGCGGGCGAAAAACTGCCGTCGTCGCGCCATCTGGCCGCGCATCTGGGGGTGGCGCGGGTGACCGTCGCACAGGCCTTCGCCGAGCTGGTCGCCACCGATTACCTGATCAGCCGCGACCGGTCGGGGCATTTCATCTCGGGGCGGATCGATCCTTTGCCCGCAACGCCGGATCATCTGGCACGGGGACCACGTTTTGAATGGTCGGACCGGATTGACGGACGTTTTCGCGCAACCGAAAGAAGTGACCGTATCGTCGACTGGCGCAGCTATCGTTATCCGTTCGTCTATGGTCAGGCGGATGCCGCGCTGGTCGATCATACCGCGTGGCGAGATTGCGCCGTGCGTGCCCTAGGGCGGCGCGAATTCGGCCCATTGACCAGCGACCTGTATGGCGAGGATGACCCGGAGCTGATCGACTATATCGCCCGCCAGATCCTGCCACGGCGCGGCATTCGCGCAGGCGCGGATCGGATATTGCTGACATTGGGGGCGCAGAACGGCTTGTGGCTGGCAGCCCAGGTGCTGCTGGCCCCCGGTAGCGGCTGCGTGATCGAGGACCCCTGCTATCCCGGCCTGCGCCAGATCCTTGCGCCCATCGGTGCGCGGGTGACGCCGGTGCCGGTGGATGCGGGCGGGCTGAACCCCGATGATCTGACCCCCGATTTGGCCGCCGGTCTGGCTGCCGTCTTCACCACCGCCAGCCATCAAAGCCCGACAGGCACCGCCATGCCCGAGGCCCGCCGTCGCGCCCTGCTGGAGCGCGCATTGCATCAGGGCTTTGCCGTGGTCGAGGACGATTACGAATTTGAAATGTCCTTTGCCGGCAGCCCCTCACCCGCGCTGAAGGCCCGCGACGAAGCCGGTGCCGTCATCTACATCGGGTCGTTTTCCAAGACGGTGTTTCCGGGGCTGCGGCTGGGCTATATGGTCGCAGAACCAGCGGTGATCCGCGAGGCCCGCGCCTTGCGTGCCCTGGTTCTGCGCCATCCGCCCGGTGTGTTGCAACGCACCCTGGCCTATTACCTGTCGCTGGGCCACTATGACGCGCAGATGACCCGGATGCGCACGGCCTATGCCCAACGTCGGTCCGCGATGGCCCAGGCGATCACTGCCCACGGCCTGACGCCAGTGGCGGAAACCGACCGCGGAGGCTCCAGCTTCTGGATGCGGATGCCGCCCGGCGCCGTATCCGCGCGGGTGGCGGCCCAATTGCGTCGCCACGACGTGCTGATCGAGCCCGGCGAGCCGTTCTTTGCCACCCCCACCGATGGCGCGGGATTTTACCGGTTGGCCTATTCCTCGATCCCGGTCGAGCGCATCCCCGAAGGGATCGCCCGCATCGCCGGGCTGTTGAAACCCTGACCGCCCCCGCTTACAACCGCGACAAAGGAGAACGCCATGCAACTGTGGGTCGGTCTGGGCAATCCGGGCGCGAAATACGCGGGCAACCGCCACAATATCGGCTTCATGGCGGTGGATCGAATTGCCACCGATCATGGCTTTGGCCCGTGGAAGGCGCGGTTTCAGGGGCAACTCTGCGAAGGACGCCTGGGCACGGACCGGGTGATCTTGCTGAAACCAGAGACCTTCATGAACCTTTCAGGACAATCGGTGCGCGCGGCGGCCGATTTCTACAAGATCCCGGTCGAGGCCATCACCGTCTTTCACGATGAACTGGATATCGCGCCATCGCGGATGCGGATCAAGATGGGCGGCGGGCATGCGGGCCACAACGGGCTGCGCTCGATCCATGCCCATATGGGCGAGGCCTATCGCCGCATCCGGCTGGGCATCGGCCATCCGGGCGACAAGGCGCAGGTGGCGAATTACGTGCTGGCCGATTTCGCCAAGTCGGATCAGGACTGGATCGAGGATCTGTTGCGGGGCATCTCGGAAGGTGCCGCATTGCTGGCTGCGGGCGAGGATCAGAAATTCCTGAATATCGTCAGCCTGCGCACGCATCCGCCCCGGTCTTCGGCGGGTACGCAGCCAGAGCTGGCGACCGCGCCGAAAAAGACCAGGGACGTGACCCCGCCAGATACGGCGTCCGAAGATTCCCGGACGCCGTTGCAGAAACTGTCGGATCGATTCCGCCGCTGATCACCAATGACCATGGTTCGGCATCGAGACCCAGGGCTCCGCCGGGGCCTTGGGCGTATTGGCCTGCAACAACTCGATCGACACATTGTCGGGCGAGCGCACGAATGCCATATGGCCATCGCGCGGCGGCCGGTTGATGGTCACACCATTGTCCATCAAATGCTGGCACAGCGCATAGATGTCGTCGACCAGATAGGCCAGATGGCCGAAATGGCGGCTGTCCGAAGGCAGGCCGGTATCCCCATCCCAATTGTAGGTCAGCTCGACCGGGCATTCTTCCTGCCCTTCCGCAGCCATGAACACCAGGGTGAAGCGGCCCTTTTCGCTATCGGTGCGATAGGTCTCGCGTAGTCCCAGCAACTCATAGAAGGCGATGCTTTTGTTCAGGTCCAGGACGCGCACCATCGTATGCAGATATTTGATTTTCATCGGCTTCCCTACTTTGTTTCTGCTTCGGAACATAGCGTCTGCATATGTCACGTCCACCCCGGTGACCTTGCCGTCACTTGCAGCTAGTATGCCGCGAATCTCAGGAGGCCGCTATCATGTCGCTAACCCCCGAACAACACGCCGAGATCGCGGCCCAACGGAACGAATCCCATACCACCCTGCGTGCCACGGCCGCCGGGATGGAGGCGCATCTGTACACCGCGCATCCCGTGCTGGATCACGGGCTGGTGCGGGTGATCGACTATATGGGCGATGACAGCGCCATCACCCAGGCCGCCCGCGTCAGCTATGGTCGGGGCACCAAGGCGGTGTCCGATGATCGCGGGCTGATCCGTTACCTGATGCGGCACTGGCACTCGACCCCGTTTGAAATGTGCGAGGTCAAGTTCCATATCAAACTGCCGGTCTTTGTGGCGCGGCAGTGGATCAGGCATCGCACCGCAAACGTCAATGAATACTCGGCACGCTATTCGATTCTGGATCGGGAATTCTATATCCCGGCGCCCGAGCAACTGGCCGCACAATCCAAGGTGAACAATCAGGGCCGTGGTCAGGTTCTGGAAGGCGCCGAGGCCGCCCGCGTGCTGGATCTGCTACGCGAAGATGCGATGCGGGCCTATGACCATTACGAAGACATGCTGACGCCGGATGAGGCCACGGGCAAACTGGGGCTGGCACGGGAACTGGCGCGGATGAACCTGCCCGCCAATATCTACACCCAGTGGTACTGGAAGGTTGATCTGCATAATCTGTTTCATTTCCTGCGGTTGCGGGCCGATGCGCATGCACAGTATGAAATCCGTGCCTATGCGGAAACGATGTGCCAGATTACCCGTGACTGGGTGCCGAACGCCTATTCCGCGTTTGAGGATTACCGCCTTGGCGGCGTCACCCTGTCGGGCAAGGCGGTTGAGATCCTTAAACGCCGTCTGGCGGGCGAAGTGGTCACCCAGGACGTGTCGGGGATGAGCAAGGGCGAGTGGCGCGAATTCACCGCCACCTGGGGCTGAGCGGGTAGCACTCTGACGAAAGACAGGGGGCATCAACGGGTGCCCCTTGCAGCAGGGGCAGATCTTTGCGGAAAACCGCCCCTTATCCCAGGCGGGCCAAGGCCGGAAAGGTCTCCAGCAACCAAAAGGCGATGGCTGAAAACGCACTGGTCAGCAGCAGAAATCCGACCAGCACCAGCAACAGCCCCATCGTCTTTTCGATCATCCCCATATACGGTTTGATCCGGTTCATCAGGCCCATCGCGCGCTGTATGAACAGTGCCGTCAACAGAAATGGCACCCCCAGCCCGACCGCATAAACCGCCAGCAGCCCGGTCCCGCGCCCCAGATCCCCGCCCTGCGCCGCAACCGACAGGATCGCGCCCAGTTGCGGGCCAATGCACGGCGTCCAGCCAAAAGCAAAGGCCAGCCCCAGCACATAGGCCCCCAGGCTGGAGCCACCCTGATCGCCCGCGTCAATCCTTGCCTCACGATCCAGCAGCGGAATGCGGTACACACCAATGAAATGCAGGCCGATGGCAATGATCACCGCCCCGGAAATGCGGCCAAACAGGTCCTGATTGCTCAGGAAAAATTGCCCGAATAGCGATGCCGCAAAGCCCATGAACAGAAAAACGGTCGACAGTCCCAGCACGAAAAACAGTGCAGGCAAAATGGCCGAGCGGCGCCCCGTGCGCAAATCGCCCATACTGACGCCGCCCATATAGGCCAGATACGGCGGCACAATCGGCAGGACGCAGGGGCTGAGAAACGACAGGATCCCCGCCAACAACGCCACGAATGCGGCAGGCAGGAATGCCGCGTCTATGAGGTCGATCCCGAACATGCCCCCTCCTTCCTTAACATGCACCGTTCAGCGCGTCACCGGGGCCCAAAAGCAAACCGCCGGACCAAAGGCCCGGCGGAGTGATTTATTTTGCGCCGGACCACCAGCCACGCTTCTTCGGCTTGGCATCCTCCGGGGCGGCGGCCTCGGGCAGATCCGCCGGGATTTCCACCGCGACAACAGCGGGGATCTCGACCGGGGTCGGTATGACCTCGACCGGGGCAGCATTCGGCGCTTCGGTAGGCGCCACATTGACCTTTGCCACTGCATCTTCCGCAACGACCTTCTTGCGCGTCCGACGCGGTTTGGCGGGCTTTGCCTCGGCAACCGTCTCGATGGGCGCAACCTCGACCGGGGCCTCAGCCTCGACCTTGGGCTTGCGCGTGCGGCGTTTGGCCGGGGCAGCGGCTTCTGGGGCCACATCCGCCTTGGGCGCACGGCGCCGCTTTTTCGGGGCCTCCGGTGCCACTTCGGGCGTCGGGACCGGGGCTTCCTCGACCACGGCCACCGGTTCCGGCTCTACCGGAGCGGGCGCGACGACCTCTTGCGGCAGATCGGGCAAGACCACGTCGGCCAATGCCGCAGCCGCAGCTGCACGTGCGGCGTCCTCGGCGTCATCATCTTCCTCGGTATCGTCTTCCGCGTCATCGCTGCTGACCTCGGCCTGATCGACAACACCGGGGCCGGATTTCTTCTTGCGACGACGACGGCGTTTCTTTTTGCGCGGAGAATCTGCATCCTCGGTCACTTCCGGGGTCGCATCCTCGACTTCGGTCTCGGCTTCCAGCGCGACCTCGTCCTCCACCTGATCCTCTTCGTCCAGGATCTCGGCTTCGTCGATTTCCGCCATCAGCTCGGCGCTGGCGGACACCACATGCGACTGAACCTCGGGCACCAGACGCGTGGCGGTCTTGAATTTGTCGATCACGTAATCCGGGCTGACCAGCGTCGGATCAGCTTCGACCCGCACCGACATGCCATAGCGCGCCTCGATAGAGGCGATATGTTCCCGCTTTACGTTCATCAGATAGTTCGCAACCGCGATCGGGCATTTCACCAGAACCTCGCGCGAGCGTTTGCGCGTGCCCTCTTCCTCGATTGCACGCAGCACCTGCAACGCCAGACTGTCGTCCGAGCGGATCAGCCCCGTGCCGTGGCAATGCGGGCAAGGCTGCGTGGTCGATTCCAGCATCCCCGGACGCAGCCGCTGCCGCGACATCTCCATCAGGCCGAAACCGGAAATCCGGCCCACCTGAATCCGCGCACGGTCAGTTTTCAGCTTCTCTTTCAGGCGCTTTTCGACAGCCGCGTTGTTACGCCGCTCATCCATATCGATGAAGTCGATGACGATCAGCCCGGCCAGATCGCGCAACCGCGCCTGACGCGCGACCTCTTCGGCCGCCTCCAGGTTGGTCTTCAACGCGGTTTCCTCGATCGAGCCCTCTTTCGTCGCCCGGCCCGAGTTCACGTCAATCGCAACCAGCGCCTCGGTGATGCCGATGACCAGATAGCCACCCGATTTCAGCTGCACCACCGGGTTGAACATCCCCGACAGATAGCTTTCGACCTGAAAGCGCGCGAACAGCGACAGTTGTTCGTCGTAATGTTTCACCATGCGCGCCTGCGACGGCATGATCATTTTCATGAAATCCTGCGCGACGCGGTAACCGCGCTCACCCTCGACCAGAACCTCGTCGATATCCTTTGAATACAGATCGCGGATCGAGCGTTTGATCAGATCGCCTTCTTCGTAAATCGGCGCTGGCGCCACCGATTTCAGCGTCAGCTCGCGGATCTGTTCCCACAGGCGCATCAGGTATTCGTAATCGCGGCGCACCTCGGTGCGGGTGCGCTGTGCGCCCGCCGTGCGGATGATCAGCCCGGCGCCCTGCGGCACCTCCAGCTCGGCGGCGATTTCCTTCAGCTTCT
Source organism: Paenirhodobacter sp. (assembly GCA_036398515.1). Taxonomy (GTDB): domain Bacteria; phylum Pseudomonadota; class Alphaproteobacteria; order Rhodobacterales; family Rhodobacteraceae; genus Rhodobacter. The sequence goes on from DASWPI010000008.1 coordinate 12,301, forward strand.
TGCGATCCGCGGCCACGGTTATCTTGCGGCTGATGCCACCGCCACGCGCGGTGTTCGGCATCAACACGCAATAGCGGCCCGCCAGCGACAGATAGGTGGTCAGCGCGGCGCCCTTGTTGCCACGTTCTTCCTTGACCACCTGCACCAGCATGATCTGGCGCACCTTGACCACTTCCTGGATCTTGTAGCGACGCACGCGCGGCTTGCGCGGGGCGCGGATCTCTTCCTGCACGTCTTCTTCGGCGACGGATTCGATACCGTCATCCTCATGGTCCAGCGCATGATCGTGACCGGCGTGATCCTCACCCTCGTCGAAATCGCCTGCCGGGCCGGATTCCAGCTCCGGCACGGACACGACATGATCGGTGCCATCGGTTTCAGAGGTGAAGACCTCTGCGGCCTCGAGCAGATCCATGCCAGGAATATCTTCGGACCGGATCACCTCATCGGTTTCGGTCGCCTGCTCGGCCTTGGCCGAACCGCGATTGCGGCGCGGACGGCGTTGGCTGCGGGCACGATCCTCGGCCTCTTCGGCCTCGGCATAGGCGCGCTCTTCTTCCAGCAGCGCCTGCCGGTCAGCCACCGGGATCTGATAATAATCCGGATGGATTTCCGCAAAGGCCAGGAATCCGTGACGGTTTCCGCCATAATCGACAAAAGCGGCTTGGAGCGAAGGCTCCACCCGCGTTACTTTTGCCAGATAGATGTTCCCGGCCAATTGCCGTTTGTTGATGGTTTCAAAGTCGAACTCTTCAACCTTGTTGCCGTCCACCACCACAACGCGGGTTTCTTCCGCGTGCGTGGCGTCGATGAGCATTTTCTTTGCCATGTATCCATGTTCCCCGCGCCACGCGCCGCCCATCCCCCGGAGGAGAGGCGGCACAGGCACGGCTTTTCGTTGAGGCGATGACCAGCGGACATGCGCAGATGGGGGCGACCAAAGGTCCGCCCGTCATCATCTGCCCAGCATGTTCCAGCACCATCGCGGTTCGTCCCAAGCGCGGGGATCTTCCCCTGCGCCCAATTGAAGCCCTGACGCCAGAGGCGTTGAGGCATAAGAGCGGCCTTGCGGCCAATCGGTTGACCCGGACCCGACACGCCATCGCGTATCCAGCGGCCCGAAAATCAGCGAATTCCGTGGACAGCGGCCCATTCGGGTGGCCCTGCCGACATGGGGCCACAATAGACGCGCGGGATATGCAATGACAATCGCTTTTTCGTCACCAGATTATTACCGGGGGTCGGCTGCCTGGCAAACGCCGATCTTTATAGATAATCACCCCGGCTCAGCCCGTATTTTGCCATTTTTTCATTCAATGTCCGACGCGGCAGACACAGCTCCTCCATGACCGCGGCGATAGAGCCCTTATGACGGCGCATGGTATTGTCGATCAGCATCTTTTCAAAATTCTCGACATATTCCTTGAGCGGCTTGCCCTCGGTCGTCATCGCGGGGCCGGTGTCTTCGTTATCGGCCATCAACAACGAGGTGATCGACCCCGATCCCCGCCGCGCCTGCAATACCGCCCGTTCCGCGACATTGATCAACTGGCGCACATTGCCCGGCCAGGGCGCCTGCAACAGTTGCGCGGCCTCTTGCGCCGAAACTTCGGGCACCTCGCACCCGTATTCATCGGCGAACTGTTCCGCCATGCGGGTGAACAACGTCAGGATATCCTCGCCGCGCGCGCGCAGCGGCGGCAAGGTGATCTTATGCGCCGCCAGCCGGAAATACAGATCCGGGCGCAGCGCATCCTCCAGCGTGCGGCCCTCGCCATGCGCGTTGCAAATGGCGATGATCCGGGTTTCGGCGGGGCTGCCCTGTTCCTTGATGAAGGTCAGCAAGCGCGCCTGCAGGCTCAGGCTCAGCCCCTCGACATCCTCCAGCACCAGCGTGCCACCCCGCGCCTCTTCCACCAAGGGCAGTGCCGCGCCATCCTCGACCGGACCAAACAGCTTGGCGCTCAGCGCCTCTTCGGCATAGGCCGCACAACTGGCCACCACGAATTTCTTGCCCGCGCGCGGCCCCGTGGCATGCAACGCCAGCGCCGCCAAAGTCTTGCCGGTGCCGGTTTCCCCGTCGATCAGCACATGGCCATCGGCCTGACTGAGATCCAGGATATCCTCGCGCAGCCGCTCCATCGGGGCCGATGTCCCGATCAGCTTGCCCATCACCTGCGCCCCCTCGGACAGATCGCGGCGCAAGGCCCGGTTGTCCAGCGCCATCCGCCGCGCCTGTGTCGCGCGCTTGGCCAATTCGGTCATCCGATCCGGGTTGAACGGCTTTTCCATGAAATCCATCGCGCCCAGACGCATCGCCTCGACCGCCATCGGCACATCGCCATGCCCGGTGATCATGATCACCGGCAGGCTGGAATCCAGCCCCATCAGACGTTTCAGAAACGCCATGCCGTCCATACCCGGCATGCGGATATCCGAGATCACCACGCCCGGCCAATCGGCGCCGATGACCTTCAGCGCCTCTTCGGCGCTGGCATAGGTTTCCGTGTCGAAGCCCGATAGCGCCAGCCATTGGCTGACCGATTGGCGCATGTCCTCTTCATCATCGACAATCGCCACCTTCATCAATCGTGCCATTTACCTGCTACTCCGCTGCCTTGATGCCCCGGTTCGGTGTGGCCTCATCCGAGATCAGCGGCAGCTGCATCTCGAACACGGCACCACCGCCCTCGGCATTGTGGGCGGTCAGACGACCGCCGAAATCACTGACGATAGAAGAGGAAATCGCCAGCCCGAGGCCGGTTCCCTCTCCGGGTTTTTTTGTGGTCCAGAACGGTTCAAACAGCTTGTCCAGATCGGTGATCCCCAGGCCGTTGTCGCGCACGCTCAGCACGGCGGTCTCCCACGCCGCCAGGATCAGCTCGATTTCAGGCGCCTTATGCGCCTTGGTTGCATCCAACGCATTGCGCAACAGGTTGATCACCACCTGCTCCAACCGGATACGGTCGGCCATCACCATCACCGGACCGCGCGGCAGAACCCGCGTGATCTGCACGGTGCGCACCTTCAACTGCGGCTCCATCATCGCCAGCGCCGAGGAAATCGCCGCCTTCAGATCGACCGGCTCAAACGCCTCGCCGCCCTTGCGCGCATAGGATTTCAACTGCCGGGTAATGGCGCCCATCCGTTCGATCAGATCGTCGATCCGCTGAAAAGACGACAGCGCCTCTTCGATCCGGGTGCGCTGCAACAACAACCGCGCCCCCGCCAGATAGGTTTTCATCGCCGCCAGCGGCTGGTTCAACTCATGGCTGACAGCCGCCGACATTTCCCCAAGCGCCGCCAGTTTCGACGATTGCGCCAGAGTCTGCTCGGCCACGGCCAAATCTTTTTGCACTTTTTCGCGTTCGGCGATTTCGCGGCTCAACCGGGTGTTCAGCGCCCGCAACTCGGCGGATTCCCGGCGATAGGCCAGTGTCTGCACCCGCGCGCGCCGCGAAATCAGATAAAATCCCGCCGCAAGAAGGATCGCGAACCCCATGATTTCCATGGCTAAAACGGCATTCACCTTTTCGCGCACGGATTCATAACTGGTAAAGGCGATCATCCGCCAGCCGCGAAACGGAATACGCGTTTCGGTGCGCATCACCGCCTGGCCCTGCAGATAGGCATCGGGCGGCTCATTCGCCCAATCGGCCGTTGCCTGTAAGGCACGCTCAATGGCATTCGGGGCCGAGCGCGCCTCCAGCGCCTCGGCCGTGGTCAACCCGCGCCATTTCGGCTCGGTCGCCAGAATGATCCGGCCCTCGCTGTCGGTCACCGCGACGGCATCCGAAATCCCGGACCAGGACCGCTCGAATTTTGACAGTTCGGCCTCGACCACGATCACACCGACGACCCTGCCATCCGACAACAGGGCCCGGGAATAGTCGAATTCCGTCCCCACGCCCTGACGCGTTCCGGCGGTGAAAATCGTCTCGCGTGACCGCATCGCCTCGACGAAAAACGGCTCGGCCTCATAGGATGTGCCGATCAGGTTGCGGTTGGTGGCGCCGACCACCCGGCCCTCGACATCCAGTAGCCGGATCGAGGCCGCCGCAACATCCTCACGCGCCGAAATCAACGCCGCCGAAGCCTTGGAGTAATCCTTGGTATCCAGCGCCGAGGTCAGCACCGGATCACGCGCCAGCAACAGCGGCACCACCGAGGTGCGCTGCAATTCCGAGATCACATTGCCCGAATACAGCGCCAGCCGCAGTTCTGTCCGCACCCGCGTCGTTTCGGTAAACCGTTCCGTCAGCCAGGCATTGGTCGCCCAGATCATCGCGATGGCGACCGCAACAACCCCCAGGCCGCCCAGCCGCAACACGATGCGACGGCGAATCCCGGAAGTATCGGGTTCGCTCAGATTACTGTTGGAAAGGTCCAGCCGCGCGCTCATGGGCGGAATTTAGGCCATGCCCCGTCCGGCAACAAGCGGCGTCCTGTCACGCGGCGGTCGTCAGCCCGACCAACGCGCGGAAAAGCGCCACCCCGTCGGCGCCGCCTTGCGCGGGCTCGACCACGCGTTCGGGGTGCGGCATCAGCCCCAGCACGCGGCGATTTTCACTCAGCACCCCGGCGATGTCATCGGTCGCGCCATTGGGGTTTGCCACGTAGCGCAGCGCAACGCGATCCTCGCCTTGCAACCGCGCCAGCCCCTCGGCGTCGATCTGGTAATTGCCCTCTGCATGCGCGATCGGGATCAGGATTTCCTGCCCCTTGGCATAGCCGCCGGTATAGATGCTGTCTGTGGTCTCGACCCGCAACGCAACGGGTTTCGAGATGAACTTCAGCCCCGCGTTACGCATCAACGCGCCTGGCAGCAGGCCCATCTCGGTCAGCACCTGAAAGCCGTTGCACACGCCCAGAACATAGCCACCACGATGGGCGAAATCCGCCACTGCCTGCCCGATCGGCGAACGCGAGGCAATTGCCCCGCACCGCAGATAATCACCAAAGGAAAATCCACCCGGCACGCCGATCACGTCAATACCCTCGGGCAGCGCGGTTTCCTTGTGCCAAACCTTCACCACATCGGCCCCGGCCTTGGCAAAGGCATCGTAGAGGTCACGATCACAGTTCGACCCCGGAAAGGTGATGACGGCGGCTTTCATCTGAACGGCTCCTGCTTACGATATCCGGGCGTAGTCATGGGGTTCGGGGCCGTCCGGCCCCGGCACTCAGGCAATCTCGACGGTGTATTTCTCGATCACGGTGTTGGCCAACAGCTTTTCGCACATCGCCCGGACCTCTGCCTCGGCGGCGGTCTTGTCGGTCGCGGCCAGATCCAGTTCGATCACCTTGCCCTGCCGCACGGCCTCGACACCGGCAAACCCAAGATGGCCCAGTGCATTGCGCACCGCCTCGCCCTGAGGGTCCAGAACCCCATCCTTCAGCATGACGTGAACGCGGGCTTTCATGGCAATCTCCCCGGATCTGCTGCGGCCCCGCCGCATGAATGTTGGCGACCTGTTACCGTGAACTGCCCCCCCAGACAAGCGTCGAAACCGATCCGTAGGGCAGATATGCCAAGGGCGGGCACCACGGCCCGCCCCCATCACATTATCCGCACGGCGATCAGTTGATCAGCGTCGGTTTTACATTGGTGCCATTCGCGGGCAGCACGCCCAGACGACGCGCGACCTCGGTATAGGCATCGGTCAGGCTGCCCAGATCACGGCGGAACACATCCTTGTCCAGATGCTCGCCGGTCTTAGCATCCCACAGACGGCAGCTGTCGGGGCTGATTTCGTCCGCCACGATCAGGCGCATGAAATCACCATCCCACACCCGGCCGATCTCGATCTTGAAATCGACCAGCTTGATGCCGACGCCAAAGAACACCCCGGCCAGGAAATCATTCACCCGCAGCGCCAGTGAAATGATGTCATCCAGATCCTGCTGATTCGCCCAGCCGAATGCGATGATGTATTCCTCGGGCACCAGCGGATCGCCAAGCGCGTCGTTCTTGTAGCTGTATTCCACGATCGGACGCGGCAGCGCGGCGCCCTCTTCCAACCCCAGCCGCTTCGAGATCGACCCGGCGGCAAAGTTGCGCACGATCACCTCAAGCGGGATGATCTCCACCTGACGGATCAGCTGTTCGCGCATGTTCAGGCGGCGGATGAAGTGGTTCGGAATACCGACATTGGTCAGGCCCTGCATGAAAAACTCGCTCAAGCGGTTGTTCAGCACGCCTTTCCCTTCGATCGTCGCCTTTTTCTGGGCGTTGAAAGCGGTCGCGTCGTCCTTGAAATACTGCACCAGGGTTCCCGGCTCCGGGCCTTCGTACAGGATCTTTGCCTTGCCTTCGTAAATCTTCTTCCGACGCGGTGCCATGGGCTCTCCGTTCCTGGGCTAGCCGGGGCCGCGCGAAAGCGCAAAGCGCAGGGTGACGCGGGCGGCGAAATCGGGCACTCGGCCCCGTTTCGCCCCTATAGGCCAAGGCTGAACGCGCTGCAAGGCAAAGGCGTCGAGGGCGGGCGGGGCGCCAAATCAGAATAACGACAGCTGGTCCCCGGCCTGGGCCGGCGGGCGGAACTGATCGCAATCCAGACGCGGCATGGGTTTGTCAAACCCCAGCCTGCGGCAAGAGACCCGATAGCGTTGCGCCAGCAGGTCGGCCTCGACCCCCTCGCCCGTCATCCGTGACCCGAACCGCGGATCGTTCAGCGCCCCGCCGCGCAGCGCCGCCACCGCATTCAGCACCCGCTCCGCCCGCTCCGGCAGCACCCGATGCAACCAGTCCCGAAACAGCACGGACACTTCCTGCGGCAAACGCAGCGGAATGAAACTGGCTGCGCGGGCACCGGCGCGGCGCGCCTCGGTCAGGATCGCCTCCAGCTCATGATCCGTCAGCCCCGGAATCATCGGCGAGGCCATGACCCGCACCGGCACCCCGGCCCGCGCCAGATCGCGGATCATCCGTATCCGGGTCTGGGGCGTGGGGGCGCGAGGCTCCATCTTGCGCGCAAGATCGGCATTCAGCGTGGTCACGCTGATCCCCACATGCACAAGATTGCGGGCCGCCATACGCGACAGAATATCCAGATCGCGCAGGATTCCGGCACCGCGCGTGGTGATCGTCAGCGGGTGGCCGAAATCCTCCAGCACCTCCAGCAAGCCGCGCATCACCCCGATTTTGGACTCGATCGGCTGATACGGATCGGTATTCGTGCCAATGCCAATAGGCGCAACCTGATACCCCTTACGCCGCAATTCCCGCGCCAATACCACCGGCGCCTCGGGCCGGGCAACGATACGGGTTTCAAAATCCAACCCCGGCGATAGCCCCAGATAAGCATGGCTGGGCCGGGCGAAACAATAAATGCAGCCATGTTCGCAGCCGCGATACGGATTGATCGAGCGGTCGAACGGCACATCCGGGCTTTGATTGCGGGTAATGACCGAACGCGGCCGTTCAATCGTCACCTCGGTGCGCACCAACCGTTCTTCCTCAGGCAGATCCCAGCCATCATGTTGCCATTCACGGGCGTAGGGCTCGTAGCGCGCCGAGGGCTGGCTGATGGCCCCACGGGCCTTCAGGCGCAGATGCGGATCGACCGGAGGCAAGGATAGCGGCAGTTCTGACATGATGCCAAATTAGAACATTTAGTGAACACACGCCATCAAATTCTGCACCCTGCCACAAACGTGAACCTCGTTTGACGTTTTCGCAAAATCGAGGCTTCCCCTCTGCGGCGCAGCAACACATAATCATTACAGGAGGCTTGTGATGAACCCCATGCCCTTACCGATATTCCTGGCTCTGATCTGCGGCGTCATCGTCGCAGCAGGGGTGACCATCTGGGTTGCTGCCCATGCGGGCGTGCCTCTGCCTTTGATGGCCATAGGATTGGTATTGGCGGCGGCGCTGGCACGGTTGTTCACCCGCGTCGAATAGAGGAACGGCTGGCGGTGCCCCGCCAGCCTTGCGTATCAGGCGCGTTTCGCCTCGATCACCTGCCAGATTTTTTCGGCAACATTGATCCCGTCGAACCGTTCCAGTTCCTGAATGCCCGTGGGCGAGGTGACGTTGATTTCGGTCAGCCAATCACCGATCACATCAATGCCAACGAAGATCTGGCCATGTTCGCGCAAAACCGGACCGATCTTGGCACAGATTTCATGCTCCCGTTCCGTCAACCCGACCTTCTCCGGGCGCCCGCCGACATGCATGTTCGAACGTGTCTCACCCTCGGCCGGAACCCGGTTGATGGCGCCGACCGGTTCGCCATCCACCAAGATGATTCGCTTGTCTCCCTTGACCACCGCAGGCACGTATTTCTGCACGATCAGCGGTTCTCGGTTTATGCCCGTGAACAGTTCATGCAGCGATGACAGGTTGCGGTCGTTCGGGTCCAGCCGGAACACACCGGCCCCCCCGTTGCCATAAAGTGGCTTCAGGATGACATCGCCGTGACGGGCCTTGAAGTCCTTTATCGTCTGCAAGTCACGTGCGATCAGCGTCGGCGGCGTCAAATCCGGGAAATTCAGCACAAGCAGCTTTTCCGGAAAATTGCGCACCCAGAACGGATCATTCACCACCAATGTCGCAGGATGAAGCCGCTGCAACAAATGGGTCGTGGTAATATATCCCATGTCAAAAGGCGGATCTTGCCGCAACCAGATGACGTCATAATCCGCCAGATCAACTTCAGCCTCGGCACCCAGGGTAAAGTGATCCCCCTTGACGCGCCGCACCGTCAACGGCCACCCCCGTGCAAGAATGCGCCCTTCGCGGTAGATCAGCTTATCGGGCGTATAGTAAAACAGCTCATGTCCACGCGACTGCGCCTCTTCCGCAAGACGGAAGGTGCTGTCCCCGTCGATGTTGATCCCGGCAATGGGATCCATCTGGATCGCAACTTTCAAGGCCATGATTGCCCCCTTTCCTTGGCATGTTGATGCCGTGGTCAGACGCGCAATGCAATCGCCTCAGTCAAAGTAATAGGCGTTCTCCAATATCTCGATCCGCCCCTGTCCATCGACCAGCGCAACGTCAAACCGCATGTTCAGGTTCGCCGGTTGCGGTAGCCCGGACAGAAATTCTTCAGCCGACATACAAATCCGCTGCAGCTGCCGCCGCGACAATCGCTGCGCGGCCAGCCGATGGCTTTTGGCGCGCTTGACCTCGATAAACACGACCGTGTCCCCTTCTCGGGCGATCAGGTCGATCTCACCCCCGAACCGGCCACGCCAACGATGTGCCTGCAGCCGGAATCCCGACCGATCATAATGGGCGGCAACCTGATGTTCCGCCGACAGGCCCGAATGGTATGACATTGCTCCGGTCATTCATCGTTCTCCAGATCCAGGGCTTTTTGATAGATTTCCCGACGCGGCATATTCAGCGCTTCTGCCACCTTGGCCGCCGCGTCCTTGACGCTCATATGTGACAACCGTTGCCGCAACATCGCCTCAACCTCTTCGGCGCCATGAACAACCCCTTGGCCACGATCAACCAAAACGACGATCTCCCCCTTGACCGATTGCCCACCAAATACGGCAGCCAACTCGTCCAGTGTTCCGCGTTTGACCTCTTCAAACCGTTTCGTCAATTCACGACAGACCGCCGCCCGTCGATCCCCCCCCAACTCTTGCGACAAATCGGTTAACATTTCCCCAACGCGTTTGGGCGATTCATAGAAAACCAATGTTGCAGGAACAGCCGCGAAATCACGCACCCATTTGCGCCGCGCCGCACGCGTGTTCGGTGGAAATCCCGCAAACAAAAACCGATCCGTCGGCAACCCCGCCACCGTCAGTGCCGCCAGCACCGCCGAAGCCCCCGGCGCGGCAAAGACCCCATAACCTTCTGCAATCGCGGCGCGGCCCAGTTGGAACCCTGGATCGGCAACCAGGGGCGTCCCGGCCTCGGACGCATAGGCAACCGACCGCCCTTGCGCCAAGGCGTTCAATACACGCGGGCGCGCCGCATCTCCATTATGGTCATGATAGGGGATCAAAGGCCTGCCATTGACAGGGATGCCGTGGATTTCCATCAAATGCCTTAACGTGCGCGTATCTTCGGCCGCCAGTACATCCGCCGTGCGCAGAATATCCAGCCCGCGCAAGGTGATGTCGCGTGCCGCCCCGATCGGGGTCGCCACGAAATACAGGCCCGGCACCAAAGCCCGCCCTGACCGCTCCGGCGATGTCCCGCCGGTATTGTCGCCATCTGTCATCGCGGCGCCTCTCATTCATCAGTTGAAAAGTTTACTTCCCGAGTCGAAGCGCATAGGGTTCGCCTGTTTCCGCCCCCAACCGAACCTTCGGAAGGTCGTCGTCATGTTCGCCAAAATGCGTAGTTCCCGCAACCCCTTGACCCTGCTCACCCTGCCCCGGATGATCGCGGCCCTGTCTGCGCTGTGGCTTGCCGCCTGTCAGCCGATGACCAATGGTCGTGGCGGATCAGGACCACAGATCGACACCTCGGCCGCCGTTCCGGTCGCCCTGCTGCTGCCCGGCGGCTCTGGCAATACCGGTGACGAGACGCTGGCGCAATCCCTGCGTCAGGCCGCCCAACTGGCGGTGTCCGATCTGGACGGGGTGAAAATCGACCTGCGCATCTACAACACAGGCGCTAGCCCTCAACAGGCCGCCGCCGCCGCCTCCAAGGCGGTGGATGAAGGCGCCAAGATCATTCTCGGCCCGGTCTTTGCCCAATCGGCCAATGCCGTTGGGTTGGCCGTTGCGGATCGCGGCATCAACGTGCTGTCGTTCTCGAACAATGCCGATATCGCCGGTGGCAACGTCTTCGTGCTGGGCCAGACCTTTGCCAATACCGCCAACCGGCTGGCCAGCTATGCCACGTCACAGGGTAAGCGCAATATTCTGGTGGTCAGTGAGCAGACCACCGCAGGCGAGATCGGGGCCAATGCGATCACCGCCGCCGTTTCACGGGCGGGTGGCACGGTCGTCGGGCGTGAAACCTATCCCTTTTCGCAACAGGGCGTGGCCGAGGCCGGACCGCGTATCGCCGCCCGCGCAAACGGCGGTGCCGATGCGATCTTCATGACCGCCGACAGTGCCGGTGCCCTGCCGATGATGGCGCAGGTCTTGTCCGAACAGGGCGTCAGCCCCGCCAGCACACAATATATCGGCCTGACCCGTTGGGATGTGCCGCCCGCGACCCTCGCCCTGCCGGGTCTGCAAGGCGGCTGGTTCGCACTGCCCGATCCGGGCATGGCCTCGCGGTTCAGCAGCCGCTATCAGGCGGCCTACGGGTCCTCTCCCAACCTGATCGCCGGCCTGGCCTATGACGGCATCGCCGCCATCGGCGCACTGGTGAAATCGGGCCGGGCCGACGCATTGACCAAGCAGGCACTGACCCAATCCTCGGGCTTTGTCGGCGTCAACGGCATCTTCCGGCTGCGCTCGGACGGCACCAGCGAACGCGCGCTGGCCATCGCCGAGGTCCGCAATGGCCAGGTCGCGGTGATCGACCCGGCGCCCCGATCCTTCTCGGGCGCGGGCTACTAAGCCCGCCCCCAACAACGCCGCCGCAGATGGTGACACCGTGACCCAGACCCCGACCTTCGCCCCGGTTCCGACCGGGGCGCCCTTGCTTTTGCAACCCGCGGCGGTTCTGCCCGCGCTGGACCTGGCCTTGCCCGGCGAAAACGACGAACGCGCCTTGCGCAGCGCGACCGTGCAATTCCTGCAAGAGGCCCGCGCCGCCGCGACCCCGTGGATCGAGGCCGACTTTGCCGGTCATCCCCGCAACGGGCGGGACACCATCACCCATTATGCCGTGATGACCGACAGTCTGGTCCGCGCCATCCACCACGTTGCCACCACCCGCCTGCACCCGCTGACCAAACCGGCCAAGGGCGAACGCCTGGCGGTTCTGGCGGTGGGCGGCTACGGTCGCGCGGAAATGGCGCCCTATTCCGATGTCGACCTGCTGTTCCTGACCCCGCTGAAGATCGGCGCCTGGGCCGAGCGCGTCATCGAATCCATGCTGTATATGCTGTGGGATCTGAAGCTGAATGTCGGTCACGCCTCGCGCACGATTGACGATTGCCTGCGTCTGGCCAAGGAAGACGTGACGATCCGCACTGCGCTGCTGGAACAACGCTATGTCGCGGGCAACGAACCGCTGGGCGTGCAGTTGAACGACCGCCTGCGTCAGGACCTGTTCCGCACCACCGGCCCCGAATTCATCGAGGCGAAACTGGCCGAGCGTGCCGATCGCCACAAACGTCAGGGTGGTCAGCGCTACGTGCTGGAACCCAATGTCAAGGAAGGCAAGGGGGGGCTGCGCGACCTGCAAACCCTGTACTGGATCGCCAAATATATCCACGGCGTCAACAAGGCCGCCGATCTGGTGCCGCTGGGCGTGTTCAGCCAGGAGGAATATCAGCGTTTCCGCGACGCCGAGGATTATCTTTGGGCGGTGCGCGACCACCTGCACCTGATTGCCGGACGCGCCTCGGACCAGCTGACCTTCGACATGCAGGTCGAGGTGGCGCGGCGGATGAAATATAGTGATACCGCCGGGCGGCGCGCAGTCGAGGTCTTCATGCAGGACTACTTCCGCCACGCCACCGTGGTGGGGGAGGTCACGCGGATCTTCCTGACCGCGCTGGAATCGCGCCATGTGAAACGGGCTCCGGCGCTGACCCGGCTGTTGCGCCGCCGCAAGCCGCTGAAACCACCGTTCATCGACGACAACGGCCGGATCAACATTTCCGACACCCGCGCCTTTCTGGCAGATCCGCTGAACATGCTGCGGATCTTTGAAGAGGCGCTGCGCACCGGCCTGTTGATCCATCCCGATGCGATGCGGGTGCTGTCGGCCAATCTGGACATCATCGATGACGAGATGCGCAACAGCAAGGAAGCGGCGCGGATCTTTCTGGACATGCTGCTGAAACACGGCAACCCGGAACGTCCGCTGCGGCGGATGAATGAGTTGGGCATACTGTCGGCCTTCATTCCTGAATTCGAACCGATCGTGGCGATGATGCAGTTCAACATGTATCACAGCTATACTGTCGACGAACACACGTTGCAGGTGATCTCCACCGCCTCGCAACTGGAACGGGGCGAATTGGCCGAGGAACTGCCCCTGACCTCGGCGGTGCTGGAGGCCGGGGTGAACCGACGCGTGCTGTATGTGGCGTTGCTGCTGCATGACATCGGCAAGGGCCGCCCGGAAGACCACTCGATCCTGGGGGCCCAGATCGCCCGCAAGGTGGCGCCGCGTCTGGGGCTGACGGCGGAAGAATGCGAGACCGTGGAATGGCTGATCCGCCATCACCTGCTGATGTCGGATGTGGCGCAGAAACGGGATCTGAGCGATCCGGCCACCATCCGCGAATTCGCCAAGCAGATGAAGACCCGCAAGCGGCTGGATCTGCTGACGGTGCTGACGGTATGCGACATCCGTGGCGTCGGGCCGGGGGTTTGGAACAACTGGAAGGCATCGCTGCTGCGGCGGCTGTATACCGAAACCACCCGCGCGCTGGAACACGGGCTGGAGGCGCTGAACCGCGAACAGCGCAGCAATCAGGCCAAACGTGCCCTGCGCGAACGGCTGGTGGATTGGGAACCGCGCGATCTGCGCAGTGAAATGGGCCGCCACTACGCGCCCTACTGGCAGGGTCTGACCACCGAGGCCCATGCGATTTTCGCCGATCTGTTGCGCGATCTTGGCCCCGATGAAATTCGCATCGACCTGCACCCGGACCCCGATCACGATGCCACGCGGGCGGCCTTTGTGCTGGCCGACCATCCGGGGATATTCTCGCGGCTGGCGGGGGCCCTGGCCCTGGTGGGGGCGAATGTGGTGGATGCGCGGACCTATACCTCCAAGGACGGCTATGCCACGGCCATCTTCTGGGTGCAGGACGCCGAGGGCCACCCGTTCGAGGAAACCCGCCTGCCCCGTCTGCGCAAGATGATCGACCGCACGCTGGCGGGCGAGATCGTGGCCCGCGACGCGCTGAAAGACCGCGACAAGGTCAAGAAACGCGAAAGCCAGTTCCGCTTTCCCACCCATGTCACCTTCGACAACGACGGTTCGGAACTGTATACGATCATCGAGGTCGATACCCGTGACCGTCCCGGCCTGCTGTATGATCTGACCCGGGCGCTGGCGGCACAGAACATCTACATCGCCTCGGCGATGATCGCGACCTATGGGGCGCAGGTGGTCGACAGCTTCTACGTCAAGGACATGTTCGGGCTGAAGCTGGGCAAGGCCAAGGAAGACACCCTGGAACGCAAGCTGCGCGAGGCGATCAGCCGTGGCGCCGAACGCGCCGCGCAACAATAAAGGTCCGTCGATGAAACCGATCCGTCTGGTGCGCGGCTTTTTGACCGTGGGGGCGTGGACCTTTGGCTCACGCCTGCTGGGGTTCGCGCGCGACATGATGATGGCGGCCTATCTGGGCACCGGCCCGGTGGCCGAGGCGTTCCTGATCGCCTTTTCCCTGCCCAACATGTTCCGCCGGTTCTTTGCCGAGGGGGCGTTCAACATGGCCTTTGTGCCGATGTTCGCCAAACGGGTCGAGGCGGGCGATGACCCGCGCGGCTTTGCCCAACAGGCCTTCTCCGGGCTGACCTCGGTGCTGTTGGTGTTCACCCTGATCGGCACGCTGGCGATGCCGTGGCTGGTGTGGGCGATGGCCTCGGGGTTTCAGGGCGACGAACGGTTCACGCTGGCGGTGCTGTATGGCCGGATCGGGTTCAGCTATATCCTGTTCATCTCGCTGGTGGCCTTGCTGTCGGGTGTGCTGAATGCCTTTGGCAAGTTCACCGAAGCGTCGCTTGTGCCGGTGCTGATGAACCTGATCTTCATCATCGCCATGTGGCTGGCGGCGCAGTTCGGCTGGGACATGGGGCTGACGCTGGCGTGGACGGTGCCGGTGACGGGGGTGGCGCAGTTCGGCTTTACCTGGTGGGCGGCGCATCGGCTGGGCTATACGCTATGGCCGGGTGTGCCGCGCATGTCGCCGGAAATGCGCCGGTTGCTGATCATCGCCGGGCCTGCCGTTCTGGCGGGCGGGGTGGTGCAGATCAACCTGATCGTCGGGCGTCAGGTGGCCTCGTTCACCGAAGGTGCGGTGGCCTGGTTGTCCTATGCCGACCGGCTGTATCAACTGCCGCTCGGCGTGGTGGGGATCGCCATCGGCACGGTGCTGCTGCCGGTGCTGTCGCGCCATCTGCGGGCGGGCGATGCCGAGGCGTCACGTGACAGCTTTTCGCGCGGGGCCGAATTCGCGCTGTTCCTGACGCTGCCGGCCGCAGTCGCCTTGGTGGTCATCGCCACACCGCTGATTTCGGTGCTGTATGATCGCGGTGCGTGGCGGCCGCAGGACACGGTGGCAACGGCGCTGGCGCTGGCGGTATATGGGCTGGGCTTACCGGCATTCGTGCTGCAAAAGGTGCTGCAACCGCTGTATTATGCCCGCGAAGACACTCGCCGCCCGTTCAATTACGCCATCATATCCATGCTGGTGAATGCGGGATTTGCCGTGGGGATGATGCCGGTGATGGGCTTTGTCGCGGCGGCACTGGCGACGACGGTATCGGGCTGGGTGATGCTGTTGCAACTGTGGTGGGGGGCGCGCGGCATGGGGGATGCGGCCCGCCCCGATGCCCGTTTTCGCCGCCGGGCGATACGGATCGTGCTGGCCTCGGCGGCGATGGGGGTGGTGTTGTGGCTGGGCACCCAGGCCCTGACCCCGATGCTGGCCGCGCGCGGTGCGCGTTGGGGGGCGTTGGGCCTGCTGTGCGGAGGCGGAATCGTGTTCTATTTCGGCTTTGGCGCCCTGGTTGGCGCCTATCGGCCCGCCGATCTGAAATCCATGCTGCGGCGCAAACGGGCCTGAGGCGCGTCGGCTCAGCGCCGCCGGATCTGGCCCAGCATCCGCCGCCACCCGCCCGGTGCCACGACGAAGCTGATCAGGAACCCGGCGCCAAAGCCCGAGAAATCCGCGATCCAGTCGGGCGTGCTGCCGAACAGCAACCCAAACACCAGCCGTATCCCCATAAGCGCGCCGATGAACATGAACGCTCGGCCCCGGTTCGCCTGCGCCTGCCCCAGGCGCATCCACAGCATCCAGGTGAATGCGCCGATCAGGCCATAGGCCGCCGGATAGCCGCCATACAGGGCGCCCTGGGTGAACGGCACCGCCGTATAGACCAGCGCCCCGACAATGGTGGCGCTGAAAAACACCGCCGCCACGGCCCAGCCGCGAAACACCTCGCCCACCATTTTTCCAAGCGCCAGAATGAACACCATCACCATCGCCGCATGGAAGAACGATCCATGCACGAACGGATAGGTCACGAGCCGGGCGATCTGTCTCCACGGCCAGATGTTTTGCGCGATCATGCCGCGCAGGATATCGGGACCGAAGGCAAAGCGTTGCAGCGCATCCAGACGCCAGCCCATTGCCGCGGTGCTGAACAGCCCGCTCTGGCCAAGGCCGAACAGGATCTCGCTGGCGATGATCGGACCGCACAGCAACCAGACCACGGGGGGCAGCGGGTTGATCGGATGTTGGTCATAACCCGGACGCATGGGCACTCCTGTCTTGTGGCTGATGATGTTTGGCAGGGCCTTGGTTGACGCCCCGCGCGCTTTAGCGATAAGCCGTCCCACAGCCGATTTCCAGCCCGGCTGAGGAGCTATGCCATGACCGTTACACCCGCAAATCCCAATTCCAGGTTCACGCCGCGCGTTTTTTCCGGCATCCAGCCGTCGGGAAACCTGACACTGGGGAACTATCTGGGCGCGCTGAAGCGCTTTGCCGAAAAGCAGAACGAGGGCATCGAGACGATCTATTGCCTGGTCGATCTGCATGCAATCACGGTCTGGCAGGAACCCGAGGCACTGAAACGGCAAACGCGCGAGGCGGCGGCGGCCTTCATCGCCTCGGGGGTGGACCCGGCGCGCTCGATCCTGTTCAACCAGTCGCAGGTTTCGGCCCATGCCGAAATGGGGTGGCTGCTGAATTGCGTGGCGCGGATGGGCTGGATGAACCGCATGACGCAATTCAAGGACAAGGCCGGCAAGAACGCGGAAAAGGTCAGCCTGGGGCTATATGCCTATCCGGCGCTGATGGCGGCGGACATCCTGACCTATCACGCCACGATGGTGCCGGTGGGCGAGGATCAAAAACAGCATGTCGAACTGACCCGCGACATCGCGGCCAAGTTCAACCATGATTACAATGTGGACTTCTTCCCCGCGCCCGCACCGCTGATCGAGGGCACCGCGACCCGGGTGATGAGCCTGAAAGACGGCAGCAAGAAGATGTCGAAATCCGACCCTTCCGATGCCAGCCGGATCAACCTGACCGACGATGCCGACACCATCGCCAAGAAGTTCCGCAAGGCGGTGACCGATCCAGCGCCGTTGCCGGAAACGGTCGAGGAACTGGACGGGCGCGCCGAGGCGAAGAACCTGGTGAATATCTATGCCGCGCTGACTGACCGCTCGGCCGCCGATGTGATCGCGGAATTCGGCGGACAGGGGTGGGGCGTGTTCAAACCGGCGCTGGCCGATCTGGCCGTATCCAAGCTGGCGCCGATTTCTGCCGAAATGGCCCGGTTGATGAATGATCAGGCCGAGATCGACCGCATCCTGACCCAAGGCGCGCAAAAGGCACGCGGGATTGCCCAACCTATCCTGGAACAGGCGCTGGACATCATGGGCATGGTGCGCGGCTAAGCCGTTATCCGTGGGGGCGCCTCGCCCCCACACCCCCTGCCAGACAGTCAGTGGCCAGCTTCGGCGGCACGTTCTGCACGCGGATACAGCCGCGCCATACTGATCCCCCGCGCGACATACAGCGCCATCAGCGCCGCCCAAAGGCCGTGATTGCCAAACAGCGGCAGCGTTATCGACACCACCACCGCGTAAACCGCGACCGAGAAAATGGCGGCATTGCGCATTTCCCGGGTCAATGTGGCGCCTACGAAAATACCGTCATACATCCACCCCGCCAGCCCGATCAGCGGCACGAACCACAACCACGGCAGATAGTCGCGGGCGGCGATGCGCACCTCGGGCGCCGTTGTCATCAGATCGATGACCATGGGTCCGGCCAGCAGAAATGCCAGACACAAGACCACCGCACCGCCCAGACCCCAGCCCCCGGCCATGATCGAGGCCCGCCGCACGCCATGCGGATCGCGCCCCCCGACCGCCTGTCCCACCAGTGTCTCGGCGGCAAAGGCAAAGCCATCCAGCACATAGGCGGTGATTTCCAGAAATTGCAGCAGCAGTTGATTGGCGGCCAGGTCAATATCGCCCTCACCTGCACCCAGAAACAGAAAGGCGACGAAACACCCTTGCAGCAAGACCGAGCGGATCATGATATCGGTGTTCACCCGCGCCATGCGCAACAGCCGCAGCCGGTCAAAAACCTCGGCGACGGCGGGACGCGCGGCAAAGGCCCCCCGCGCGAACCACAACGCCAGCCCCAGCCCGGCATATTCGGCGATCAGCGTGGCCGCCGCCACCCCCGGCACGCCCCACCCCAGCCCCAGCACGAACCACAGATCCAGCACGACGTTCAGCCCGTTCATCCACAGCTGCAACATCAACACCGCCCGCGTGCGTTCCAGCGCGATCAACCACCCGGTCAGCGCATAAAGCGCAATGGTCGCAGGGGCCCCCCAGATGCGGATCGCCAGATAAGACCGCGCCAGGGTCTCGACCTGCGCACTGGCGGGCGCCAGCTGGAACGCCCCCCAGAACAGCGGACCTTGCAGCACGATCAACCCAACCCCCGCCAGCAGCGCAATCAACAGCGCCCGCATCAGCGCGGCCGAGACCTCACGCCTATTGCCCTGACCATACGCCTGCGCGACCAGACCGGTGGTGCCCATCCGCAGGAAACCGAACACCCAGTAGAACGACACCAGGATCACCGCGCCCAAACCGACCGCACCGATTGGCGCGGCCTGCCCCAACTGGCCGATGACCCCGGTATTGACCAGCCCCAGCAAGGGCACCGTCACATTCGACAGCACGATGGGCACCGCGACATGCAGCACGCGGCGGTGTGTTATCTGCATCATGTTACAGATCCGGCATCAGGAAATGGCCGGTCGCCTGAATGAAGGGCCGGGTGCGGTTGTCCTGCCAGCCCTCGACCTGAACCGAGGCATAGCGGCGACCCGACCGGTTCACCCGCGCCCGCGCATAGGCATCACGCGGCAACCCGGACCGCAGAAAATCCACGGTGAAATCAATGGTTTTGGGCAGGCGCGGCAACATTGTTTCGGCGGTTTTCACGTCAATCCGCCCGGCCTCCAGATCGGCCCACAATGTGGACCAGGCCAGCTCGACGATCGCCGTGACCTCCAGAAAGGCCGAGGTCGCGCCACCGTGCAGCGCCGGCACCAGCGGATTGCCGATCAACTTGGGCTGAAACGGCAAGATCGCGGTCAGCTCATCCCCATGACGTTCAAACTGCACGCCCAGAAATCTGATATAGGGCACACCCGACACCAGCGCATGCAAGGCGGCATCTCGGCGCTGTTTCACCACCTGCACGGGTTCGGGCGCGGGAAAACCGGTCATGACCGGACCTCGGATCTGGCGAAATCGACGGTGAAGGCGGCTGTGGCGGTGGCAACGGGGTTGGTGTCATCCTCATCGCAGGCGATGGCCCGCAGAAACGCCACCGAGCGGGTCATGCGATAGACCTCGGCCCGCGCGGTGATGCGCTGGCGCGGCGTGGCCGGGCGCATGTAATCAATCCGCATGTCCAGCGTCACGGTCATTTCCGGCCCGTCCGGGTGGCTGATGGCCGCCGCCCCGCAACAGGTATCCATCAGCGCCGAGACCGCGCCACCGTGGATCACCCCGCTGCGCGGATCACCGATCAGCTGCTCATCCCAGGGCATCGACAGCACGGCCCGTCCATCGCCGATATCCTCCAGCCGGAAGGCCAGCGCCTGTCCCAGCGGGATCATTGCCAAGAACTGACGGGCGCGGGTCAGCAGCGCGGCTTTTTCCGGGTCGGTTGCCATCATCTCACCTACCTTCTTTATCCGCACTATCCCGTGCCCGCGCGCCCGACGCAAGGCACCCGACACAACGTCATCCCGCCCCAATCGCTGTTGAAGCCCCGGCCCGCGCATACTAGCTTGCGCCAGAGGGAGATCGAGATGGCGGATGTTCTGAGCTTCAAGGAAATGTGCGCGCGCTTCTCTGTGACGCCACGCACCCTGCGCTACTACGAATATATCGAATTGCTGTCGCCGCGTAAGGATGGCCGGTCGCGGTTCTACGGCCCGCGGGAAGTAGCGCGGATGACATTGATTCTGCGCGGACGGCGGTTTGGATTTTCGCTGGAAGAACTGCGGCAATGGCTGGAGATCTACGACAAGAAAGGCAACGAGGAACAATATCGCGTCTGGGTAGAACTGGCCGATCGACAGCTGTTGTTGCTGCAAAAGCAATATGATGAACTGGCCACCACCATCGCCGATCTGCGCCAATTGCGCGACGACGTGGCCGATATTCTGGAAAAGACCGCCGATCCCGCCTGACCCGGCCACATATTCTGCTTTACCTGGGGCATAGTTTTCCCGACACTGCATATCCGGGAGGATGCAGCGATATCGTGTCTTCCCGCGTCCGGGCGGAGGGAGGCCCCTGGACGGATCTGTTTCAAGCCGTCGGGGAGGACGTCGATGAATCAGCCTTTGATGACGATACGGGAAATGTGTGACGCGTTTCAGGTGACACCGCGCACCCTGCGTTTTTATGAATCCAAAGAACTGCTGGCACCCCTGCGCGAGGGCCAGAAGCGGCTGTTCACCCGGCGCGACCGGGCGCGGCTGAAGCTGATCCTGCGCGGCAAACGGTTCGGATTCTCGCTGGAGGATATCCGCCAATTGCTGAACCTGTATGACGCCGATGAACGACATCGCACCCAATTGGCGGAAACGCTGAAGCTGGCGCGGCGGCGATTGGCCGAGATGTATGCACAGCGTGAAGAACTGGGCCAGGCGATCAATGAATTGCGCGATCAAATCCTGTGGGGGGAACGGCAGCTACCGCGCGAAGTGGTCAAAATTCGCGCGGCGGCCGAATAGGGCGGATCTGTCTGGCACCGCGTCAGGATCGGTTTGGGCATCCCAATTCGCACCGCATCCCCGACCGGAAGCGGCGATGGATGATGCAAACGCACGTGAAGATCACGGCTGAACTGGTTTGCCTAGGCTTCAGGCGGCTGCCAATCCAGCGTGGCCTGCTATGGGGTGGGCTAATTTTTTAATGATTACGGGAATGCGCAAGTCGCATTTTCTCGTGGGAGGAATTGACAAAATGGGTTCCACAGGTCCGCTCCTGGTGTTTCAAGTTCATCTCTAAGGGGGCGCTGGTCTTGGTGCGCAACCTGATATCCGACGATGAGTGGGTGTTGCGATCTGAAAACCGGGCCTCCGAAAGAGGCTTCTGGCCATTCGAGAGGCAAGTTCACAACTGAAATCCACCATCCTTTACCAACGGCGCAGACTTCCCGATGAGAGACGAGGCCACACCCCGACGGAATTCCGATTACACCGGTTATGACGCATCGGATCTGCACGCCTTGGGATCAGGCCTCGTTAACACTCATAGCCAGAAGAGGACTGTTGCGGCGAGTACGATGGCCGAGAGGAATACGATAGGGCATCTGTCGTCGCGCGTTGTAACGTATGAGGAGGATCAGGAAACAGCGAGGGGACTGTTTTCCCGACGATTGTCCAATCCTTCAGCCGACCGAACATGATTTCGATGCAGCTACGTCGCTTGTCGTGCCTGATGGGCTTCTTACGGTTTTTCAGTCCGGGGATGCAGACCTTTATCCCTTTGTCTTTCAACGCATCTCTGAACCAGTCGGCATCATAAACTCTGTCAGCCAGAAGAAAGTCGGTCTTGGGCCGACTGCTGAGCAGCACAATCGCTCCGGTATAATCGCTGACCTGTCCGACGGTCATGAATTCGGGGGATCGTTTCCCCCGAGAATGCGGATGGGGCGTCCTTTAGCATCCATCACGGCATGCAGCTTGGTGTTATGCCGCCCGTCGTCCGGCCATCAGGCAGCCCGCGCCCCGTCTGTCAGGTAAACAATCCACAGGACCGTTTTCTGATCTTCCAGACTGTCAACCGCAGGCTGGACGCCGTGCGATGCGCTTGCAGATGGGGCGCATCAATCATGATCGTCGTCTGCTCGGGGAGCTTCGGAGGCCAGCCCCGCCATCATCCTGGCGAAGCCCCCCAACCGACTCCAACGCTTCCAGAGTGTCTTAGCCGGACCGTATTCCGCCGGCGCGTCGCATCAGCGAATCCATTGCGATTTACGAAAGTTATTCCACTCAGAACCTGCTGCTCATCTACGCGGGGCGGCCATGGTTCTTGGGGAAGAAGGGCCGAAGCCGCTCCATTTGATCCTCAGGCAGCCAGTAAAGATTGCCGATAGATCACGTCTCGTTGGGGGAGCCTGAAGCATGACGCGCCCATGAGATCAATAGGTCCTGCCCCTAATGTGATCGTCAATTTTTCAGTTGAAATCAGGAATTATCCAATAATTTCAACTGGCAGGGGCAGGGGGACTCGAACCCACGACCCTCGGTTTTGGAGACCGATGCTCTACCAACTGAGCTATACCCCTGCAGTGCGGCTTGATTAGTTTTTTTCCCGATGGGCGTCAAGCAGGTTTCCATCCCGCCCCCCAGGATTGTCATTTTCGCCATGACGATCACGTCTGCACGGCGCGCAAACGCGATCAAACGTGTCGCGCTCAGCGCACGTCCCGCGCCTTGGCGAAGGCCGCATCATAGCATTGGTCCCAGCCTGCGCTGTCCTGGGCGACGCCCTGCGCACTGCATTGCGTGGCGGCGCGTTGCGCATAAAGTTCATCCAGCGCATTACCCGAACCGCAACCGGCAAGCACAAGGGCGATGGATATGACGGCTGCGTATTTCATAGAATCCTCCGTTCAGCGGAACAAGAATACGGGGACAGCGGGACACGAGCAATGTCATAAGCCATTGCAGGGCAACTACGCGGCCCCCCAACTACGCAGCTCCTGGCAACCACGCCAGCGTCACCAGCGCCAATACCAGGTAACGCCCGCCCTTGGCCAAGGTCACGATGCAGATGAACCGCAGCAACGGTTCGCGCATCATGCCCGCCGCTACGGTCAGGGGATCGCCCACAATGGGGACCCAGCTCAGCAGCAGGCTCCAATACCCGTAGCGGCCATACCAGCCCTGTGCGCGCGCCACCGCGTGTTCTGACACCGGAAACCACCGCCTGGCGGAAAACCGGATCAGATAGCGCCCCAGCACCCAATTCAGCACCGAGCCCAGCACATTGCCCACCGTCGCCACCGCCAGCAGCACCGCGACCAGATGATCGCCCGCACGCATCAACACCACCAGCACCGCTTCGGATTGCGCCGGCAGAATGGTGGCGGCAATCAGGGCCGCGAAAAACAGGCTGATCAGCGCGACCATGTTCCCTCGGGGTGGACAAAGAAAAACGGCGCCCACCGGGCGCCGTCTGTCGCTGTGAAGCGATCCGAAAACCTTAGACGGCTTCCGAGATGAATTTCACGGCATCACCAAAGGTTTGGATGGTTTCTGCAGCATCATCGGGGATTTCGATGCCGAACTCTTCTTCGAAGGCCATGACCAGTTCCACGGTATCAAGGCTGTCCGCGCCCAGATCGTCGATGAACGAGGCAGTCTCGGTGACCTTGTCCTCATCCACGCCCAGATGCTCCACGACGATCTTCTTCACGCGATCTGCGATGTCGCTCATGTCTCTTCCTCAGTTTGAGGGCCTTGGCCCGTCCCTTGATGGGTGCCCGTCTGCGCGAGCGGTTGTTGCCAGATCCTGCGATGGCGGGGGATTGCCCCGTTTCACAAGACGGCCCGTGGCACGGGGCCGAAGCCCCGTCCTTGCGTCGCCGCCTATAGCATAGTCATGCCTCAAGGCAAGCCGTTTCGCAAGCGCGCCGCGTTACAGCATCGCCATGCCGCCGTTCACATGCAGCGTCGCGCCGGTGACATAACCCGCCTCGGCACTGGCCAGATACAGCACGGCGGCGGCGATATCATCGGCCGATCCCATGCGTCCGGCGGGGATCTGCGTCAGGATCTTGCCCTTCTGATCATCGTTCAGTTTATCGGTCATCGCGGTGGCGATGAAGCCCGGCGCCACGCAGTTGACGGTGATGCCACGGCTGGCAACCTCGTAGGCCAGCGATTTCGACATGCCGACCAGCCCCGCCTTGGTCGCGGCATAGTTGCCCTGCCCCGGGTTGCCGGTGGCGCCCACCACCGACGAAATCGACACGATCCGCCCCCAACGTGCCTTCATCATCGGTCGCAGGACCGCGCGCATCAACCTAAACGAGGCCGTCAGGTTGACGTCGATCACCGATTGCCATTCGTCATCCGACATCCGCATGAACAGGTTGTCGCGGGTGATCCCGGCGTTGTTGATCAGGATATCCAGCCCGCCCATCGCCTCGGTGGCCGCTTTGGGCAGCGCCTCGACCGAGGCCGCATCGGACAGGTTGGCGGGGCACACAAAGGCACCCTGCCCCAGTTCCGCCGCCAGCTCCTCCAGCGGTGCCACCCGCGTGCCGGACAGCGCCACCTTGGCGCCAGCCCCGTGCAGGGCCTTGGCGATGCTGGCGCCGATCCCGCCCGACGCGCCCGTCACCAGCGCGCATTTTCCCGTCAGGTCAAACATGTTGGTCCCTCTTGTGGATTTTCGCCTGCATATCAGCCGAAACGCTACAGGACCAGAGCGGGACCGGCGATGGCCACACCGGCCTCACTTCCGCCACAGTCCACGGCCAGAATATCTCCCGATCCACGCAGGTTATTCATATGGCTTTTGTTTCCGCTCCGTCCTCCTCCGGCTCCGCCGATGCAGTTTCGCCCACCCAACTCATGGAACAGCTGATGGAGCCGCAAAATCTGGCGATCATCGTTTTCCTGCTCGGTCTGGCCCTGCTGGGCGTCGTCCTGATGCGGCTGCGGCCCAAAGACCATCGCACCGACCAGAACAGGCCCCCGCGCAGACGACACAGAAGATATCACGCGCAGACATGGGCGCACCCGGCGCAACCGCAGGCCCAGATCGTGCCGTTTGAACGTTTTCTCGAATCGCAACAGGGCAAGCCCGCCGCTATGCCCACCTCGGACCATCTGGATCTGGTGGCACAATCGGGCTTCAAGGTCATCCCGATGCTGAATCGGGCCGAGGCCCGGCTTTTGCCGATCATGGAACGCATCGCGGCGGAAATCGGCCAGGGGCACCGGGTGATGGCCCAGGTCTCGATGGGCGAGGTTCTGCGCGCCACCAACGCCGACGGCCAGCCCGATTTCAACGATCCCGCCAACCGGGCGATCAATGCCAAGCGGCTGGATTTCGTCATCATCGATCAGCGCGGATTCATGGTGGCAGCCATCGAATACCAGGGCGGCGGTCATTATCTGGGCGAGACCACCTTTATCCGCGACGCAGTGAAACGGGAATCGCTGCGCAAGGCCGGGCTGCAATTGATCGAGCTTCCCAAAAACACCGATGAACTTGTGCTACGGCTGAAGCTGGCAGAATGCACGACATTGCCGGTGCATGTGGATCGCGGCACGCAGCAGCACCGCGATCCCCGCCATTGATCAGCCCTTCAGGGCGGCGATATCATCGGGCGTGCCGATGGCCTTTTGCACGCTGTCCTTGGCGATACGCTTGATCATGCCCGACAGCGCCTTGCCCGCGCCGATTTCCCAAAACTCGGTCACGCCCTGGGCCGCCATCCATTGCACGCTTTCGCGCCAGCGGACCGAACCGGTGACCTGCTGCACCAGCAGATCGCGGATCAAGGCCGAATCGCTGACCGCCTCGGCACGCACATTGGCAACCACCGGCACCACAGGCGCGTGCAAGGTGACCTGGGCCAGCGCCTCGGCCATGCGGTCTGCGGCGGGTTGCATCAGGGCACAATGGAACGGCGCCGAAACCGGCAGCAACAGTGCCCGTTTCGCCCCGCGCGCCTTGGCGATATCCAACGCGCGCTCGACCGCCGCCTTGTTGCCGGACACCACCACCTGTGATGGATCGTTGTCATTGGCCGCCTGACAAACCTGACCCTGCGCGGCTTCTTGCGCCACCTCTGTCGCCGTGGCGAAATCCAGCCCCAACAGGGCCGCCATCGCGCCAACGCCCACCGGCACCGCCGATTGCATCGCATCGCCACGAATCCGCAGCAGTTTCGCGGTATCCGACAGGCTCAGGCTGCCCGCCGCACAAAGGGCGGCATATTCCCCTAGTGAATGCCCCGCGACATAGGCCGCATCGGTCACCGCAAAGCCCTCGGATTCCAGCGCACGCAGCGCCGCCATCGACGTGGCCATCAGCGCCGGTTGCGCATTCGCGGTCAGCGTCAGATCTTCGATCGCGCCGTCCCAGATAAGTGCCGACAGGTTTTGCCCCAAGGCGGCATCCACCTCTTCAAAGACCGCGCGTGCGGCGGGATAGGCATCGGCCAGCGCCTTGCCCATGCCTATGGTCTGCGCCCCCTGTCCGGGGAATACGAATGCGCGGCTCATGCTGTCCTCCTGTGGTTTTGCTTTCGTTTAGCGCGGCGGACTGGTTCAGACAACCTTGGGTCTTTCCCTGAAAATTAGTTGATGCTAGGGACGATTTCTTGATGAAACAAAATTCACAGGCCGCCATGTCCCCGGATCAGATCCACCAGCCACGCGATGAATTCGGCTATCGCTTCGTGTCGCTGGCACGCAGCTGGCGCCGGGTGATTGACCTGAAACTGGCCGAATCGGGGCTGAGTGACGCCGATTGGGCGCCATTGATGTATTTGCACCTGTCAGGAGACGGCATCACCCAGTCCGAACTGGCAGCCCGTGCCGGGGTCGATAGTTCGACCATGGTGCGGCTGATCGACCGGCTGTCGGAGCGTGGATTGGTGGAACGTCGCATCGCCCCGACGGATCGCCGTGCCCGGCTGATCTACCTGACCCCGGCGGCCGCGGTTGAAATCACCCGGATTCGGCGCGAATTGGCGGGGATCGAGCATGAGTTGCTGGCCGATCTGTCCGATACCCAGGTGCAATCGATCCTGCAGGCGCTGGAGTTGATCGCCGCCCGCACACAGGCCGCCCTGAGCCCGGCTTATTCTGGGGATGACGCATGAACGCGCTGGCGGACCTGGGCTTTGACCGTGACCGGTTCAACGCAAACGCGCAGCTGGCCGTTGCCGCCTGTCTGGCGGTGCTGGCCGGTTGGCTGCTAGGGTTGGAACATCCGCAATGGTCGGGAATGACGGTCTGGGCGGTGGCACAGCCCACACGCGGACAGTTGCTGGAAAAGGGGTTTTTCCGGTTCGCCGGCACGATCAGCGGCACCATCGCCGGGGTTGTGCTGGTACTGGGGTCGATGGTGCATCCGGGGCTGTTGGTGGCGGGGCTGGCGCTGTGGGTGGGGGCCTGTACGCTGATCGGCAATCTGCAACGCGGTCTGGTCAGCTATGGCACGGTGCTGGCGGGGTATTCGGCGGCGATGGTGGCGCTGCTGGACACGCCGCACCCGGAAAAGGTGTTCGAGCTGGGTCTGGACCGAATGGCCACCGTGCTGACCGGGGTCGTGGTCGGGATGGCGGTGGGCTATGTTTTTGCGGCGCCCGCGCGATCCGATCTGCTGCACAGCCGCCTGCGCGCGGTCCTTGCCGATCTGTGCGAGCGGATTGCCCGCCCCGATCTAGATACCTCCAAACCGGCGCGGCAGATCCTGGCGGAACTGGCGGCGCTAGAGGAACAGCTGGACCCGCATGGCGCCGGATCATTGCGCTCGCGCCGTGAGGTGCGGGCGACACGCGCCGTGCTGATCGCGGCGCTGGCGCTGTTGCTGCGCCCGCAGCACAGCCCGGCGGCAATCCAGGCGGCGGCAGCCGCCCTGCGCGCGGGCGATGTGTTGGCGGCGGCCCGCGCGCTGCCCCAGGATGACACATTTGCCGCACTGCGCGCCGCCCTGCTGGACTGGCCCGGCCTGACCACAGTCCAGCGGGTTGATCCTTCCCCTGCCGCCACGGTCGTGCTGCACCGCGACTGGATCGGCGCACGCGAGGCCGCCATTCGCGCCACCGGCGCGATGGTCCTGTTCGGTGGGATCTGGTTGCTGACCGGCTGGTCCTCGGGGCCATATCTGTTGCTGGGCCTGTCGATCATGATCTCGCTGTTCTCGACCTTCGAGAACCCGGTGGCGCTGCTGCCCAAGGTGTTTCTGGGGCAATTGTGCGGGGTGGTCGGGGCACTGATCTGCCGCTGGCTGGTCTGGCCCCATGCCGGGTCCGAGGCCGAGTTGATCGTGATGATGATGCCCTTCATCCTGTTTGGCGCGGTCGTGGCGGCGTTCAGCCGCACCACGGTGTTTGCCTTCGATTACAACATGGTGATGTTGCTGATGTTGCAACCGCATTGGCCGCTGGGGGGTAGTTTCAGCGGCGCGGTGATGGCCTCGCTGGCGATTGTCGCGGCGCCGCTGACGGCATTGATGGCCTATCGCACGACCTATCCACTCACGCTGAAACGGCGGCTGGCGACCTTGGTGGCGATGATGCTGAACGATCTGACGGTGCTGGCGGCGGATCCGCAGGCTCTGGCGCGGCGCGCGGTCTGGCGGGCACGGCTGTATCACCGCACGCTGCGGCTGGTGCGGCTGGCCGACCGCTCGGCCCCGGCCGGGATCGAGGCGATGTCGGCCAGTCTGGCCCTGCTGACACTGGGCCACGCGGCGATGCGCGCGCATGAGATCGTGGCCCAGGGCGGGCCGCAGGCCCGTGCGGCACAGGCCGCCTTGTCTCGCCTGTCACACGTCACGCAGACCCCGGATCGCGCCCGTAGCGCCCTGATCCGGCTGGGCCAACGCCGCGGCGGTGCCGATGCGGCCCTGTTCGACGACGCGGCAGCCCGGATCGACGCGCTGCCACAGTTGACGCCTTAACCCAGTTTACGCAGCCGTGCGATCAGCGCCGAGGTATCCCAGCGGCCACCGCCCATCGCCTGCACTTCCTTGTAGAACTGATCGACCAGCGCCGTCATCGGCAGGCTGGCGCCGGTTTCATTGGCGGTGTTCAGGCAGATCCCCAGATCCTTGCGCATCCAGTCCACGGCAAAGCCGAAATCATATTCGGCCTGTTCCATGGTCTTGGACCGGTTCGACATCTGCCACGATCCGGCGGCGCCTTGCGAAATGGCGCCGACCACATCGGCAATCGGCAGACCGGCCTTTTCGGCGAAATGCAGCGATTCCGCCAGGCCCTGCACCACGCCCGCGATGGCGATCTGGTTGCACATCTTGGTCAATTGCCCGGCGCCGACATCACCCATGCGCCGACAGGCCTTGGCATAGGCCGCGATCACCGGCGCGGCGCCGTCATAATCGGCCTGCGTGCCACCACACATCACCGACAGCACGCCGCCCTCGGCCCCGGCCTGCCCGCCCGAAACCGGCGCATCGACGAACCCCAGCCCCTGTTGCACGGCGATCTCGGCCAGTTCGCGCGAGACCTTGGCCGACACGGTGGTGTGATCGACGAAAACCGCGCCCGGTTTCATCCCCGCAAACGCCCCGTCATCGCCGGTGCAGACCGCACGCAGGTCATCGTCATTGCCAACGCAGGAGAACACGAAATCACAATCCCTGGCCGCCAGCGCGGGTGTCGCCGCCCAGGTGCCGCCATGCGCGTCCGCCCAGGCCTGCGCCTTGGCGGCGGTGCGATTGTAGACCGTCACCGTGTGCCCATGCGCCACCAAGTGCCCCGCCATCGGGAACCCCATCACCCCAAGTCCCAGAAATGCCACTTTCGCCATTGGTTCGTTCCCTTTTTCGTGCGTGAAACGCGCGTTGATCATCGGCCCTGCCTGACTTAGTAACGCGCTGACCCTTGTCGTCAACCTCAGCCCGAAACCTCAGCCCGAGCCTGCCGATGTATAGCCTTTTCCGCTGGATGGTCCGACTGGTGTCGGCGGCCCTTGTGCTTCTTGTTCTGGGGGCGGCGGGGGCGTGGTATTTTGCGGCGCGGTCCCTGCCCGATTACGATGCCAGCTATACCGTGTCCGGCATCTCGGCGCCGATCGAGATCGTGCGCTCGACCGAGGACGTGCCGCATATCTTCGGGCAGACCGATGCGGATGTGTTCTTCGCCCTGGGGCTGGCCCATGCGCAGGATCGGCTGTGGCAGATGACCATGCTGCGCCGCACCGTCCAGGGCCGCCTGAGCGAAGTGTTCGGCACCGAGACGGTCAAGACCGATGAGTTGATGCGGCGGCTGGATCTGTATGGCGCGGCGATGAAATCGGTCGAGGCGCAGGATGCCCCCACCCGCACCGCACTGGAGGCCTATGCCCGTGGGGTGAATGCCTGGATCGAGCAGGTCAACAAGGGCGCCCTGGGCCGGGGCGCGCCGGAATTCTTCCTGTTCGACAACGAGATCGCCTATTGGACCCCGGCGGATTCGATTGCCATCGTGAAGCTGATGGCGGCGCAGATGTCCGATCAGATGCAAGACGAGGTGCTGCGCGCCCGCGTTTCCTTGCTGGGGCAGAACTGGCTGCGCGATATCATGCCGGACATGCCCGGCCCGGGGGTTGCGGCCCTGCCCGGCTACGCCAGCCTGTTCCCGCAAGTGCCGAAATCGGTGAAACTGGCCGATACGGAAGGCGCGATGTCGCCCTTTGCCGCGCATGGATTGACCGGGGCGTCGAACGCCTTTGCCGCCGCGCCGCGCCGGTCTGCAGCGGGGGGATCGCTGTTGGCCAATGATCCGCATCTGAGTTTCTCGGCACCATCCTGGTGGTATCTGGCGCGGCTGGAACTGCAATCGGGCGGCGTCATCGGGGGCACCATTCCGGGGGTGCCGCTGATTCTGACCGGGCGCAACGCGCGGCTGGGCTGGGGTATCACCACCGCCTATGTCGATGATCAGGACCTGCATATCGAGGAACTGGACCGCGAGAACACCAACCGCTATCGCACCCCCGATGGCTGGAAGGATTTCGAGACCCGCCGCACCATCATCAACGTCAAGGATGCCGCGCCGATCACCCTGACCCTGCGCTGGACCGAGAACGGCCCGGTGCTGCCCTCGACCCATTTCAATCTGGCGGCGATCACCCCGCCGGGCGATGTGGTCTCGCTCAGCTGGACCGCGCTGAGTTCGGCGGATACCTCGATCAGTGCCGGAATGGCGCTGATGCGGGCGGGCAGCGTGGCCGAGGCGGCACAGGCCGGGGAACGGTTCATCGCCCCGGCGCAGAACCTGATTCTGGCCGATCAGAACACCGTGGGCATGGTCACCGTGGGCGCCGTGCCCAAGCGCGATCCGCGCCACGCGACCCAGGGGCGGATGCCATCGGCCGGGTGGGAGGACCGCAACCGCTGGCAGGGGATCGAACCCTATGACGCAAATCCGCGCGTGCTGAACCCCGAGGGCGGCATCGTCATCAACACCAACAACAAAACCGTGGACCGGCCCTTCCCCGACCACGTCAGCTATCACTGGGGCGACAGCCAGCGGGTGCAGCGTCTGAGCCGCCTGATGGGCGAGCGCGAGGTGCATTCACGCGAGAGCTTCATGTCCGCGCAGCTGGATACCGTCTCGCCGGCGGCGCGGGGCCTGTTGCCGCTGGTCGGCAAGGATCTGTGGTTCACCGGCGCCCCCGCCGCCGAGGGCACGCCCGAACGGCTGCGCCAACGCGCGCTGGAATTGCTGGCGGCGTGGGATGGCGACATGAACGAACACATGCCGGAGCCGCTGATCTATGCGGCCTGGATGCGCAGCCTGCAAAGCCGGTTGATCCGTGATGAGCTGGGACCGCTGGCGGCGGAATTCACCCGGCTGGAGCCGCTGTTCATCGAGCGGGTCTTTCGCAATACCGATAGCGCGGCGCGGTGGTGCGACGTGATGCAATCGGCGCCGGTCGAGACCTGCACCGACATGGCGCGGATGGCGCTGGACGATGCGCTGATGGGGTTGAAGGCCACCTATGGCACCAATATCGACAGCTGGCGGTGGGGCGATGCGC
>DASWPI010000009.1:0-5862 GCA_036398515.1 Paenirhodobacter sp.
CGGGCCTGAAGGCCGCGATGCGCCATTACGCGGCCGGGGTGACGGTGATCACCACCGGGGTGGGCGATGCGCGGCGCGGGGTGACCGCGACGGCCTTCACCTCGGTCACGATGGATCCGCCGACGGTTCTGGTCTGTGTCAACCGTGGCGGCGCGACCAACCCGGCCATGCGCGAGGCCGGGCGGTTTTGCGTCAACATTCTGGCCGAGGGCCAGGATGAGGCCTGCGCCGCCTTTTCCGGTCAGCGCGGCTTGATGGGTGCGGATCAGTTTTCTCCGTTCGAGTGGCGGTCCTGCGGCGGGCAGGGCGGTGCGCTGGACGGTGCGCTGGCCTCCATCGCCTGCACGGTCTCGGGGATGGTGGAACAGGGCACGCATACGATTTTTCTGGGGCGGGTGGATGAGGTGCTGCTGACGCCCTCGGCACGGCCCCTGCTGCATTACGACCGGGCCCTGTGCCCGGTGGGCAAATGACAACCGACAGAGAGGAGACCGCGCATGGCCATCAGTGACACCGATATGGTGATTGCCTGGAAAAACGTTCTGGAACAATGCAATGTGCAGGCGGGTGAACAGATAGCCATCCTGATGAGCGATGACAGCAACATGCAGATCGTCAACACGGCGCGGATCGCGGTGGGGTTGCTGGGCGGGGTGCTGACGTTGATTCACCTGCCGCCGATCAATGGCGAAAAGGCGCTGAGCCGCGACAAGTCGGGCTATGTCGGCAAGACGCCTTTGGCGTTCAACACCGCCGCGCTGGCCGGGCTGAAGGCCGCCGACATGGTGATCGACACGATGCAGCTGCTGTTCTCCAAGGAGCAGGAGCAGATCCTGAAGACCGGCACGCGGATGTTGCTGGCGGTCGAACCGCCCGAGACGATGGTGCGGATGATCCCCACGCCCGCTGCCAAGGCCAAGGTGATCGCCGCCAACCGGTATATGGAACCGGCGCGGGTGATGACGGTGACCTCCAGGGCCGGGACGGATTTCCGCTGCGGGCTGGGGCAATATCCGGTGCTGATGCAATATGGTCTGGCGGATGCGCCCGGTCGCTGGGACCATTGGCCCAGCTGCATGATCGCGCGCTGGCCCGATGAAGGCAGTGCCGAGGGGGTGATCGTGATCGACGAGGGCGACATCCTGCTGCCGTTCAAGCATTACGCCCGCGACCGGGTGACGCTGACCATCGAAAAGGGCTGGGTGACGCGGATCTCTGGCGGGGTGACGGCGGAATACATGAAGGCCTTCATGGACAGCTTTGACGACCCGGATGCCTATGCGATGGCGCACGTGGGCTGGGGGCTGGAGCATCGGGCCAGCTGGACCACATTGGGGCTGTATGACCGCGAAGAGGCCCTGAGCATGGACAGCCGGTGCTTTGCCGGGAATTTCCTGTTCTCGACCGGGCCGAACACCGAGGCGGGCGGCAGCCGCGATACGCCGTGCCATCTGGATATCCCGCTGCGTGGATGTTCGCTGTCGCTGGATGGTCAGCCGATGACCGTGGATGGCGTGGTGGTCAGTTGATCCAAAGGAAAAAGGGGCGCCGGGGCGCCCCTTTTGCGGTTATGCGCACCGGATCAGGCGGCCATGGCCGCCTCGATCGCGGCGCCGAGGTGCAGCGGTCGGGTGGTCAGTTTCGACATCGCGCCATGCAGCGCCGTCAGGGCGATGACGGCATACATCGGATAGGCGGTTGGCCCCATATGGCCGACACGCACCAGCCGGTTGAAGGTCTCCGCCCGGCCTGATGAGATCACCACGCCGTAATCGTTCTGCATGGAATTGCGCAATGCGGTTTCATCGACACCATCGGGCAGGCGGATCGCGGTGGCGGTGGACGAGGCGAACCCCGCATCCGCCGCCCACAGGTCCAGCCCCATCGCCAGCACCCCGGCGCGCATCGCCGCCGACGTTGCGGCGTGGCGGGCCCAGACGGCCTCCGGGCCCTCGGCGGCATAACGATCCAGTGCCGCATCCAGCCCGTTCAGTTCAGCGATGGAGGGGGTGAAGGGAAACGGGTTGCCCGCGCGCCAGGCATGTTCCCAGTCCAGAACCGACAGGATGGAATCGCGCGGGGCCGTCGGATTGGCCCGCATATGCGCCCATGCCCGGTCCGATATCGCCAGCATCGTCAGGGCGGGCGGGCAGCCCAGGCATTTGTTCGGACCGGTCACCAGCACGTCAATCCCGTCCAGATCGACGCGCGTGCCCCCATAGGCCGAGACGGAATCGACCAGAAACAATGCGCCGTGATCGCGCACCACCGCCGCCAGATCGGCCAGCGGGTTGATCGTGCCGGAGGGGGTATCGTGATGGCAGACCGCGACGATGGTGGTGTGCGGATGGTCGCGCAGCGCCTGACGCAGCAGATCAGGGGTAACCACCTGATCATACTCGACCCGCAGTTCGGTCATGGACGCCGCACGTGGCGCCAGCCAGCCGCCATAGGCCGCGCCATAGACCCCCGAGACCAGATTCAGCACATGATCCCCGGGCCCGACCAGCGAGGCGGCCACCGCCTCCAGCCCCAGCACCGGTTCGCCCTGCAAGATCACCGGCACATTCGCCGACCCCATGATCCGTTGCAGTTTCAGCGACAGGTCCTGATAGAATTGCTGGAACACCGGATCGTAATCATAGCTGACCGGGCGGCCGAGCGCGCTTAGGACCTCGGGGTAGCAATTGACCGGCCCGGTGGTCAGGGTGAATTGGGCGGGTCTGGGGGTATCGGTCATCGTCATATCCATTTCCGTTACGCCGCGCTGGCGTTCGGGGTCAGGTTGACGGCGGCCGGATTGGGTTGCAACCATTATTGCATATTTTCGATGTGTTTTGGTTGAAATGGTTGACCTGCGCCGAATTATCCAGCAGCTTGAGGCAATCGGATATGATCCGGGGTGGCGGTGTGTAGGATGCACAGACGGGGATGTCCCGGCGAAAGGGCAGACATGACGGAAACGGCGACGGAACCGGTTGATGCACGGCTGGAACAATTGATTGCGGCACTGCGCGCGTTGATCCCGCAAAACGGTGAACTGCCCCCCGAGCGCGTGTTGTGCGATCAGTTCCAGGTGACTCGGCACCTGCTGCGCAAGGCGCTGCGGGTGCTGCGCGAAGGCGGCGAGATCCGCGAAACCAAAAGCGGCCGACGCGCTGCGGGTGGGGGCGCGGCACCTTCGCCGATGACGCTGAGCCCGAAGCGGATGGTGCAATCGACCAACCCGTTCGAAGTGATGGAAATGCGGTTGATGATCGAACCGTCTTTGGCGCGGCTGGCGGCGCTGCGGGCCTCGCCCGATGAAATCGCGCGGATTGTGGATGCGGCCAGCTCAGCGCCGCATATCAGCCCCAGCGAGGCCGATCAGGCCTTTCACCGCGCCATCGCCGCCGGGGCACGCAACAGTCTGGCCAGCGAGCTGAACTTTCTGCTGCATTGCGTGCAGACGGATTCGCGGTTGCGGTTTACCGACAGCGATGCCGATGCCCGGACGACGCAGGCCCGCGTGCGGGACCGCGATGCGGCGCACCACGCCATTGCCGATGCCATTGCCGCCCGTGACGCCGATGGCGCCGCCGAGGCGATGCGCGCCCACCTGTCGGTGATGCAACTGAAACTGATGGGGCGGCTTGGCCTGACCGGATCCGAGACCGGCTGACCCTTTTCCCCCGCCTGCGTTCCGCCCGACCACAGCCCGCTGTGGCCGTTCCCTTGGTCATGTCCAAAGGTGTCATGATGACGACCGATATTCTTATTCTTGGGGCCGGCAGCGCCGGCTGTATTCTGGCAAACCGGCTGAGCGCCGATCCCGCGCGGCGGGTGACCCTGGTCGAGGCGGGGGGCTTTGCCACCGATCCGGATATTTTCGACCCGGCGATGTGGCCACGGATTCAGGGCCGCGCCTATGATTGGGATTACCGCACCGTGCCGCAACCGGGGACGGCGGGGCGGGTGCATCATTGGGCGCGGGGGCGCATGGTGGGCGGGTCCAGCGGCCTGCACGCGATGTTCCATCTGCGCGGCCATCCGGCGGATTTTGACCGCTGGGCGGCGCTGACCGGGGATGCGGGCTGGACCTATGATGCGCTGTTGCCGCATTTTCGCGCGACCGAGGGCTATGCGCAGGAAACCCCGCTGCATGGCGCGGGCGGCGAAATGCCGGTGATGATCCCCGAGGCCGAAACCCATCCGCTGGTGCGCGATTACATTGCCGGCTGGCAGGAGCTGGGCCTGCCGCGCCTGTCCGATCACAATGGCCGTGAGGTGATCGGGACAGCGCCGAACTCGCTCATGATCCGCGCCGGGCGGCGCATCACCACCGCCGAGGCGTTCCTGCAGCCGATTCTGGGGCGCCCGAACCTGACCCTGATCACCGGGGCCGAGGTGCATCGGCTGCGTCTTGCCGCCGGACGTGTCACCGGGGTGGATATCCGCACCCCGAATGGCCCGACCGTGTTGCAGGCCGACAGGTTGATCCTGTCGATGGGGTCGGTGGCCGATCCGCTGTTGCTGATGCGCTCGGGCGTGGGGGACCCGGATGTTCTGGCCGCAGCCGGGGTGGAATGCGTGCTGGAGCGGCGTGAGCTGGGCCGCAACCTGCATGACCACATGCTGGGCGCGGGGGTGGTGTATCGCGCCCGGCAGGCGGTGGCGCCATCGCAATTGCAGCACTCGGAATCGCTGGCCTATCAGTCATCGCGGGGGCTGGATGTGCAGACCGGCGCGCCGGATATCGTGGTGGGCTGTGTGGTGGCGCCCTCGGTATCCGAATGCTACCCGATGCCGGACCCCGGTCAGACCTACACCCTGCTGTTTGGCGTCACCCACCCGACCAGCCGGGGCGAGCTTGCGATCACCGGCCCCGGCCTGTCCGATGCGCCCCGGATTGACCCGCGCTATCTGACGACGGACCATGATCGTGTGGCCTTTCGCGCCGCGCTGGAACGGGCGCGGGCGGTGGGCGAAACCGATGCCATGCGGGTCTGGAACGGCGGCGAGATGCTGCCCGGACCGGACCTGCGCGACCCGGCGGCGCTGGACGCGTTCATCCAGCGCGCGGCGATCACCCATCACCATCCGGTGGCCACCTGCGCGATGGGGGCGGCGGATGCGGCCGTCGTGCGCCCGGACCTGTCGTTGCGTGGGGTGGACAATGTGTCGGTTGTCGATGCCTCGGTGATCCCGGCAATTACCTGCGGCCCGATTCACGCCGCCGTCATGGCCATCGCGCAGAAGTTCGCCACCGATTACATCGCGGCGCAGGGTTAGTCTGCGGGCACGAAAACCGCGTCGCCCATGCCGCGCAGCGAATTGCCCACCCATAGCCGCACCAATGGCAGATCATGCGCCATCAGCACCTCTTCGCGGGTGCCGCGCGTGATCATTTCGGCGCGAAGCACACCGGGCAACACGCCGGATGCCAGGGGCGGGGTGCGCATCCCCGCGCCCCGGTCAAAGAACACGGTGGTGATGGTGCCGTCACAGACCTCGCCGCGTTCGTTCAGCAAGATCACCTCGTCCAGACCGGCGGGCAGCGTGTCGCGCGCCGCCGCATAGGCCGGGCGATGGGTGGATTTGATCCGCAGCCAAGGGTCATCCGCGCGCAGCCGCTCTGCCGCCAGCCCCACATGCCAACGCGCGATCGCGGCGGGGGGCGGCGCGGTTTCCACCGTCACCCCGCCATCTGCCCCCAGCAAAACCCGCAGCCGTGCCGCCGTCCCCGCCGGGCCGGCAAAGGCATCGCGCAACGCGGGCGCGGGCCAGCCCAGATGCCTTGCGCCACCCGTCAGCCGCGCCAGATGGCGATCCAGAAACCGGCAGCGGGCACCATCCCAATACGCGGTCTCGATCAGTTTCAGA
>DASWPI010000010.1:0-50736 GCA_036398515.1 Paenirhodobacter sp.
CTGTTGCCGCACCACCCCATCGACCAGAATATTCGTCGAGGTGCCGATCAGCGTGAACATGCCCGACAGGATGGTCAGATAGCTGAGCGGCATCAGATACCGCGACGGTGGCACGCCCAGCTTCCGCGCCACCTGCATGAAAATCGGGATCATCACCGCCACCACCGGGGTGTTGTTTAGCACGCCCGACGCCATCATCGTCACCCCGAACAGCATCACCACGGTGGTGGCGGGACGTTTGGCGATGTGGCGCTCGGCGATGCGGGTGACGGCATTCAGCGCCCCGGTGCGCACCAGCGCCCCCATGATCAGCAACATGAACGCAATTGTCCATGGGGCCGCATTCGACAAGGCGTCGGACGCGTCCTGATACGGGACCAGACCCAGCACCAGCATCACCGCCGCCCCACCCATGGCGATCACATCGGGGGGCAGGCGCTCACGCAGGAACATGATGAACATTCCCAGCACGATCAGCAGTGCAAGAATGGCTTGTCCGGTCTGGGACAGGGGAAGGTCGATCATCGAGTCTCTGGGATGGCCTGGATCATGGGGAACTGTAAGCGCTGCACTGTCGGGCACAAGGCATGGCTGATGCCCGCAGGACGAAATTGTCGTTGGCGGATAACCGTCTTATAGCTGCAACCGGGGGGCATGGATTCACCAGGACCGACAGGGGATACAGAATGCATTATGCCATCGACGACATCCGGGGATGGACAACCCGCACCCTGATCGCGGCCAATGTCAGCCCGGCGAATGCGGCATCCGTGGCCGCCGCGCTGGTCGCGGCGGAGGCGGCGGGGCAGGGCGGCCACGGGTTGCGCCGCATCCCGGCCTATACGGCACAGGCACGGGCGGGCAAGGTGGATGGCCATGCGGTGCCGGTGGCGACGCGGGTGCGCCCGGGGGTGCTGCGGGTCGATGCGGGGTTGGGTTTTGCCTATCCGGCGCTGGATCTGGTGGTGCGCGATCTGCCGGTGCTGGCACGTGAAAACGGGATCGCCGCGGCGTCGATCCACCGCTCGCACCACGCGGGGGTCATGGGGCTGACGGTGGAACGGTTCGCCGAGCAGGGTCTGGTGGCGATGATGTTCGCCAATGCCCCCGCCTGCATGGCGCCCTGGGGCGGCCGCAC
This sequence comes from Paenirhodobacter sp., assembly GCA_036398515.1. Taxonomy (GTDB): domain Bacteria; phylum Pseudomonadota; class Alphaproteobacteria; order Rhodobacterales; family Rhodobacteraceae; genus Rhodobacter. The sequence continues at coordinate 1,139 of DASWPI010000010.1, forward strand.
GCCGATGTTCGGCACCAATCCCATCGCATTCGCCGCGCCGGTGGCCGGGGGTGACCCGGTGGTGGTGGATCTGGCGTTGTCCAAGGTTGCGCGGGGCAAGGTGATGGCGGCGCGGCAAAAGGGCGATCCGATCCCCGACGACTGGGCGCTGGATGTTGATGGCGAGCCCACCACCGATGCTGCACGGGCAATGGCGGGCACGATGATGCCTCTGGGCGGCGCCAAGGGCGCGGCATTGGCGCTGATGGTCGAGATGTTGGCGGCGGGGCTGACCGGGGCGCATTATGCGACCGAGGCATCGTCGCTGTTCGATGACAAGGGACCGGCCCCGGCCTTGGGACAGATGATCCTGGTAATAGACCCGGTCGCCACCGGTGGCGCCGATGTCGCGGTGCGGTTGGGGCAGTTGGCGCAGGCGATTGCGCAGGAACCCGGCGCGCGCCTGCCGGGCAAGCGCGGTCAGGGCCTGCGTCAGCGCGCCTTGGCCGAGGGGGTGCAGCTTGATGCCGACGTGCTGGCCTTGATCCGTCCGGTCAGCGTGGCCTAGAACCGGGGGGCCTGATGCAGGTTGCGGCCGTTGAAGAACGCCGCAGCCGTCATCACCGCCAGCAACAGCAACACGCCGTTCCAGCCCAGCAGATCCCACCCCAGACCCCCCAGCGTTCCGGCGACGCTGGCCCCCAGATAGAAGGCGATCTGATACATGGACGTGGCCTGCGCGCGGGCGGTATGCGCGGTGCGCGCGACATAGCCGGTGGCCGTGGCATGTGCGCCAAAAAAGCCCAGCGTGAACAGCAACGCCCCCAGCGTCAGCACCCAGAACACCGGCACCGCCGTCAGCGCCAACCCCAACGCCATCACGCCGATCCCCAGCATGTGGCCGCGCTGCGGGCCGTAACGGTCACTGATGCGCCCCGCCAGAATGGCGGCATAGCTGGACGGCAGAAACACCAGCGACACCAGCCCCACCGCCGTCTGCCCCAGATGAAAGGGCGCCCCCAGCAGCCGGAACCCGATGTAGTTGAAGAAGGTCACGAACGCGCCCATCAACAGAAATCCCGCCAGAAACGCCGAGGGCAGCCCCGGTGTGCGCAGGTGCAGCCCATAGTTCAGCAAGGTCTGGCCAAGGCTCAGCCGTGCCGGGCGGAAATTGCGCGAGGGCGGCAACCACCGCCACAACAGCGCGGCGGCCATCAGCGACAATCCCCCCACGGCGGCGATCGGGTAATGCCAATCCATATGTTCCGCCGCCACACCGACGCCGATCCGCGCAATCATCCCGCCCACCGAATTGCCCGCCAGCACCAGCCCCACCGCGCGACCCAGACTGTGCGGCGCCATCTCTTCGGCCAGATAGGTCAGGTTGATCGCGGTGATCCCGCCCAGAAACAGGCCGATCAGGGCGCGGATCACCAGCACGGTATGCCAGTTCGGGGCAAAGGCCGTGGCCACCATCAACGCCCCGGTGGCGATCATGGAAAACAGCATCACCGGCTTGCGCCCCAGCGAATCCGAGATCGGCCCGGCGAAGACCAGCCCGACCGCCAGACAAACCGTGCTGAGTGTCAGCGCCAGACTGGTCGAGGCGGCGCCGATGCCGAAATCCACCGCCAGCACCGGCAAGATCGGCTGCACGCAATACAGCGCCGAAAACGCGCAGAACCCCGACAGGATCAGCGACACGCAGACCCGCCAGAACCCCGGCATGTTGAAGTCGATCCGCGGCACGGGCTGTTGGCCCACTGTGGTGCTATCGGCGATGTTTTCGGCAAGTGACATTTGGCGGTCCGGTCAGTGGTCTTGGGGCAATGGTGTTTCGGCGCCACATCTATTGTGCCGATGGTAATTCCGAAATTATAATGATGGCATGTTGGCTATAACAGGATTGTATGGGGATGGAGCTGCATCGGCTGAAGACCTTTGTGCGCGTTGCCGAAATCGGTTCGCTCAGCGGCGCTTCGGATGTGCTGCGCATCGCCCAGCCGGCCCTGTCACGCCAGATCCGTCTGCTGGAGGAGGAAGTCGGTCAGAAGCTGTTCACCCGCTCGCACGCCGGGATGCGGCTGACGCCTGCTGGCGGGGAATTGCTGGCACGGGTTGCGGGTTTGTTGCGCCAGCTGGAGCAGGGGTTGGACGAGGTGCGGGCGTTTTCGCAAGACCCCGCGGGTGAGGTCAGCATCGCCATGGTGCCCACCGTCTGCGCCGTGGTGGCCGAGGCGCTGGTGCGGCGGGTCGGCCGCGAGTTGCCACAGGTGCGGCTGCGGCTGACCGAGGGCTATACCAGCCATATTCTGGATTGGTTGCACCAGCATCAGGTGGATATGGCGGTGATCTATGGACCGGCCATCGACCTGCATCTGCGGGCGCATAATGTGGCGGCGGATGAACTGGTGTTGATCACCGCGCCGGGGCAGGGACCGGTGGATGGTGTCGCCACGCTGGCCGATCTGGCCGGGGCGCCGATGATCCTGCCCGGATCGCAACACGGGTTGCGGTTGATAGTCGACAAGGCGGCGGAACGCGCCGGGGTGCGGCTGGTCACCGTGGTAGAGGCCAGCGCCTTTGCCACCAGCCTGCAACTGGTGGCGGCGGGCCTGGGGTGGACGGTGTTGCCGCGCGCCATCGTAGGGCGGTTCGCGGCGGATGCGCGGTTCATCATCCGGTCTTTCGATCCCCCGCTGAGCCGTCAGGTGGTGCTCGCCCAGCCCCCCGGCCAACCCGCCACCCGCGCGGTGGCGCGCGTGGCCCAGATCCTGGCCGAGGAGACCGAGCGGCTGTTGGCCTGAGCCCTCAGAGCCGGGTTTTCAGCCCGTTCAGCACATGCGTCGCCAGCCCTTCGTAGTCGCCATCGAAATGGTGCCCGCCGGTCAGGCCGATCATCTCATAGCCCCGGTCGGTCAGATCGTGGCAGGCGTCTTCGTCATCATCGGCGCCATAGATGCATTGCACCAGTCTGGGCGGCACGTTCAGCAGGTCCTTGGTCGGGTCGCTGGCGCTGCCACTGGACATGCCCAGCCAACCGGCCACATGGATGACGTAATCGCGTTGATGCGACAGCGCCATCAAGGTCATCTGCACCACCGATGCCTGATCTTGCGCGGGCAGCAGGGTATAGCTGGCGGGCAGGATATCGGCGCCGAACGAATAGCCGATCAGCACGACATGCTTGACCCCCCAGGTGGTCTTGTAGTGGCGGATGATGCGCGACAGATCATCGGCGGTTTCCTGGGGTTTGCGCTCGTTCCAGAAATACCGCAACGAGTCGACGCCAATCACTGGCACGCCGGATTTCTGCAACGCCTGCCCCATGTCGTGGTCGATATCACGCCAGCCGCCATCGCCCGAATAGATGATCGCCATCGTGTCCAGCGCCGGTCTGTCCACCGCCATTTCGGTGATCGGCAGGTTCAGCGGCCCTTCGGCCTTGTCGATGGCATCCAGCCGCGTGTTCAGGGCGGTGGCCAGGGCCTCGTCGGTGGTGCCCGTCGCGGTGGCCATGCTGATATCGGGATAGTCCTTGGCCAGCCCGGCCACATGGTCGCGCGCATCCGCCGTGGCCGCAGCGGTAAAGGTCACGTCGACGGGCACGTTCAACTCGCCCGGTGTCAGGCCATAGACGGCGCGTCCGCCCACCGTTTCATGCGGCGCATCGGTGCAGAGCGGCGCCTGTAGCGCAATACCGGCCGACGGGTCGGCGGCGACAACCGCCGCGATGGTCGAGGCCGGTGCCTGCGCCGCCAGCGCCACCGCCAGCCCGCCGCCATCGCCCCGCCCGGCGATCAGCGGCAATTGATAATCGCCCTCGCCCCCGGTTTGCAGCCGCTTGGACAGTTCCTCGATATCGGCGATGGCATAGGCGCAATCGTCATCATCGGGATGCTTTTCCAGCCCCTTCAGATAGCCGGGCAGATCCAGCCCGACCACCGCCATGCCACGCGCCACCAGCGCCTTGGCCTGCGCTTCGTCCGCATCGGCCCAGCCCTGCGCATCCGAGATCAGGAACACGATGCCGCGCGGCTGCCCGGTCGGGCGGAACAGGTGCGGATCGGTGATCATGCCCGCATCGAAACCGGCAGGGGGAACCTGCACATCGGTGGCATTTTGCGCCAGCGATGCCGATGTGGCGGCGACGGACAGCAGGGCGCAAAAGGCCCAAACGGTTTTAACTTTGCGGGCGTTCATTTCCCGACAACTCCCTTGAGGCCGCCGCCGATCAGCAATGTGACATCCAGAAGGGCGGCGACGGGTGAAACACCTCCCCCGACGATCAGGTAGCGTGGCTCCCAGTCGGGGTTGTATTTGGCTTTGAAGGCGCGCAATCCGCGGAAATTGTAGAACCGCTCGCCGTGGGTAAAGATCGCCTGGCCGAAATGGTTCCACATCGGTGCGGCGGCATGGGTGGCAAACCCCGAGAGCGGCGCCATGCCCAGATTGAACTGGCGGTAGCCGCGTTTCTTCGATTCGTTCAGCAGCGCGCAGAACAGGAAATCCATCGCGCCACGCGGGGCATCGGGCCCAAAGCGCATCAGATCGACAGTGGCCTCGGCCTGGGTATCGGTCAGCATCAGGGTCGCAAAGGCGACAATCGCCCCCTTGAACCGCAGCACCGCCACCGGCTGGGTGCAGACGAAATCACGGTCGAACCGGCCGAGTGCGAACCCCTTTTCGCGGGCCTCGTGCTGGGCCAGCCAGGCGTTGGATATCCGTTGCAGATCGTCCAGCACCAGGGGCACATCGCCCGGCGCCAGAATGTCGATCTGCATGCCGTCGCGTTCACCCTTGGCCAGCGCGCGGCGCTGTTCGCCCCAGCGGCTGGCGGCCAGATCCATTTTTTCCAGATCGACCTTGGCCATCTCGCCCAGTTTCAGCGCCCGCAGCCCGACATCGGCATAGGCCGACAGCAGGTTGGGTGGCACCTCATAGAAGACCGCCTTGCCGCCCGCCGCCCGTGCCGTCTCGACAAAGCGCCAGATCAGTTCGGGTTTCGCGGCGTCGTCGCCAATCGGGCCGAACAGGGAAATCCACGACCGCCCCTGCACCGCGTACATGATGAAGGCGCGGCCATCGTCCGAGACCATCACCGCCTTGTCACCCATCCGCACCAGATTGCCGCCACTTTCGTCCTGCGCGGCGGAAATGGTCACGGCACGGGCGATCTCGGCGGGACTGGCGGGGGGAATGCGGTTGCGCGCCGGGCGCAGCAGGCTGGCGAAACCGATGGCGGCGGCGGCGATCGACAGACCCATCATCGCCCGCAGGCCGCGCGGCGCCTCGCCCAGGAATTCAAACTGCCACCACAATTCGTTGCTGTAATCGACATCGCGGTAAACGAAGAACAAAATGGTCAGTGCCGCGACCAGTATCATTGCGATGGCGCCCAGCCAAACCGGGGTCAGCGGTTCGGCCAGCAGCCGCGCACGGCGGTCAAAACAGCGCCGGTTGGCGGCCAGCCCCAGCACCAGAACCGCCAGCGCGGCGGCCTCATAAGGGGCCAGGGCCTTGGGCAGGGTAAAGGCGATGGCAACCACCCCGATGATCAGCCCGGCCCACCACGCCCCGTCCAGCCGGTGCACCAGCCCGCGGGCCACCACCACCAGCATCAGCCCCAGCAGACTGGACAGGAAATGCGCCGCCTCGAGGATCTGGATCGGCACCCATTCCGACAGCCGGTCCAGATTGGCCTGTGGCGTGGGCAGCACGCTGGAAAACACCAGCATCACCCCGCAGATCAGCGCCATCATCGCCAAGAGCGGCGGCACCACGGCGGCGTTCAGTTGACGTGTCCAGATCGCGGCGACGCTGTGGCGGTATTCCAGCAATTCGCCCACCGCCAGCGCCAGCACCGCCAGAAATAGCGGCAGCACATGATAGACCAGCCGATACAGCACCAATGCGCCAATCACCTGTTCGGTCGGCACGCTGGGACCGAGTCCGGCGATGATCACCGCCTCGAACACGCCCAGCCCGGCGGGCACATGGCTCAGAACGCCCAGACCGATCGCCACGCAGAACAGGGCCGCGAAGGCGGGCCAGTGCAGCGGGATATCGCCGGGCATCAGGACATACAGCACGCTGGCCGCCGCCGCGATATCCAGCGTGGTGATCAGCAGTTGCAACAGGCAGGTCGTGGCCGAGGGCAGCCGGGTCTTGGGGGCGCCTGCGGCCTCGTCCACGGTGACCGGGCGGCCGCGCCACAGCCAGAGCAGCGCACAGGTCACCGCCGCCAGCAGCGCCGCGGCCGCCAGCCGCAGCAGATCGGTATTGACCCCGATCAATTGCCCGACCTGCCAGGCAAAGACCAGAATCGACATGCCCGTCAGCACCGCCAACCCGACGCCAAAGGCGACGGTGACATAGGCGATGACGCGGGCGACATCCTCGCCGCGCAGGCCCAGGCGGCTGTAGCCACGATAGCGGATGGCGCCGCCGCTGAGCGGGCCGAAACCCGCCGTATTGCCCACCGCATAGGCGCTGAACGAGACCACCGCCACCTGTGGCCAGGGCAGTTGCCGGCCGATATGGCGCAACGCATTCACATCATAGCAGATCAGGCAGGCAAAGCTGAGGGCGGTGAAGCCCACGGCCAGTACGATACTGTGCCACGGTGTCCCGGCCAGCGCGGCGCTGACCGTGGCATAATCGACATCCTGGGTGATCTTGCTGATGGCAATGGCGACGAAACCAAAGGCCAGGGTCGACAACAGACCGATGGCCGCGCCCCGGTTCCGGCGCAGGCTGGCGATCAGGCGGTTCAGCGGGGATACGGCGCTAAGGGGGGCTTCTGCCAAGGTGGTTCATCCGACAAACATGGGGCCCCGCTGTGCGAGGCGACGGGGAAAGACCCACCCGGTTCCGCGTTATCTGCGCGCAACGGAAAAAAACGGCAAATCACGACTTGCTCATCACCGGGGCCACCGCTGTGCCGCCGCCGGGATTCGGCGGTATAGCGGTTCTGAGGATATAGCATGGCGTTTGGATTCGGTGAATCCGGCTTGGTGTGGTTGCGTTACCGGATAGATATGCCGCGTCATCATTTCCGGCGCCAATGCGCCGTCAGCATTAGTGGCGATGACATGCCCAGCATCTCCACAATCGCTTGCCGCGTTTCGGCTCTGCCAGGCCGGGGGAATCCGCTTGGGCAACGGTGAATCTGACCGCAGGGGGTGACCGCGTAGCGACTGTTTCCCTACGGAAACGCCCGGCCGAAGGCCGGGCGTTGACCTATGCGCAGCCATCCGGCGCCGCTGCGCGGCGACGGATGTCCGCCGGATTATGCCGCAGCCGATTGACCGGGGATATAGTTCAGGATCGGCGCCAGCCAGCGTTCAACCTCTTCGACGGTCATGCCCTTGCGACGGGCGTAATCCTCGACCTGATCGCGCTCAACCTTGGCGACACCGAAATAATAGGCCTCGGGATGACCGATGTAGATACCCGAGACCGAGGATCCCGGCCACATCGCCATGCTTTCGGTCAATTCCACCCCTGCGGTGTTCTCGGCATCCAGCAGCTTGAACAACGTCACCTTTTCGGTGTGGTCGGGTTGCGCCGGATAGCCGGGGGCCGGGCGGATACCACGGTAGGGTTCACCGATCAGTTCGTTCGGCGCAAATGTTTCCTCGGTGCCATAGCCCCAATACAGTTTGCGCACCCGTTCATGCAAGCATTCCGCCATCGCTTCGGCCACCCGATCAGCCAGTGCCTTGACCATGATTGCGCTGTAATCGTCATTCGCGCGTTCATAACGGGCGGCGATGTCATTTTCTTCGGGACCCGCCGTCACGACAAACCCGCCAACCCAGTCATGCACCGTTCCGGTCGGCGCGACGAAATCCGACAGCGCCACATTCGGCCGTCCGTCGCGTTTCATCGTCTGCTGGCGCAGCATGTGCAGGGTTGCCAGCGGATGCACCCGGCTGTCATCGGCAAACAGCACGATATCATCGCCCACCGTATTCGCCGGCCAGAACCCCACCGTGGCGCGGGGCTTGAACCATTTCTCGGCGATGATCTGATCCAGCATCGCTTGCGCATCGGCAAACAGCTGCCGCGCGGCCTGACCCTGTTTCTCGTCCTCCAGAATGCGCGGGTAGACGCCCTTCAGTTCCCACGTCTGGAAAAACGGCGTCCAGTCGATATAGCGGGCGATTTCCGCCAGATCCCAGTCGTCGATCACCTTGTGCCCGGTGAACGACGGCGCGGGTACGTGATAGGCCGACCAGTCGATCTTGTAGGCATTGCGGCGCGCCTCGGCGATGGCGACGCGGCGCTTGGCGGCCTCGGCGCGTTCATGACGCTCGGCCACATCGCGGTATTCGGTGCGGATCTGCTCGATGTAGGGCGCCTTCTGCGTCGGACTGAGCAACGCTCCCACTACCCCGACCGCACGCGAGGCATCGGTGACATAGACCGCCTGGCTATGGGTGTAGCGTGGCGCGATCTTGACCGCGGTATGCACCTTCGATGTGGTCGCCCCGCCGATCAGCAACGGAATGTCAAACCCCTCGCGCTCCATCTCGGTGGCCATATGCACCATTTCATCCAGCGATGGCGTGATCAGGCCGGACAGCCCGATGGCGTCAACCTTCTCGGCCTTGGCCACCTCCAGGATTTTCTGCGGCGGCACCATCACGCCCAGGTCGATGATCTCATAGTTGTTGCAGGCAAGAACCACGCCGACGATGTTCTTGCCGATATCGTGGACATCGCCCTTGACCGTGGCCATCAGCACCTTGCCGGCGCTCTGGCGTTCGGTGCCACCGTTCAGGCGTTTTTCCTCTTCCATATAGGGCAGCAGGACCGCCACGGCCTGTTTCATCACCCGCGCCGATTTCACCACCTGCGGCAGGAACATCTTGCCCGCGCCGAACAGATCGCCCACCACGTTCATCCCGGCCATCAGCGGACCTTCGATCACATGCAACGGGCGCTCGGCGCCCAGACGGGCTTCCTCGGTGTCGGCCTCGATGAATTCGGTGATGCCATTGACCAGCGCATGTTCCAGCCGCTTTTCCACCGGCCAGTCGCGCCAGCGCAGATCGCGCGCCTTTTCCTCGCGCGCGCCGCCCTTGAACCGCTCGGCGATTTCCAGCATCCGGTCCGTGGCATCGGGGCGGCGGTTCAGCACCACATCTTCGCACGCCTCGCGCAGCTCGGGTTCGATCTGGTCATAGACCACCAGTTGCCCGGCGTTGACGATGCCCATATCCATGCCCGCCTGAATGGCATGATACAGAAACACCGCGTGCATCGCCTCACGCACCGGTTCATTGCCACGGAAGCTGAACGACAGGTTCGAAACCCCGCCCGAGATATGGCAATGCGGCAGATTTTGCCGGATCCAGCGCGTAGCCTCGATGAAATCGACGCCGTAATTGTTGTGTTCCTCGATGCCGGTCGCCACGGCAAAGATATTCGGATCGAAAATGATATCCTCGGGCGGAAAGCCGACCTGTTCCACCAGGATTTTATAGGCGCGGGCGCAGATGTCGATCTTGCGCTGATAGGTATCGGCCTGCCCGGTTTCGTCAAAGGCCATCACCACCACGGCGGCGCCATAGGCCAGACACAGGGTGGCATGGTGAATAAAGGCCGCTTCGCCTTCTTTCATGCTGATCGAGTTGACGATCGGCTTGCCCTGTACGCATTTCAGACCGGCCTCGATCACCTCCCATTTGGAGCTGTCGATCATCACCGGCACGCGGGCGATATCGGGTTCGGCGGCTACCAGATTCAGGTATTCGACCATCGCCGCCCTGGAATCGATCAGCCCTTCATCCATGTTGATGTCGATGATCTGGGCGCCGTTTTCCACCTGGCTGCGGGCCACCTCCAGCGCTGCGGCATAATCGCGGTTGGTGACCAGTTTGCGGAATTTGGCCGAGCCGGTGACATTGGTGCGCTCGCCCACGTTCACAAACGGAATATCGGGCGTCAGGGTAAAGGGTTCCAGCCCCGACAGGCGCAGCAGATGTTGTTTCATGATGACCTCAGATCTGGCGGGGCGCGAACGGGGCGACGGCCTGGGCGATGGCGCGGATATGCTCGGGCGTGGTGCCGCAGCAGCCGCCGACCACATTCACCAGACCCTCGCGGGCGAAATCGGCAACCTGGCGGGCGGTATCGTCGGGGCCTTCGTCATATTGGCCAAAGGCGTTCGGCAACCCGGCATTGGGATAGGCGCAGATCCGGGCATCGGACACGCCCGACAGTTCCGCCAGATGCGGTCGCATAGCGGCGGCGCCAAGCGCGCAGTTCAGCCCGACGGTAAAGGGCTGCGCATGCTGGATGGAATACCAGAACGCGGTGGGCGTCTGCCCCGACAGGGTGCGCCCCGAGGCATCGGTGATGGTGCCCGAAATCATCAGCGGCAGGCGCTGGCCATGTTCGGCAAAGGCTTCCAGACAGGCGAAGATCGCCGCCTTGGCGTTCAGCGTGTCGAAGATCGTCTCGATCAGGATGATATCGGCCCCCCCGGCGATCAGGCCGCGCACCTGTTGGCCATAGGCGATGCGCAGATCGTCAAAGGTCACCGCGCGGTAGCTGGGATCGTTCACATCGGGGCTGAGCGATGCCGTGCGGTTTGTCGGCCCCACCGCGCCTGCCACGAAACGGGCGCGGCCATCCTCGGCGGTGGCACGATTCAGCGCGGCGCGGGCAAGGCGCGCACCCTCGGCGTTCAGGTCAAACACCTTGTCCTGCAGGGCGTAATCGGCCTGCGCGATGGTGGTCGAGGAAAACGTGTTGGTCTCGACGATATCGGCCCCGGCCTTGGCGTAGCGATAGTGGATTTCCTCGATCGCGGCGGGCTGCGTCAGGATCAACAGGTCATTGTTGCCCTTTTGCGGGTGATCGGAATGGATGTGACAGCCACAGCCGCTGTGGCCGGTATAATCCTCTTCCGACAGGCCCAGGTTCTGGATCTGCGTGCCCATCGCGCCGTCCAGAATCAACACACGATCACGCGCAAGTTTTTCCAGGGCGTCGAAGGTTTTGGAACGGGGCAGGCGGAAGCTGAGCATGATCGGGCCTTTGCTGACAAGCGCCCCACCCTAGACCTTTGGCCAATGCAGATCAAATTCATAGTTTTGCTAAAGATCATGCACGAGATCGAATATCTGTGCGGTGATGACCTATACAGTGATGGCGTCCATACGGTGGTTGACACCGGGGGGCCGCGCTGTATAAGCCCGCCATCCCGGACCGCGAGGTCTCGGGGGATATTGGTGTTGGTGGACCCCGCAAGGGGAACCCTGTCGCTCGACGCTCCGCCTGTGCGGGGCAGAGGGAAAGGACAACGCCCTTCGCCGGGCTCCGGCCCGAACACAAGGCGGTCAGACCGCATAACGAAGGAGATCAGCCGTGACCAAACGCACGTCTGCCAAGTACAAAATTGATCGCCGCATGGGCGAAAACATCTGGGGCCGCGCCAAGTCGCCGCTGAACAAGCGCGAATACGGCCCGGGCCAGCATGGTCAGCGTCGCAAGAACAAGCTGTCGGACTTCGGTACCCAGCTGCGCGCCAAGCAAAAACTGAAGGGCTACTACGGCGATCTGACCGAGAAGCAATTCCGTCGCATCTACACCGAGGCCGAACGTGTCAAGGGCGACACCGGTGAAAACCTGGTGGGTCTGCTGGAGCGCCGCCTGGACGCGGTGATCTACCGTGCCAAATTCGTTCCGACGATCTTTGCTGCCCGTCAATTCGTCAACCACGGCCACGTCACCGTGAATGGCACGCGCGTCAACATCGCGTCCTACCGTATCAAGGAAGGCGATGTCGTCGCCGTTCGTGAAAAGTCGCGCCAACTGGCCATCGTGCTGGAATCGGTGCAACTGGTCGAACGTGACGTGCCGGATTACCTGGAAGTCGACCACCACAAGATGACCGCGACCTTCGTGCGCACGCCGGGCCTGTCGGACGTGCCGTATCCGGTCGTGATGGAACCGAACCTGGTCGTCGAATTCTACGCTAAAAACTGATCCACGGATCAGGACCATTGCGAAAAGGGCCGGGATTTCCCGGCCCTTTTTTATTGGCGCGCAAGTTGTCGCTGGCGTTGCGGCAGGGGCTTGGCTAGAACCGGGCGCGATATCGCAAGGAAAACGCCATGAACGACTTTATCCGTCCGCAACCCGGCATTCTGGAAATCGCCCTGTATGAGGGCGGCCAGTCGCATGTGGCGGGGGTGACCGACGCGATCAAGCTGAGCTCGAACGAGAACCCCTTTGGCCCCTCCGACAAGGCCAAAGAGGCGGTGGCGCGCGCCGTCCACAAGCTGCACCGTTATCCCTCCACCGATCACGCGCCGCTGCGTCAGGCCATTGCCGAGGTGCATGGGCTGGATGCCGATCGCATCATCTGTGGCGTCGGTTCGGACGAGCTGATCAACTTCCTGTGCCAGGCCTATGCCGGCCCCAAGGATGAGGTGGTGTTCACCGAACACGGCTTCCTGATGTATCGCATCTATACCCATGCGGCGGGCGCAACCCCGGTGCAGGTGGCCGAGCGCGAGCGCACCACCGATGTCGATGCGATTCTGGCGGCCTGCAACAAGAAAACCAAGCTGGTCTTTCTTGCCAATCCCAACAACCCGACCGGCACGATGATCGGCCTGTCGGAACTGGAGCGTCTGGCCAATGGCCTGCCGAAACAGGCGATCCTGGTCATCGATGGTGCCTATGCGGAATATGTCGAAGGTTATGACGGTGGTGCCGAACTGGCGACGCGCCTGTCCAACGTGTTCATGACCCGGACCTTTTCCAAGATCTACGGGCTGGGCGGGCTGCGCATCGGCTGGGGCTATGGCCCCAAGGCCATCGTTGATGTGCTGAACCGCATCCGCGGGCCGTTCAACCTGTCCAGCGCGCAGCAGGATGCCGCCGAGGCCGCGGTGCGCGATCAGGATTGGGTCACCCGCTGCCGCACCGACAATGCGCGGTTGCGCGGCTGGTTGGCCGAGGCGCTGGCCGAAAAGGGCGTGCCCTCGGATGTCTCCACGGCCAATTTCATTCTGGCCCGGTTCGGGTCCGAGGCCGAGGCGACGGCCTGTGATGAATTCCTGAAGAAAGAGGGGCTGATCGTGCGCCGGGTTGGCGGCTACGGCCTGCCGAACTGTCTGCGGATCACCGTGGGCGATGAACCCTCCTGCCGCCGGGTTGCGCATCTGATCGGCCTGTTCAAGGCGGGCGGCATGCAATGACGGTCTACAATCGTGTGGCGCTGATCGGGATCGGGCTGATCGCCTCGTCGGTCGCCCACGCGATGCGGCAGCATCATCTGGCGGGCGAGATCGTCGGCTATGACCTGCTGGCCGAAACCCGGCAGGTGGCGTTGCAGATCGGCCTGGTGGACCGGGTTGCCGATACCGCCGCGCAGGCGGTCGAGGGCGCCGATCTGGTGATCTTGTGTGTGCCGGTGGGGGCGATGGGCGTCATCGCCGCCCAGATCGGCCCGCATCTGGCGCCGGGGGCGACGGTGACCGATGTGGGCTCGGTCAAGCAGGCGGTGATCGAGGCCGTCGCGCCGCATCTGCCCGCGCAGGTGCATTTCATTCCCGGCCACCCGTTGGCGGGGACGGAACATTCCGGGCCGCGTTCGGGCTTTGCCACGCTGTTCGTCAACCGCTGGTGGCTGCTGACGCCTTTGGCACAAACCGATCCGGCGGCGCTGGCGCGGTTGCGGGTGTTTCTGGAAACGCTGGGCGCGAATGTCGATGAGATGGACCCGCATCGGCATGATCTGGTACTGGCGGTGGTGTCGCATACGCCGCACCTGATAGCCTATACGATGGTAGGTGTGGCCGATCACCTGCGCCGCGTGACGCATGAAGAGGTGATCAAGTATTCCGCCTCGGGGTTTCGGGATTTCACCCGGATCGCATCCTCTGACCCGACGATGTGGCGCGACGTGTTCCTGACCAACAAAGAGGCGACACTGGATATCCTGGGCCGCTTCACCGAGGAATTGTTCATCTTGCAGCGTGCGATCCGCATGGGCGATGGCGACCAGCTGTTTGAGTATTTCACCCGCACCCGGGCCATTCGGCGCAGCATCATCGAGGCGGGGCAGGATACAGCCGCCCCCGATTTCGGTCGCGCGGTGCAGCCCGGCACGGATACCTGATGCGGCGTGGCCCCCCGCACTTTGGCCCGACCCCGTTTTGTCTGGCGCTGATGGTGCTTGTGACCGGGATGGCGGGGCCATTGCGCGCGGCGCCCGATCATTCCCCGCGTCCTCTGGCCCGCCCCGTTGTAAGTGCGGCGGCCGGTCCGGGGAATACGGGCGGTGCCGCGAATGCCACGCCGGGTGCCGTCGTCTTGCCCGCAAGGGGGGCGCAGCCATTGGTCGAGGCCATGGGCAACGGGGCATTGCGTCGGCCGCAACCAAGACCCGAAACTGTCGCGCCCTCCGTTCAGGTAGCCTCCGTGCCGCCCAAAGTGGTGCAAAAGGGGCTGGTGCAAGGTGGTGCCGCGCGTGGCCAGCTATGTGGCATTCCCGGTCTGGTGGGGCGTCAGATTCCGCCGATCACCTCCAATGTGAGGGGCTGCGGGCTGCCCGACGGGGTCGAGGTGACGCAGGTTTCCGGCATCCCGCTGTCGATACCGATCCAGGTTGACTGCAACACCGCGGGGCGGCTGAAATACTGGGTCGATCGCGGTATCCTGCCCGCGGTGGGGGGCCGTGGCGGCGGTGTCGCGCGGCTGGAAATCGCCGGGTCCTACACCTGTCGTCCACGTAACAACCAAAGCGGCGCCAAGGTATCGGAACATGGGCGCGGCCATGCGGTCGACCTGCGTGGCATCACCCTGCGCTCGGGCGAGGTGATCACCGTCGAGGACAACTGGCGCAGCCACGGGCAGATGCTGCAACGCATCCATGCCGCCGCCTGTGGCCCGTTCGGCACAGTGCTGGGGCCGCAATCCGACCGGTTCCATCACGATCACATCCATGTAGACACGGCGCAGAACCGTGGCGGCGCCTATTGCCGCTAGCGGTCAGCGTAGCACCGGCGCAGGCCCCAGTGGCACCGGTCCCAGGGCCATCTGCCCATCGCGGAACACCAGTGGCGCGACGATGGTACCATCCCCCGTGGCCCGCGACAGGGTATTGCCCAGGATCATCAGCACCGGCATCGCGCGGCGGTCGATCCGCAAGGCGCCTTGCGCGAATTCCAGCCATTGCTGCCAATCCTGCACGCGCAGCTGCAACGTGCCCTCGGGCTGGCCTGCGGGATCAACGGTCAGCGTGCCGGACAGCGCGATCTGATGCCCGCCCCAGATCAGACGCATCATGTCGATCTGCAAGGTGTCGATCTGCGGTGCCGGTTGCGGTGTCAGGGTGAACGGCGTGCTAAAGGTCACCAGCGCATCGGCGGTCACGGTCTCGATGGTGTCGGGGAAACGCGCGGTGGGGGTCAGGCTGGCGGCCAGCCCTGGCGGCAGGGCCAGCGCGTCGATGGCCGCATGTATCCGGTAGGCCGCGCCATCCTGTTGCAGGGCGACAAGGTTCAGGGCCTTGGCGGTCAGGGACGGGGCCCCTGCGGCCTCATAGGTGGCGGCGGGATCCAGCAGCGCCAGCGACGTCGCCCGCACCGGCCAGTCGGCGCCATAGCCCGGGCGCACCCCGACCCGGGCCGAGGTGCCGGTAACGTTGAACCGCATTCCCCCCGTCGTGACCACCATCGGCAGCGCCAGATCCCCTGACCAGTCCAGCGGATTCCACAGCGGCGCGGTGGCCACCAGACGCGGTGTTTCCACCTGCGGCGCGCCCAGCAGTGCCAGATCCTGCACCTGAACGCCGATCCGCACCGGAAACCCCGCCGCCGTGACCGCGCCACCCCGTGCCCGGCCCAGGTCCGTCATCCCGGTCAGGGCGGCCTGTGCGCGGCGGGTGATTTCCTGACTGCCGAACCAACTGATACCGGCCACCAAAATCGCGCTCAGCACGGCGATCATCGCGCCCCATCGCAGAATTCGCATCCTGTCCCCCTTTACCGAACCCGGCCCCAAGATGTATCCCGACAGCAACAAGAGAGCCAGTGCCATGACCCAGCCCCTTTGGATATTCGGCTACGGATCGCTGATCTGGGATCCGGGGTTCACGCCCGTCGAAACCCGTCGTGCGCGGCTGACGGGGTGGCGGCGGTCGTTTTGCATGCGCTCGATCCATTTTCGCGGCACGCCCGAGGCACCGGGTCTGGTGCTGGCGCTGGATCACGACCCCGTGGCTGAATGCGCGGGCCTGGTGTTCCGGGTGGGGGAGGATCAGGCCGAGCCGGTGCTGTCGGCGTTGCGCGCGCGTGAACTGGTGACCAATGCCTATCTGGAGCAATGCCTGCCGGTGCGCTGCGAGGGCGGTGAGACCGTGGCGGCGATCACCTATGTGATTGATCCCGCAGGCCCGCAATACTGTGCGCTGACGCCCGAGGATCAGGCGCAGATCATTGCCCGCGCCACCGGCCTGCGTGGTCCGAACCGCGATTACCTGTGGAATACCGCGCGCCATCTGCGGGCGCATGGGTTGTCGGACGAGGGGCTGGATGCGCTGGCGGCGCGGGTCGATGCGCTGTGCGGTGGGGATTTGCGATAGGGCTTGGCACCCGCTGCGCCGCCGCATATCGTGGCGCGAACACGGCACTGCCGTTCAATCAACTGCGATCAATTCATGAGGCTGCCCATGCGCGCGCCGGTCCGGCAAACGGAACCGCATTTTTCCCAGCCGGTGCGTCAGGTCGTGCTGATGCTGATCGTCCTTGGTCTGGTGATTGCCGGCGGGGTGCTGGCCTATTCGCGGATCTTCTCACTTTTTCTGATCAACCCGTGGCTGAATGGCACCATCTTCGGGGTGTTCGTTCTGGGGGTTCTGGCCTGTTTCTGGCAGGTGGCGCAACTGATCGCCGCGGTGGTCTGGATCGAGAATTTCGCCACCGACCGGCCGGGCCGCCCGCAATATCGCGCCCCTATCCTGCTGGCGCCTCTGGCGGCATTGCTGGGCTCGCGCGGTCAGCGGCGCACCATCGCCACCTCGGCCGGGCGCTCTATTCTGGAATCGGTGGGATCGCGCATCGACGAGGGCCGCGATATCACCCGATATCTGGCCAGCCTGCTGATTTTCCTGGGGCTTCTGGGCACGTTCTATGGTTTGGCCACCACCGTTCCCGGCGTGGTCGATACCATCCGCGCGTTGGCGCCCAAGAATGGCGAGAGCGCGGCACAGGTGTTTTCCAACCTGATGACCGGGCTGGAATCGCAGCTGGGCGGTATGGGCACGGCGTTTTCGTCGTCGTTGATCGGGTTGGCCGGGTCGCTGGTGGTGGGGTTGCTGGAACTGTTCGTGACGCATGGGCAGAACCGGTTCTACCGTGAGCTGGAAGAATGGATTTCCTCGATCTCGCGGCTGAGCTTCGCGGGCAGCGATGGCGAGGGCTCGGCGATGACCGAGGTGCTGGACCATATGGCCGAACAGATGGACGAGTTGCAGGGGCTGTTCCTGCGCTCCGACGCGGCGCGTGAACAGACCGAGGAACGTCTGGACCGTCTGGCGCAGGCCTTTGCCGGGTTGGCGCAGCAGATGGCCGAGGATCAGTCCGACCGGGCGCGGCAAACGGCGGCGCTGGTGCAGATGTCCGAGGGGCAGGGCCGTCTGATCGCGGCGCTGGAGGGGCTGAGCCGCCAGTCCGAGGTCGCGCTGAACAACGAGGTTGATGCCGAGATCCGCATGCGGCTGCGCTCCATCGATGGGCAATTGCCGCGCCTGCTGGAAGAGCTGTCGGCCGGACGGCAGGAAAGCATGGCCGAGATGCGGTCCGGTCTGGCGATGCTGGCCCGCACCCTGATGACGCCCCGGCAGGAGAGCTGATCCATGGCCCTTGCGCGGCGCAGCGGCAACCGGTTTGGCGCCAATGTCTGGCCCGGCTTCGTCGACGCGATGGGGGCGTTGCTGCTGGTGCTGATCTTCGTGCTGTCGATCTTCATGATCGTGCAATCGGTGATGCGCGACGCGATTTCGACCAAGGATCAGGAACTGACCGATCTGAACACGCAACTGTCTGATCTGGCGCAGTCTTTGTCGCTGGAACGCAGCAGGACCGCCGAGATGGGGCAACAGCTGGATGCGGCCAAGGCGCAATCGGCCAGTCAGGAAAGCCTGATCGCCACTCTGTCGGCGCAGGTGGCCGATCACAATACCCGGCTGGATGCGGCGGGACAGAAGATTACCGCGTTCGAGGCGCAGGTGGCCGCACTGATGTCCGACCGGGATGCGACCGCCGAGGCGATCAAGCTGGACAAGGGCATGATCGAGGAACTGCGGGCACGGCTGAAGACATCGGGCGACGAGATGGCGGCGATGACCCTGTCGCTGGAAGAGGCGCGGCGCAAGGCTGAGGAAACCCTGACCCTGCTGGCGGCGGCCGAGGCCGCCCGGCAGGACATGCAGACCCAGCTGAGCCAGCAATTGTCCGAGGCGGAGCGTGCGGCCCTGCTGAAGGCGACGGCGCAAAAGGCCTTGGCGAACCAGAAGCAGATTTCCGATCGCAATGCGGAAAAGGTCACCTTGCTGAATGCGCAGGTGGCGGCATTGCGTACCCAGTTGAACGAATTGCAGGCCATTCTGGACGCGGCGCAGGCCAAGGATTCCAGCGCACAGGTGCAGATGGAAACCCTGGGCAGCCAGCTGAACGCCGCGCTGGCGCAGGTGGCGGCGGAACAGAAACGCCGCGCCGCGCTGGAAGAGGCCGCCCGGATCAAGGCCGAGGCCGAAGCGAAGGATCTGGAGAAATACCGTTCGGAATTCTTTGGCCGGATGTCGGATCTGCTGAAGGGGCGGTCCGGCGTGCGGGTGGTGGGGGACCGGTTCGTGTTTTCGTCCGAGGTGCTGTTCCAGCCCGGCAACGCCGATCTGTCCGAGGAGGGCCGCGCCCAGATCGCCCGCGTCGCGCAGACATTCCGCGATCTTTCGGCCGATATTCCGCGTGAAATCGACTGGGTGCTGGAGGTTGACGGGTTCACCGACAGCACGCCGCTGTCGGGGCAGGGGCAGTTCAAGGACAACTGGGAACTCAGCCAGGGCCGGGCGCTGTCGGTGGTGCGCTACATGATTTCCGTGCTTGGATTCCCGCCAAATCGGCTGGCGGCGGCCGGTTTCGGTGAATTCAGCCCGGTGGCCAGCGGCGATGACCCCGACGCCCGGGCCGCCAATCGCCGGATTGAATTGAAACTGACGGAACGCTGATAAACGCACGAAATGTATCAAAATTAACGATTTGTTCACCACGTCCGGGGATGGTGAGGGAATGAAACGTTTGCCTCCCTCGGGCTTTGCGGAAGCCCCCCAATCGTTGTTCGGTGACCTGGATGAGGCCGTGCCGGTCTTGTCGTCAGGGGCGGACAAGGTGCCGTCCTATATCGCCGATCATCGCAAGCGGTTACGGGCGCGGTTCATCGACGGCGGGGCGGATGCGATGCCCGATTACGAGATGCTGGAACTGGTGCTGTTTCGGGCATTGCCGCGGATCGACGTGAAACCCCTGGCGCGGCAATTGCTGGAGGTGTTCGGCGATTTCGGCCGTGTTCTGGCCGCGTCCCCCGCCCGTCTGCGCGAGGTGAACGGGGTTGGCGATGCGGTGGTGCAGGAATTGAAGATCGTCGAGGCGGCGGCGCAACGGCTGGCGCGCTCACGGGTCATGCACCGTCCGGTTTTGTCGTCTTGGGATGTGTTGCTGGACTATTGCCATGCGGCGATG
Organism: Paenirhodobacter sp.; assembly: GCA_036398515.1. Taxonomy (GTDB): domain Bacteria; phylum Pseudomonadota; class Alphaproteobacteria; order Rhodobacterales; family Rhodobacteraceae; genus Rhodobacter. The sequence continues at coordinate 20,884 of DASWPI010000010.1, forward strand.
GCGCATCGGGAAACCGAACAGTTCCGCATCCTGTTTCTGGACCGCAAGAATGTGCTGATCGCCAATGAGGCGCAGGCGCATGGCACCGTCGACCACGTTCCGGTCTACCCGCGCGAGGTGGCGAAGCGGGCGTTGGAGCTGAATGCCTCGGCACTGATTCTGGTCCACAACCACCCCTCTGGCGACCCAACGCCGTCGCAGGCCGATATCGCGGTGACCGAGCAGATCCGCATGGCGGGGGAGGTTCTGGGGATCACGTTGCACGACCATCTGGTGATCGGCAAGGATCGCACGCTGAGCTTTCGCAGCGAGGGCTATTTGTAGCGCGCGCCATCGGCTAGACAGGCGTATGGCCGGAAACATCGGTTGGGGTGCGATGAAATTACTGATCCATACGGGGGGCACGATTGGCATGGTGCCGGGTGTTGGCGGGCTGGTGCCCGGTCCGGGGGTGGTGGAACGTGCGGTGGGTGCGCGCGCGCAGGTCGAGGCGTTTGATCCGCTGCTGGACAGTGCCGATGTGACGCCGGGCCATTGGAACCGTCTGCTGGACCGGATCGAGGCGGCGCGGGCGCCAGTGGTCATCACGCATGGCACGGATACGTTGGCCTATACCGGCGCGGCGCTGTCGCAGGCGCTGGCCGGATGGGCCTGGCCCGTGGTGCTGACGGCGTCGATGCGGCCCCTGGGCATGGCGGGCGATGCCGAGGCCAATCTGGATCTGGCGCTGGCCACCGATCCCGGGCCGGGGGTGTGGCTGGCCTTTGCCGGGCGGTTGTTGCCCGCAGCGGGTTTGGTCAAGGCGCAGAGCCACGAAGCCGATGCCTTTCGCACCGTGCCGCAGCCGCCGGAGCCAGGGCCCTGGCGGGCGCGCCGCTTTGCGGATCGGCGGGTGGCGATCCTGACGCTGTCGCCCGGGATGCCGGCGGCGATGCTGGCGGCGGCATTGGCGCAACTGGATGGCGCGGTGCTGCGGGTGTTTGGCGCGGGAACGATGGCGGCGGATCTGGGAGCGGTGCTGCATGCGGCCCACGCCCGCGGTTGTCGGCTGCGCGCGGTCAGCAGTTGTGAGAATGGCGGCCTCAGCCCCGGGGCGTATGCGGCCGGGGCGGCGCTGTGGCAGGCCGGGGTACAGAACGGCGGCACCGAGACCGCCGAGGCGGCCTTGGTCCGGGTCTGGCTGGCCTTATCCGACGCAGCATAGACCAACGCACCACTGGCCGACGGCGCACAGATGCGCTAACCGGGGCGGGCCTAAACATCCTGCGGGGATCCCATGTTCATCGTCACGCTTTTGTCCGATCCGAAATCGCCGGTTCTGAATGCCACCACGGTCGATGCGCTGCGCGACGCCTGGGGCGGCGGGGCGGTGACGTGGCTGAACTACGGGATCGCGGCGGAATTCCCGGTGCAGACGGTGCCGGAAAACCGCTGGCAGGTCTGGGCGGATTTGCAGGGGCTGGCCGTCGATCTGGTGGTGCAACCGGCGCAGGGTCGGCGCAAACAGATGTTGCTGGCCGATATGGACAGCACGATGATCCAGCAGGAATGTATCGACGAACTGGCCGATGTCGCCGGGGTCGGCGCACGGGTGAAGCAGATCACCGCGCGGGCGATGAACGGCGAACTGGACTTTGAGGGCGCATTGACCGAGCGGGTGGGGCTGCTGCGCGGCCTGCCCGAAGGGGTGATCCAGCAGGTGATCGACGAGCGCCTGACCTTCATGCCGGGCGGGCATGACTTGCTGAATACGATGAAGGCGAACGGCGCCTATTGCGCGCTGGTGTCGGGCGGGTTCACCGCCTTTACCGGCTATGTGGCGCAGGCGTTGGGGTTTGATGAAAACCGGGCCAATGTGTTGGTTGTCGAAGACGGGCACCTGACCGGTGTGCCGTCACGCCCGATTCTGGGGCGCGAGGCCAAGGTGCAGGCTTTCCACGAAATCTCGGCGCGGCTGGGGCTGCGCGCCGATCAGGTGATGGCGGTGGGCGACGGCGCGAATGACCTGGGGATGCTGCATCTGGCCGGGGCCGGGGTGGCGCTGCACGCCAAACCCGCGGTCGCGGCGCAATGCGATATCCGCATCAATCATGGCGACCTGTCGGCCCTGCTGTATATTCAGGGCTACGCGCTGGCCGATTTCGCCTGATCGGTCAGGTTGGAACCGGGCGTCCGGCCTGCCAGATCCGGGCCAGTTGCCAGTCGGCATCAAAATGCACCAGATCGGCGGGCAGGCCCGGCAGGATCTGGCCCGCTCGGGCATGGATCAACGCGGCCGGGCGCGATGTCGCCATGGCAAGGGCCCGCTCCGGCGCCACGCCCAGCCCGATCAGGGTGCGTATCGCCTGTGGCAAGGTCAGGTCCGCCCCGGCCAGTGTGCCGTTCTCCAGCCGCAACGCCCCGCCCTGACGCAGGATCCGCCGCCCATGCAGCTGGAATTCGGTCATCGCCGTGCCCGCCACCGCCATCGCATCGGTGATCAGGTAGATCCTGTCCCCCGCCAGCCGCAACGCCAGCCGCATCGTCTCGGGTGCGACATGGATGCCGTCGGCAATCAGCCCCGCCGCCAGCGGTAGCCCGAGCGCCGTCCCCACCATGCCCGGTTCGCGCGATCCCAGTGGGCTCATGGCGTTGAACAGATGGGTTATGCCGCGCGCACCGGCCTGAGCGGCGGCCTGGACCTGCGCCTGGGTGGCCTGTGCATGCCCCAGCGAGACGACGACGCCCGCTGCCACCAGTTGCGCGATCTGCGCCGGGGTGACGGCGGCCGGCGCCACGGTGATCATCAGGGCGGGCAGGCCGGTCTTGGCCTCGATCAGCACCGCCAGATCGTCTTCGCCCATCGGCCGGATCAGATCGGCGGGGTGACAGCCGGGGCGCTCGGGGTCGATATGCGGTCCCTCCAGATGCAGCCCCAGAAAGCCCGGCACCCGCCCCACCGCCGCGATTCCGGCGGCCAGAACGCTACGCGTCGCGGCGGCGGTATCCGTGATCAGCGTGGGCAGCAGCCCGGTGGTGCCCTGACGCGCATGTGCCGCGCAGATGGTCGCGATACGGTCCACCGTCGCGGTGCCGTCCAGCATGATGCCGCCGCCGCCATTGACCTGCAAATCAATCAACCCCGGCGCCAGCACCCCGCCGCGCAGATCGAACCGGTTTCCGGCGGGCAGGCCGCCCCCGGCCTCGCCCTGGGTGATGATTTCCGCGATTCGCCCCTCCGCCACGACCACCGCGCCATCCAGCAAGGCGGTGCCGTCGAACACTTTGGCGCCGGTCAGGATCAGTCTGTCCATGTCGTTTCCTCTTGTGCGAGCGCAAGTGCCCCATCCAAAGCTGTGCCACCGGCGGACCGGGTGGGCCAGTCGGGCAGGGCCAGCAATGGCCCAAGTCCGCCGATCCATGTAACGGCCAGGGGCTGTTCGGGTTGCAACAGGCCGATGGCCGCGCGGATTTCCGCCTGCGCCTCGGCCAGCACTGCCCGGGCCGCTGGGTCATCGCTGCCCAGAATGCGCGGCGCATGGCGGGCCCAGTCGGCGGGTGTCGCGCGCAGTGAAAATCCTACCATTCCGGCCGGGCCACCCAGTTCCTCGGTCAGATCGCGAAGCAGCGGTGTCATCGGCACAAAGCCGTCATGCGCCCGCGTGGCCCGCGCCAACAGTCGCTGGCCGATCCATGCGCCCGAGGCTTCATCCCCCAGACGCAGGCCCCAGCCGCCGATTGCATGAACCTGCCCATGCAATTGTCGGGCAAAGACCGAGCCGGTGCCGATGGCCGCGACAATGCCGTCCTGCGCGCCCAGGGCGCCGCGCACCGAGGTGGTGACATCTTGCATGACCCGCGCCGTGAATGGCAGTTCCGCCTGCAACCGCCCCGCCGCGCCCGAAAGATTGGCGCCCGCCAGCCCCAGAACCGCCCGCAGCTCATGCGCGGCGCAATGGCCCGCCGTCACCTGTGCCACCAGCGTCAAAAGCGTCTGGCGGGCACCCTGGTAATCGCTGGCGATATTGGCGGGGCCCGCCTGGGCCTGGGCCACGATCCGGCCTGCGGCATCGGTCAGAACCGCGCGGCATCCGCTGCCGCCGCCATCAACACCCAGATAAAACATCCATTTCCCCGATCCGGTCCCAGCTGCGGTTTGGTTGAAAATGCCCTGATCGGCGGGTGGGGGCAAGCGGGTGGGGCGGTGTGTGGCTCGCGCTAAATTGCGGCGGGCGCGGCGCGGTTGTGCCTTGGCAGCCCTTGCCCGAAGTCGCCGGGCTGGCTATGCCGGGGCATGGTCATGTCTGTCTCCTTTCTTGGGCGCCCGCTACGCGGGTTGATGCTGGTCGCCGCGATGGCGGGATGCAGCGCGCTGTCCGGTCCGACGGATCGGGTCAACCTGCTGGGCGGGCGGTTCGTGGTGGCGGCGCCCGCCGGATTTTGCGTCGATCCGAAATCGCGCCGTGATAATGGCAGCGGCAGCTTTGTGCTGTTTGGCGATTGCGCGGTGATCGGCGGTGCCGCGCCCGCGCGCACACCGATGCGGCAGGCGGTGCTGAGCGCGACCATCGGCCCGGAAACCCCCGGCCCGATCGAGACCACCTTTCCCGGTTTTGACCGGTTTTTCCATTCCGCTGCCGGGCGAGCGATGCTGGCGCGGTCGGGCTCGGCGGGGGATGTGGACATCTTGCAGGTGCGCAAGGCGGGGTCGGTGATGTTGCTGAAGATCCGCGACCGGTCCACCCCGCGTGACCCCTTGGTCAGTCAGGTTTACTGGCGCGCCATCGTGGATCTGGGCGGGCGGATCACCGCGCTGTCGGTGCTGCCCTTGCGCGCGGCACCGATGACGGATGCGGCGCAGATCCGCTTGCTGGAGGATTTTGTAGCGTCGATCAGGGCTGCCAACGGCTGGACCTGAGACCGGTTTTTGTGCCGGGTTAACTAGGTGGTGTGTTTCCGGTGGTGTGTTTGTCGCGCCGATGTTCTGGCGTGTCAGGTATTTTGACGGGAGATGGCACAGATGTCTTTGCTGGATCATTTGCAGACCAGACGCGGGGTTGTGCCGCCGACCCCGCTTGCGGCGCGCCTGGATGATACCGATCTGCCCTGGGGGTGTGACTGGATCTGGCGTCCGTCGCCGTGGCGCGAACCGATGCCGGTGCGCGTCTGGCAGGTGGGACGGGCCGAGACCGCATTGGCCGCCGGGGTGACATTGTTCCATGATTGTGCGCGGCCTGAAATCCTTCTGACCCAGACCGATGCCATCGAGGCCCCCGGCTGTGGCCTGACGCTGGATGTGGCGGGGTTCGACGGGACATTCCTGTCCCTGGTGCTGGATCTGCCGCCCGAGGGGCTGACGGGGCTGCGGCGCAGCCATCTGCTGCGCGTCGCGGCACGCATTCGGGCGCAACGTCCGGCGCAGATCTATCTGCGCTTCAATCTGATGCACAGCGGCCATCGGGAACAGCTGGTGCGGCATGTCGATGTGACCGATGGCCGGTATCTGGTGGATTTCGAACCCGGCCTGACCCTGATGGACGAAGCGCGGCTGGAAAAAGCCTGGATCGATATGATTTTCCCCGATGCGGGCGGGAACCGGATAGATCTGCGCGATGTGGCGTTCCTGCGCCATCCGCGCGCCGATATCTGAAGGCGCGGTGGCCCGTTGAAATAAGGATGTTTTTCAGCCTGTATCACGGGGGCAGAACGGGCGTCCCTGATGACAGGGCATGGCTGGCGGTCCTTCGCCGCGCGGGCGGGGCGGGGGGCAAACAACCCGGTGCGGTTCGGGCGGATGGGGCCGAAAGCCTTGCCTTTCGGGCCGGATTCGCGCTAGGCGGCGAACTCGATCCAGACCAGAGGCTCGGCCATGACCGCAGACACATCCGGCGCCGCCATTACCTTCGATCAGGTTGGCAAGTCTTTCCCCAAAAAGGAAGGCGGTCTGGTCATGGCGTTGGAAGATGTCAGCCTGTCGGTGCCGTCGGGCACGATCACCGGTATCATCGGCCGCTCTGGCGCGGGGAAATCGACGCTGTTGCGGATGGTGAACGGGTTGGAGCGGCCAACGGCGGGGCGGGTTCTGGTCGGCGGTCAGGACGTGGGCGCGGCCGAGGGCGCCGCGTTGCGCCAGATCCGCCGCGATGTGGGCATGATCTTTCAGCACTTCAACCTGTTGTCGTCGCGCACGGTTTACGACAATATCGCGCTGCCGTTGGAAATCGCCGGTCTGGGCAATATCAAGCCGCGTGTCGAGGAACTGATCCATCGCGTCGGATTGCAGGCCCAGCGTGACCGCTATCCGGCGGAACTGTCGGGCGGGCAGAAGCAACGGGTGGGCATTGCGCGCGCATTGGCGACGCAGCCCAAGGTGCTGCTGTCGGATGAGGCGACCTCGGCGCTGGACCCGGAAACCACCCGCACGGTGTTGGCGCTGCTGGCCGAGATCAACCGCGATCTGGGGCTGACGATCCTGCTGATCACCCATGAAATGACCGTGGTGCGCGATATCGCCAGCCATATGGCGGTGATCGAGGGCGGGCGCATCATCGAGGCGGGGGCAACCTATGACGTTTTCACCCATCCGCAGCATCCGACCACGCGGTCATTCCTGTCGGGGGTGACGGGGTTGGTGCTGCCGGCGTTCATTACCAGCAAACTGGTGGCCGAGCGCCCGCAGGGAACCGCGTCCGAGGTGATCCGGGTGACCTTCGCCGGGCTGCATGCGACCGATCCGATGTTGTCGATGCTGACCTCGCAACTGGGGATCGCGGTCAATATTCTGGCGGGCGCCATCGAAGAGGTGGGGCCGCATCCGTTCGGCAACCTGATCATATCGCTGGAGGCCGCGCGCGCCGAAGAGGCACGGGCCTATCTGGAACGCCACGGGCTGACCACGGAGGTGCTGGGCTATGTCGGCTAATCTGATCAATCTGCTGATCTCCTCGACCGGGCAGACGCTGTATATGGTGGCGATCTCGGCGCTGCTGGGCACGCTGTTCGGATTGCCGCTGGGGGTGTTCCTGGCGACATCGCAGCGCGGCGAGATGTTGAGCGCGCCTTGGGTGAACAAGGTTCTGGGGCTGGTGGTGAATGCCACGCGGTCGGTGCCGTTCATCATTCTGGTGGTGGCGATCATCCCGTTCACCCGCGCCATCGCGGGCACCTCCATCGGCACCACGGCGGCCATCGTTCCGTTGACCATCGCCGCCATCCCGTTCATCGCGCGTCTGGTGGAAAACGCCATCCGCGAGGTCGACAGCGGTCTGATCGAGGCTGCCCGCGCGATGGGGGCGACGCCGTTCCAGATCATCCGCAAGGTTCTGGTGCCCGAGGCGCTGCCGGGTATCACGCTGGGCCTGACGCTGGCTGTGGTCAGCCTGATCGGCTATTCCGCCATGGTCGGCGCCGTGGGCGGCGAGGGGCTGGGCGATCTGGGGATACGCTATGGCTATCAACGCTTCATGCCCGAGGTGATGGCGGCCGTGGTGGTGATCCTGATCGTGCTGGTGCAGGTGGTGCAATCGCTGGGCGAGCGGATCGCCGCACGGGTCGACAAACGCGCGCCGCGCAACCGCGGCCACTGATTTCCCAATACTGGTTTTCCAACGCAAAAGGAGTATTCCCATGCTGCGTCTTACGACACTTGCCTCGGTTCTGGCGCTGATCGCCGGAACCGCAATGGCCGAAGATATCAAGGTCGGCGTGTCCCCCGGCGAACATGCCGAAATCATGGAAGAGGTCGCCAAGGTCGCGGCCCCGAAGGGGCTGAACATCAAGGTCGTCGAATTCTCGGATTACGTCGTGCCGAACCAGGCGCTGGCGGATGGCGATATTCAGGCGAACTCGTTCCAGCACGTCCCCTATCTGGACAACCAGATGAAGGATCGCGGCTTTGACCTGAAGGTGATCGGCACCACGATCACCACGCCGATGGGCGTCTATTCGCACAAGCTGAAGGCGCTGGACCAGCTGCCCTCGGGGGCCACTGTCGGGATTCCGAATGATCCGACCAATGGCGGCCGCGCCTTGCTGGTGCTGCAACAGCTGGGGGTGATCAAGGTCGCGCCGGATGCCGGGTTGAAACCGACGATCCTGGATGTCACCGAGAACCCGAAGAAGCTGAAGTTCCAGGAACTGGATGCGGCGCAACTGCCGCGGTCGCTGGCGGATCTGGATGCGGCGCTGATCAATACCAACTATGCCATCGCCTCGGGCCTGAACCCGAAAACCGACGCGATTGCGATGGAAAGCGCCGACAACCCCTATGTGAACGTTCTGGTCGTGCGCAATGGCGACGAGGGCAAGCCGTGGGTGCAGGAGCTGGTCGACAGCTACCACTCGCCCGAGGTGAAGAAATTCATCGAGGACAAGTATCATGGCACGGTCCTGACCTCCTGGTAAGGCCGGATATCCGTCGGGCCCGGGGGAACCTGGGCCCGATCCTTGGTGGGGCGGCCGCCGCCCCACACCGATGATGTCTTCCGGTCCGTCGCGCGGATCCGCGCCCCTGGGGGGCGCGTGTCAGGCCGTCAGCGGCGCAGGCGCCCGGACCCGCAGGGCGATCAGCACGGCTGCCAGGATCAGCACCGCACCGCCGTAGGTGTAGACGCCGGTTGCCCCCGCAGTGTCATAGATCAGGCCCCCGGTTGCCGCGCCCGCTGCGATTGCGAACTGAATCGCGGCGACGATCAGGCCCCCGGCGCTTTCGGCCTCATCCGGGGCGATGCGGGTGTTCCAGGTGGTCCAGGCCACGGGCACGCCGCCAAACGCCATGCCCCACAGCGACACCAGCGCAAGGCTTAGCATCGAGGCGCTGGACAGCCCGGACAAGGCCAGCGCACTGGCCCCCGCCACCAGCGGCATGGCGGCCAGTGTCAGGTTCAGGTTGCGCTTGATCAGCGGTCCCGCCAGCATCGTGCCGATGAAATTGGCGATCCCGAAGCCCAGCAGGAACGTGGTGACGCCCGAGACATCGGCCCCCAGTGGTCCTTCCAGAAACGGCCGGATAAAGGTGAACAGCGCGAATTGCCCGGTGAAGACCAGCGCCACACAGCAGATGCCCTGCCAGACGCCGGGGCGGCGCAACACCTGGAACAGGGTGCGCAGACCTGTCGCCCCCGAGGCCGCCATGCCCGGCAAGGTGACCCATTGCGCGGCCAGACCCATTGCGCCGAAGCCCGCAGTCCACAGGAAAACCGCGCGCCAGCCGATTGCGGCGCCCAGCAGGCTGCCCAGTGGCGCGGCGACGACGGTGGCCAGCGAGACCCCGGCGAAGATCATCGACAGGGCCTTGGGCACTTGTGCCGCGGGCACTAGCCGCATCGCAATCGCCGCCGACATCGTCCAGAAGCCGCCAATGGCGATACCCAGCAGCAACCGTCCGCACAGCAGCATGGCATAGCTGGTCGATGCCGCGACCAGCAGGTTCGACACGATCAGCAACACCGAAAACCCCAACAGCACGTGTCGGCGGTCAACCCCGCGCGTCAGCGTTGCGATCAGCAATCCGGTCAGCAGGGCGATGACGGCGGTGGCGGTCACCGCCTGGCCGGCCAGACCCTTGCTGACCCCCAGATCGGCGGCCATCGGGGTCAGCAGGCTCATCGGCAGGAACTCGGCCGCGATCAGGTCGAACACGCTGAAGGTCAGGGCATAGACGGCCGGCCAGCGTGCCGCTATCGGCGGGCTGTTTGGCGTAAGGTAGTGGTGACCGGGCATCGGGCGGTTCTTTCGTACAGGGGGAGGTTTCAGGCACAGGATGAAGCGGGTGGAGAACCTGTCTATCCGCCTTGTGTCGGACGTGCTATGACGGGATTTCCGAAATTTATGACAGATCGTCCGAAATGCTGGATCACCCCAAACAAATTCCCGCCGCAGATGTGATGAGCGAGCTGCTGATGGGGATGCGCCTGAATGGTATCCGTTATCGCCGCCTGCGTCTGGCGCAGCCGTTCGGCATCGGCTTTGGCGGACCCGAGGGCAAGGCCCAGTTCCACTTCGTCGCGCAGGGCAGCGCGATCTTGCGTTTGCCGGACGGGGTGCGGCGGATCGAATGCGGCGATGCGGTTTTCCTGCCGCATGGTCCGGCGCATGCGTTGCAATCCAGCGACAAGGCGATGGTGCAGGATCTGGCCGCGTTTTCTGCGGCACCGATCTGCGCGGCGGTCGAGGCGGTTTCCAGCTGTCCCGATGGGACCTGTCGCACGGCGGATACGATCATTTTCAGCGGCTGCATGGATTTCGATCTGGGCAGTATGCACCCGCTGGTGGCGATGATGCCGCAGGTGATGCAGTTGAGCATGCTGGCCGAGCGCCAGCCCGAGATCATCCCGATTCTGGAGGCGATGGAGCGCGAGGCCTGTACCGAGCGCGCCGGTTTCGCCGGTATTCTGGCGCGGCTGGCGGATGTGGTCGCGGCGTCCATCGTGCGGGGCTGGGTGGAATGCGGCTGCGGCAGTGCCTCGGGCTGGGTCGAGGCGCTGCGTGATCCGCACCTGGGCCGGGTATTGCAGATGGTGCATCGCGATCCGGGGCGGACCTGGACGGTGGCGGCGCTGGCGGCGGAAATGGGGGTGTCGCGTTCGGTGTTCGCGGCGCGGTTCGTTGAGGTGACCGGCGTGACCCCGCTGGGCTATGTGACCGAATTGCGCATGCGCCTGGCCGGGCAATGGATCGCGCAAGATGGCCTGTCGATCGAGGCGGTGGCCTTGCGTCTGGGCTACAGCTCGCAGGCGGCGTTCAGCCGGGCGTTCAAGCGGGTTGTCGGGGCGCCACCGGGAAGCATGCGGTGATGGCGCGCAACCGCCCCCGCTGCGCAGATCCGCAGCAAGGAAACACTTGCATCGCGGCGGTGTCGCGTTCATGCAGACGGCTGTGACCCAGATATCAGATCAATCCCCTATATCCTTGGCGGCCCTTGGCTGGTCGGCGTTCTTTGCCGATCAGGTTTTGCCCGATGAGGCCGACCTGATCCCGATGCGCATCGCCACGGTGCATCGCGCCCGGATGAGCGCGTTTTCCGTCTCTGGCCCGATCCGGCTGATGTTGCCGGATCGGGCCAATACCTCGGATTACGCGGTGGGCGACTGGGTTCTGGTCGCGCCCGATACCCATATGCTGACGCGTCGGCTGGACCGCAATGCGTTGTTGCAAAGGCGCACCGAGGGCAGTCGCGCGCCGCAGCTGATTGCCGCCAATGTCGATACGCTGTTCATCGTGACGTCGTGCAACGATGATCTGAACCCGGCGCGGCTGGAACGGTATCTGGCGCTGGCGAATGAGGCCGGAACCCGACCGGTGATCGTGCTGACCAAGGCCGATCAGGTTGCCGATGTCGCGCCCTATCGTGATCAGGCCATCGCGTTGCAACGTGGGTTGGATGTGGTGGCGCTGAACGCCAAATCGCCCGAGGCGGCGCAGGTTCTGGCGCCGTGGTGCGGACCGGGCCAGACCGTGGTGTTGGTCGGTTCGTCGGGGGTAGGCAAGTCATCGCTGCTGAATACGCTGGCCGACAAGTCGGAAGACGAGGCGCAACTGACCGGCAGCATCCGCGAATCCGATGCCAAGGGGCGCCACACCACGACCTCGCGGTCGCTGCATTCGGTGGTGTGTGGCGGTTGGGTGATCGACACGCCCGGGATTCGCACGCTGCATGTCAGCGATATCTCGGCGGGGTTCGAGCTGCTGTTCGCCGAGATAGCCGAGCTGGCCCCGGCATGCCGGTTCCGCGATTGCACCCATGCGCATGAACCCGGCTGTGCGGTGCAGGCGGCGGTTGCGGCGGGCAATCTTGACCCCGCGCGGTTGGACCGTTGGCGCAAGCTGGTCGAGGAAAACCGGGCCAATACCCCGGTGCAATCCGGTCCGCGCGGCAACAAGACCACCAGGACCTACGGCAAGCGGCGCTGAGCGCCCGTTTAGGTGTGCGGTTGCTGAGCGGTGAGACGTGGTTTTATGGATTTCCGCCAACACAGACCATATCGCCATCTGCGGCAGCAGTCTGAACTGCAGTTATTCAATAAAATCAGTACATCTGAAAATAACATCGTGGGCTGTTTAGCCCACGATCTACGATTAGCAGAAATTATTCAGTTTCCTGTTTTCTGTTGCTTGAGCAGGGAGTTGAGGTGACCTGCCCCCCCCCGGAAGTTTCCTCGTCGTGATGTAGAGTCTGCCCAACCTGAAGGAGCAGACGCCATGAGGAGAAGCCATTTCACCTATGAAGAGGGGACCGTGGCCCCAGTGGGGCCGCGTAAGTCCCGATGAACAGATTGATCAATGAGCAGGACCCGCGCCAGCGTGGCCCAGCCGTCCCGACCTGCCCAGACCCGGCACATGTCTGTCGACCAATTTTCATTCGGCGCGGCCGCGACCGATGGGATGGCCTTGATGCGTGGGCGCATCCCCACCTGTCGTTTCCGAACCTGCCAGCCCTTGAACTGAAAGACCCGCTGCGACCTCGGTTCTTGTTGAATCCCAGAAGCCAGGCCACGGTCCGGTAACCGAAGGACGGCTCCCGGCTTTGCTGCTGCGATAGCCGCCCGAGGGCATCTGTGAGCGAGGGTGGGTCTGCGATGATCCACAAGGGAGATCGGTCATGTCTGAGATTATCGCTGCGCGGAGCTTCGGTTCACGGTCGGGCTCGATCTGGCGAAGACTGTGTGTCGCTTTCGGCGCCTCTTCGATCCAGTTCTGCCCTCAGGCCACGTGCTTTTTCGCAAGAAGTTGAGGCGGGCCAGGTGCTGCCGTTCTTCAGCCAGCTGCAATCTTGCGTTGTTGCCACTGAAGCCCGCGGAGGGGCAAGCTGAAAAAAATGGTCCGGATATCACCGACGAAGTCGCGTGGAGATGTGATGAGGGTCAGAAAACAGTCCCCTGGACTGTTTTCCCGACGATCGGATGAGCTTGCCTCAAGCTCCTGGGCGAGCGCATCATGGCGAAAGATATGCAGAGGTCCAGAGCCGCATCGCACTCATGAATCGCGTCACCTCACTTGGTACGCCCGAGGCGGTTCGCATACGCTGACGATAGCCGGGAAAGGGATAAGCTCGGTCCTAAGCCCAAGAGCGAGGCAAAGCCAATTCCAGTTATAAAGCGCCTATAAATGGGCAGAAAAATCGTGAGGCCGGATCAGACTCGAACTGACATCAATCCACTCTTTCGAACCGATCCGCTTACCCATCGGGATCGGAGTACACGGCCTCAACAGGCGGCAGGGCCCCGCTATCCGGTTTCCCGGAAGCCCTGCATGGCGCTCCGATCCGTAGATTATGCTACGGTCGCGAGAATATTACCGTGTCACGCCTGCAAGGGGAAAATAGCCATGATCACCGTTGAAATCAACGACCGCGCCATCCAGACAGCCTTCGCCGTGCAGGACGCCTCGAGACCCTCGGCGAGTGGCTGCAAAACGCTGTCAACTATGCCAGATGATCCGCGCTAGCGACGCCTCACGACCCCGGGGCGCGACACCCCGGGATCAGGCGGGCAGAGCCGGGGCTTTACCGTCAGCGCGCGATGCGATCCAGAATGCGGGCCCAGCTGCGAATGCCCTTGTGGAAGCTTTTCACATCGTATTTCTCATTCGGGCTATGGATCGCGTCATCATCATTGGCGTAGCCGATCAGCATCGCATCCATGCCCAGAATCGATTTGAAATAATAGGCGATCGGGATCGACCCGCCCATGCCGACGATCACCGCCTCGCGGTTCCATTCATCAGACAGCGCCTGGCGTGCCTGTTCGAATTCCGGCCGCGAGGTATCCATGACCGCCGCCGGTGCCCCGTCCAGATCGCTGTCCCAGGTGATCGTGGCGTCCACGGGCAGGCGGGCCTCGATATGGGCGCGCAGCTTGCGGCGCACATCCGTGGGGTCCATGTCCCCGACCAGACGGCAGGTGATCTTGCAATGCGCCTCGGCGGGGATCACGGTTTTTGAGCCGGTTCCCTGATAGCCGCCCCACAACCCATTGATTTCCAGCGTCGGGCGCGCCCATTGCTGTTCCAGCGCGCTATAGTCGGCCTCACCATGCGCCACGGTCATGCCGGCATGGGCCAGATAGGCCCGGGCATCAAAGCCGCAGGCCTCCCACTGGCGTTTCAGCTCGGCCGGGACCTCATGCACACCGGCATAGAACCCCTCGACCGCGACACGCCCGGTGTCATCGTGGAACGAGGCGATCAGATGCGAGATCTCGCGCAGCGGGTTCAGGGCCGGACCGCCGTAATGGCCCGAATGCAGGTCGATGCGCGGCCCGTGCAGGGTGAATTCCTCTTTCAGCATACCGCGCAGTTGCCCAGCAATCGACGGCACACCCGGCGACACCATCGAGGTGTCACAGATCAGCGCCAGATCGCAGCTGAGTTCATCCTTGTTGTCCTGCAGGAAGGGGATCAGCGAGGGCGAACCCGATTCCTCTTCGCCCTCGAAGAAGATCGTCAGATTGCCGGGCAGGGTGCCGTTGACGTCTTTGTAGGCCCGGCAGGCCTCGATAAAGGTCATCAACTGGCCTTTGTCATCCGACGATCCACGCCCGCGGATCACCGGGCCGTTGGCGGTGGCCTCGATGGCCGGATCGAACGGATCGCGGGTCCATTGCGACAGGGGATCGACCGGTTGCACGTCATAGTGACCGTAGAACAGCAGATGCGGGCCGGGGCCTTCGTGCCGGGCGACGACAAAGGGATGGCCGGGGGCCGGGCGCTTTTCCGCCTTGAAGCCGAGCGTGTTCAGCTCTGCCACCAGCCAGTCGGCGGCTGCGTCACAATGGGGTTTATAGGCCGGATCGGTGGAAATCGACGGGATTCGCATCAACGCCATCAGGCGTTCTGTCGCCGTGGGCAGGTTGTCGTCAATACGGGTGAGAATGGCGTCAAGGGTCATGGATGCCTCCTGTTTCGGGCCGACCCTAGCACCTAGGTCGGCGCTGTCCACCCGTGCGGCACGGGACGGGGTAGATGAAAAGGCGCCAGCCTGCGACGATTTTTCACTCCCCTCCGGTGAATTTGACCTTTATCAAGGCCCGCGCGCGCCCATCTGTTGCAAGGATCCGCCAGCGCACCCCGCTATATCTGCAAGGGACATGGGATATGACCTACGATACCTCACTCGATCAGGCATTGGCACAATTGCATGACGAGGGCCGCTATCGCACTTTCGTTGATATCACGCGGGAGAATGGCGCTTATCCCAAGGCGGTCTGGACCCGGCCCGACGGCACGCGCAAGGATATCACGGTCTGGTGCGGCAATGATTATCTGGGCATGGGGCAGAACCCGCAGGTTCTGGCGGCGATGCATGCGGCGCTGGATGCGGTCGGCGCCGGATCGGGCGGGACGCGCAATATTTCCGGCACCACCGGCTATCACAAACTGCTGGAAGCCGAACTGGCCGACCTGCATGGCACGCAGGCGGCCCTGGTCTTCGGGTCAGCCTATGTGGCGAATGACACCACGCTCAGCACCTTGCGGCGCCTGTTTCCGGGGCTGATCATTTATTCGGACGCGTTGAACCATGCCTCGATGATCGAGGGCATCCGGCGTGGCGCGGGGGAAAAGCGGATTTTCCGCCACAACGACATGGCGCATCTGCGCGCGCTGCTGGTGGCGGATGACCCGGCGGCGCCCAAGCTGATCGCGTTCGAGTCGGTCTATTCTATGGATGGCGATTTCGGCAAGATCACCGAGATCTGCGATCTGGCGGCGGAATTCAACGCGCTGACCTATCTGGATGAGGTCCACGCCGTCGGCATGTATGGTCCGCGCGGTGGCGGCTATGCCGAGCAGATCGGGCAGGCGCATCGGATCGACCTGTTCAACGGCACGCTGGGCAAGGCGTTCGGGGTCTATGGTGGCTATATCGCTGGTTCGGCGCGGATGGTGGATGCGCTGCGGTCCTATGCGCCGGGGTTCATCTTCACCACCTCGCTGCCGCCTGCCGTGGCGGCGGGGGCGGCGGCCTCGATCGCCTTCCTGAAGACGGCCGAGGGGCAGAAGCTGCGCGACGCGCAACAGTTGCACGCCCGGATCTTGAAGCTGCGTTTGCGCGGGCTGGGGATGCCGTTCATTGATCACGGCAGCCATATCGTGCCGGTGATCATCGGCAATCCGGTGCATACCAAGCTGTTGTCGGATATGCTGCTGGATGAATTCGGGATTTACGTGCAGCCGATCAATTTCCCCACCGTGCCGCGGGGCACGGAACGGCTGCGGTTCACCCCCTCGCCGGTGCATGGCGCGGCGCAGATAGATCAGTTGGTGCGTGCGATGGATGCGCTGTGGTCGCGCTGCGCGCTGAATCGCGCCGAAGCCAGTGCGTAGTCACGTTCTGCGGATGCACGGCTCAACGGCTTGTGATAGGGAATCGGCAACGGTTTCAGGAGTAACATCCTGATTCGGAAACCATCAGGGCGTGAGGGCAGGGCAGGCATATGATCGGGCGGAGGAGCGTTCCTTCGACGCAAGAGGCGGACAGGCCGAAAGGCTTTGACGACTTTGAGCTGAAGCTTGGCGATATCATGCGCGGTGAGCGGGCAACGCTTGCCAAGTCGCTATTGGATGTGCAGCGCGAGTTGCGCGTCAAGGCGGCCTATGTGGCTGCCATTGAAAGTGCTGACCTGTCGTCTTTTGATACGCCGTCCTTTGTGGCGGGGTATGTGCGGTCCTATGCTCGCTATCTGGGCATGGACCCGGATTGGGCGTTCGAGCGGTTCTGCGCCGAGACCGGGTTTCAGCCTGTGCATGGCATGGCCGCTGCGGCTTCGGGCCCCAAACCGGCAGGCGTGAAATCGGCACGTCCCGCCTCGGATCTGGCCGAGGCATTGGCCAATCCCAATGCCCCCTTCATCCCGAAGCCCGAACCCTTGTGGTCGAAGATCGACCTGCGGGCCGTAGGATCGCTGGTGGTGCTGGCGGTGCTGGCAGGCGGGATAGGCTATGGCGGCTGGACCGTGCTGAAAGAGGTGCAGCGCGTGCATCTGGCCCCGGTCGATCAGGCCCCGGGCGTGGTGGCGGAAATCGACCCGATTGATGCCGCTGCGGCCAAGATGCAGGTGGCGGAAAATGATGCCGCGCCGGATGCCCCCTCGGTCGAGGCGCTGGATCGTCTGTATCGTCCGCAGGCGTTGGATGCCCCGGTTCTGGTGGCGCGCGATGGCCCGATCGCCTCGATTGACCCGAACCAGGCCGGATTGCTGGCCGGGACCGGGTTGGCGCAACAACCGGTATTGGCGCAAAATGCCGTGCAGGGGCCGATGCCCCTGGCCGTCGCGGGCGAACAACTGGCGGCGGCGGTGCCCGGTGAGGGGATCGTGCGGACCATGGCAGCCGACGCACCCGAGGTCGAGGTTCTGGCCGTGCGCCCGTCCTGGGTGCGGATCAAGGCCGCCGATGGCAGCATCCTGCTGGAAAAGGTGATGGATGCGGGCGAACGTTTTGCCGTGCCCAAGCTGGAACAGCCGCCGGTGATGCGGATCGGCGAATCCGGTGCGATCTATTTCGCGGTGAACGGTGTCGCGCATGGCCCGGCGGGCAAACGCGGTATCGTCAGCAAGAATGTGGTGCTGACCTCGGAATCGCTGGATGAGAAATTCGCCGTTGCCAATGCCGCGGCGGATGGCGATCTGGCGAAGATGGTGGCCGTCGCCGATGCCGGGGGGATTGTTCCTTCGCCGCAATTGGGCGAATGACGGTTTCTTGAAGTTTTATGCCAGCCGTTGCCCTCGGGCGACGGCTGTCCTATGTCTGGCGATGAAACCGGAGGCCTGACATGTCGCTCAATTCCGTTCGTCCGTGGCGCACCATCGAACGCCGCAAATCGCGTCAGATCATGGTGGGGAATGTGCCCGTGGGGGGCGATGCACCGATTTCGGTGCAGACGATGACCAACACCCTGACCACCGATATCCGGGCAACGCTGAATCAGGTGATCGGCGCCGCCAATGCGGGGGCGGATATTGTGCGGGTCTCGGTGCCGGATCAGGATTCGGCCATCGCGCTGCGCGAAATCGTGCGGGAAAGCCCGGTGCCGATCGTGGCCGATATCCATTTCCACTATAAACGCGCCATCGAGGCCGCCGAGGCCGGAGCCGCATGCCTGCGGATCAACCCGGGCAATATTGGCGACGAAAAACGGGTGAAAGAGGTGATCCGTGCGGCCAAGGATCATGGCTGCTCGATCCGTATCGGGGTGAATGCCGGATCGCTGGAGCGGCATCTGCTGGAGAAATACGGTGAGCCTTGTCCCGAGGCGATGGTCGAATCCGGGCTGGATCACATCAAGATCCTGGAAGACAACGATTTTCACGAATTCAAGATTTCCGTGAAAGCATCGGATGTGTTCCTGTCCGCCGCCGCCTATCAGGCATTGGCCGATGCGACCGATGCGCCGATCCATCTGGGCATCACCGAGGCGGGGGGGATGGTCTCGGGCACGGTGAAATCGGCCATCGGGCTGGGCAATCTGCTGTGGATGGGGATTGGCGATACGATCCGTGTCAGCCTGTCCGCCGATCCGGTCGAAGAGGTCAAGGTCGGCTTTGAGATCCTGAAATCACTGGGGCTGCGGACGCGCGGCGTGCAGATCATCTCATGCCCGTCCTGCGCCCGGCAGGGTTTCAACGTGATCAAGACGGTCGAGGTGCTGGAAAAGCGTCTGGAGCATATCAAGACGCCGATGAGCCTGTCGATCATCGGGTGTGTGGTGAATGGCCCGGGCGAGGCGCTGATGACCGATATCGGGTTTACCGGCGGCGGTGCGGGGGCCGGCATGGTCTATATGGCGGGCAAGCAAAGTCACAAGATGACCAACGAACAGATGGTGGATGAGATCGTCCGTCTGGTCGAGGAGCGCGCCGAAAAGATTGATGCGGCGGGCAAGGCGGCCGAATAGCGCCGAGGCGTCTGACACAGTTCAGGCTGGAGGGGGGGATCCCTCCCCTGAAGAGGGAAAGCTTTTATACAGATGTTCCTGGCGCTGTCCGAGATCTGACCAACGGTACAGCGGTTTCAAGCGATACCACTCAGGACGCGACGATCATCCTCGCGTAGACTTTCATGGCTCTTGGAGGGGCAGAAAACAGTCCGAGAGACCGTTTTTCTGCCAAGCGGACAAAGCCGGTCCATCTGGGCTTCTGTTGGCCAGAACAGGTCGTCGATGTGACCAAACCCTAGGCTTGCATGGTTTTTCTGGACCGTTTCGGCGAAGATAACCGCCAGATTCTTAAAAATAGCGACAGGCATACAGCAGGCACCACACCCCATGGAAACAATCGTCTGTTTTTCTGTGGGATGAAGGTGAGCGATTCTTGACACGAAGCTCCCCTCGAAACCCGCCGCCTGCGGGCATGATGCAAGCCGATCCTTGCAACATGGTTCGGTTGTCGTATCGCTGTTGGACGACGGCGCCGCTCACAGCTTTTCCCCTGCGCTCATCTCGCGTCCATGAGGTCTGCGCGCCTTTGGCAACCGGTGCTGAGCGGCCATAGGCGTTTCGCTGGCGCGTTGAAACCACGCAGAGACGGCGGTTATGGCTGTTTTACACCCCGCAAAACCCCGGCTGGTTCGTGCAGGCGGAATTCGCATGATCGCGCCTTCTGGCTATGCCGAACTGTGCTTCACCACCAATTTCATCTTCCTGACCGACGCTTCGCACCCCGAGGAGTTTGTCGTGTGGGCCGCCGAACTGGGTCTGGCGGCAATTGCCACTACCGAGCAATTCGCTGGCCGGGGTGGTGCGGTCCTACAGTGTGTTACGCGACTTGCAGCGCGCGGCTGACACTGCCTTGCCGATCCGCTCGCAGCAGCGCACGGATACCTGTTCACGGCAGGAAATCGGCACGCCTGCGGATTGGCTGTACCATCGAAAATATCGGCACCCGCGCGCGCTGCCCAATGCCGAGCGGCGCCTGAAGGGGGCGTCCGACATGGTGCGGCTGTTTCGCCATCACTCTGCTGCACTGGCCCGCACGGTGCAGATCGCCGCGCTGTGCCGGTTCAGCCTGTCCGAATTGACATACCAATACCCTGATGAGGTCACCGAAGGCGACGAAGCCCCGATGGACAGGCTGCGGCGTCTGGCGCACGAAGGCCTTACCTGGCGCTATCTGCAAGGCGCGTTGCCGCGCGCGCTCGGGCTGTTGGAAAAGGAACGAGCGGTGGTGGAGGAGTTGAACATTCCGGCCTATTTCCTGACCGTCCATGACATCGCCCAATATGTCCGCAGCCAGGGGATACTGTGTCAGGGGCGCGGCTCGGCGGCGAATTCCATCTTGTGTTATCTTCTGGGCATCACCGATGTCTCGCCCGAGGTGATCGGCATGGTGTTTGAACGCTTCATCTCGCGCCATCGCGGCAAGCCGCCCGATATCGACGTCGATTTTGAACATGAACGGCGTGAAGAGGTGATCCAGTGGATCTACAGGAAATACGGCCGCCACCGCGCCGGGCTTTGCGGCACGGTGATCCATTTCCGTTCGCGTGTCGCGATCCACGAGGTCGGCAAGGTGATGGGGCTCAGCCAAGATGTCACGGGCGGCCTGTCGGGGCATGTCGGCGGCTTCGTCATCGCCAAGGGGCGGGCGGATAAGTTTAGCCGGATCGAAAACGCCGCGATGGAGGACCACCCCCTGATCGAATGGGACAAGGACGACATCGACGCGCTTGGTATCCTGAAGGTTGATGTGTTGGGGCTTGGAATGCTGACCTGTATCCGCAAAGCGTTCGAGCTGCTGGACAGCCACGAAAAGCTGCCCCTGCGTCTTGATACCGTCCCGACCGAAGACCCCGAGACCTACAAGATGCTGCAAGTGGCCGACACGGTCGGGGTGTTTCAGGTAGAAAGCCGGGCGCAGATGAACTTCACGCCCCGGATGAAGCCGAAGGAATTCTACGATCTGGTGATCGAGGTCGCCATCGTTCGGCCCGGCCCGATTCAGGGCGGCATGGTGCAACCCTATATCCGCCGCAGGCAAGGGCTGGAACAGTCCGAACCTTTCGGTCCCGCGCTGGAGGAGGTGACGAAACGCACCATCGGCGTGCAGCTGTTTCAGGAGCAGGCTTGCGGATCGCCGCCCGCTGTTTTGTCCAGATCGAGGGCTTTGCCAATGACGGCTTTCCCGAAAGCCATGCGGCTGTTTTTGCGCTGCTATGTCTCGGCCTGGCTGAAGCGCCATTATCCGGCGGTTTTTCCTGCGCATTGATGCATGTGCAGCCGATGGGGTTTTATGCGCCCGCCCAGATTATCCGCGATGCAGGCGACCACCGGGTCGAGGTCCGCCCGATCTGCGTAAACGCCAGCCTGTGGGACAACGGTTTGGAACGGCAGCCCGATGGTGGCCTGGCGTTGCATCTGGGGTTTCGTCAGATCAAGGGGGTCAAGCAGGACGATGCCGACTGGATCGCCGCTGCGCGGGGCAATGGCTATCCAGATCCGCAGGCGGTCTGGCTGCGCGCGGGGGTTGCGCCTGCGGTTTTGGAACATCTGGCCAAGGCGGACGCGTTTTCGGGGATGCAGTTGACCCGGCGCGAGGCGCTGTGGCAGGTGCGCGCCATTCACGGGCAGGCGCCACTGCCGCTGTTCAACGATCCGATCGACGGCGAGGCGATTGCCGAGCCCTCCGTCGCTCTGCCCGCCATGCACATCGGCGAGGAGGTGGTCGAGAATGACCTCGCCCATCCGTCTGAGCCTGCGCGCCTATTCGATGGCGCTTTTGCGTCTCGGCCTGCCGGGGTTGACCCCCGGCATGACGCGCTGAGCAACGTCCCTTTCCGCCCCACCACTGTCTGTGGTCTGGTCATCACCCGCCAACGTCCGGGCAGCGCTTCGCGCGTGGTTTTCCTGACGCTCGAAGATGAAACCGGGGTCAGCAATGTCATGGTCTGGCGCAAGATCTTTGAACGCTTTCGCCTGACGGTCATGGGCGGGCGGCTGCAACGCGAGTGGATCGTCACCCATCTGATCGCCGAGGGAATCGAGGATGTTTCGCATCTGCTTGGGGTCTTGGGGCATCCTTTGGCCAATGCGGTCGCGCCCTCCACGCACAGACCGACAGCGTCCAGTGTTCCCTGCCTACGCCGCAGGCACCGCCTCCGCGAACGGGCGAAGCCGTTGTTCCCTATCCGGGATTTCCATTGAAGGTTCAAAGGTATGGGGTGCGCTGAGGGCAAGTCGCCCTTTTGGTGCGGTGCTGACATAGCTTGTGAAACGCGCCCTGCTCATGTCGAGAGGCCGTCCCGTCAGGTCTGCTGTTCCTCCGGCGGCATGACCAGTTCGACATGGCTGACGCCGAGGGCGCGGGAGAGTTCGTAGAGGGTGATGATCGTCGGGTTGCGCTTGCCGCGCTCGAGGTCGCTCAGGTATTGCTGGCTGAAGCCCGAGCGTTCCTCGACCTGCTCCTGCGTCAGCCCCTGTTGCTGGCGCAGGCGCGCGAAATTCTGACCGACGAGTTTGCGCATATCCATGCGGGCATGGATCGCAGTTCGGGCTTTTCTTTTTTACATACTAAAATATGTTATGTGCGACGTGGGATCCATTTCCTACCATTCGCATCAAAGGCCTGGCCGACACATGACCCTGAAATCCCTTCTCCTTTCCGCTGCCCTGAGCTGTTTTGGCATCACCGCCTCCGCCGACGTGATCGAGTTCCCCGAGGATGAGTTCTGGCTCGGCCTGTCGAAGTCTCTCTACGGCGAACAGCCGGATTTCGAAGGTCTGGCGAAGCGCACACCTGCCTACAAGGAGGCGGACGAGTTCTCCCGGGCGGAGGTGCTGGCGAAGGAGGTCGCGCGCCTCGAGGCCGAACAGGAGACGATCGCGCCCGATACGCAGGTGCTTCTGCGCGTGGGCATCTCCCTTGGCGATTATGACGCGGCGCGCGGCGGCTTCCCGGTCAGCCTCTTCGCGCCGGGCATCTATCTGGATATCCGCGGCGGCGGGATGCAGTTCATCAATGGCTCTGACTACGCGGTGCTGCCGATGACGCTGGAGCAGGGGAAGGCGCTGCGCACGCGGGAGAAAGATGCCCGGACGGACGGGCTGCTGCTGGTCGGCGATTTCCGCAAGGCGCCGGGCAGCAACCGGCGGATCTTGGCGAATGTCTATCGGTTCGACTATGTGGATCAGAATGGCAGCATTCTGGCCTCGATCATAAATCCGCCTTCACAATCCGCATATGGTATTGAAACAGCGGATATTGTTCGCAAGGCTCAAGAAAATATACTGGATATCGCACGCCTGCCGCCTCTGGGGTCGGACTGGTCGGCCGTGCGCGCCGCGCTTACGGAGAACTATGGTTTCGCGCTGTCCCATGCGGTCGCCTGGGATGATGGCAAAGTCGAGATCCGAGATGGCAAGGTCGCGTGCGAGGATCTGGACAAGGCGAAACAGCTGCGCATCGGCTTCGGCAACGACCGGAAGCTGGTCGCCGGAATGTTCGCGCGGCAAACCCCGGTGCAGCGGGCGAAGATCCCGGAAGGGCAAATCGACATGGGCTTCACCGGTCCGATCCTGGATTGCGGGACGCCGGGCATCGCTGATGCCTGCGGGGTGCTGATCCTCGACCGGATTGCCGGAAACCTGGTGCTCACCGGGGTGGAGGGCATGGTCGACCTGGCCGCGCCTGATCACGAGAAGGCCTTCGCGGTGATCGCCGGGCCGGATCTGCCGGCATTCCTGCGCTCGGATCTGAAGATCGCCTATATGTCGGGCTGGCTGGAAGGGGGCTCGACCTTCGCGCCTTCCGGCAAGCACCTTGCCGCCGCGCGCTATCTGATCGGGGCCGATCTGGGCGGCGCGCCGGATTATCTGCGGCCGACCGATCCGTGGCAGGGCGGCACCGTGAACCATGAACTCGTCGCTTATGCTGTCGACGGCGCGAAAGGGCGCACGCCGCTCCTGTTCACCATGGCGCTGCCTGCCACCGCGCCGACGAAGTGACCCGGTCCTCACGCCCCCTCACTTCCCGGCTGTCGAAGGCCGGGCGTCTCTTCCCGATCAGGATTTTCCGATGACCCTTTCCAAAACCGCCCGGCTCGACCGTGGCTTCACCGCCGAACCGCAAGGCGACGGTTCCGTTCTCGTCTCCGGCAGAGGGGCCGGCCTGAAACTTGCGGGGCTGATCGTCATCGGCCTTGTCGCCCTGATCCCGGTGACGGGGCTCTGCGCGCGGCTGGTCTATGCGGGGCCGCTCGGTTTCCTCGGCAATGGCCTGCTGTTCTGGACTTTCACCCTGCTGGTTCTGGCCGCCGTGCTTTGGGGCGCGAACCGGCTGAAGAGCCCGCGCTTCGCATTCCGCATGATCGAAAAAGGCATCGAGCGGGGCGGGATGTTCTATCCTTATGCCGAGATCAGCGAGGTCTTCGTCGACAACGGACATTCCAAAAACCAGCCGGTCGCATCGGGCGGGCTGAACGCCGGGCTGCTGCTTGGCGGGTCCGGTCCGGTGCAGACTTCGGCCATCGTGACCGGTGTGATGATGGCGAACGCGGCCTCGGCCGTTACGACCGGGGCGATCAACCTCAGCGCGCGGATCGGGGCGGCGGTGAACTACCGGGTCAACCTCCGTCATGGCCGCAAGGTGGTCAAGTTGGCACGGTCCTTGGATGAGCAAACGGCCGTGTCGCTGTTCCATTTCCTGACGGAGCAGCGCTGATTTTTGCCGGGGGTGATCCCGTCATTCGTGGGCGAAACCGAGTCTTATTCCGGATCGCCGTTCGGGGGATTTTGGTTAATAACCGCGGCCTGATCCCTCTTTATGAAGCGATAAACCATTCACTCTTTTCCGCCTTGCCCTGCCTTTTTCTGCAGCGCATCACCGGCGAATGAAGTTTCACCTTTCCATTTCCATTTCCATTTCCATTTCCATTTCCATCTTGCTCTTCACCGCCTGTGTCCCCGCGGCGCCGATGTCCGGACTGCCTGAGAGGCAAGGCGACATTGTCGGGATCGCCTCGGTCATCGACGGCGATACCCTCGAAATCCACGGTCAGCGCGTCCGGCTGTTCGGGATGGATGCGCCCGAAAGCCGGCAGAGCTGCACCGCCCCCGACGGCAGACCATGGCGGTGCGGGGCCGAGGCCGCGAAGGCCCTGGCCGATCGGATCGCCCGCAGACCGGTGGAGTGCGAAGAGCGCGATATTGATCGCTATGGGCGGGTCGTGGCGTCCTGTGTCGTCGGTAGGGAAGACCTCGGCACATGGATGGTGGGGCAGGGGTGGGCGGTGGCCTATCGCCAATATTCGACCATCTATGTCAGGGACGAGGACGCCGCCCGATCCTCGCGGCGCGGCATTTGGGCCGGCACGTTCGAGGCGCCGAGTGAATGGCGGAAATCGCAGCGCGACGGGGCGGTGGAAAATCAATCCACGCCCGGCCCGACGGCCACGCGCCTGCTCCAATTCGCGGCCTCCTATTCCTGTAGTCCGCGGAAATATTGCACGCAGATGTCCTCCTGCGCGGAGGCCCGCTGGGCGCTGCAGAACTGCTCCTGGGGATCGGCACTTGATCGGGATGGCGACGGTGTGCCCTGCGAAACGATCTGCTCTGCCGGATAGGATGCGGCTGACTGGGGGCTGCGCCCCGCACATATTGCGCCTTCAGCCCACTACATGCCCCGAACCCGGACGAACCGTTGTTCCATGACCTCTCGTCCCCATTGGCTGCCCTGCCGTTCCTCGGCTAGAACGAAACCATTTTCCTCATACAGGTGTCGGGCCGCGGCCAAACCGCGGAAGGTCCAGAGTTGCGTTTGCGCGAAGCCCTGCGTGTCGGCAAAGGCCAGGGCGGCAGACAGAAGCTTGCGGCCCGCTCCGGTGCCTCGGAGCGCATCATCGACGATGAACCAACGCAGGTGAGCGGTGTCGCCGCCCATGTCCTCGCCATCGATGGCAATGGAGCCGAGAATCCTTTCCCCTTGCTGCGCTGACCAGATGGCGTTTCGCGGGTTGTCGACCCGCCCGCAAAACTCCGCCAGCCCGCCCGCGACAACCACCTCGAAACTGCGCCCGAAGCCGGAGGCCCGGGCATAGTAATGGGCGTGCATCTGGGTGATCCGGGCGATGAGTCCGGTGCGATACCCGCGGATGATCTCAACCCCGGGCACGCCATTCTGCTGACCGGCGAGCGCGGCGGAATAGGCGGCCAGCCCATCGAGGATCAGCCGGTCCTGCCCGGGCGCAAGCCGCTCCAGCGCACCAAGAATCTGCGTGCGGGCAAAGGCATGGATCTCGGCCACACGGCGCTGCCCGGTCGGCGTGAGGGAGAGGAGCTTTGTGCGCGCATCCGCCGGATCGGTTTCTTCCGCGATATCTCCCGATGCGACCAGCTTGCGAAGCATCCTGCTCACGCTCGATTTCTCAAGCTTCAGCAGTATCGCGAGGTCGCGCGCCGTGACCCGCCCGGAATCGATTTCGATAAGCGCATGGACGGCAGATGGATGCAGATCCGTGCCCGCGAAATCTCCGCCCATGAACCCGAGTTCACGCACTAGCTGGCGGGAGGCAACCCGCAGGTCGCGGACGATGTCGTCTGAGGGTGTCATGCGAGGCCCAGAATATTGTTGTATCATGCAACCAATACAAAGCGCAGGCCCCCGTGTCAAGATCCCGCCGACGGGCAGGACTATCCGCATGGCCGGGATTGGCTGACATGGCGTCTGTCAGATACATTGTCCGACGACACGAAGCCCGCGCACTGGTGGCGGATTGTTCGGTGCGCTACCATCTTCCAGAAACACGACGGACCCCGGATGAGACAGCCAGACCCACCCCCGCAGAAGGACCGGGCGACCCTGCGGTCGCTGCCCGATCTGTATGGCATCGAGACGCTCTCGGCCCGTTACCTGCGCCAGAATTTCAAGCCTCATGCCCATGACGAATATCTGTTCGGTGTGATCGAGGGCGGGGTGCATGCCGTCTGGTGTCGCGGCGAGATGAATATGGTGCCGCAGGGCTCGGTCGTGACCATGCGACCGGGCGATGTCCATTATGGCGGCGCGGGCGGTGCGGCGGGGTGGCGCCAGCGGATGATCTATATCCCCGAGGCCGGGATGCGCGCGCTGCTCGAGGATATCACCGGGCGCGCGCCAACCGGGACGTTGGACTTTGCGGCGGCCTTCCATGCCCGGCCCGATCTGGCGCGCCGCTTCGCCGCGCTGCACCAGACCCTGCACTGTTCGCCGCAAAGGCTTGCGCGCGATGTGGCGATGGATGCGCTTCTGGGCGGGCTGCTGCGGGAGCTCGCGCCAACAGTGGCGCAGCCCGCGCCCCGCGCCGATGGCCGGATCGCGGATGCTGTGGACTATCTGGACAGCCGTCTTGCGGCGGATGTGTCGCTCGATGACCTCTGCACTGTGACCGGCCTGCGGCGGCGTCAGACCATCGCCGCCTTCCGTCGCGCGACCGGGTTGCCGCTGCATGCCTGGCATCTGCAACGGCGGATCGCCCGGGTGAAGGGGCTGCTGCGCGAGGGCATGCCCGCGGCCGAGGCGGCGGCAGAAACCGGCTTCGCCGATCAAAGCCACATGGGTCGGCATTTTCGCGCCATCACTGGAGTGACCCCGGCGGCCTATGCCCGGGGCTGAGACCGCACTTTCGTTCTATCCCGCAGAAGCCCGGATCGCCTAACCCTCGGACGCAGGATTGCGGAGGCGAAAATGACGGCATCAGGGATATCGGCGCGGCGCCCGGCACTATGGGCAGATCTGGCGGTGCTGGGCGTCGCGGTGGTTTGGGGGGCGAGCTATCCGGTCGCCAAGGGCGCGCTGGCCCATGCGCCGGTTCTGGTGCTGATCTTCTACCGCTTCCTGACGACGGCCCTGGTGATGGCGGCGATCGCGCGGCGTGATCTGGCCGAGGCAGCCCGACGCGATATTCTGGCGGGCGTCATGCTCGGGGCCATCCTGTTCGCGATCTTTCTGGCCGAGACCAAGGGCGTGGCGCTGACCACGGCGACGAATACCGCGCTGATCATCTCGCTCTGCACGGTGTTCACGCCGTTTCTGGAGTTCGGCCTGCAACGGCGATTGCCGCCCGCCGGCATCATCGCCGGGGCCGGGATCGCCGTCGCCGGTGTGGCGGTGCTTGGCGGCGGAATGGCGGCGCTCGGGGCGGGGGATCTGCTGGTGCTGGCGGCGGCGGGCCTGCGCGCGGTGATGGTGGTGGCGACCAAGCGCCTGATGGCGGGGCGCGAACTGTCCTCGGCGGCGCTGACGGCGGTGCAGGCGGCCACGGTGGCGGGGCTGACGCTGGCCGTGCTTCTGGCGCAGGTCGGACCGACAGGGCTGATCATCCAGGCCGGGCCGGGATTCTGGGGCGCCGTCGGTTTCCTGTCGCTGTTCTGCACCATCGGCGCGTTCTACGTGCAGAACAGCGCCGTGCGGCGCACCAGCCCGACCCGCGTGAGCTTCCTGATGGGAACCGAGCCGCTCTTTGGCTTTGCGCTGGCCTGGATGCTGATGTCGGAACCCGCGACGCCTACCACCCTGATCGGCGCGGGACTGATTGTGGGCGGCACGTTCCTCGGTCTCATGACGGAACGCAGGGGATGATCCTGGCCGCCCTGACCGGCCCGGATGGATCAGGCCTCAAGGCCAAAAGATGACGGTAGCGGCGCATGCGATGGCTGAGAGGAACACGACGGGACAGCGATCATATCGGGTCGCGATCCTGCGCCAGTCTTTGGGCGACCGGACATGATTTCGGTGTGGTTGTGGCGATTGTGGCAGATTGCTCTCTTGCGGTTTTTGCACCCGGGGATTCAGACCCTTATCTTCTCGTCTTTCAGAGTTTTTAGATACCAGTTGGGGTTATAGCTCCTGCGGGCCAAGAGCCACTCCGCTTTTGGTCTCCCCCAAAAAAAGGCATGCAGTTCAGGGGGGCTGTGCATTCACTTAATGTACGCTCCTTTCGCAGGGTTTGGGGGCACGTTTCGGGGTGACAGCCGGGATCAGGTCACATTTTTCTCAGAGCGGCTGAATGACTGGTGGCGGGAGATAACCTTTTGCACGTTATCGATATTTTTGTCGATGAACGCGATTTGGCTGCGCACGGTTTTCATCGCCACGCTGCCGCGTGGACCGGCCGCCAGGTTGCACTGTCCGGGTGAAGTAGCTGACCGGCCGACTGGCGCCCGTCCAGAAGGCCATTGCGGAATTCCGGCGCGACGACGGTGTGGCGATCTGTAATACTTGCGCGCAGTTCGTGCGGCGCTTTGCCGCCGGATCGACATGAACCGTCCTGGTTTTTTCGGCAACTGTATTCTTGCTGGTTGAACCTCCTTGAAGCAGGTTCCGGCGGCGATCATGCTGAGCAGCTTCCTGGCTGTCGCTGTCAAGGCGGCTTTCACCGGCTTTCCTGCGTCCTGGAGCTTCTGCCGGAACGCTCGGAACATTGCGGCGTGCCGTGACGCGTGTAGCGCTGCGAGATAGAGGACGGTTCTGACGGTGGGTTTCCCGCCGCCGATAACCCGTTTTCCATTGCGCTGTCCGCTATGCCTTGGCGACATCGACGCCGATGTAGATCTGTTCCATCATGTGTCCTGTTCCTGTTCTGCGGGGTCTGCGCCAACAGCGCCAATCAACTGTTCAGGATGAATGCGAAGAAGCGGGCGGCTCCCTTGCCGGCAAACGGGCCTCGAAGCTGCGCCACGGACCACGACGGTGGATGACTTCGGCCTTGAAGAGCCCGTTGATCGTCTTGGCCAGCGCATTGTCATAGCTGTCTCCGACGCTGCCGACCGAGGGTTCGATACCCGCTTCGGCCAAGCGTTCGGTGTAGCATATGGACAGATATTGGCTGCCGCGGTCGCTGTGATGAACCAGTCCCATGCCTTTGGTCGGGCGGCGTTCATGGACTGCCTGTTCGCGGGCATCGAGGACAAAC
>DASWPI010000011.1:0-6092 GCA_036398515.1 Paenirhodobacter sp.
GAGTTCAACACCAAGCTTCACACCGTGGCCGACACCAAGGACTGTCCATTGGAATTCTGCATGACGGCGGGCCAGCTCTGCGATCACATGGGGGTAGCGGCCCTTCTGGGGGCTAAACGCAGCGAGGCTCGTGGCGGACAGTGGGTATGACGCCGACTGGTACCGAGAATCTTTGAAAGACAAAAGGATACGGGGCTGCATCCCCGGGTGCAGGAACCGTAAGCAGATCCGCCCCCAACCGCCGCCGCCACAAGCGCCGCAACCGCATTGAGATCATGCTCGGTCACCCCAGAGACTGGTGCAGGATCGTGACCCGATACGATCGCTGTCCCATCGACGTCCTCTCAGCCATCGCACTCGCCGCTATCCCCATCTGCTCGCTACAAGGAGGCCGGAGACAAGGGCAGGCTATCTGACCTGACCGGGCGCGCTGTCAGGTGCGCCCGGAGTATCTGTACGAGGCGATGTCAGAACATCGTGTTGTCATTGGCAGAGGTTTCCGGCACCGGCTGGATCACGTCCCAATGCTCGGTGATCTTGCCGTCTTCGACGCGCAGGATATCCACGACGGCCCGGCCAAGGTCATCGGGGCCGTTGGTGGAATGCACATGCAGCCAGACCAGATCGCCATCGGTCGAGCTGCGCACGATCCGCGAACGTGCCTGCGGATTTTTGGCGAAGAAGTCGGTGAAATAGCCGACGAAAGGGGCCTTGCCATTGGGCACGTTCGGGTTGTGCTGCTTGTAATCCTCCACCAGCACCGCTGCACCCTTGGCAACATCATGCTGGTTGAACACGGTGTCGTAGAATTCCAGCACCAGGGCGCGATTGGCCTCTTCGCGGGCGATATCGCGGTCTTGCGCGAAGGCCGCCGAGGTGGTCACGGCCATCAGGGCCGCGGCGATCAGGGATTTGACGATTTGCATCCGGGTTCCTGTCTCAATAGCCGACGGTGAAACGTTGGCGGATATGGGCCGGGGTCTCGATTTCATCGACCAGCGCGACGGCGAAATCCTCGAACGAGATCTTGCTGCCATCGGCGCCGATCAGCAGATCATCCTTGCCCAGCCGGAAAATGCCGGTGCGTTCGCCGGGGAAAATCACCGCCGAAGGCGACAGGAACGTCCAGTCAAGGTCGGTCACGGTTTTCAGCAGGGCAAGATAGGCGGCGCCCTTTTGCGCCTCTTCCTTGTAGGCGGCGGGGAAATCCGCCCCCTCGACAATGGGTTTGCCATCGACCAGCAGGCTGCCTGCGCCGCCCATCACCACATAGCGCGGCACACCGGACGCACGCACCGCGCCGAGCAGGGTTTGCGGGTCCGAGGCGGTGAAATGCACCGCCGAAATCACCACATCATGGCCCTTGAGCAAGGCGGTCAAACCGGCCTGATCGAAAACATCCCCCTTGAGCGCGGTGACGCCGGGCAGGGCGGCGATCTTGTCGGGGTTGCGGGCAATGGCTGTGACGGTATGCCCGCGGGCGGAAAGCTCGGCCAGAATCCGCGAACCGCCGTTGCCGGAGGCTCCAATCAACACAATATTTGCCATGTTAAACCTCTTCGATTTCTTGATGCGCAAGGTCTATTGTGTAGACCTTTGGGGAAATCTAGGATGGGGCGCAAAGTCCCGCAAGACGTCATTTGAACGTGACAAGGTCACGCCGCGATGACCATTGGACCAGAGGAATGCGCATGGTTGCCCCGAAAAATACATATCTGAAGAATGTCTGCCCGATCCGGGGGGTGCTGGACCGGGTTGGTGATCAATGGAGCCTGCTGGTGCTACAGATGCTGGAGGGCCGGATCATGCGCTTCAATGAGATTCTGCGCGAGATCGGTGACATTTCCCGCCAGATGCTGTCGCGCACGCTCAAACGGCTGGAGGAGGACGGCTTTCTGACCCGGACGCTGTATCCACAGGTGCCGCCGCGCGTCGAATATCAGCTGACCGATCTGGGGCAATCCTTCCTGCTGCCGATGCGGGCGCTGGTGCAATGGGCTGATGCCAACCACGGTGCGATCAAGGCGGCAAGAACGCGCATGGCGGCCCCCGCGCATGAAGGGGCGCTTGATTGAACCGCGTTCTGGCCGTCAGAACAGCACGGCGGCGATCAGCAACCCGGTGCTGACCGATACCGCCGTGTAGATCAGCACCGGCAGGATGAACGAGTGGTTGATGATGAAAGCGCCGATCCGGGTGGTGCCGGTCTGGTCAATCTCGACGGAGGCGAATTGCGACCCGTTCGCGGGCAGGAAAAACACCCCGATCACAGCAGGCCACAGGGCCACCAGAACCGCCGGCGGAATCCCTATCGCCAGTCCGATGGGGATGATGGAAAACGTGGCGCTGGACTGGCTGGTTGTGATGGCGGCCACCGCAAACAAGGCCGCGCCCAGCAGCAGCGGGGCATGTGTGGGGGCGTCGGCGAAGGTGCTTTCGATCAAGTCACGATGTGCCGCCAGCAAGGTGTTCGCCATCCAGGCCACACCGAACAATGTCACGATGGCCGACATTCCCAGTCGGAACAGCGGGCTTTTGGGGATGTCCGACGCGCGGACCCCGCAGATCGCCACGATCAGCGCCGCCGTTGCCAGCATCACCATCTGGATGAACCGCGCCGTATCCAGTGGCGTGGCGATCCCGCCCGAGATTACCGTGGGCTTCAGCCCGGTAAAGCCCGAGATCATGATTACGGCGATACCGGCGGCAAAGATCAGCGCCGCGCGTTTGGCGCGGGTTCCGGCCTGCAACGGCACCGCCATGGCCAGGGCCATCTGCGGCGGCATCGCGCCGGTGGCGCGGCGGCGCAGAAATTCGGGATCGTCTTCCAGCTCTTTGCCGATGCGGTTCATCATGAAGGCCCCGGCCAGGATGGCCAGGATCGAGGCGGGGACGACGATCATCAGGATATTGCCGATGGTAAAGCCAACGAGGGACAGCAAGCCCAGCATGGCGATCATCGTCGCTGAAACCGGGCTTGCCGTCAGCGCCAGTTGCCCCGCCGTGGCCGACAGGGCCAGAGGGCGCTCGGGCCGCACCCCGGCGGTGTAGGACACCTCGTAGATCACCGGCAGCAGCGAGCAGAAAACATTTCCGGTGCCCGCGCCCGCACATAGCAGATAGGTGGCCAGCGGGGCGATATAGGTGACCCGATGGGGCGATTTGCGGATCAGCTTTGCGCCAAGCGCCACAAGACAATCCAGCCCGCCTGCCAGTTGCATGGCGCCTGCCGCCGTCACCACCGTCAGGATGATCAGCATGGTTTCGACCGGGGCAGGGCCGGGGGGCAGGCCGAAAACCAGCACGCAGATCAGAACGCCCATCCCGCCGAAAAGCCCGATGGCCATACCCTTGAAATGCACGCCTGTCGCTATGACCGCGATGAAAACGACAACCTGCAAGGCGAGGATCATCTGGCAGAGGCTCCTGTTCGGATACCGTGACAGTGTTCCTGATCCGCGCGGTGCTTGTCGATCAAGAATATGGGAAGGGTATGGGATATGCGGCCAAAGGGCCCGGGGCCGCCCCTCAGCCCTGTGTGCGCGGCATCCCTCAGCCCTGTGTGCGCGGCATCAGGAAACGCTC
This sequence comes from Paenirhodobacter sp., assembly GCA_036398515.1. Lineage (GTDB taxonomy): Bacteria > Pseudomonadota > Alphaproteobacteria > Rhodobacterales > Rhodobacteraceae > Rhodobacter. Next base: position 3,586 of record DASWPI010000011.1, read on the forward strand.
GGCGATGATTTCCGCAAGGCGCACGGGCTTTTTCGTGGCGGCACTGATGCAGGCCCAGCAACTGTCGACCTCGGCAAGGACCTGATCGCCACGCTGGATGACCGTCTTGTAAAACGCCCGCGCCCCCGAAAGCTTTTGCAGGGCGACCCGGACCACGACATGGTCATCCGGGAAGGCAGGGTTGCGATAGCGGATGTCATGGCGCGAGGCGACCCAGAGATAACTGGCAACCGCCTCTTGCGGCGCAACACCGCGCCAGTGCCGCAGCACGGCGGCCTGCACCCATTTCAGATAGATCGCATTGTTGACGTGGCCCAGTTCGTCGATATAGGCCGCAGCGACATCAATGGCATATTCAAACATGTTTTCAGTTCGGGCAGGCATGATCCGGGCCTTTCGTTTCGACAAACCTGTCGCCATCCGGCAGGGATGTCTGAGTGTAGGCAGATTCTGTGCCGATGTCCCAGATGTTTCGGCCATCTGTGGGCCTGCGGCGGGATGCCGCGCCTAAAATCCACGCGTCGCGGAGGTACTGGCCCGTTGCGGCATCAATACCAAAAGCTCGCCGGGGTTTTACGCAGGCGGTGTCTGGGCAACCTACACTGGCGGCGACGTTGCCGGGACGCGCGACGCGGTTCAGGGATAAAACATCCGTGCGGGGGCTTTGCCTTTTCCACGCGCAGGCTTAGCATTTCCCGATGTGGGCTGGGATGCCCGCATACAAGGCAGGGCGTGGAGGAGAGCATGACCCAAGAACGCGAGATGGACCGTTTTCTGAACGGGCTGTTGGGGCGGATGACGCTCGAACAAAAGGTCGGTCAGCTCAATTATCCCCATTCCGAAGGCATTGATACAACCGGTGTCGGGCGTAGCGTTGATGCCCCGGCGATGATCCGGCGCGGGCAGCTTGCGGGGATCTCGGCCGGCGCGGGGCAGGCTGATCGGCGTGAATTGCAGCGCATCGCCATGGAAGAGGCGCCGCACCCGATCCCGCTGCTGATCGGCAAGGATTGCATTCAGCGTTACCGGACCGGTGGGCCGATTCCGTTGGCCCTGGCCTGTTCATGGGATCTGGACCTGATCCACCGCATCAATCGCATGACCGCGATCGAGGCCCGCGCCGATGGCGTGAACATCAACTGGGCACCGATGCTGGACATCTGCTACGATGCCCGCTGGGGCCGGATCGCCGAAGGCAATGGCGAATTCCCCTATCTTGGCGCACGCATCGCCGAGACCATCGTGCATGCCTATCAGGGGGCCGACAGGGACATGGCCCGGCCCGACCGTTTCATGGCGACGCTCAAGCATTTTTGCGGCTATGGGCTGGCGATGGCCGGGCGCGATTACGCGGGTGTCGAGGCCAGTATCTCGACGCTTTACCGGATCATGGAGCCATTCCGTGCGGGCATTGCCGCTGGTGCCGGGGCGATTATGGTGTCCTTCAACACAATCAACGATATGCCCGCCACGGCGCATGTCGAGCTTTTACAACGGGTGCTGCGCGGGCGGTTCGGGTTTCGCGGCCTGATCGTCACCGATTTCACCGCCGTCGACCCCGAGCTGATCAACCACGGCATCGCCGAGGATTCCCGGCAGGCCGCCTATCTGGCCTTCAAGGCCGGGGTGAACCTCGATCTGGTCAGCGAGTCGTTCCTGCGTCATCTTCCCGGCCTTGTGGCCGAAGGGGCGGCGAACCCCGAGGCGTTCCACCAGCCCTATGGTGCCTATGGTCTGGGTCCGGTCACCGAGGCCGAAGTCACCCAACGCGCCCGCGAAGTGCTGGAGGCGAAATACCGTCTTGGCCTGTTCCAGAACCCGTATCTGGGGCTGGAACCCGAGCGTCTGACGGCGGTGACCCATACCGGCCAAAGCGTCGCGCTGGTGCGCGAGGCGGCGGCGCGGTCCTGTGTGCTGCTGAAGAATGACGGGGTGCTGCCATTGGCGCGGCGGGGCACACTGGCGGTGATCGGGCCGCTTGCCGATGATCAGATCGACATGCAGGGCACCTGGGCGATAGATGTCGACCCAGACCGCAGCGTCACCTTGCTGGAGGGTATCCGCGCTGTCGCCGGGCCCGCCGTGCAGGTGTGCCATGCCAAGGGCTGCAACATCACCGATGATCCGGATCTGGCCTGTCGGTTGAACATCCACAACGCCGATCGCCCCTCGGTGGTGATCGGGCCGGACAGTGCAGAGCGGATGCTGGCAGCGGCGTTGGCGGAGGCGCAGGCCGCGGATGTGATCGTGCTGTGCCTGGGCGAGGCCAAGGAACATGCCGGGGAATCCTCGACGCGGCTGGATGTTCAGATCCCCCGCGACCAACGCCCATTGTTTGACCTGATGGCGGATCACGCGGCGACGACCGGCAAGCCGCTGGTCCTGATCGCGATGGCGGGTCGGCCGCTGGCCCTGACCCATGAGGCCGCGCGGGTCGGCGCGCTGCTGTTCACCGGGCATCCCGGCAACGAGGCCGGGCATGGGCTGGCCGATGTGCTGTTCGGAGA
>DASWPI010000012.1:0-3252 GCA_036398515.1 Paenirhodobacter sp.
GGCCGGTGAACCCGCGCGCGAACCGTGGGAACAGCGAGGGGTTCGGCGGCGCCTCCTGCCCATCCTTGTATTCGGCGTTGCGGTCGGGAAAGTTCACGCCGACGCAGATGATCTTTTCCGGATCCGTCACCGGAATATCCCAGACGAAATCGCCCTGGACATGGGTCGGGGCGCAGCCCTTTCCCGCCGCCAGAACCGCGCCGATGCCATCGGCCGCAATCACCGCCCGCAGCGTCGGCCATTGCGGAAATTCGGGCGAGAGCGCCACGACGCCACCTGGCGCCGTCACACCCCAAAAAGCGTCCTGGCCAGCGGTGAAGGAAACGAGGTTCACGGGAAGTCTCCGGTCTGTAAGGGCGGTTCTGGCGGGGGACGGGCCCCAAGCTTGCCCTGACTAGGCCATCGGCGGCGCGGTAACGGCAAACTGCAAAGCCGGTTTCTTCCACATGACGGAAGCCGCCCGCGCTTGGCCGGAAATAGGTTTGGACAGGATGCATGATTTCTGTTCGATTCACCTTGGGAGAGATTTGGACCAGAAGATTCGGCGGCGGGCCAAGGTGTTGGGAGGCACACGTCCGTGCGGTGTCACATATTTGCGTGATGCAACCGGGTTTTTCTCCGCGATGGTGCCCGACCGGGCGTTGACGTCGCGTGATGATCGGGGAGGGAAAGACATGACCGTGCAAGACAGGTCTGGCACGTTGCGTCAGGAACAGACCGGAACGCAAAGCATCCGGCGGACGTTCGCCATCCTGCGCGTATTGGCGGGGGGCGCACCTGATGGCGACAAGCTGGTGGAAATCGCGCAGGCCGCCGGTCTGTCGCATCCGACCGCGCACCGCATCCTGAAGGCGCTGGAGCACGAGGGCGTGGTGGAGCGCAGCCGTGGGTCGTCGCGCTACCGGCTCGCAGTGGAGGCGGCCTGGCTTGGCGTCGCGCCGTTCAACCGCTGCCCGATCACCCGGTTTGCGGGACCGAGCCTGGATCTGCTGGCGCGTGAGACCGGGGCCTGTGTCGTGCTGTCTGTCCCTTCGCATCACGATGCGGTCTATGTGGATCTGCGTGCCGGGCCTGCGGGGCGGGCACAGACCACCGGCGTCGCCATCGGCGGGCGCACGCCTTTGGGCGTCACGATCGGCGGGCGGGGAATGCTGGCCTTTCTGGGGGAAGACAGAATACACGCCCTGCTGATCGCCAATGCGGAACGTTTCCGCGTCTGGCATTGCGACGAGGTCCGGATCCGCGCCGATATCGCCACCGCGCGCGACCAGGGCTGGCTCGCGGGCGACAGCCCGGCGGTGCCCGGACGGACCGAGATCGCCATGCCGGTGCGCGATATCGTCGGGCGTGCGATCGGCGCGATCAGCCTGCTGTCGCCGCCATCGGGGATGGATACGGCGCGCGTCTCACAGGTTTTGCCGCTGCTGCGCACGGCGGCGCAGACGGTACGCGAGGCGCTGCACCGGCAAAACCGTCTGAGCTGAGGTGCGGCGGGTTTCGTCGCGGCAGATCACGGTGCTGTCCATCATGTGAACAAATACCTGCCCTGCGGTTGCCTCGGCACCGACGGACCTGCGAAGTTTCCCCCGAGGGAACCGCTGTTCCCGTTCGCGGCCTCGCCGCGCCCTTAGAGGAGGAAAATCATCATGCGCCTTCCGGACCCCGTTCTGGCGCCGCCCTTCAACATCACCCGTGCGAGCCATGTCGTGCTGACCGTGGGCGACCTCGACGCCAGCCTTGCGTTCTATACCGATCTCGTCGGCCTTGTCGTGACTGCGCGCGACAGCGAAACCGTCTGGCTGCGTGGCCGCGAGGAAAGCTGCCATCACAGTTTGGTGCTGCAAAAGGGCACCGAGAAACACTGTCGCCGTATTGGTCTGCGCGTGCAGACCGATGACGATATCCTGAAGGCGAAGGACTATTTTGACAGTATCGGCACCGAGGCGCAGATCGCCGATGTCGCCCATCAGGGCAAGACGCTGCATTTTCGCGACTCGATCGGGATGCCGATCGAACTAACATCCTCGATGCCGGTGCAGGAACGGATGTTCATGGCCTATGACAAATACCACGGTGCGGCGGCGCAGCGGCTGGATCACTGGCAGATCCAGGCGCAGGACGTGCGCCTGGCGTTTGATTTCTGGCATAAGATCGGCTTCCGGACCTCGGAATATACCTATTCCGACGAAGGCGCGGACGAGCTTTGGGGCGTCTGGATGCAGCGCAAGGGCAATCCGCATGATCTGGTCTTTACCAACGGGCCGGGGCCACGGCTGCATCACTTTGCCTATCTGCTGCGCGATACCAGCGATCTGATGCATGCCTGCGATGTGGCGGGGGCACTTGGCCTTGGGCGACGGCTGGAACGCGGGCCGGGGCGGCATGGGATTTCGGGTGCGATGTTCATCTATTTCCGCGACCCGGATGGCCATCGGATTGAGCTGTTCAACACCCACTACCAGAATATCGACCTTGAACCGCCGGTGGGCTGGTCGCTGACGAACCCGCGTCGTGCCGATCAATGGGGTATGCCCGCACAGGCAAAGTGGTTCAACGAAGCGACGGTTTTCGAGGGTCAGCCCCCCGTGGAACCAGAGCTGAAGGCCGATCCGCCGACGCTTGAAAAGATGCTCGGCCTGGTCTGAGCCACCAGCGTCTGAACGACCGGAATGACAAAGGCGGCCCTTAACCGGGCCGCCTTATATCTTTGCGCCCGCAAGGCGATCAGGCGCCGGCCGTCTCTTGCACCGCTTGCTGCGCGTGAAGCGCGATCAGCGCCTTACCGTAATCGTTGCCGTTCGGCAGGCGGGTGATGATGTGGACATGGAATTTCGCGGGCTCGATATTACCCAGCCACATGCCCGAATGGTGATCGAATTCGATCATCACCACGGGCGAATGGATGTGGAAATAGAACGGGTCGTCATCGCCATGTCCGCCGATCCAGCTGAACCAGGTCTGGTCCAGATGTTCGGCGATCTGCGCGATCCGCGCGGCGCGCGGGCCATCGGGCCAATGCTCGTAAAACACCTCGCACAGATCCAGCAGAGCCTGAGTTTGCGCCGGGGTGAAGGTGCTGACGCGGACGCCCTCGATCGGCACGATGCGGTTATCCTGAAATGCACCGCCCAGATGGCGCTGATCGGCGAAATTGAACCGCCAGGCGGGCATCGCCGGGTCCTCCATCTGCGCGAAGAGAACCGCCTGATCCTGCACCTCGGGCGCGAGCGATTGCATCAGCGCCAGGCCCTT
>DASWPI010000013.1:0-81674 GCA_036398515.1 Paenirhodobacter sp.
GGCGGCGGTAAACGCCCTGGCCAGCCGGAGCGAGTGATGGGCGTGGACCAGATGACAGGCAAGGTGATCTGTATCGGGCTGGGTCCGGGCGACCCCGAACTGATCAGCCTGCGTGCCCACCGTCATCTAACGGGGGCGCGCATCGTGGCCTATTTCCGCAAGGCCGGTCGCCCGGGTCAGGCACGCTGCATCGTTGCGGGGATGGTGCCTGCGGATGCCGAGGAATGGCCGATGGAATACCCCGTCACCACCGAAATCGCGGTGGATGACCCGGCCTATAACGCGCAACTTGCGGCATTCTATGACGGTTGGGCCGCGCGTCTGGCCGCCGCCACGGCGCAGGGCGATGTCGTGGTCCTGTGCGAAGGTGACCCGTTTTTCTATGGCAGTTTCATGCATTTACACGCCCGTTTGCCGCGTGATCTGGTCGAGGTGGTGCCCGGTATCCCCGGCATGGCCGGGTGCTGGACGGCGACGGGCCAGCCGATCACCTGGGGCGATGATGTGCTGACGGTGCTGCCCGCCACCCTGCCCGAGGCCGAACTGACCCGCCGCATCGCCGATACCGATGCGCTGGTGGTGATGAAGATCGGCCGCAACCTGCCGCGCCTGCGCCGTGCCCTGGCGGCGGCGGGGCGGCTGGAGGCGGCATGGCTGATAGAGCAGGGCACGATGCCGGGGCAAAAGGTGCAACGGCTGGTCGATGTCGAGGGTCCGGTGCCCTATTTCACCATCGTCATCGTGCATGGCCGGGGGCGGCGGCCATGACCGGATCGCTGGTCATCGCCGGGCTGGGGCCGGGGTCCGGGGCGATGGTCACGCCTGAGGTGGCAGAGGCGCTGGCCCATGCCACCGATGTCGTGGGCTATATCCCCTATGTCGCGCGGGTCACGCCGCGTGCGGGGCTGACCTTGCATGCCTCGGACAACCGGGTCGAGATGGACCGGGCGGCGCTGGCGCTGCGGCTGGCGGCGGCGGGGGGGCATGTGGTCGTGGTGTCCTCGGGGGATCCGGGGGTGTTCGCCATGGCCTCGGCGGTCTTCGAGGCGCTGGAGGCCGGACCGGCGGAGTGGCAGGCGCTGTCCATTCGCGTGGCGCCCGGTATCACCGCGATGCTGGCGGCGGCGGCGGCGGCGGGCGCGCCACTGGGGCATGATTTCTGTGCGATCAACCTATCGGACAACCTGAAGCCCTTTGATCTGGTGCTGAAGCGGGTGCGGCTGGGGATCGAGGGTGATTTCGCCCTGGCGTTCTACAATCCCCGGTCCCGGGCGCGCCCCGATCAGTTCGCCCGGGTTCTGGATGTGCTGCGCGCGGTTTGCGAACCGGGGCGGCTGATGGTTTTCGCCCGCGCGGTCTCGACGCCGGATCAGGCGGTGACGGTGGTGCCGCTGGCCCAGGCCACGCCCGAAATGGCCGATATGCGCACGATGGTGATCGTGGGGTCATCGGCCACACGCCGTGTGGGCGGGTTTGTTTACACGCCGAGGTCGGCATGAAGCCGTGCCAGCACATCGCTAACCGTCGCCACCACATCGCGCGGCGGCAAGACCGGCCGGTCGATCATGATCACCGGCAGGCCCAGGGTGCGGGCGGCGGTCAATTTGGCCTCGGCCCCGGTGCCGCCGGCGTTCTTGGCCACGATCAGGTCGATCCGATGATCGCGCAACAGCCCGATATCCGCCGTCACGTCGAACGGACCACGGGCGATTTCGACATGGCAATCGGGCAGGGGCAGCGGATCGGTGGGCGGATCGACCAGACGCAACAGGTAGTGGTGCCGTCGCGCGGCGAATGCCGCCAGATGTTGCCGCCCGATGGCCAGAAAGATCCGGTGTGCGCGGGGCGGCAAGGCCGCGACCGCCGCCGCGATATCGGCAACACGGGTCCAGCGGTCTGCGGCGGCACGCACCCATGCGGGCCGTTCCAGCACCAAGAGCGGGACCCCGGTCATGGCGCTGGCCGCGATGGCATTGCGGCTGATCTGTGCGGCAAAGGGGTGCGTGGCGTCAATCACCCGGCCGATATTCTGCGTGCGCAACCAGGCGGCCAGCCCGTCCGCGCCGCCAAAGCCGCCGATCCGCACCGGCACCGGCTGGGCCCGCGGGGCCGCCGTGCGTCCGGCGTAGGACAGGATCGCGGGGATCTGGCGTGCGTCCAGCGCGGCGGCCAGTTGGCTGGCCTCGGTGGTGCCGCCAAGGATAAGGATGGGACGCATGGCTGAGTGGCTTTCGATCATCGGGTTTGGCGAGGATGGCCCGGACGGGTTGACGCGTGCAAGCCTTGACGCGCTGAATGCGGCCGAGGTGGTGTTTGGCGGCCCGCGCCATCTGGCGATGGTGGATCACCCGGACAAGCGGCCCTGGCCGGTGCCTTTTGCCATTGAGCCGGTGCTGGCGCTGCGCGGGCGGCGGGTGGCGGTGCTGGCATCGGGGGACCCGTTCTGGCATGGGGCGGGCGGGGTTCTGGCACAGGCGCTGGAGCGCGAGGAATGGCGGGCCTATCCGGTGCCCTCGGTGGTGTCGCTGGCGGCGGCGCGGATGGGATGGCGGCTGGAACAGGTGCTGTGTTTGGGGCTGCACGCCGCGCCGCTGGCCCGGTTGCGCCGACATCTGGCGCCGGGAGTGCGGGCGATCGTGACGGTGGGCGATGCGCCGGCGCTGGCGGGCTGGCTGGTGACACAGGGGTTTGGCGCGACGCGGATGACGGTGATGGAGCGGCTGGGTGGCCCGCATGAGCGGCTGCGCGAGGCCCATGCCGCAACGTTCGATCTGACCGGGATCGACCGGCTGGTGACCGTCGCGCTGGAGGTTGCGGGGACGGGGCGGGTGTTCTCGCGCGCCTCGGGGCTGGCCGATGATCTGTTTGACCATGATGGCCAGATCACCAAGCGCCCGATCCGCGCGCTGGCAATGTCGGCGCTGGCCCCGCGTCCGGGCGAAATGCTGTGGGATATCGGGGCGGGGTCCGGGTCTGTGGGCATCGAATGGTTGCTGGCCGATGCCACGACCCGCTGTATCGGGATCGAGGCCGATCCGGTCCGGGCCGCCCGTGCCCGTGCCAATGCGGCGCGGATGGGGGTGGATCTGGATCTGCGCGATGGTCTGGCGCGCGATGTTCTGCCCGGCTTGCCGCGCCCGGATGCGGTGTTTCTGGGGGGTGGTGCCGATACGGCGCTGATGACTGAGCTATGGGATATTCTGCCCCCTGGCACGCGGTTGGTGGCCCATGCGGTTACCCTGGAGAGCGAGGCCCTGCTGACCATCTGGCAGGCCCGCGCGGGCGGCAACCTGCTGCGCATCGAATTGTCCGAAGCCGCGCCCCTGGGCCGCAAACGCGGCTGGCGGGCCAGCTATCCGGTGGTGCAATGGCACGTGACGAAATGATCGCCGGGGTGGGATTTCGTGAGGGCGCCAGCCCGGCCTCTCTGCTCGATGCGCTGGCGCGGGCGGGGGCGGGCGATTTGCGCCACGTGGCGGTGCCGGGGGTCAAGGCGCGTCACCCGGCGGTGCAGACCCTGCGCCAGTTTGGCTATCGTATCACCGAAATCAGTGCCGGGGCGCTGGTGGCCCCGCAGACCCTGACCGACAGCGCCGCCGCACGCGCCGCCCACGGCACCGGCAGCGTGGCCGAGGCCTGCGCCCTGGCGGCATTGGGGGCCGGTGCATATCTGGCCGCGCCGCGCAGCATATCCGCCGATGGCATGGCGACCGCCGCCTTGGCCCGCACAGGAGAACCGACATGACCGTGCATTTCATCGGGGCGGGGCCGGGGGCGGCCGATCTGCTGACGTTGCGAGGGCGGGACCTGATCGCAGCCTGTCCGGTCTGTCTGTATGCCGGGTCGCTGGTGCCTGCGGCGGTGCTGGCGCATTGCCCGCCCGGCGCGCGGGTGGTGAATACCGCGCCGCTGGATCTGGACGCGATCATGGCGGAAATCGCCACGGCCGAGGCCGCAGGACAGGATGTGGCACGGCTGCATTCGGGGGATCTGTCGGTCTGGTCGGCGATGGGCGAACAGACGCGGCGGCTGCGGGCGATGGGGATCGCCTATACCGTGACGCCCGGTGTGCCATCCTTTGCGGCGGCGGCGGCGGCATTGGGGGTGGAACTGACGCTGCCGGGTGTGGCGCAAAGCGTGGTGCTGACCCGCACCGGCGGGCGGGCCTCGCCGATGCCGGACGGCGAAACGCTGGCGGCCTTTGCGGCGACGGGGGCGACGCTGGCCATACATCTGTCGATCCACCGGTTGCGGGATGTGGCGGCGGAACTGGCGGGGTTCTACGGTGCCGCGTGCCCGGTGGCGGTGGTGTGGCGGGCGTCCTGGCCCGACCAGCGGATCGTGCGCGCCACATTGGCCGATATCGCGGCGCAGGTCGGCGACACGATGGAGCGCACGGCGCTGATCGTGGTTGGCCCGGCGCTGGCGCAAGAGGGCTTCGACGACAGCCGGTTATACGCCGCCGATTACGACCGCCGCTTTCGCGCCGGGTGCGCCGATGCGGTCAAGGAATGACGCCGGGGCTGATCATTTCCGCGCCGCGTTCGGGGGCGGGCAAGACCACGGTGATGCTGGGTCTGCTGCGCTGTCTGGCGCACGATGGCGTGGCGGTGCAGCCCTATAAATGCGGGCCGGATTACATCGACCCGGCGTTTCATCGCGCGGCCTGCGGGCGTGACAGCTTCAATCTGGACAGCTGGGCGATGCCCGGTCCGCTGCTGTCCGCGCAATTGATGCGCGGCGGGGATATGGCGCTGGCCGAGGGATCGATGGGGCTGTTCGACGGGGTCGCGGCCCCCGGCGAAACCGGCACCGGGGCCAGTGCCGATATCGCGGCGCTGACCGGCTGGCCGGTGGTGATCGTGCTGGATGTCTCGGGGCAGGCGCAGACGGCGGCGGCGCTGGCGGTGGGGATGGCGCGGTATCGGGCGGATGTGCGGGTGGCGGGGGTGATCCTGAACCGTGTCGCCAGCCCGCGCCATGAACGGCTGTGCCGTCTGGGGATGGAGGCGGCGGGCCTGCGGGTGTTCGGCGCGCTGCCCCGGCGCGGTGATCTGAGCCTGCCCGAGCGGCATCTGGGATTGGTGCAGGCGGTGGAACACCCGGATCTGGATCGCGCCATCGCCGATTACGCGACCTTCTTGCGGGCGCATGTGGATATCGCCGCGTTACGGGCGGCGGCGCGGGGCGGGGCACAGCCCGCCCCGGTCGCACTGCCCACCCCGCCCGCACAACGGATCGCGTTGGCGCAAGATGCGGCATTTTCGTTCATCTATCCGCATCTGTTGAATGCCTGGCGGGCGCAAGGCGCGGAAATCGTGCCATTTTCGCCCTTGGCTGATGAGCCGCCCCCCCAGGCCGATCTGTGCTGGCTACCGGGGGGCTACCCGGAATTGCACGTGGGCCGGATCGCGGCGGCGACCCGTTTTCTGGACGGGCTGTGTGGGTTCGACGGGCCCGTTCATGGCGAATGCGGTGGCTATATGGTGCTGGGGCAGGGGTTGATAGATGCCCAGGGGGTGCGCCATCAAATGGCCGGGTTACTGGGTCTGGTGACCAGTTACGAAAAGCGCAAGATGCACTTGGGGTACCGCTTGGCGGAACTGGCCGCCCCGATGCCGGGTCACGCGGCAGGGGGGCGCCTGCGTGGGCATGAATTCCATTATTCCACCATTCTCCATCAGCCCGACCCGCCTTTGGCGCGGGTGGTGGATGCCGATGGCGCGACGGTTGCCGAAACCGGATCGTGGCGCGGCGCGGTCAGCGGCACCTTCTTTCACCTGATCGCAGCGGCCAGCTGAGGCGCTATTCGTCGCCGACCTCGAAATGGAAACTGGAGACTCCGCGCTCGCGCTCGGAAAACCGGAACGGGCGGTTGATGGGCGGGTAGGCGCGTGATCCGCAGTTCTGCCGCTCGCACAGGTAACAGTTCACCCCGATCCGCACCGGCGGCGCCGCATCCAGATTCATCGCCCGCGCATAGATCAGCCGCGGCGCATAGGCGATATCGCAGCCCAGCCCGATGGCGAATTGTGCCGCCGGATCGGAATAGGTGCCGATATGGCGCGAAACGGTGCGCGCGATGGAAAAATAGGTGGTGCCGTCTTGCATGGCGATCACCTGCGTCTGCACGCGCCCGGGCACCTCGAAACAGCTGTGGATGTTCCATAGCGGGCAGGAACCGCCGAATTTCGAGAAATGGAATCGTCCGGCGCTGAAGCGTTTGGAGACGTTCCCGGCCTGATCCATCCGCACGAAGAAAAACGGCACGCCGCGCGCCTCGGGGCGTTGCAACGTGGTCAGCCGGTGCGCCACCTGTTCGTAGCTGGTGCCGAACCGCTGGCCCAGCAGCTCGACGTCATAGCGTTCTGATTCGGCGTTTTGCAGGAACCGGCGGTAGGGCATCAACAGCGCGGCGGCAAAGTAATTGGCCAGTGCGGCGCGGGCCAGCGGGCGGGCTTCGGGGGAAAAGCCCTCGGCCTCGGCCTCGATCAGGTCGCCATATTCCAGCCGCGCCAGCATCACCGCGATCTGGAACCGCCGCCCGGTCTGTTCCAGCCGCTCGGACAGGTTCAGGTGCTTGCGGTGCGGGTCGATCAGGCGCAGCTTCTCCGGCATCACATCCTGCGGCAGGATGCGCACCCGAAACCCGTGCCGGTCGCGCAGCCGGGCGCTGAGAACGATATGCGGTTCACGCCGGTGCATGTCCAGTTCCTCGGCCAGCGTCTCGGCGGCGCGGTCCAGCGTGTCGATATAGTTGTTGCGGGCGTGCAGATGGGCGCGCACCTCTTCGACCGGCTTGGCGGTCTGTTCCAGAATCTCGACCTTTTCGCGGTCAGACAGCGGATTTTCCTCGGAAATCGCCGCCATCGCCATGGTGCGGTAGCGATCATGCAGCCGTAACAGGGCCTGGGCCAGCGCGGGTGAGGCGTTGACCACATCCTCGATTTCGCTGCGTGGAATCGTGGCGGCAAAGACCGGGTCCTTGAGGGCGGCATCCAGCTCGGCCTGCAATTGCAGATCCTGCCCCCCGGCAATGTCGCGCGGGGCGAAATCATAAACCTGTGACAGCCGCAGCAGCAGCTTGGCGCTGATCGGGCGCTGGTTCGCCTCGATCAAGGTGATGTAGCTGGCCGAGACGTCCAGATCCTGGGCCATCTGTGCCTGGGTCAGCCCAAGCGTGCGGCGCAGCCGTTTCAGCCGCGCCCCGATTACCAGCTTTTCACCACGTTCGGACATGACAGACCTTACAGATTACAGGAGGTTTGTATGACAAGAGTTACATTATGACCCTTTAATTACAAACACTTATTCCATTTCTTGGCAACATTACTAACATCACATTATCGGACGAATCCAATAGAAAGGCCGATTGTCATGAACCTTGCAACGCCTGCCAACTTGATCCAGACCGCCGCCACGCTGACCGAGCGGCCGGTTGTCCTGCGCGATGTTCCCGGCGTTGACCGGGTGCTGACCGATGGTGCGCTTGATTTTCTGGGCGCGCTGCAAAGCCGTTTCGGGCAAAAGCTGAACGCCCTGATGGTGGCGCGCGGGCGCCGTCAGGACCGCTATGATGCCGGGCGCCTGCCCGAGTATCTGGATGAGACCACCGATATCCGCCGCGGTATCTGGCAGGTGGCCCCGGTGCCGCCGGTCTTGCAGGACCGCCGGGTGGAACTCAGTGGCCCGCTGGACCGCAAGACCATGATCGTGGCGCTGAATTCCGGGGCCAAGGTGTTCATGGCGGATTTCGAGGATGAGGCTTCGCCGCGCTTTGATCTTTTGATCGCGGGGCAGGAGAACCTGATCGACTACCGCGATGGCACGCTGGCCCATGACGATCCGAAAACCGGCCAGTCGCACCGGCTGAACGATGATACGGCGGTGTTGATGGTGCGGCCGCGTGGCCTGCACATGCACGAGGCCAATGTGATTCAGGGCGGCTACCCGCTGTCGGCGGCGCTGTTCGATTTCGGGCTGCACATCTATCACAGTGGTGTGGCCCTGGCGGAACGTGATCTGGGGCCGTTTTTCTACCTGCCCAAGATCCAGAACCATGACGAGGCCCGTTTCTGGAATCAGGTGTTCCTGTTCGCGCAGGATTATCTGGGCCTGCCTGCGGGTACGATCAAGGCCACCGTTCTGATCGAGACGCTGACGGCGGCGTTCGAGATGGATGAGATCATCTGGGAACTGCGCGACCATATCGCCGGGCTGAACTGTGGCCGCTGGGATTATATCTTCAGCTACATCAAGACTCTGCGCAATCATCCGGCCTATGTTCTGCCTGATCGCGGGCAGGTGACCATGGACCGGGCCTTTCTGGCCACCTATGTGGCCCGGTTGATCAAGGTCTGTCACCGCCGTGGGATCCACGCGATAGGCGGCGTGGCGTCGGCCATTCCGGTGCAGGGCGATCCGGCGGCCAATGCCCAGGCCTTTGAGCAGGTGCGGGCCGACAAGGAACGCGAGGTCCGCGCCGGGCATGACGGCACCTGGGTGGCGCATCCCGATCTGGTGCCGGTGGCGCTGGCGGTGTTCGACGCCGAAATGCCGGGCCCGAACCAGATCCGCAAGCCGCGTCAGGAATGGCGGATCGAGCCCGAGATGCTGCTGAAGCCGCATACCGGCACGGTGACCGAACAGGGCGTGCGCACCAATATCGCGGTGGCGATGGAATATCTGGCGGCATGGCTGTCCGGGTGTGGCGCGGTGCCGATCCACAACCTGATGGAGGATGCCGCCACCGCCGAGATCAGCCGCACCCAGCTGTGGCAATGGATACGCCACGGGGTGCGGGTGCAAAGCGCCACCGGCGAACGCGTGCTGACCCGCGATTGGCTGGCCGAACTGATTCAGGCCGAGATCGTCGCGGTTCTGGGCCGGGTCGGGGCGGGTGGGTTCCACCGCGGGCATTACGCCCCGGCGGCGCGCATCCTGCAAGACGCCGCCAGCGCCGAAACCCTGCCCGAGTTCATCACCACGCCCGCTTATGTGGTGCTGAACGCGCTGGATTGACCCTTTTGGCGGGCCTGCGGGTCCGCCCCCATTTCGCCACAGAGGAGTGAAAAGATGGCACAACGCAAAACCTACGCCCAGATCGAGGCCGAAGTCCGCGCACGTTACCCTTCGGGACAGACTGCGGGCGGTGTCGCGGTCGAGGACATCGTGCAGCTGCGGTTGCAAAACACCTATGCCACGCATCTGGATGTCGCCCGTGAAATGGCCGGGGTGATGCGCGCCGACATGGCCGCCTATGATGCCGATGCTGGCAAGTTCACCCAGTCGCTGGGGTGCTGGTCGGGGTTCCATGCGCAACAGATGATCAAATCGGTCAAACGTCTGCGCGGCACGACCAAGGGCACCTATGTGTATCTGTCGGGCTGGATGGTTGCGGGTCTGCGCAATACCTGGGGGCATCTGCCGGACCAGTCGATGCATGAAAAGACCGCCGTGGCCGACCTGATCGAGGAAATCTACGTCTCGTTGCGTCAGGCCGACGAAGTGGCGATCAACGATCTGTTCAAGGTGCTGAAAGCGGCCACGACCGAGGCCGACCGCGCCAAGGCCATCGCCGCCATCGACAATTTTGAAACCCATGTCGTGCCGATCATCGCCGATATCGACGCGGGCTTTGGCAATGAACATGCCACCTATCTGCTGGCCAAGGAACTGATCAAGGCCGGCGCATGTTGCCTGCAAATCGAAAACCAGGTGTCGGACGCGAAACAATGCGGTCACCAGGATGGCAAGGTGACCGTCCCGCGTGAGGATTTCATCGAAAAGCTGCGTGCCTGCCGTCTGGCGTTCGAGGAACTGGGGATCGAGCAGGGCGTCATCGTGGCGCGCACCGACAGCCTTGGCGCCGGTCTGACGCAGAAGGTGCCGGTCAGCCGCGAGCCGGGCGATCTTGCCTCGCAATACATCAAATGGCTGAAGGTCGAGCCGATCACCGAGGCGAACCCGATCGAGGAAGGCGAACTGGCGCTGTATCAGGGCGGCGAATTCGTGAAGCCCGTGCGGCTGCCGAACGGTCTTTTCCCGTTCAAGGCGGGCTCGGGCCGCGCCCGTGTGATCGAGGACTGTGTGGCGTCCCTGACCCAGGGCGGCGCCGATCTGCTGTGGATCGAAACCGACACGCCGAATGTGGATGAAATCGCCGGTATGGTGAATGAGATCCGCAAGAGCGTGCCGAACGCCAAGCTGACCTACAACAACTCGCCCAGTTTCAACTGGACGCTGAACCTGCGCAAGCAGGTGCGGACCCAATGGCTGGCCGAGGGCAAGATCACCGCGACCGACTACCCCGAGGGCAACGAGTTGATGAAGGCCGATTTCGACGCCACCGATCTGGGGCGCGAGGCGGATGCGCGTCTGCGCCGGTTCCAGACCGATATCTCGGCACGGGCCGGGGTGTTCCACAACCTGATCACGCTGCCGACCTTCCACCTGACGGCCAAGTCGATGGACGAACTCAGCCGTGGTTACTTTGGCGAGGACAAGATGCTGGCCTATGTCGCCACCGTGCAGCGCGAGGAAATCCGGCGCGGCATCTCGGCGGTCAAGCACCAGCACGAGGTCGGCTCGGATCTGGGCGATACGTTCAAGGAAATGGTCGGCGGGGAGCGCGCGCTGAAGGCGGGCGGCCACGAAAACACCATGAACCAGTTCGCGGCGGAATAAGACGCCGCATCGGAATGGTGTCCGGGGGATGGTGACTCTTGCCCCGGATATCTCTGCGCCGCCTCCGGCTGGGGCGGCGCAGTTTTCTTGGGCAAGGTCATTGCCGTGAAAGTCGTTGCCGTGACTGTGGCCCGCGCGCATGGCGCAGGCCCGGTGATGGGGCATCACCCCTCGGGGTTGGCCCGGTTCCAGCGGATCGACGACCACAGCGCGATCCCGATCAGCACCGCGCCCGCCAGACCGGTGATCACCTCGGGGATATGCACGAAGGTCTGCACATACATCACCACCGCCAGCGCGGTGATGGCGTAGAACGCCCCGTGTTCCAGATAGCGGTATTCTGACAGCGTCCCTTTTTCGACCAGCATGATGGTCATCGAGCGCACATACATCGCCCCGATGCCCAGCCCGATGGCGATGACGAACAGATTCTGGCTGAGGGCAAAGGCGCCGATCACGCCATCGAAGCTGAACGAGGCATCCAGAACCTCAAGATACAGAAACGCCCCGATACCGCCCTTGGCTGCCGTCGACAGGGTTTCCTGTTGTGTGCTGTCCAGCAATCCGCCCAGAACCTCGACCAGCAGAAACGTCAGCAATCCCCAGATCGCGGAATTGACGAAAACCTGCCGCTCGGCGCCCTCGTGCAATTGTGCAAATCCCAGGATCAGCGCCAGCACCACCGCCACCTCGATCCCGCGGATCGAGGCGTAACGCGCCATGTGCCGTTCCAGCCACTGCACCCAATGCACGTCCTTTTCGTGATCGAAGAAAAAGCTGAGCCCGACCATCATCAGGAACGTGCCGCCAAACGCCGCGATGGGCAGGTGCGCGTCTTGCATGATCCGCGCATATTCGGCCGGTTGCGAGGCCGCCATCACCAGCGCCTGCCACGGCCCGATTTTCGCCGCGATCACCACGATCAGCAACGGGAACACGATCCGCATGCCGAAGACCGCGATGATGATCCCCCAGGTCAGAAAGCGCTTCTGCCAGATCGGGGTCATGGTTTTCAGTTTGTTGGCATTGACGATCGCATTGTCGAAGGACAACGAGATTTCCAGCACGGCCAGCACGCAGCAGACGAAAAAGATCGTTGCCATGCCGCCGAGTGTGCCGGTTGTCTGCCAGCCCAGCCATGCACCAAGCGCCAGCCCCAGAATGGTGACGATGAACGCCCAGCGGAAATAGCCAAGTATAGAGCTCCCGGACACAGCCTTTGGCCCGCCGGAGAGGTTGGTTGGATTGGTCATGAACGACAGTCCAGGCGGCTGGAATAGTTTGATGCCGACATCACGGACGCGCCGCCACGTCCGCCAGAGGGGCCCGGTCATCGAACGAATGTGTCCGACAGGGGCCACAGCTCCTTGACACAACGGCGTGATTATAGCGTGAGCGACGGGCGTGGGCAACAGTTCAGGTGCGGCTTGGCCGCCGTAACCCGCGCAGCACCGCGCCCGTGGCAATCAGCACCGACAGCACCACCAGCAGGCTGGGCAGATGCCCGGTGATGGCGCGCCAATCCGGGCGGACGATCTGGGCGGTGGTATAAGTGTCGGCGCTGTATTGGCACAGGTACAGATCGCTGGCATGCGCGGTCATGTCTTCGTCGATACGGGCGCGCAGCGCCTCGACCTGGGGCGACCGGCCGGGCAGGGTGGTCAGGCGCAACAGCGCCTCACGCGTGGCGGCCAGATAGGCGTGGGCGCAGGTGTTGAACGGGCTGGCCTCGTCGGTGACGGTGCCGGGCATCAGCCCCCACAGGCAATAGCTGAACTGGATCGAGGCGTAGTTCGTCAGGCGGCGCAGGGTGTCATCGGGCGGATAATGGCGGGCGGCCAGATCCAGGATATCGCCGCGATGGCGGGCCAGAACCGCCATCTGGCCATGTTCCAGATGGGCGATGGGAATGCCGCCCGGATGTTCCACGGGTGCTCGCGCACCATGCGCCACGGCCTGCGATGCGGCGCAGACGGTCAGGACCAGAACAATGCGAAACAGCGCAAGCATATGGGGCCGCCCCTTGTTGGGCGCCGCCCGCAGGGGGCGGCGCGGCGATCAAGCCAATGCGGCGTGGCGGCGCGGCTCCAGCCGGGCCTGGGCCAGGGCACCAAAGGCCAGGCCGATCACCACCCACAAGATCGCATGGATGCCGATGGTGGTGGTGCGGAAGCCCCACAGCCGGTCGGCGGCGAAATCGGCGGGTACTTCGTTCACCGAGGGTAGGGCGAACAGCACCACCCCGATCACCGCGACCCAGGCCGCGCCGGCGATGATCCCCGCCGTCCATGCGCCGTATTCCAGCCACAGGCGCCGCGCCAGCATCACCGCCAGAACGGTGACCGCAATCGACACCACCAGAACGATGAAGAACAGCGATGTGCGGCTGGCGATGGTTTCCGCGCTGCCGACGGCGGGCGGGTTAGCCGGATATTTGATCTGCGGAATCAGCGCGACCGAAACAAAGGCCGCCACCGCCAGCAAGGCCGATGTGGCGCGTGCGCCCAGGGCCGCTGCGCGCCCGTAGCAATAGGCGAACACCAGCGCGAAAATGCCGCCAACCGCCGCGCCATAAATCAGCAGACCGGTTGCCAGACCGATGGTGGATTGGGTGGCACGGCTGACGATCTCGGGTTCATCCGAGGTTTCGCCCGCCGCCGCCGCCTTCTGTTCTTCCAGCCCGATGGCATAATCGACCTCGGGTTCGCCAAAGCCATAGGCAAAGCCAAAGGCCAATACCGCCGCGAACAGCCCGGCAATCATGCCGCGCAGCAAAAGGGAACCAACCATGTCCGTCTCCTCAGTGGCAGGGAAAGCCAAGCAGGTGGCGGCCGTCATGCACGAATTCATGCACATACATGCCATCGAACAGCGCCACGGCGCCTTCCTCGGCGGCGATGAAATAGATCGCCAGAACCAGGATCAGCCCGGCGAAAATCGCCCAGGGAAGGATTTTGCCAAGGGGCACCGGGATTGGCGCGGCTGGCGCAAAGGTCATATCGGTCATGATGCTCTCCTGGGATTTCGCGTCCCGCTGAGGTTTTCGACATCGCCAGAGGTCTGACTTCCGAGGCTTCGGTTACAGTGGCGCGACCGTGCCGGAATTGCACCGGCTTCTCTGTGCAGTGCCGCTGTCTCCATCGTTAGACGCGCAGGCGGGCCCTGTCAATTCGGGTGGCAGCTGCGCCACAAGGGGCGGTCATAGCGGCGCAGCCACTCCAGCGGGGGTGGCGCACCGGTCAGGAACAGATGCTGGCGCAGCGCGACGCGGATCGTGGCCATGCCGTGGCGGTCGGTGGCGATGTCCTGAAACCGGCCCGCCTGCAGCGCCGCCAGAACCTGTTGTTTCAGCGCCCACAGGCGCGGTTGGCCGAATTCTGCCAGCCAGCGTTGAAAGGGGGCGTGGTGATCTATGCCCGCGCGCAACGGGTGCGGCGGAAAGACATGGGCGCAGGCGACATGTCCGGCGGGCAGCGGCGTGGTGCGGGGCGCGCGCCCGCCGAGGATGAAGATCGGCGCGGGGCCGGTGGGTTGCCAATGCTCGATCCGGGCCAGCGGGGTATCGGCGATCCAGGTGCCCGACAGGATGGGGGGAATGGCGGTCCAGTCCTGGCCGCGCAGGGCCAGTGTCGCGTGCTGCGAGACCGGATCGGGGCGGAACAGCACCCGCACCACGCCATCACCGCGGCCCATGTCGAACACCGGGCTGGTGCGGTCCTGGGGGTGGATGGCGCCCGGATCGGCATCCATCCGGCGGATCGGGGCGTGGCGCACCCGCCGCACGGCGGGCAGGCACAGCGCGATCCCCTGTGTCCAGCCGCGCGGTGCCGAACTGATGGCCTCAAAGGCCAGCAGCCGGGCATCGGGCGCCACGCGCAGATGCGTGGTCGGAGAGGGCGGCGTGAAGCCCATCACCGCCGCCGGGGTGCCCACGCTCCAGACAGAACCGGGCGCGGTCAACAGATGGGTGATGTCCATGCCGCTGTCCTAAGTGTTCGGGCCTAAGGGTTTGGGCCTGATGGTGTTGGCCGGGCCGGGTATCGCCTGCCGCACAACGCGGGTCAACACCGGCATCGGTGTTCGGGCGTTGACATTGGCCGGGGCAAACCGTTCCTTGCGGCAAAGCGAAAGGAAACCCAATGGGCACACAATCGGCAGAGCAAACCCAGATCATCAGCGCCGAAGATCTGCGTGGCATCGTTGCGCAGATTCTGGAGCGCAATGGCTGTCGTGCCGCCGTGGCGCAGGTTCTGGCGGCCAATTGCGTGGCGGCGGAACTGGACGGATCGGTCAGCCACGGGCTGTTTCGGATCGAGGGCTATATCAATTCGCTGCGCTCGGGCTGGGTGGATGGCATGGCCGTGCCCGAGATGCAGGACAAGGCGCCGGGCTGTCTGGCGGTCGATGCGCAAAACGGGTTCACCCAGATCGCGCTGGATCTGGCGCGGGAAGACTTCATCGCGCGGATCCGCCAAAACGGCATCGCCCTATTGATGATCCGCAATTCGCACCATCTGGCGGCGCTGTGGCCGGATGTGGAGCCGTTTGCGGAGCAGGGGTTGATCGCGTTGTCGATGATCAATTCGATGACCTGCTCGGTGCCGGTGGGGGCGAAAAAGCCGGTGTTCGGCACCAATCCCTTTGCCTTGGCGGCGCCTGCGGGCGATGCGGGGATGCTGGTCTTTGACATGGCGACCACCACCACCGCGCATGGCGATGTGCAGGTTGCCCGCCGCGCGGGGCATATGTTGCCGCCCGGCACCGGGGTGGACCGCGATGGCAACCCGACCGGTGACCCGGCGGCGATTTTGGAGGGCGGTGCGTTGGTGCCCTTTGGCGGGCACAAGGGGTCGCTGATTTCGTTGATGGTGGAATTGCTGTGCGCCGGTCTGGGGGGCGGACATTTCTCGTGGGAATTCGACTGGTCCGGCCATCCGGGGGCGGCGACGCCGCATACCGGGCAGATCATCATCGGCATTGATCCGTCCAAGGCGGGCGGGCTGCCATTCGGGATGCGGGCGGAAACGCTGGTGGCCAAGCTGCGCGATGCCGGGCTGAGCCATCTGCCCGGACGTCGGCGCCATGATCTGCGCGCGGCGCGCGCCGGGCAGGTGCCGGTTGGGGCGGCGCGTCTGGCGCATCTGCGCGATCTGGCCGCAGGGCATTGAACGGAAACGAAAACGCCGCCCGGATGGGCGGCGTTTCCAGGGATCTGACGATCAGCGGTAGACGATGCCGCCATCGGTCAGGATCGCCTGACCCGTGATGTAATCGGAATCATCGCTGGCCAGGAATTGCACCAGCGCCGCCACGTCGTCGGGCGTCTGCACGCGGCCAAGCGCGATGCCGTTGACGTATTTTTCGTAGGTCTCGCCGATCTTCGCCCCGGTGATTTCCGAGAAGCGCTTGTCGATTTCCACCCACATGTCGGTGCCGACGATGCCGGGGCAATAGGCGTTCACCGTGATGCCCGAGCTGGCCAGTTCCTTGGCCGCCGCCTGCGTGATGGCGCGCACGGCGAATTTCGTGGCGGAATAGATGCCCAGCAGGGCAAATCCGTCATGTCCGGCGATGGACGAGGCGTTGATGATCTTGCCCTTGCGGCCCAGTTCCTTGAACTTCGCGGCGGCGGCCTGAATACCCCAGGTTACGCCGTTCACGTTGATCTTGAAGATCAGGTCCATGTCTTCGGGGCGCACGTCCTCGATCGGTTTGACCTGGGCGATACCGGCATTGTTGACGATGGCGTCAAAGCCACCCAGTTCCTTGGCGACGTGATCGACGGCGGCAAAGACCTGATCGCGGTTGCTGACATCGGCGGTGATGGTGGTGGCCTTGCGGCCCAGGGCCTCGACCTCGGCCTTGACCGCTTCGATCTTGTCGGATTTCAGGTCGACCAGCCCCACATCCGCGCCCTCTTTGGCCAGACGCAGCGCGATACCGCGGCCGATGCCTTGACCCGCGCCGGTAACCAGAACGACTTTTCCATTCAAAGACATAGTGCTTCCTTTTCTGACAAGGCGCCGCGCGACCCAGGGCCGCGCGGCGGTTGTTTTAGAAATGCGCGTCGATATCGACCACGTCGATCAGCTTGTGGTTGACGAATTCCTTCAACCCCAGGCCCAGCAATTCGCGGCCATAACCCGAACGGCGGATACCACCGAAGGGCAGATCGGCCTCGACCTTGGTCGGATGGTTGACGAAGACCATCCCGGTCGAGATTTTCTTCGCAACTTCAAACCCGTGCTTTTCATCCTTGGTGAACACCGAACCGCCCAGCCCGAAGGGGCTGTCATTGGCGATGCGCACGGCGTCGGCCTCATCCTTGGCGCGGAACAGCATCGAAACGGGGCCGAAGAATTCCCAGTAGCGCGCCGGGTTGTCTTCGCCGACTTCGGTCAGGATGGTGGGTTGCACGAAGGCACCCTTGTTGGGCACGGCAGGGCCGACTTCTTCGGCCTTGGCACCCAGTTCGATCGCCTTGCGGATCTGTGCCTTCACATCATCGGCGGCCTTTTGCGACGACAGCGGTGCCAGCGAGGTGGCGGCCTCCATCGGATCACCGGCAACCAGCTTCGCCACGCCCTTGCGATAGCCATCCAGGAATTCGTCGTAGACCTCATCCACGATGATCATCCGTTTGGACGACACGCAGACCTGACCGCCGTTCCAGTGCCGCCCGAAGACCGCCCAGTCGATGGTCTTCGCCATATCGGCATCTTTCAGCACGACAAACGCATCGGCACCGCCCAGTTCCATGGTCGATTTCTTCAGCGCCTTGCCCGCCTCGGCGGCGACGATGGCCCCGGCCGCCTCGGACCCGGTCAGCGCCACGCCATGTACGCGCGGATCGTTGATGATCAGGTTGATCTGGTCGCGCGTCGCATAGAGGTTGGTGAACGCCCCCTCGATCAGCCCGGCCGATTTCATCAGCTTTTCAAAGGCCGCAGCACTTTGCGGCACGTTCGAGGCGTGTTTCAGGATCAGCACGTTCCCCGCCGACAGTTGCGGCGCCAGAATCCGGGCGATTTGATAGTAGGGGAAGTTCCACGGCTCGATCGCCAGCAGAATGCCAAGGGGTTCATGCACCAGAACCGCATCGCCCTCGGCCGGGTCCAGCACCGGCAGTTTTTCCGGTTCCAGCAGTTTTTCGGCATTGCGGACGTAATATTCAAAGATCTTGGCGGACAGTTCGACCTCGGCCTTGGCCTCGGCGAACAGCTTGCCCATTTCCAGCGTCAGAATGCGCGCATAGCCATCGGCATCGGCGCGCAGCAGATCGGCGGCCTTCTGCAACACTTTGGCGCGTTCAGCAAAAGAGGTTTCGCGCCATTTCGCGAAAGCGGCATCAGCCTTGTCGAGGGCCGCATGCACCTCGGGATCCGTCGCATCCGGGAACGAGGCGACAACTTCGCCACTGTATGGATTGATCGTTGCGTAGGACATTTTTCCTCTCCTTTGTACAGCCGGGAACACCCGCATCGGGCGGGGCCCATAGGGACATCAGCCACGCGCAGACGCGTTGCGCCGGGTGGGCTGATCGTGACAGGGATAGTAGCTCTCGGACCTTGGAAGGGTAGCTGCCTTTAGTGAGCCGACGTTGTGCGGTACTGCACAGATCATTTTTCTGCCCCTTCCCCTGGATGGCTGCAAGCGCGATTTTGTCGCGAATCGCCGGGGCTGACCTTGATCGGTGTCAAACTGTGCTGGGCGGAGGGGGTATTATGGCGGGTTATTGTGTCCCGAGGCTTACGCATAAATGCAAAACGCGGCGCCACAGGGGCGCCGCGCGGCAGGACATGCTCAGATCGGCTTGTCTTCGCCGTCTGGCGTGATCACCCGCGACGGCAGGCCAAGTGTGCCCAGCAGTTCCAGGAATGGCCGGGCGGGCAGTTCTTCGACATTGGCCATTTTCCGCACATCCCAGGTGCCCTGCGCCACCAGGATCGCGGCGGCAACCGGCGGCACCCCTGCGGTATAGGAGATCCCCTGCGAGCCGACCTCGTCATAGGCTTCCTTGTGATCGGCGACGTTGTAAACGAAGACCTGAACGTTTTTGCCGTCGCGCGTGCCCTTGACGAAATCGCCGATGCAGGTCTTGCCGGTATAGTTCGGCGCCAGACCAGCGGGATCAGGCAGCACCGCCTTGACCAGCTTCAGCGGCACCACCTGTTGCCCCTCGGCGGTGGTCACCGGCTGTTCCGACAGCAGGCCCAGGTTCTTCAGCACGGTGAACACGTTGATGTAGTGATCGCCGAAACCCATCCAGAACCGGATATCGGCATCGGGATAATTGGCCGACAGGCTGTGGACTTCGTCATGGCCCGACAGATAGGCCTTTTGCTTGCCCACCACGGGCAGATCCCATTCCTGACCGATCTCGAACATGGCGTTTTCCTGCCACGCCCCACCCTGCCACGAATAGACTGTGCCGGTGAATTCACGGAAGTTGATTTCCGGGTCGAAGTTGGTGGCGAAATATTTGCCATGCGATCCGGCGTTGATGTCGACGATATCGACGGCGGTGACGGTATCCAGATATTCGTCGGCCGCGAAACGCACATAGGCGTTGACCACGCCCGGATCAAAGCCCGCGCCCAGAATGGCGGTGACACCCGCCGCCGCACAGGCGTCGCGCTTCTTCCATTCGTAATTGCCATACCACGGCGGGATTTCGCACACCTTTGCCGGGTCTTCGTGGATCGCGGTATCAATATAGGCCACGCCGGTCTCGATACAGGCATCCAGAACGTATTTGTTCACAAACGCCGATCCGACGTTGATCACGATATCCACGCCGGTGGCGCGGATCAGCGCCGCTACCGCCGCCGTATCCATCGCGTCCACCGCATGGGCCAGAAACGTGCCCGGCACCTTCATCGCGCCCTTGTCCCGGACCGAGGCGATGATGGCATCGCATTTCGCCCGCGTGCGTGAGGCGATATGCAGGTCACCGAGGATGTCGTTGTGCTGGGCGCATTTGTGGGCAACCACTTGCGCGACACCGCCGGCACCGATGATGAGCACGTTCTTTTTCACTTCGGCTTGCTCCTTTCACGAGCGAGGGGAAGAGGGGATCACGACAATGACGACGCGTAATCCCCATAGGAAAATTCGCGGATCAGCTCGATGCTGCCATCGACACGCCGGATGGCGATGGCGGGCATCTGCACGCCGTTGAACCAGTTTTTCTTTACCATCGTATATCCCGCCGCATCGGCCACCGAAATCCGGTCACCCACGTTCAGCGGCACGGCAAATTGGGCCTCGCCAAAGATATCGCCCGCCAGACAGGATTTCCCTGCGATCTGGTAGGCGTGCGCGCCCTGTTGCGGCAGCTTGGCGTTTTCGCGGTAGATCAGCAGGTCCAGCATATGGGCCTCGATGCTGCTGTCGACGATGGCGATCTGCTTGCCGTTGTCGAGGATATCCAGAACCGACACCTCAAGCGTGGTGGACTGGGTGATCGAGGCCTCGCCGGGTTCCAGATAGACCTGCACGCCGAACCGTTCCGAAAACGCCCGCAACCGCGCGGCCAGTTTCTCGATCGGGTAGTCATCGCCGGTGAAATGGATGCCGCCGCCCAGGCTTACCCATTCCAGCCGCTCCAGCAACGGGGCGAATTCGGTTTCGATCCGGGTCAGCTGTTGATCGAACAGATCGAAATCGCGGTTCTCGCAGTTGTAATGGATCATCACGCCGCTGATCAGATCGGCCACCGCCAGCAGCTTGCCCACATCCCATTCGCCCAGCCGCGAGAACGGCCGCGCCGGATCGGCCAGATCGAAGCTGCTGGTGGAAAAGCGCGGGTTCAGCCGCACGCCGCGCTTGATATGCGCCGACTGGGTCTGGAACCGCTGCAATTGGGCGATGGTGTTGAAGATGATCTTGTCGGCGTAACCGCAGGCCTCGTCGATTTCGCCATCGGCCCAGGCGACGGAATAGGCGTGGGTTTCCTTGCCGAATTTTTCATGCCCCAGCCGCAGTTCATAGAGCGAGCTGGAGGTGGTGCCATCCATGTAGGGGCGCATGATGTCAAACGCCGACCAGGTGGCGAAACATTTCAGCGCCAGCAGCGCCTTGGCCCCCGAAGCCTGACGCAGCCAGGCGATCTTTTGCATATTCTGCAACAGGCGGGCTTCGTCGATCAGATAGTGCGGTGTCGGAAGCATGGTTCCCCCGGGGCGGCCAAAGAAAGCAGCGATATAGGACCACGCCCCCCTTAACGCAAGGATGGTTGCCCCCTGACGCAAGGATGGTTGGTGGAACGGTCAATCGACCCGCAGCGCATCCTTGGCTACGGCCAGAGTGTAACCCTTGCGTGAAATGTTGCGCACCAACAGTTCCGAGACCAGCGCATTGCCCAGGGCGTCGCGCAGCCGCTTGATCCGGGTGGCGCCGGCGGCCTCGTCGCATTCGGCCTCGGGTTTGCCGGAGATCATCGATTCGATCTGCGTGCCGGTCAGGGTGTCATCATCCATGCGCGCCTCGGCCAGAACCGACAGGGTTTCAATGGCGGCGGGGGTCAGGGTGAACACCATATCGTTCAGCATCACTGCATTTTCGGCGCGCAGGATGCGCAGCGATTGCACCTCGATCCCGGATCGGCGGATTTCCGTCATCCGCCGGTTCTGGCTGACCACGAACAGCAACAGCACCAGCGCCGCCCCCATCAGCGCCGAGGCAAACACCAGCAGGATGAAGATGATCATCCGGTAGGAGGTCAGCACCTCGGTGAACGCGGTGCCCGATTGCGCTAAGACCTCCAGCAGGCGCAGCTGGGTCGGATTGGTCAGCGCGTCATTCGCCACAAAGATCTGCTCGACGCGCTGGTTGAACGCATCGGCATCGGGCAGCGCCACGAACAGCAAGACCGCCGCCATCGCCAGGATCGCCCCGATGGCCACCACACCCCAGACCAATGCGCGCGACCCGGTGCGCAACCCCTCAGTAACGGAGGAAATATGACCCGGCACTGTCTTTCCTTTGATCCAGACCTTCGGGCCCGAAAATGGAGACGATGTTGAGCAGCGTCCAGCCACCTTGCGTCAGGCGTGGCGCCAATGCGCGGGCTGCCGCCTGTTTGGTGCAGGCATCACCGGGCAGTTGCGCCACCCCGTAATGCAGCCGCAGGGGCGGTTCCTGTTTGGCCTTGTAATCGGCGTAGCAATCGGCGGCCGCAGGCTGGACTACAGCACATGCAAGGACGACGGCACAACAGGCGAGGGCGGATTTCATCATTCGCCAAGGCTGCGATGCGACGCCCTGTTATGCAATAGCCAAAGGGGGTTGCGGGCTTTGATATCCGATAACAATGCCCCGATATTGCATGGCGGACCCAACCGCCCCCAGTTTGCGTTCATCCGGTGGGTCACAGCCCGCCTTGTGAAAGGACAACGATGATGAACGCACTGTTTCGCAATCCGCTGACAACCCTGGCCACGGTGATCGCGGTGGGATTGGGCGCCATGACGATGACCGCGCGCCCGGCAGCGGCGCTGAGCGACCGCGACGCCGTCGGTCTGGCCCTGGGATTGGGCGCTGCGGCGATCGTGCTGCATCAGGTTGACAAGAACACCGGCAAATCGCGCAAGCATCACTACGCGCCGCCCCCGCCGCCGCGCTACTCGCAAAATCGCGGCCATGACCGTTGGGATCGCGGCTATGACCGGCGCGAATATCGCGGCAGGGGGCCGGATCGTCGTGATGATTTCCGCCACGACTTCCGCGGTGGGCCGAATCGCAACTGGCGTTAATCAAGCACGCCGGACGGTCGGAAATCGAAAGGGGCGGGTGACCGCCCCTTTTTTCTTGCCATGCGGCGGCCTGCGCGGCACAGCCAGAGCATGACAGATATCCCCGACTACACATTCGAGCTGGCCGCGCAGGCCCTGGGTTTCCACGCCGTTGCCGGTGTCGATGAGGTCGGCCGTGGCCCGCTATGTGGCCCGGTCGTGGCGGCGGCGGTGATTCTGCACCCGCACCACATCCCGGTCGGGTTGAATGATTCCAAGAAGCTCAGCCACAAGCGGCGGATGGCGCTGGAAGGTCAGATCAAGGCCACCGCCATCTGGTGCGTGGCGCAGGCTTCGGTGGCGGAAATCGACGCGATCAACATCGTGCAGGCCAGCCATCTGGCGATGTGCCGCGCGCTGGACGGCCTGTCACAGCAGGCCGATCACGTGTTGGTCGACGGCAACCTGCTGCCCAAGGCGCTGGCGATTCCCGCGCAGGCGATTGTGCGCGGTGATGCACGATCCGTCAGTATTGCGGCGGCGTCGATCCTGGCGAAAGAGGCGCGTGACAGGATCATGGTGGATTTGGCGCAACAATACCCTGGCTACGGCTGGGAGAGGAACGCGGGCTACCCCACACGCGTGCATCTACAGGCCTTGCTAGATTTGGGCGTTACCCCTGTGCATAGGCGTTCGTTTAAGCCCGTCCACAACATCTTGTGCCAAGAGGTTTCATTAAGCCGTTGAATTAAAAAACAATTTGACGGCGAGTCCCGGTTCTCGCATCTTATGCCCACGAAGACCGGCACAAGTCGGCGCGTATGAGCAGACACGACAATCAGGCGAAACCCGAAACAATCGGGTTCCCCGGCATGGCCGGACCGAACGAGGCACAGATGACCAAAACGACTACGCCGGCGGCGCAGGCGCCGTTGCCGCTCAACCAGATTTTGGCGGGCGATTGCATCGAGATCATGAACAGTCTGCCCGAAGGCAGCGTCGATCTGATTTTTGCCGATCCGCCCTATAACCTGCAATTGCGGGGAGATCTGCACCGGCCCGACAATTCCAAGGTGGACGCGGTCGATGACGCCTGGGATCAGTTCGGGTCATTTGCCGATTATGACCGGTTTACCCGCGATTGGCTGGCCGCTGCACGCCGGGTGTTGAAACCGCAGGGCGCGATCTGGGTGATCGGATCGTATCACAACATCTTCCGGCTGGGCGCCGAGCTGCAGAACCAGGGGTTCTGGATGCTGAACGACGTGGTCTGGCGCAAGGCCAATCCGATGCCGAACTTCCGTGGCAAGCGGCTGACCAATGCCCATGAAACGCTGATCTGGGCATCGAAATCCGAAGGCGCGAAATATACCTTCAATTATGAGGCGCTGAAGGCGCTGAACGAGGGGATCCAGATGCGGTCGGACTGGGTGCTGCCGATCTGCACCGGGGGCGAGCGGCTGAAGGATGAACAGGGCGACAAGGCCCATCCGACGCAAAAGCCCGAAAGCCTGCTGCATCGGATTCTGATCGGGACCACCAACCCCGGCGATGTGGTGCTGGACCCGTTCTTCGGCACCGGCACGACGGGCGCGGTCGCCAAGAAGCTGGGCCGCGATTTCATCGGCATCGAGCGCGAAGAGGCCTATCGCAAGGTCGCGCAAAAACGTCTGGACCGGATTCGCAAATTCGACCGCGAGTCGCTGGATGTCACCGGCTCCAAACGCGCCGAGCCGCGGGTGCCATTCGGCACGCTGGTCGAACGCGGCATGTTGTCGCCGGGCGAAGAGCTGTTTTCTGTCGGCAGCCGGTTCCGCGCCAAGGTGCGCGCCGATGGCACGCTGATCGGCCGCGATATCAAGGGCTCGATCCATCAGGTCGGCGCCCAGCTGGAGGGCGCGCCCAGCTGTAACGGCTGGACCTACTGGCACTTCAAGCGCGAGGGCAAGCTGGTGCCCATCGACCTGCTGCGTCAGCAGATCCGCGCCGAAATGAACTGATCCGAAATTCGCGTCGGGTACGTCCCGACGCCCGTGTTCCGCCAGTGTCCGGGCTGCCCCGGACACCACTTACCCGCCGTGTCAAACGGCGGGTTTTTTTATGTCTCGTCCAGACGGTGGCGCAATTCGCGCAGCACCGGCAGCGCGGCCCGCACCTTGGCGGGACCGATGGATCGGACCACATCGGCGATCACCGGCATGAACGCCGCCAGTGCCGCATCGCGCGCCTGACGACCAGAGGGCGAAATGGCGACGAATTTGCGCCGCGCATCATCCCAGTCAGGGCGAATATGCACATGCCCGGCCCAGACCAGCTTGGACAAGGTATTGGTCATCGCCCCGCGCGTGACGTGGAAGGTGGCGGCCAATTGCGCCGGCGTGCGTTCCTCGGCGACATGCGCCAGATGGTTCAACACCGAGAAATGCGAGATCTCCATGCCGCGCGGCAAGATCCGGCTGACCACATTGCGGGCCAGCTGGTCGACCATGAACACCTCGGCAAAAAGGGTCGCGGCAAGGGGATCGGAACCGTCGTTCATCAAGGGCCGTCAAAATCACGGTCATGCGCCAGCGATGGCACCCGCGCCCGCGCCTGTGCCACCCGGTCCAGATCCAGATCGACCAGGGTGACGCCGGGGGCCTCGCCGCCATCGGCCAGAACCTCACCCCAGG
The DNA here is from genome assembly GCA_036398515.1 of Paenirhodobacter sp. Classification (GTDB taxonomy): domain Bacteria; phylum Pseudomonadota; class Alphaproteobacteria; order Rhodobacterales; family Rhodobacteraceae; genus Rhodobacter. Next base: position 25,094 of record DASWPI010000013.1, read on the forward strand.
GGGCGATGGCCAGGCTGTGCCCCCAGGTGCGCCGGGCCCGCGCCGGGGCGCCGGGGCTATGCGCGGCATGGGTGCCGCATTGCGCGGGGGCCAGAACAAAGGCGGTGTTCTCGATCGCCCGTGCCCGCACCAGCGTTTCCCAATGCGCGGCGCCAGTGGTGTCGTTGAACGCGGCAGGCAGGGTCAGGATCTGCGCGCCGCCCTGCGCCAGACGGCGGAACAGGTGCGGAAAGCGCAGGTCATAGCACACGGCCATGCCGACCTTGCCCAGTGCGGTATCGGCGACAACGGCCCGGTCCCCCGGCCGATATCCGGCCGATTCGCGGTATTTCTCGGTTTCCGACACATCCACATCGAACATGTGGATCTTGTCATATTTCGCCACGATCTGCCCCTTGGGGCCGATCAGGAAAGACCGGTTGGCAAAGCGCCCGTCCGGGTCATGCGTTTTCAACCCCAACGAACCGATCAGCAGCCAGATCCCCAGATCCTGTGCCAGCGCCCGCAATTCCGCCAGCGTCGGATCGTCTTCCTCGTGATACAGCGCCGCATTTTGCCAGCTGCGGTCGGACGACAGCAGATTGGTGCATTCGGGCGTCAGTACAAAGGTCGCCCCGCCCGCCGCCGCCTCGCGGATGAAGGCCTCGGTCACCGGCAGGTTGCGGGTCGGATCGTCGGTGACGCTCAGTTGGACAAGCCCGGCTCTCATCGTTCAGCCCGCCAGCATCGCGTCAAGTTTCCCCGCCGCGTCCAGCGCATGCAGATCATCGCAGCCGCCGATATGGGTGCCGCCAATGAAGATCTGTGGCACGGTGCGGCGGCCACCCGCACGGGCGGTCATGGCCGCACGATCACCGGAAACATCGGTTTCCTCGAAGGCCACGGTCTTTTTCGTCAGCAGCGCCTTGGCCGCCAGGCAATAGGGGCAGGTGGGAGTGGTGTAGATTTCAACGCGTTTCATGGCAAATCCCCTTGGGTCAATTGACTATAGGGATTTAGGCGTCCTTCGCAACGCGTGCCAGTGCCACCACATGCACCTTTGTGGCACCACCCGCCAAGGCCGCCTGCGCCGCCGCGGCCATCGTTGCGCCCGATGTCAGCACATCATCGACGATCAGAACCGCATGACCGCGCAGTGCCGCCGCCCGGCGCGGGTTGACGCGCAGCGCATCGGCCAGGTTTTCATGGCGTTCTGTGCGGCTGCGCCCCTCTTGCGAGGCGGTGGCGCGGATGCGCACGAACAGATCGGGGCTGTGGTGCAGGCCGTGGGTCTGCGCCACCACCCGCGCCAGCAGCGCCGATTGGTTGTATTGCCGTTTCAGCAGGCGCAACCGATGCAGCGGGATCGGCGCGACGATCATGCCCGGTTCGATCAGCCCCGCCGCCGCCCGCGCCGTCCACGCCCCCAGAGGCCGCGCCAGATCCAGCCGGTCTCCGTGCTTGAATGCCAGAATCATCCGCCGTCCGCTGCCTGCATAGCGCAGGGCGGCCCGCCCCCGGCCCCACGGGCGTGGATGTGCCAGGCATTCGTCGCATAGCGCGGCCTGATCGGCATTGCCGGGCAGAGGCGCGCCACAGGCATCACAGGCCAGCCCGGCGATGAAACCGGTCTCGCGCCAGCAATCTCCGCACAGGCCGAAATCGGTGCCGACGGCCCCGCCGCAGCAAATACAGCGCGGCGGAAAGATGCTGTGCAGCCCGCCGATGGCCAAGGCACGCAAGGCGGCTGGAATCCGCGTGCCAATCGCCGTAATCTGTGCCCCGATCATGACAACGCACCCCCCCTTGACCGACCGAACCGCCCTGCATCGTCAGCGCATCCGTGCCCTGCGCGCGCCCGCGCTGTTCCTGCACGAAGACGCCGCCGATGAATTGCAGGAAAGGCTGCTTGAGGTTAACAGAACCTTTACATCCCCGGCTCTGGTGACAAATTTTTCATCTCCTTTCGCCCATGTGTTGCCCGGCGCCCGTATCGTCGCCGATGATGAGGTGCTGGATCTGGCGCCGGGGGCGCATGATCTGGTGGTGCATGCGATGTGCCTGCATTGGGCGAATGACCCGGTGGGGCAGATCATCCAATGCGCGCGGGCGCTGCGTCCCGACGGGCTGTTCATCGCGGTGCTGTTTGGCGGCCAGACCCTGCATGAGCTGCGCGCGGCACTGGCCGAGGCCGAGGTGGCCCTCACCGGCGGTCTGTCGCCCCGTGTGTTGCCGATGGGCGAAATCCGCGATCTGGGCGCGCTGGTCGGCCGGGCGGGGCTGGCCTTGCCGGTGGCCGATGCCTTCAGCCGCAAGGTCACCTATGAACATCCGCTGCGTCTGCTGGCCGATCTGCGCGCGATGGGCGAGGCCAATGCCCTGGCCGCTCGCCCGCGCCATTTCACCCGCCCGGCGGTGATGGCACAGGCGATGGCGCGCTATGCGCAGGCCTTTGCCGAACCCGATGGCCGGGTGCGCGCGACGTTCGACATGGTCTGGCTGACCGGCTGGAAACCGCATGACAGCCAGCAAAAGCCGCTGCGTCCGGGGTCGGCGGCGCACCGTCTGGCCGAGGCCTTGCAGACATTTGAAATGCCGGCCGGGGAAAAGCCCAATACCTGACGCATCACGGGGCGGGAACACCATTGACCTCGGGCGGCGATGCGATACCTCGGGGGACAGCCAAGACAGGACAGACCATGACCGCACCGATCCACGCCCCTGCCGACCACCCCGCCGTGCCGACCCCGAAGATCGGCGTGCTGGTGGCCAATCTGGGCACCCCCGATGGCACCGATTACTGGTCGATGCGGCGCTATCTGAGCGAATTCCTGTCGGACAAGCGGGTGATTGATTACCCTTCGTGGAAATGGCAGCCGCTGTTGCAGTTGATAATCCTGACCAAGCGGCCGTTCACCTCGGGGGCGAATTACAAGACGATCTGGAACAACGAGCAGAATGAAAGCCCGCTGATGACCATCACCAAGCAGCAGGTCAGTGCCCTGCGCACGGCGGTGGCGTCGCAATATGGCGACGGGGTGATGGTCGATTTCTGCATGCGCTACGGCAACCCCTCGACGCTGGATGTGGTGGATCGGATGGTGCAACAGGGGTGCCGCAAGATCCTGTTCGTGCCCCTGTATCCGCAATATGCGGGCGCGACGGTGGCCACCGCCAACGATCAGTTTTTCCGCGCCCTGATGCGGCAAAAACGCCAGCCCGCCGCCCGCACCGCGCCGGAATATTTCGCCAGGGCCTCCTATATCGACGCGCTGGCGGGATCGGTCGAGCGGGTCTACGCCACGCTGGACCGGCGCCCGGATGTGCTGGTAGCCTCGTATCACGGTATGCCCAAACGCTATCTGATGGAGGGTGACCCCTATCATTGCCAGTGCCAAAAAACCTCACGCCTGCTGCGCGAACGTCTGGGCTGGGCGCCGGGCAGCATCGACACCACGTTCCAGTCGGTTTTCGGCCCCGAGGAATGGCTGAAACCCTATACCGTCGAACATGTGGCGGAACTGGCGCGCGCCGGCAAAAAGCACATCGCGGTGATGTCGCCCGCCTTTTCCGCCGATTGCATCGAGACGCTGGAGGAAATCAACGGTGAGATCCGCGAGGCGTTTGAACATGCCGGTGGCGAGACATTCACCTATATCCCCTGCCTGAACGATGACCCTGCCCATATCGCCGCGCTGATGGATCTGATCGGCGACAATCTGGCCGGTTGGGTGGAATAGTGCAGGGATGTCGCGTTTGCGGATCAATCTGCGCCGCGGCCCCGGCCTCACGCAACTGTGCGTTTGCGCGTGTTGACACACCGGTGTATGGCACAGCCTGAATTTCCGGGGGTAAGTCGAATGAGCCGCGTCAAGGCGCTGATGTTGTTTGCTGTCATGGGGCTGGCCGCGTGTCAGCCCTCCGGTCCCCAGCTTGGACCGGACGGACAGCCGTTGCCGCAAGTCTACAATATCTCGAAAAAGGACGCGGCGCAGATTCCGACCCGTGTCAATGAATCGATCAATGCGTTGCGGGCCGCGCGTGGCACCGGGCCGTTGACGATTGATCCGTCGCTGACCCAGGCGGCCGAGGTGCAGTCGCGCGATATGGCGCGCCAGAACCGGCCGTGGCATTGGGGTTCGGACGGGTCCTCGCCGTTTGATCGCGCCGCGCGGGCCGGGTTCGCGGGCAAGGTCGCGGGCGAGAATATCTCGGAGACCTATGAGAACGAAACCCAGACCCTGTCGGCCTGGATGGCAGACCCGGAAACCCGCGACGTGCTCTTGAATCCGGCGTCGGCGATGATGGGCTTTGGCTGGTATCAGGAACCGTCGGGCAAGATCTGGTGGACCCTGGTGACCGGGCATTATTGATCCCGGACAGACTGAAAAAGGCCGGTGTTTCCACCGGCCTTTTGCGTTCTGCATTGCCGTGCGCGATCAGGCGATGCCCTGTTCGGCGACCTCTTTGGCGGTGCGGTCCAGAACCACACCCATGATCCGCAGGATTTCGGCAACATCGGCGGCCGTCACGATCAGCGGCGGGCACAGCGCCAGCGTGTCGCCGATGGCGCGCAGGATCAGGCCTTCTTCATGGGCGATGCGGTTGGCGATCTGGCCGACCTGACCGGGTTTGGAGAATTTCGCCCGGCTGGCCTTGTCGGCAACCAGTTCGACCGCCGCCATCAGGCCAACGCCGCGCACTTCGCCCACCAGGGGATTGGCCGCAAGCGCCTGCATGCCGGATTGGAACGGGGCCTCCAGCCGGGCGGCATTGCCGACCAGATCGCGTTCCTCGATGATGGCGATGTTTTCCAGCGCGACGGCGGTGGCGACAGGGTGCCCTGCGGCGGTAAAGCCATGCGCGAAGGTGCCGATCTTGTGGCTGTTGTCCGCGACACCGGCATAGACCGCATCCGAGAACAGGATCGCGGCCAGCGGGATATAGCTGGAGGTGATCTGTTTCGACACGGTCATGATGTCGGGGGTGAAGCCCATCTTTTCGGCGCCAAAGGTGGTGCCCAGACGCCCGAAGCCGTTGATCACCTCATCCGCGACGATCAGGATGTCATGCTTGCGGCAGATCGCCTCGACTCCCTGCCAATAGCCTTTCGGCGGCACGATCACGCCACCCGCGCCCATCACCGGTTCGCCGATGAATGCGGCGATGGTATCGGCACCTTCACGGGCGATGGTTTCTTCGATTTCCGCCAGCAGGCGGGCGGTGAACTGCTCCTCGGTCTCGCCTTCCGCGCCGTAACGGTAGAAATGCGGGCAGGTCAGGTGGATCACCGGCAGGATCGGCAGGTCGAAATCCTTGTGGTCCACGGCGATGCCGGTCAGGCTGCCCGAGGCCATGGTGATGCCGTGATAGGCATTGGTGCGGGCCAGGAATTTCTTCTTGGCGGTGCGGCCAAGCGCGTTGTTGTAATACCAGACCAGCTTGACCACCGTATCATTGCCCTCGGACCCCGAGGAACAATAGACGACGTGGTTCAGCCCCTCGGGCGCCATTTCGGCCAGCTTTTCCGACAGCTTGATTGAGGGTTCGTGCGATTTCGCGCTGAAGGTATGGTAATAGGGCAGCTTTTGCAGCTGTTTATGGGCGGCCTCGACCAGACGCGGTTCGTTGAAGCCGACCGCGACCGACCACAGACCGGCCATGCCCTCGATGTATTTCTTGCCGTTGGAATCGATGACGTGGATACCTTGGCCCTGATCAATGATCAGCGGGCCGTTTTCCTCGAAGGCGCGGGCGTCGGTGAACGGGTGCAACTGGTGCGCGGCATCCGCATGGGCCAGAGAGTTGGATAGGGTCATGATCGTCCTTGTGTCATTGTCGGGCGCGTCGCGCGTGGATGTCGTCGCCTGACAGGATAGACAAGATCCGGGGGCGATGTTTCTCGATTATTCAGGATACAGGCTGAAAATACATGCGGTTTCTTGCGCATATCCGGTCTGTCACGAATATATATTCACCAATTCCGCATGTCAGGCGAAGATCATGACGCCGGGCCGGTCATCCCGGTGATCAGCAATATCATCGCCAGCGCCAGCATGGCACGCGCGTATAGTGACAGCGCCCGCCCGATATCGGCGGCGCCGGGGTCGGGGGCGCCCGCGTTGACCCAGGGTTCCTGCGCGATCCGGTCACCGTATATGCGCGGCCCCGATACCCGCACACGCAGCGCCCCGGCCATTGCCGCCTCGGGCCAACCGGCGTTGGGGGATCGGTGGTGCCCCGCATCGCGGACCATGCAGCGCAATGCCGCCCCCGGTGCGCGCGACACCAGCGCAAAGATCAGCCCCGACAGCCGCGCCGGGATCAGGTTCACCCCGTCGTCGATCCGCGCCGAGGCCCAACCGAATGCCTGATGCCGCTCTGTGCGGTGCCCGATCATCGAATCCAGCGTGTTGATCGCCTTGTAGGCGGCAATCCCGGGCAGGCCCAGCAGGACCCCCCAGAAGATCGGCGCCACGATCCCGTCCGAGGTGTTCTCGGCCAGACTTTCCAGCGATGCGCGCGCGATGCCCGCCGTATCCAGCGCCTCCGGGTCGCGGCCCACGATCATCGCCACCGCCCGCCGCGCCCCGGCGATATCGCCCGCCGCCAAGGGCCGCGCCACGGCCGCCACATGGTCGTGCAGAGACCGCATCGCCACCAAGGGCCAGGCCAGTGCCCCCCCCAGCACGCGTCCCGGCCAGCCGGACGGCAGGGCCATCTGCGCCGTCAGGGCCACGGTGGCCACCGTGCCGATCACGACACCCGCCGCCAGCACGCCCCTGAACCGGCGTCCCGAAGGCTGACCGTGGTTCCAGCGCCGGTCCAGCAGGGCGATCAACCCGCCGATCCACGTCACCGGATGGCCGATGCGCCGAAACAGCGCGGCGGGCCACCCCAGAGCCAGATCGATCGTCATCGCCACCAGCATCATCCAGGCGTAATCCGCGATGCTCATGCTGCCCTCCAATTCACGCCCGCAACGGACCAGCCACCGTGCAGCCGCGTGATGCGGGTGATCGACAGCGGCTCCACCGCAAAGGCCAATGCCCCCGGTACGGACCCGATGGCCAGGGCCAGTGCGGCACGCACCGTACCCGCATGTGCCACCAGACAATGCGTCCCGGCGGGCAGTTCCTGCAACGCAGCTGCCACGCGGGCGCACATGGTGGCAAAGCTCTCGCCCCCGGGGGGGGTGTGATGCGCCAGATCGGTGGCAGGCAATGGCCCCAGATCGGGCAGTTCGGCAAAGGGCAAGCCCTCCCACGCGCCGAAATCCTGTTCCCACAGGCGTGGATCGGTCTGTGGTATCTGGTCGGGCCAGATCGCCTGCGCCGTCGCCACGCAGCGCCGCGCGGGCGAGGCCCAGATCCGTGCCGCCCCCACCTGCCCACGCAGGGCCCGGGCCGTGGTGGCCGTCGGAGGATCGGCCATGATGTCGCGCCGCCCCGCCAGACGGCCTTCGTGCCGGGCGGGGGCATGGCGGATCAGCCAGATCTGGGTCTCGTCGCGCATGGATTTTCCTTTATCCCTGATCCTGTTTCTGCTTTGAACCCGGCATGGGAACAAGAGGGAAGGGGCGGCTATGGGCCGGATCGTTCTGGTGACGGGCGGCGCCCGCTCGGGCAAAAGTGCGATTGCCGAACAACGCACCCTGCGCCTTGGCCCGCGCGCGGTGTATATCGCCACCGCGCAGGCCTTTGACGCCGAGATGGCCGCGCGGATTGCCGAGCATCAGGCCCGGCGCGGCCCGGAATGGGTGACACACGCCGCACCGCTGGATCTGGTCGCGGCGCTGCGGGCCACGGACGGGCTGCCGCGTCTGGTCGATTGTCTGACGCTATGGCTGAGCAATCTTATGCTGGGCGGGCATGATTGGCGCACGGCGGGGGGCGATTTGATCGCCACGCTGGCCGGGCAGGCGGCGCCGGTGATCTTGGTGACGAATGAGGTCGGCGCGGGTATCGTGCCGGAAAACCGTCTGGCGCGTGAGTTCCGCGACGCGGCGGGTATCTTGAATCAATGGGTTGCGGCTGCGGCGGATGAGGTCATCCTGGCCGTCGCCGGGCTGCCGCTACAGGTGAAATGATGATCTTTGACAGTCTTGCACAGATTCCCGGCCTGGCCGAAACCCTGCCGGTTGCCGATTCGGCGGCACGGGCGGCGGCGCTGGCGCGGCAAAACAGCCTGACCAAACCGCCGGGATCGCTGGGGCGGCTTGAGGATCTGGCGCTGTTCATGGCGGCGTGGCGGGTGACGGCGCGGCCGCGCATCACACGCGCGCAGGCGGTGGTGTTCGCCGGTAATCACGGGGTTTGTGCGCAGGGGGTGAACCCCTATCCGCAGGCGGTGACCGCGCAGATGGTGGCGAATTTTCAGGCGGGCGGCGCATCGATCAATCAGTTGTGCCGGGTGAATGGCGCCGATCTGTCGGTGGTGGCGCTGGATCTGGACCGGCCTACCGCCGATTTCACCGAAACCGACGCGATGACCCCGGCCGAGACCGTGGCCGCCATGAACCGGGGTGCGGCGGCGGTGGATACCGGGGCCGATGTTCTGGTGCTGGGCGAAATGGGCATCGGCAATTCCACCATTGCCGCCGCGCTGGCCGCCGCGCTGTTCGGGGGCGATGTCGCGGGCTGGGTCGGGCCGGGCACCGGGTCGGACGATGCCGGGCTGCGGCGCAAGATCCTGGCGATCGAACGCGGGCTGACGCGTCATTCGGGGTTGGACGCGATGCAGGTTCTGGCGGCGTTGGGCGGGCGCGAACAGGCGGCGATCTGTGGTGCGGTTCTGGCGGCGCGGGCGGCGCGCATTCCGGTCATTCTGGACGGGTTCATTTGCACCGCCGCCGCCGCGCCGCTGTTCGGGGCTGATCCGCGCCTGCTGGATCACTGTCTGATCGGGCATGTCTCGGCGGAACCAGGACATCGGCGGCTGATCGCGGCGCTTGGTAAAACAGCGGTGCTGGATTTCGATATGCGGCTGGGCGAAGGGTCGGGCGCGGCGCTGGCGTTGGGCATTCTGCGCGCGGCACTGGAATGTCACAACGGCATGGCCACCTTTGGCGAGGCCGGGGTCAGCGAGGCATGATCCGTACCGTCCTGGCCCAGCTGCAACTGGCGGTGATGTTGTTGACGCGGCTGCCGGCGGGGCGGTTGCCCGATCCGGTGCCGCAGATCGGGGCTGCGGCCTGGGCCTTTCCGTTGGCGGGGCTGGGGCCGGGTCTGATCGGTGCGGGCGTGATGGCGGCGGCGCTGGCGATGGGGTTGGCGCCGGGTCTGGCCGCGGGTCTGGCGCTGGCGGCGCAGGTGGCGGTGACGGGGGCCTTGCACGAAGACGGGCTGGCGGATTTCGCCGATGGTGTCTGGGGCGGGCGTGACCGGGCCGGGCGATTGGCGATCATGCGCGATTCCCGGATCGGGTCATTCGGGGCGGTGGCGCTGATCCTGGCCACGGGGTTGCGGTGGCAGGCGCTGGCGGTGTTGGCCGATCCTGTGGTGATGGTGGCCGTGGCCGTGGCCAGCCGTGTGGCGCCGGTGGCGCTGATGGCATGGCTGCCACCCGCGCGGGCCGAGGGGCTGGGCCATTCGGCCCGGGGCGGCGGCCTTGCGGGGCTGGGGCTGGCGCTGCTGTTCGGGGCAGGTGCCATGATATTCTTGCCGGGTGGCACCATGGCGTTGGCCGTGGCGGTTGCGGCGGTGACGGGGCTGGGGGCCTTGGCGCGGGCCCGTCTGGGCGGGCAGACCGGTGACGTGCTTGGCACCGGCCAGCAGGTGGCCGAGATCACCCTGTTGCTGGCGCTGTCACGTTAAATCGTCCCGGGGAGGAAACCCGAACCGGGTTTGCGCGTTACATCAGCGGGAATGCCGGACACACCGGCACACATGATCTTCCCGATCACAACATGGAATGGGAGAGAACAATGGGCCTGAAAGATGAAATCCGCCAACTGCGCGGTGAAATCGACGACAAGGACGTGAAGGATGTAGAGGCCGATGTTTCGGATGCCGTCCGCACAGGTGCCGCGAAGGCGCAATCGAAGGTTGAAGAGGGTCTTGACGCGGTTCAGCGCACCATGCGCAATGCCCGTGCCAAGGTCGATGAAGTGACCGACCCGGATTACATCGCCTCGGTGCGTGGTTCGCTGAGCGATTCACTGGCGCAGGTCGGGGCGGAACTGGAACGTGTGCCCTCGCGCTATCCGATGCTGACGGCGTTGACCGCGCTTGGCGTCGGGGTTGCCGTTGGGTTGTCGCTGGCCCGCAAGGGCCGCTAAGGCCGCCGCGCGGCAGGAGGACGTGATGTCTACGACACTTGATGCCGCGCGTATCTATGCCCGGATCGCGGTTTTGCGCCGCAAGGTTCTGCTGCGGCAGGCCGTGCAGCGCGCCGTGGCCGGGATTGTGGCATTGGTCGCATTGCTGATCGCCATGGGGTTCGGCACGCGGGCGCTGTATCTGGCGCTGGTGCCGCATCTGGGGGATCTGGGGGCGACGGCGACGATTGCCGGTGGATGGCTGGTGTTGGCGTTGGGCCTGTTGGCCTATGCGCTCAGCACGCCGAAATCCGAAGAACTGACCGAGCTGGAACAGATGGAGGCGCAGGCCCGTGTGCGCACGCAAAATGCCTTTGGCACCATGCGGATGGCGGGGATGCAGGCGGAATCCATAACCGGCAAGGTATTTATGGCCCTGGGCGTGATCAACGCCCTGCGCCGCCTGTGGCGCAGAAGGCGTTAGCCGCCGGTCTGCCGTGTGGTGCGGTCGTTGATATACAACTTCCACACCGCAAAAAACAACGCCGCCACCAGCGGGCCCAGCACGAAACCGTTGACCCCCAGCATCGACAGCCCGCCCAGGGTCGAGATCAGCACGACGTAATCGGGCAGCCGCGTGCTTTTTCCCACCAGTGTCGGACGCAGGATATTGTCGATCAGGCTGATGATGCAGAATCCCACCGCGATCAGGATCGTGCCGCGCAGATAGTCGCCGGTTGCGAGCATGTAGATCGACACCGGCAACCATACCAGCCCCGCCCCCACGGCGGGAAGCAACGACAGAACCGTCATCAGCACCCCCCAGAACAGCGACGCCTTGACCCCCAGCAGCCAGAAGGTGATGCCGCCGATACCGCCCTGGATCAGCGCGATGATCAGGTTGCCTTTGACCGTGGCCTTGACCACCGCCACAAAGGCGCGCAGCAACCGGTCGGTGTGATGATCGCTCAGCGGGCTGGCACGCCGAATGGTGGCGGCCACCGCCGGGCCATCGCGGAACAGAAAGAACAGCAGATACAGCATCACCCCGGTCGCCACGGCGAATTGCGCGGTGCCCTGGCCCAGCGAATAGGCGCGCTTGGCAATGGTCTGGGTCGCGGTTTCCAGAAACGAGGTCAGCCGTGATTGCAGATCGGCGAATTGGGTGAAATCCATCGAGGACAACCAGTGCTCGACCCGCATCGGCAACGCGGCGCGCAGTTGCGCCAGTAACGTGGCCGGGTCGAATTCGCGCCGGTTGATGGTATTGTACAGATCGGTGGCCTGCTGCGCCAAGGCGGCCAGTAGGGCCGATCCCGGAAGAACCACCACGCAGACACAGGCCAGAACACAGACGATGGCCGCCAATGACCCCCGCCCGCCGAACCAGCGCGTCAGCCGCACCTGCAACGGCTGGAACAGGATCGCCAGAATCGTCGCCCACAGGATGGCTCCGTAATAGGGCAGGATCAGCCAGACGAAGGCCACGCTGACCACCACGATCAATACGGTGAAACTGATGCTCTGTTCGGCGTCTTTGCGCATCTGGGCTCCTGCTTGGTGGGTTTCGGGCGTGCGGCCGGTGCGACACTCGCGCCGTGCGACACTAGCGTATCGTCCGGCAGACGTCATTCGGTCTCGTTGACAGCGGCAAGATTCCGTCCTACGCCTAACTAAACCCAACGGTTCAGGATGCCCAGATGCGTTGCGTAAAAGTTCTACCGCTGTGTGTGGCCGCGCTGGCCTGTCTCGGACCGATCGGCCCGGCGCAGGCGGCGGGGTTTCTGGACAGCCTGCTGGTCTCTATCGGAATGCGCGCGGCACAGACCGATATCGCCAGCTCGAATGGCCGGATCGAGGCGCAAAGCGTGAATGTCGCGGCGAAATATGCCGGGCGCATCACCGAGGTCCTGGTGACCGAAGGCCAGGTGGTCGATGCCGGCGCGGTGATCGCGCGGCTGGATGACCGTGATACGCAGGCCAAATTGCTGGGCGCGCAGGCGCAGGTGTTGCAGGCGCAGGCCGCCAGGGAACAGGCCGAGGCCGCCGTGATGCAGGCCAAAAGCGCGGTTACCGTCGCGCAGACCACCTATGACCGCACCGTCAAGTTGCAGGCGCAGGCGATTGCCTCGCAAGGTGGGCTGGACGACGCCCGCAATGGGCTGGAAAGCGCGCGGGCCTCGCTGGCGTCGTCATTGGCGGCGGTCTCGAACGGTGATGCGCTGATTGCGGCGGCGAATGCGGCGGTCGAAGAGGTCAAGGTGGCGCTGGACGATCTGACGGTCCGCGCCCCCATTCGTGGCCGGGTGCAGTTCCGCCTGCATGAACCGGGCGAGGTGATCGCGGCGGGCACGCCGGTGGTCACGTTGCTGGACCTGACCGATGTCTATATGAACCTGTATCTGTCCGCCGATGTTGTCGGCACGCTGTCGGCCAATGACGAGGCGCGGCTGATTCTGGACCCGGTGGCGCAATATGTCATTCCGGCGCGGGTCACGTTTATTTCCCCGCAGGCCCAATTCACCCCCAAAAGCGTCGAAACCCAGTCCGAGCGTGAACAGCTGGCGTTTCGGGTCAAGCTGACGATTCCGCGTGAACTGCTGGAAAAATTCGAGGATTACGTCAAGGTCGGGGTGCGTGGCGTGGGCTATGTGCGCAAGAACCCGGCCACCGACTGGCCGCAGAACCTGCAAGTGAACCTGCCGCAATAGGTGTAGACGATGGGCTTTGCTGCCGAACTGCACGGCGTCAGCCATCGTTACGGGCGCACCGTGGCGCTGGACGATGTGACATTGCGTATTCCGGCGGGCTGCATGGCGGGGTTGATCGGGCCGGACGGGGTGGGGAAATCCACGCTGCTGGGGTTGGTCTCGGGGGTGCGCAGGCGGCAATCCGGTCAGGTGCTGGCGCTGGATGCCGATATGGGCGAGGGCCGCGCGCGCGCGGCCATGCAACCGCGCGTGGCCTATATGCCGCAGGGGTTGGGGCGGAACCTGTATCCAACGCTGTCGGTGCGCGAGAACCTGGATTTCTTTGGCCGCCTGTTCGGGCAGAAATCCGCGGAACGCGATCAGCGTATCGCCATGCTGCTGGAGGCCACCGGTCTAGCGCCATTTCCGGATCGTCCGGCGGGCAAGCTGTCGGGCGGGATGAAGCAGAAACTGTCGCTGTGTTGTTCGCTGATCCATGATCCCGATCTGTTGATTCTGGACGAACCCACCACCGGCGTCGATCCACTGTCGCGCCGCCAGTTCTGGGACCTGATCGACACCATCCGTACCCGCATGCCGGATATGAGTGTGATCGTCGCAACTGCTTATATGGACGAGGCCGAGCGTTTCGACTGGTTGGCGGCGATGGATGGCGGCAAGGTCATCGCCGAGGGCGCCCCGCAGGACCTGATGGCGCGCACCGGTGCCGCGACGCTGGACGATGCCTTCATCGCGTTGCTGCCGGCGGCCGAACGTGCCCAGCACAAGCCCGTCGAGCTGCGCCCGCGCGTGCCCACCCCTGACAAGGTGCCGGCGATCGAGGCGCATGACCTGACCATGCGTTTTGGCAAATTCACCGCCGTCGACAATGTCAGTTTTGAAATCCCCGAAGGCGAGATCTTTGGTTTCCTGGGGTCGAACGGCTGCGGAAAATCGACGACGATGAAAATGCTGACCGGTCTGCTGACGCCGACCGAGGGCACGACGCGGCTGTTCGGTCAGCCATTGGCGCGGTCGGACATTCAGGCGCGGCTGCGGATCGGCTACATGTCGCAGGGTTTCTCGCTTTATGGCGAACTGTCGGTGCGTCAAAATCTGGATCTGCACGCGAAACTCTATGGCGTCGCGCCCGGGGCCCGCGCCGCGCGGGTGGCGCAAAGCCTGACCGATTATGAGCTGGAACCCGTCGCCGATCACATGCCCGACGATCTGCCGCTGGGTATCCGCCAGCGGCTGCAACTGGCGGTCGCCACCATTCATGACCCGCGCATCCTGATTCTGGACGAACCGACCTCGGGCGTTGATCCGGTGGCGCGTGACGGGTTCTGGCGCAAGCTGATCTCGCTGTCGCGCGACAAGGGCGTGACGATCTTCATCTCGACCCATTTCATGAACGAGGCGGCGCGCTGCGACCGGATCTCGTTGATGCATTCGGGGCGGGTTCTGGCGGTGGGCACCCCGGCCGAGCTGACCGCACAGCGCGGCGCCGACACGTTGGAACAGGCCTTCATCGCCTATCTGCAAGACGAGATCGGCGCCGATCCCGCCCCGGTCGGTGATATCGCTATGAACAAGACCGTCGAGGCGCCGAATGCGCTGCGCGCGGCGATGACGCGGCTGTGGGCCTATGCGCTGCGCGAGGCGATGGAATTGCTGCGCGATCCGATCCGGCTGTTTTTCGCCTTCCTCGGGCCGGTGATCCTGTTGATCACCGTGGGGTTCGGGATTTCCTTTGACGTGAACCGGCTGAGTTTCGCGGTGCTGGATCAGGACCAGACCGCCGAGAGCCGCCGCCTGGAGGAACAGTTCAGCGCCATCCGTCAGTTTGGCGCGCAACCGCCGCTGACCGGGGCGGTGGATATGATGCAGCGGATGGGGCGCGGCGATCTGGCCATCGGGCTGGAGATTCCCGATGGCTTTGGCAAGGCGCTGCAACAGGGCGCGGTGCCCGAGGTTTCGGTCTGGCTGGATGGCTCGTTGCCGTTCCGCGCCGAGACATCGCGGGCCTATGCGCTTGGCGTGATGAACCGCTTTGCCGAGTTGACAGCGCAGGAACAGGGGCAGGCCACGACCAGCAGCGTCGATATCGAAACCCGGTTCCTGTTCAACCAGGCCTTCCGCAGCGCGAATGCGATGGTGCCCTCGGTGATCATGCTGATCCTGTTCCTGATCCCCGCCGTGATGGCCGCCATCGGTGTGGTGCGCGAGGTGGAAACCGGCACGATCGCCAATTTCCGCTCGACCCCGGTGACGCGGCTGGAATTCCTGCTGGGCAAGCAGTTGCCCTATCTGGCCATCGCGGTGGTGGATTTCGGCATTCTGTTCGGGTTGGGGCTGCTGGTGTTTCAGGTGCCGTTCACCGGCAATTTCTGGACATTGGCGGGGCTGAGCGTGCTGTATGTCGCGGCTACCACCGGGTTCGGCCAGCTGATTTCCACCTTTACCAAGACGCAGGTGGCGGCGGTTTTCGCCTCGGCGGTGCTGTCTATCATTCCGGCGGTGAATTTCTCGGGCTTGATCGTGCCGGTGTCGTCGCTGGAACCCGCCAGCCGGATGATTGGTCTGGGCTTTCCGGGGGCGTGGTATCAGCAGGTGACGCAGGGCACCTTTGTCAAGGGCTTTGGCTGGGGGGATCTGATGCCGAACGCGGCGATGCTGGCGGGGTTCGCGCTGGTGTATCTGGCGCTGGCGGTGCTTGCGCTGCGCAAGCAGGAGGCCTGACATGCAGCGCATCGCAAACACCCTGCGCCTGACCGCCAAGGAATTGCGCGCCATCATCCGCGATGTGGTGATGCTGGTGCTGATCGCCTATGTCTTCACCGTGTCCACCTATATGGTCGCCGGGGCAATCTCGACCGAGGTCGACCATCTGGCCGTCGCCGTCGTCGACGAGGATCAGAGCATCCTGTCCAAACGCCTGACCGATGCGATTCAGCCGCCGTTGTTCAAATCCCCCGATCTGATCGCGGCGGATCAGGCGCTGAACGCGCAAAAGGACGGCAAATACATTCTGGTGGTCGATTTCCCCCCCGATATGCAGCGCGATCTGGTGGCCGGGCGGCAGGTGACGATCAACATCAATGTCGATGCCACCGCCGTCGCCCATGCCGGAAACGGCGCGGCCTTCATGCAGCAGATGCTGGGTCAGGAAATCACCGGTTTCTTCAGCCCCAACGCCACCGATACCGCCCTGGTCGATGTGGTGTTTCGCAGCTTCTACAACCCGAACCTGACCTCGAAATGGTTCGCGGCGGTGATGCAGTTGATGAATTCGATCACCATCCTGACACTGATCCTGTCGGGGGCATCGCTGATCCGCGAACGCGAGCACGGGACAATCGAACATGTGCTGGTGATGCCGGTGCAGCCGCCCGAAATCGTGGTGTCGAAGATTGCCGCGAACGGATTGGTGATCCTGATTGCGGCGGTGTTCAGCCTGTTCGTGGTGGTGCGCTGGTTGCTGGGGGTGCCGGTGGCGGGGTCGGTGCCGCTGTTCGTGCTGGGAACGGCAATCTATGTGGTGGCGCTGGCCAGTCTGGGGCTGTTGCTGGCGACGTTCACGAAAAACATGGGGCAATACGGGTTGCTGGTCATTCCGGTGATCGTGGTGATGATCCTGTTGTCGGGGGGCGTGACGCCGATGGAATCCATGCCCGGCTTTCTGCGCGGGCTGATGAAGCTGATCAGCCCGGCGCCGCATTTCGTCGCCTTCACCCAGTCGGTGCTGTATCGCGGCAGCGGCTTTGCGCTGGTCTGGCCGCAGATGGCGGCGATGGCGGCGATGGCATGCTTTAGCTTCAGCGTGACGCTGATCCGGTTTCGCAAGGTGCTGGCGGGGTAGCGCCAGCACCCACCCGCTCAGCCCGCCCGCTCAGCCCTTGGCCGCCAGCTGCACCAGCCGCAGGCAGACCCGCGTTGCTGTGGCCATATCCTGCACCGAAACCCATTCCAGCGGGCCGTGGATATCCTGCATTCCGGTGAACACATTCGGGCAGGGCACCCCCATTTCCGTCAGGCGCGATCCATCGGTGCCGCCCCGGATGGGGTTCGAGACGGGTTCGATCCCCTCGGCCCGGCAGGCATCATGGGCCAGCGTCACGGGTGTCATGTCACGCTCCAGCCAATAGCGCATGTTGCGATACTGCGGTTTGATCTCGCAGGTGATGGTGGCGCGGGGTTCGGTGGCGGCCACCGCCGCGCAGATCTGTTGCAGCATCGCCCCGCGTTGGGCCAGCCCGTCCAGTTCAAAGTCACGCAAGATGATCGACAGTTCGGCCTCGGCCGCCGTGCCCTTCATCGCGTGGATATGCCAAAAGCCGTCGCGGCCCCCGGTGACCTCGGGGGTCTGGGTGGCCTGCGGCAGGGCCTCGATGATCCTGGCGGCCAGATGCAGGGCGTTGACCATCTTGCCCTTCGCCGTGCCGGTATGGGTGGAAACGCCCGACACGCGCACCTTGGCGCCGTCGGCCGAGAAGGTCTCGTATTCGACCTCGCCCACCGCGCCACCATCGAAGGTATAGGCGAAATCGACACCCAGATCGGCGGGCAGGCGCGGATCGACGCCACGGCCGATTTCCTCATCGGGGGTGAAGGCGATGCGCAGTTTCGGATGCGGCACCGGATTGGCGATCAGGTCTTGCACCGCCGTCATGATGATGGCGACGCCCGCCTTGTCATCCGCGCCCAGCAGCGTCAGCCCCGAGGCCGTCACGATGTCATGCCCGACCTTGGTGGCCAGATAGGGCGATTGCGCGGGCGATAGCACCAGCCCCGAGTCAGGGTAGGTGATATCGCCGCCGTTATAGCCCCGGATTACGCGCGGCTTCACCCCCGTCGCGTTATAGGCGGGCGCGGTATCCATATGCGCGCACAGCCCGATCACCGGTCCGGGTGCGGTGCCGGGAACCGTCGCCAGGACCGCCCCATAGCCGGTGATCGTCACATCCTGTGCACCCGCCGCGCGCAGCTCATCGGCCAGCATCTGCGCCAGGGTCAACTGGATCGTGGTGCTGGGCTGGGTGGCCGATTCCTCGTTGCTTTGGGTGTCCACCGCGCAATAGCGCACAAGGCGGGTTTCAAGATCGCGGTCGAATGTCATCGGGGTCCCCCTGCTTTGTGCCCATCAGGCGCCCGTGATCAGGCGCGTACGATCCGGCGGTGTCAAGACCTTGGCGGGCGCCCGCCGGGGGGGTAGAACGGCACTTCGAGCCAACCGGAGAACCTCATGGATACCGCAGCCCGCATCGCCCGCACCATCGCCGCCGAAATCGACGCGCGCCCCGATCAGGTTTCCTCGGCCGTGGGGTTGCTGGATGGCGGGGCAACGGTGCCCTTTGTCGCGCGTTACCGCAAAGAGGTGACCGGCGGGCTGGATGACACCCAGTTGCGCAAGCTGGCCGACCGGCTGGTCTATCTGCGCGAGATGGAGGCCCGGCGGGCGGCGATTTTGGACAGTATCCGTGGGCAGGACAAGCTGACCGCCGATCTGGCCGCGCAGATCGGCCGGGCGGAAACCAAGGCCGAACTGGAAGATATCTACCTGCCCTACAAGCCCAAGCGCCGCACCAAGGCGATGATCGCGCGCGAAAACGGTCTGGCGCCGCTGGCCGAGGGCATCCTGGCCGATCGCCGCGCCGACCCCGAGGCGCTGGCACAGCGGTTCGTGACCGAGGCGGTGCCGACGGTCAAGGACGCGCTGACCGGTGCGCGTGACATTCTGGCCGAGGGGCTGACGGAAAACGCCGCGCTGCTGGGGGATCTGCGCGCGTTCCTGCGTCGTGACGCCAGGGTGACGGCCAAGGTGATTGCCGGGCAAGAGGAAAAGGGCGCCAAGTTTTCCGACTATTTCGCCCATTCCGAAGATTGGGCCAAAATTCCCAGCCACCGGGCGCTGGCGCTGCTGCGGGCCTCGAACGAGGGGGTGGTGACGCTGGACATCGGCGCCGATGAACAGGGGGCCGAACGCGCGGTGGCGATGGTGGCGGCGGTCTTCGATGCCCGCACGCAGGCGCCGGGGGATGTCTGGTTGCGCACTGTCGCCGAGTGGACATGGCGGGTCAAGCTGAGCCTGTCGATGATGCTGGACCTGATGGGCGACATGCGGGCCAAGGCGCAGGATGAGGCTATCGCGGTTTTCGCGCGCAACCTGCGTGATCTGCTGCTGGCTGCGCCCGCCGGGGCGAAAGCGACGCTGGGGCTGGACCCTGGCATCCGCACCGGGGTGAAATGCGCGGTGGTGGATGCCACGGGCAAGCTCCTGGCGACCGAGACGATCTATCCTTTCCCGCCCAAAAGCGATCTGCGCGGCGCACAGGCGGCGTTGGTGCGGCTCATCGCGGCGCATGGGGTGGATCTGATCGCCATCGGCAATGGCACCGCCAGCCGCGAAACTGAAAAGCTGGTGGCGGAAACGCTGAAACTGTTGCCCGCCGGGGTCAAGGCACCGGTCAAGGTGGTGGTCTCCGAGGCGGGGGCGTCGGTCTATTCGGCCTCGGAACTGGCGGCGCGGGAATTTCCGGGGCTGGATGTCAGCCTGCGCGGGGCGGTTTCGATTGCACGCCGCTTGCAGGACCCCTTGGCCGAGCTGGTGAAGATCGAGCCGAAATCCATCGGTGTCGGCCAGTATCAGCACGACGTGGATCAGTCCAAACTGGGCCGCGCGCTGGAAGGCGTGGTCGAAGATGCGGTGAACGCCGTTGGGGTGGATCTGAACACCGCCTCGGCGCCGCTTCTGGCGCATGTCTCGGGGTTGGGGCCGGGGCTGGCCGAGGCCATCGTGGCGCATCGTGACGGCAATGGCGCGTTCAAATCCCGCAAGGAATTGCTGAAGGTGGCACGTCTGGGGCCGCGCGCGTTCGAGCAATGCGCCGGGTTCTTGCGTATCCGCGATGGGGCCGAGCCACTGGATGCCTCCTCCGTCCACCCCGAGGCCTATGACGTGGCGCGGCGTATCGTCAAGGCGTGCGGGCGCGACATCCGCGCGATCATGGGCGATGGCACCGCGCTGAAACGCTTGAATGCGGCCGATTTCGTCGATGCGACCTTCGGCCTGCCCACCGTGCGCGACATTCTGGCGGAGCTGGAAAAACCGGGCCGTGACCCGCGCCCGTCCTTTGTGACCGCCAGCTTTGCCGAGGGGATCGAGGATATCAAGCACCTGCGCCCCGGTATGCAGCTGGAAGGTACGGTGACCAACGTCGCGGCCTTTGGCGCCTTTGTCGATATCGGCGTGCATCAGGATGGCCTGGTGCATGTCAGCCAGTTGACCGACCGTTTCATCAAGGACCCACATGAGGTGGTGAAGGCGGGCGATGTGGTCAAGGTCCGGGTGACCGAGGTGGATATCCCGCGAAAGCGTATCGGGTTGACCATGCGCAAGGATGGCGGGGCCTCGGCGCAGGAAGACCGGGCGGCCCGAGGCGGCCCGCAGGCCGGGCCGAAACCGAAGGGGCCAATGCAGGCGGCGCCGAAATCGGCACCCAAGGGCAAATGATACCGGGTCTTTGGGCGCGGCGCTGCTTGACGCGATGAAGCGGCGCTGATTGGGTGGAGGAATGAAAACGATCTACATCCTGAACGGGCCGAACCTGAACCTGCTGGGGCAGCGTCAGCCGGAAATCTATGGCGCGGATACGCTGGCCGATGTCGAGCGCGCCTGCACCGCCGTCGCGGCGGCGGCGGGTGTGGGCGTGAAGCTGTTGCAGACCAATTGGGAAGGCCAGATGATCGACTGGATCCATGAGGCGCGCCATGCCGCCTGTGGGATCGTGATCAATCCGGGGGCGTGGACGCATACCTCGGTGGCCATTCTGGACGCGCTGAACACGTTCGAGGGGCCGGTGATCGAATGCCACATCTCGAACGTTCACAAGCGCGAGGCGTTCCGCCACCATTCCTATGTGTCGCTGCGCGCGGACGGGGTGATCGCCGGGTTGGGCATTCAGGGCTACGAACTGGGCGTGCGGCGGATCTGTGCGCTGGTGAACTAGCGGCGCCCCGATTTCGGGGCCACCGCGGCACGATCAGAAATTCACCTCGACGCCGGGCAGGTTCAGTTCCTTGACCAGTTCGCGCAGTTCCTGACGCGCGGCGATGTTGGACATGTTCAGGCTCTCGACGCCGATATCCTTCAGATCCAGCAATGTCAGGCCGCGCGGGAACAGTTCGCGGAAAATGACCCGTTCGGAAAAGCCCGCCGCCACACGGAACCCGATCCGGCGGGACAGTTCCTCCAGCGCCGCGCCGACCTTGCGTTTGTTGTGCATCTGCTGGGCGCCCATGCGGTTGCGCAGCACGATCCAGTCAATGGGCTTTAGCCCGGCGCGGGCGCGCAATTGCCGTGCCGACCAGACCATTTCCGAATAGATCGAGGGGCCCTGCACCTTCAGCGTCTCGGGGTCGATCCGGGCCAGCAGGTCAAAGTCGATGAAACTGTCGTTCAGCGGCGTCACCAGCGTATCGGCCAGCGAATGCGCCACCTGTGCGCCGCGGGTATGCGATCCGGGGCAGTCGATGACGATGAAATCATGGTTCGACAATTCCGCCACCAGCGCAGAAATGCGGTGGTCCATCGCATTCTCGCCTTCGGGGATGGCATCGGGCGCCAGTTCGGGCAGGGGGCGGTAATCGGGAACCGGCAGGGTCAGCCCTTCGCGTTGCAGTGAAACGCGGCGGTTTTCGACGTAGCGGCCAAAGCTGCGCTGACGCAGATCCAGATCCAGCCCACCGACGGTGAACCCCATCCGCACCAGCGCGGTTGCGACATGCATGCAGGTGGTCGATTTCCCCGACCCACCCTTTTCGTTGCCGAAAACGATGATATGCGCCAATTGGCACCCCCAAGATCTAGCGCGCCTGGCAGGGCGCGGAGCAGTAACCGATGGGCTAACCAAGGTTTGTCTGCGGCGCAAGGGGAAGCGTCACCCAGATGTGAAGCGGCACGTTTCACCCGGTATTTGTGGCGGTGTCGCGCGGGTTGGGTTTCCTGAACGTGCGCGCGATGGTCGCCGCATGCCTGTTGGCCGGGATGCGGTCGATTTACAGTCGGCGCCAGATTGATCCGCAGACCCGCACCGCGATGGGGACAAATGCAAAGGGGCGCACCGATGGCGCGCCCCCTGTAACGTGGCTGGTCAGGATCAGAAGCCCAGACCGGCGTATTTGTTCTTGAACTTCGACACGCGGCCACCGGTGTCCATCAGACGGGCGTTGCCGCCGGTCCATGCCGGGTGCGACGTGGGGTCGATATCCAGCGTCATTACGTCGCCGTCCTTGCCCCAGGTCGATTTGGTTTGATACGCGGTCCCGTCGGTCATCTTGACGGTGATGAAGTGGTAGTCGGGATGGGTTTCGGCTTTCATCGATCCACTCCTCAGGCTTGAGCTTTGGGTTTGTAGGTCGTGTCTTCGGCGATACGGGCCGATTTACCGCGACGGGTGCGCAGGTAATACAGCTTCGCGCGACGAACGCGGCCGCGACGGACCACTTCGATCGAATCGATGTTGGTCGAATACAGCGGGAACACACGCTCAACGCCTTCGCCGAACGAGATCTTGCGCACGGTGAACGAAGCCGCCAGCGTCGCGCCGCCCTTGCGCGCGATCACCACACCTTCGTACATCTGAATACGGGTGCGGGTGCCTTCGGTCACTTTGAAGCCGACTTTCACGGTATCGCCGGCCTTGAAATCCGGGATGGTCTTGCCGAGGGCGGCGATTTGTTCCGCCTCGATTTGTGCGATCAGGTTCATCGCTTGTCCTTTGTTTTACTTGCGGTAATTCCGCAATGGTTTGCGCGGCCTCAGAGCTCTCGGTCTTCATCCGGGTCCCTGTTGTGCACAGCACACCAAGCCCGCCAGAGGTCAGGTCGTCTTTCCTTCGTCAGCCTTTCGGCCTGGGTCCGTTTCCACGCCTCTATCTTCGCGTGATGCCCGGATTGAAGAATATCCGGGATCTCGCGACCTTGCCAAAGCGCGGGGCGGGTGTACTGCGGGTGCTCAAGCAGACCGTCCGAAAAGGATTCCTCCTCGGTGGACGCATGATTCCCAAGCACGCGCGGTATAAGGCGAACCGTGGCGTCGATCAAGACCTGTGCGGCCAGTTCGCCGCCGGTCAGGACAAAATCACCGATCGAGACCTCTTCGATGCCATAATGCTGCAAGACGCGCTCATCCACGCCCTCGAACCGGCCACATAAAATGGTCATGCCGTGCGCGGTGGAATAGCGCCGCGCCATTTCCTGGGTAAAGGGGCGTCCGCGTGGCGACATGTAGATGACCGGCCATTGGGCGCGGTCGGCGGGGGTGCCCGCCGCCGCCTGATCCAGCGCGGCGGCCACCACATCGGCACGTAGCACCATGCCCGCACCGCCACCTGCCGGGGTGTCATCGACATTGCGGTGCCGCCCGATCCCGAACGGGCGCAGGTCGATGGTGTCCAGCCCCCAGATGCCGTCGTGCATCGCCTTGCCGGTCAGGCTCAGGCCCAGCACGCCGGGAAAGGCCTCGGGGAACAGGGTCACGATCTTCGCCCGCCAGACGGCCTGCGACGCGGTGGTTTCGTCCATCAGGTCGCGTGGCTTCAATGGACCCGCCAATGAGGTCACAACATGCCGCCGTCCGGTTGCGCGCCCCACGCCGGGATCAGGCGCGTTTGCCGCCGCCTCGGCGAAATCGCCCAGCGAGAATTTCTGCGCCCCCTTGTAGGTGGCGATGGGCTTAGGCAGGCCGCTTTCCGGGGTGTCGTCGTCGTCTGTGGTCATGGGTGGGTCTCTTGGGGTTGATCGGCCCAGACCGGCCGCAGCAATGCGCGTTTCAACGCCATCGCGGCATCGCGCGAATGTCCGGCCCGGTTGATCGCCGCAAAATGGTTGGCCAGTGCGATACGGTCAATGCCGGTGGGGCGCGCATTGGCGGGTGTCGGCCGCAGTTGTGCGCGTTGGGCGGGCGGCATGGCCATCAGATCCAGGATCGGGGTCAGCGGCCCTTGTGGCAGCGTGGCACAGGTTTCCAGCGCCATATGGGTCAGCGGATCGGGGGCGATGGCGGCGGCAATGGCGCGGGCGTGCGCCTCCAGATCCGCTGCCGGGCGCATCCGGGTGGCAAAAGGGGTGAAATCCTGATCCACCGCGCCTCCGCGGGTCAATTGCCAGTGCAGGCTTTCCAGCCAAGGTCCCGGCGCGCGCGTGGACAGATGCACATGCACCGCCGTTCGGGCGCCCAACACGGCCCGGATCGCCGCGATCATCGCGGGCATCAGCGTGGTGCCCCGGCCATAATCGGGGGCGCCCCCGATCCGGCCGGGCATCTCGCCCACCAATGATTCACAGCTGATCAGCAGGCCCTCGGCCCCGGTCAGATCCAGACCATCCAGCCAATCGGCCAATGCGCCCTGAAACAGCCCCAGATCCAGCGCCGATCTGCCCACGGAATAGGCCCGGCCCGAGGCCGCCGCATCGGCAAAATCCGCCTCCAGGCCCAGGCGCCAGCGCGGTGCCAGATCGTCGCGATGCGCCCGCAATGTCTGCTGCACGGTCGAGGTGCCGGTCTTGTGGAATCCCGCGTGAATGATGACGCGGGGGGCGGTCATTCCATTTCCTCCGGCGGGTCGGCGATGATCCGGCCCGCCTTCAGGTCAACGGTCGGCACCACCGCGCGGGTGAATGGCAGCAACAACGTGGCCTTTGCGCCGGGCACGTAGATTTCCAGAATATCCGATGCGCCGAAATTCTGGACCGAGCGCACCTTGCCGATGGCAATGCCGCCGGTATCGAACACGTCCAGCCCGATCAGGTCGGCGTGGTAGAATTCATCGTCGGGCAGGGATGGCAACCGGTCTCGGTCCGCCCATAGCGTCACGCCCTTCAGCGCATCGCCCGCCTCTTTGGTGGTGACATCCGACAGCCGCGCGCCCAGCCCGCCGGTGACCGGCCGCGTCAGTTTCACCCGGAACTGGCGGGCGCCATCTTCGGACCACAGCGGGCCATAGGCGGCGATATCCTCGGGGGTGGAACAAAAGCTTTTCAGCCGCACTTCGCCCTTGACGCCAAAGGCGCCTGCGATGGCGCCGACACAGATCCGATCGTTTTCCGCCATGACGTGTTCCTTGTATCGCAATCCGGGGTGTCGCAATCCGGGGGCAGGGTCTGTTGTCTGGGGCGCAACGGGCCGGGCATTGCTGCCCGGCCCGAATGCTCAACCGAAAATCAGGTCTTTGACCAGATCATTCTTCGGCGGGGGCCTCGGCCTTGGCGGCCTTTTCAGCGGCGCGCTTGGTCGCCTTGGCGCCGGGGACGGCCTTTTTCAGGTTCTTGCGCTCGGTCTTGGCGACAACACCGGCGGCTTCCAGGAAGCGGGCCACACGGTCGGTCGGCTGTGCGCCTTGGCCCAGCCAGTATTGCACGCGCTCCATGTCCATCTTGACGCGGTCTTCCGAGTCCTTGGCCAGCAGCGGGTTATAGGTGCCCAGCTTTTCCAGGAAGCGGCCATCGCGCGGCATACGCGCATCCGACGCGACGATTGCGTAGTGGGGACGTTTTTTCGAACCGCCGCGGGCGAGCCGGATCTTCATAGCCATGGTGTATCTCCTATAATGGCTGGTGGGGGCCGAAGCCCTTATTTCTGAAAGGTTTCGTGGTTGCGAATGACTTCCGAAATCACGAAGTTGAGGAGCTTCCGGGCAAATTCGGGATCAAGATCCGCTTCCTTTGCCAGGGTTTCGAGGCGGGCGATCTGCGTGGTTTCGCGCGCCGGATCAGCGGGGGGGAGCTGATGTTCGGCCTTCAGCCGCCCCACGGATTGGGTGTGTTTGAACCTTTCGGCCAAGGTGTAGACTAGGATCGCATCCAGACGGTCGATCGAGGCACGGTGTTCCTTCAGCAACTCGGCGGCGCGGGCGACATCGTCGGTCATGCGGCCTCTCCCTTCAGCTGGGCGGGGGAAGGATGACGCCAGACATTCATCATGCCGTGGCGTTCATGCTGGAAGGTGCCTTCCAGCGTGGCGCCCAGACGCTGTGCTACCGCCGCCGACTGGGTGTTGGCCAGACGCGTCAGGCTGATGATCGTGTTCATCCCCAGCGTATCATAGGCATAGGCGCGCGCCGCGCGTGCGGCCTCGGTCGCGTAGCCGTGGCCTTCGTGGCCATTGAACAGGTCCCAGCCGATTTCCGGTTCCGGCCAGCCCTCGGGGTTGAAGATGCCGACCATGCCGACGATTTCGCCGGTTGCCTGCGTCTCGACCGCCCAGCGGCCATAGCCGCGCAGCGCCCAATGGCCGATTTCCATCGACCAGGCCCGCCAGGCCTGTTCATGCGAACAGGGGCCGCCGACAAACCGCGACCGGTCCCCGTCGTAGAAGTCATACACCGACGGCAGATCCTCGGCGCCGGGGGCGCGCAGGACCAGACGGTCGGTGGTGATGACCGGAATATCCAGACGGATGCTCATTTCTTCTTGCCGAACCCCAGACCGGACAGACTGCCGGGCAGTTTCATCCCGCCCATGCCGGGCACGCCCGGCAGGCCCTTCATCTGGCCGATGGCCTTGGCGGCCTCTTCCATCTTTGCCGGGTCCATTTCCCCGGCAGCGGGCAGGCCGCCCATCTTGCCCTGCATCGCGGCCATCGCCTGTTTCAGCATGCCGCCCTTGCCCATCTTGCCCAGCTTCTTCATCGTATCGGCCATTTGCCGATGCATTTTCAGCAGCTTGTTCAGATCGGCAACCTCCAGTCCCGCACCCGCCGCGATACGCTTCTTGCGGCTGGCCTGCAGCATGTCCGGGTTGGCCCGTTCCTTCTTGGTCATCGAGCCGATCAGCGCCATCTGCCGTCGGATCATGAGATCCGAAAACCCGGCATCCTCGGCGGCCTTGGCCATCTTGCCCATGCCCGGCATCATCGACATCACGCCCTGCATGCCGCCCATCTTCAGCATCTGGTCCAGCTGCGACTTCATGTCGTTCATGTTGAACAGCCCCTTCTGGAACCGTTTCATCATGCGTTCGGCCTGTTCGGCCTCGAAGACCTCTTGCGCCTTTTCGACCAGCGCGACGATATCGCCCATGCCCAGAATGCGGCCCGCGACGCGCCCGGCCTCAAAGGTCTCCAGCGCGTCCATCTTTTCGCCCAGACCGACAAAGCGGATCGGCTTGCCGGTGGTGGCGCGCATCGACAGGGCCGCACCGCCGCGCCCGTCGCCGTCCATCCGGGTCAGGACGACGCCGGAAATGCCGACCTTGTCCTCGAATTCCTGTGCGACCTCGACCGCGATCTGACCGGTCAGGCCATCGACGACCAGCAGCGTTTCGCGCGGCTGCACCGCATCGCGTACCTGCTGGACCTCATCCATCAGCACCTGGTCGATGTGCAACCGGCCGGCGGTGTCCAACATGTAGACGTCATAACCGCCCAGCGTGGCCTGTTGCCGGGCGCGCTTGGCGATCTGCACGGCGGTTTCGCCCGCCACGATCGGCAGCGTGTCAACACCGACCTGCTGGCCCAGAATCGCCAGCTGCTCCATGGCCGCCGGGCGATAGATATCCAGCGACGCCATCAGCACGCGTTTCTTTTCGCGGTCCTTCAGGCGGCGGGCCAGCTTGGCCGTGGTGGTGGTTTTCCCCGACCCCTGCAACCCGACCATCAGGATCGGCGCGGGCGGGTTGTCGATTTTCAGCGCGCCCGCATCGTCATTGCCCGCCAGCATCGCGGTCAACTCATCATGAACGATCTTGACGACCTGCTGGCCCGGCGTGACCGATTTGGTCACCGCGCTGCCGGTGGCCTTGGCCTCGACCTTTTTCACGAAGTCGCGCACCACGGGCAGGGAGACGTCGGCCTCCAGCAGGGCGGTGCGGACTTCGCGCAGGGCGGTGCGCACGTCATCGGCGGAAAGCGCGCCTTGCTTGGTGAGGCGCTCGAATACGCCGCCAAGGCGTTCTGAGAGATTCTCGAACATGGTCACCTCCTTGCGCCGCCGTGCGGCCGGGTTTCGCTTGGCCGACGGATCGGCGGTTCAGGGTGCGGGCAGGCCCGCGGCAAATGACAAACACACCAGTGGGCGCAACGCGCTGACTGGTGGCGATCCCCGCGACAAACGGGGACCGGAGGAACAGACCTCCGGGGAATCGTGGCTTGATTACAGAAAAAGCCCCCCGGAGTCAACCGAGGGGCCGTTTGCCGGGTCGGAGAGCCCGGCGCCCTTCCGCACAGGGCGGAAAGGCTGTTCGATCAGGCGATTACAGCGCGGCGATTTGCTCATCAGCGCGGGCCAGCGCGGCCGCTTCGTCCACGTTCACGCCCTGGGCGGCAACGATGGTGACATCGGTGATGCCGACAAAGCCCAGAACCTGCTTGATGTAGGGGGTCGCCAGGTCATAGCCCGAACCCACCGGCACGCCGCCCGAAGCATAGGCCACGATCACGCGCTTGTTGCCAACCAGGCCTTCGGGGCCGGCTTCGCTGTATTTGAAGGTTTCGCCGACGCGGCAGATCTGGTCGATCCAGGTCTTCAGCGGGCCAGTGATACCGAAGTTGTAGACGCCGCAGCCGATGACGACAACGTCGGTGGCTTTCAGTTCGGCGATCAGCTCGTCGGATTTCGCCAGTGCGGCGACTTGTTCGGCGGTGCGGTCGGCCGCCGGGGTGTAGGCGGCGCCAATCCAGGTGCCATCAATCAGCGGCAGCGCCGAGGCGTCACGCACGGTCACATCGCCACCGATCTTAGCGGTGATCTTTTCGGCGATCTTTTTCGACACCGAATAGGGGCCCTTGATCGAGGTATCAAGGCGCAGGATCTTGGTCATTGGGGAGGTCTCCAGAGAGTGTTTTGCAATTGCTGGAAAATTCGTGCTTTGCCTGACCCAACGCAAGTGTAATGATCGCGCAACGGATGTTTGCAGGCGCACAAATGAATTTCGACAATTGGGATGAGATCCGCACCGCCTATCAGGTTGCCCGCGTGGGCACGGTGTCGGGCGCGGCCGATGTGCTGGGCGTGCATCACGCGACGGTCATTCGGCATGTTGATGCGCTGGAGGAACGGCTGGGGTCCAAGCTGTTTCAGCGCCATCCGCGCGGCTATACTCCGACCGAGGCCGGATTGCAGTTGCTGGCCGTGGGACAGGCGACCGAGGACCAGTTCAGCCAGCTTGCGGCGCGGATCTCTGGCGCGGGGGCCGAGATATCGGGGGAGTTGATCATCACCTCGGTGCCGACATTGTCGGGCATGGTGATCCCGGCGCTGGCGCGGCTGATGGTGGAACATCCTGCGCTGAAGCTGCGCTATCTGACCGATCAGCGGGTGTTCCGGCTGGAATATGGTGAGGCGCATGTGGCCATCCGCGCCGGTGCCCGCCCGACCGAGCCCGACAATGTAGTGCAGCCGCTGGGGGCCAATCAGGTCGCGCTCTATGCCTGTGCGGAATATCTGGACCGGATGGGGCGCCCGGCATCGGTGCAGGATCTGCGCGGGCACCGGTTCATCGCGTCGGAAACCCGCGAATCGCGGGCGCCGTTCTATCGCTGGCTGGCCGAAACTCAACCCGCCGATGCGGTGGTGTTCCGCGCCAACGAACCCGACAGCATCGTGGCGGCGGTTCATGCCGGGGTTGGCCTGGGCTTTTTGCCGGTGTTGCAGGCGCAACGCGATCCGCGCCTGATCCAGGTCCTGCCGCCGATCGACGACTGGCTGTCGGCGATCTGGCTGGTGACGCATGTCGATCTGCACCGCACGCCCAAGGTGCAGGCGGCGCTGGCGGTGCTGAAGGCCGTGGCCATGGAATGCGGCGCGCTGGCCGAGGATACCGCGAGGATCTGAGGCGGGATCAGCGCAGGCTGGTCCCCGGCAGCGCCGGGCGGCGCGGTGCCGCCTTTTGTGCCGCAGCCTTTTGCGGGGCGGGCGGCACGCCGCGACCGTCCTTTTGCCGGTTCCATTCCAGCGCAAAGGCCAATACCCATTGGGCGAACAGCCCGCCCAGCACCAGCAACAGATCCTGTTCCAGCCCGTCGGGGTGGATGTCCTTGATCACCTGCGCGAAGATCGCCAGAATCGTGCCCAGGGCAAAGACCGGCAGGCCGTGGCGCCCGATCAACCGGATCGGGTCCATCGCCTGCGACGCCGCGATGGTTGGCACCAGACCGGGCAGCGACAGGATATAGGCCAGCGCGATGAAATGCGACAACCGCGGCAGCGACACATAGGTCTTGTCGAAGCCCGCGAACAGCACCGGCACCCCGTGATCGCGCAACAGCGCCAGCCCGTCGTTCAGCATGTCCTTGAATTCCGGGTTGCGCACCCATGCCAGGCAGAACAACAACCAGAACGCCGCGATCCACACCAGCCACGGCATCACCGGCACCAGACGGCGCCCGTCGCGCAGCGCCAGCCCGGTCAGAATGCCCAGCGAAAAGATCAACTGCCACGAGAACGGGTTGAAGAACCATCCGCCCGCCTGCGGATAATTCGGCAGGTTCAGCCGCAGAACCCAGGTCAGCAACCAGAAACAAACCGAAAATCCCAAAAGCGCGATCGGATTGCGCAGCCCCAGCCGCACCAGAAACGGCGCCCCCAGCATCAGCACCGCATACATCGGCAAGATGTTCACGTAACCGAACTGATGACCCAATATGGCAACGCCCAGGATCACCTCGATCGGCTGTTTCCACATCATCAGGAACGAATTGTCTTTCAGCACCTCATCGGCGCCCAGCCACAAGACACCGCCCGCCACCATCGCCATGGCCCAGACCGTGGTCATCAGATGCACCAGATACAGCTGCCACGCCCGACCCCAGCTTTTGCGCAGCATGTCCAGCCCCAGCCCGTCGCGCATTCTGGGACCATAGGCCAGCGCCACCGCGCAGCCCGACATGAACACGAACCCCTCGGCCGCATCCGACAGGCCGAAATTGCGCGAGGTCAGAAGTTCAAAGAACGTGCCCGGCACATGGTTCATGAAAATCATGATCAGACTGATGCCACGGAAGAAATCCAGCCGTGGATCACGCTGGCCGGGCAGATGGGGGCCGGGCAGATGGGGGCCTGACAGATGGGGGCCTGACAGATGGGGGCCGGGCAGGGGGGCTGCCGGATCGAGATGGGTCATCCGTATGGTGCCAGTCATGAATTGGCCCCCTTTTTGTCATCGGTGAGTGCCTGTCTGTTTACCCTTGATGGGCAGGCACGGCGGTGGCAGTGGCGGTTTCTGTTGGCTCGCTGCGCCCACGTTCGAACGCATCGGTCCAGCGGTCAAAGATCGCATCATGAATTTGCATGACGGGCGCCGGGGTATATTCCGTCGGCACGCCCATCAGTTTTCCCTGTGATGGCAGCGATGTCCAGCGCAACAACAACGGCGCGAACACCATCGGCACGCCCACGGGCGACAGCCAGAGCAGCAGATCAGGTGCCAGCATCCATGTCGCCGCCAGCCCCACCGCCCCGATTGCCACGATCCACCATGACGCGGCCAGCGCATCACGCCAGCCCAGCGATCCATCGCCCCGGTTGTTGGTCGGCCAGCCGCCATCGCGCCCCAGCAGCACCTGCATCACCGAGCGCGTCGAATACATCAACAGCACCGGCGCCGTCAGCGATGACAACAGCAGTTCCGCCAGCGTCGACAGGAACGACAACCCCGCCCCCCCGAATTGCCGGGCCCGGCCCGAAATCGCCGCGCGCGCCGCGATCAGTATTTTCGGCAGCAGCAACAACACGAAAATGCCGATGAACAGGCCGATGGCCTTCGATGCCTCGGACGGCGGGAAATACGGGAACGGCCAGTAGGGTTCGGGGAAATAATCCGGCGGCGGGGCCAGCAGCGGTGCGGCGATCGACGCCAGAATGAACCCCAGCCAGAACAGCGGCGAGATATAGGCCATGATGCCCTGGGCGAACACGAACCGAGACCACGCCCGCAACCCCGGCGCACCGATGATGCGCGAATGCTGCAGGTTGCCTTGGCACCAGCGCCGGTCGCGTTTCGCGTGATCGACGATGTTTTCCGGGCCCTCTTCGAAACTGCCTTCCAGATCGTCGTCCAGCCGCACGATCCAACCGGCCTTGGCCAGCATCGCCGCTTCGACATAGTCATGCGACATCACATGGCCGCCAAACGGCGGCTTGCCGCGCAGGGGCGGCAGCCCGCACGATTGTGCAAAGGCGCGCACCCGAACAATCGCGTTATGGCCCCAGAACGGCCCGGTTTCCCCCTGCATCATCGCCAGACCACGGGCGAAAACCGGCGAGAAGAACGAGGCCGAGAATTGCATCGCCCGACCAAACCGCGACCGGGCGCGGATCACCTTGGGCAGGGTTTGCAGCAGGCCCAGACGGGGTTCGGCCTGCATCCGGCGTATCATGTGCAGGATGGTCTCGCCTTCCATCAGGCTGTCGGCATCCAGAATCACCGCGTAATCATAGGCAGCGCCCGAACGGGTGACGAAATCCTCGATATTGCCGGCCTTTTTGCCGGTGTTGTTTTCCCGGCGCCGATAGAAAAACCGCCCCATGCCGTTGCGATCCAGCAACAGGTGCTTGAACAGCACCAGTTCCCGTCGCGCGATGGTTTCATTGCGGGTGTCGGACAGGATGGCGAAATGCACCACCGCCAGATCCCCTGTGCGGCGCAGCGATTCATCCATCGCCGCAACACGGGAAAAGGTGGCCAGCGGGTCTTCGTTATAGACCGGCATCAGGATGGCCGTGCGCCCCAGGATCGGTGCGGTGGCGTCATAGACCGGCGGCGCCGCGCGCGACGTCAGCCCGATCAGCGCCTGCACCGCGCCCCAGGCCAGCCACAGCGTCGAAATCAGGATCAGCATGGCGCGGATCACATCCAGCGCGTCCAACCCGTCGGCATCGCCAAATTGCAGGAACAGCACGAACGCGCCCAGCCCTGCGATCAACGACAGTGCCACAGCCAGCAGGCGCAGCGCGATCAGCCCTGCGCGCGATATGGGGCGAAGGACCATCTGTTACTGACCGGTGCCCGCCGAAGACACGGCGGAAGAGTTCGGGGCAAGACCAAGCGCGTCGATCATGCGGCGCAGCAGGCCCTTGGCGGGTTCGATGACCTGTTGCGGCATGTCCAGCGCAGCATCGGGCAAGGCGCAGGGCCCGGCGACCAGATCGGCCGGTGACATTGTGGCGGGGTCTTGCGGCACCGCCTTGGACGCGGCTTTCGGCGCGGCCTTGGATCGTGCCCTCGCGGGCCGAGGCGCTGCTGGCGGCGCTGCGGGCGTGCTCTCTGCGGTCATGCGTTGATCCATTGATAAAGCCAGGTTTCCGTCAGCCTCTGGTCGTAACCTGCAATATGGGCCGAAAGTTCCACGACGCCACCGGTTGCCTTCACATCCAGCACCAGGCGCCAGACCCGCGTTTCCGGGATGTAGTGCAGCACCTGGGTGACGATTTCCCCCTGCGCGGCGGTGGCGACGATGGCCAGCTGATCCACCGCCGATGCCGGCAGCTTGCCGATCATGCCGCCGGCGAAATCGACCACGAACTTGCGCGATCCATCGGTGTTCGGGGTGCCGGACACCCCGCCCACCCCGGCGCGCGAAGCGACGACATAGGCGCGGGTGGCCTGCGGATCGGGGGGCAGGTCGCCCCACCGCAGACGATAGCGGAATTCCATTTCCGAACCGGCCTTGGCCGGGGCATCGGGCACCCAGAAGGCGACGATATTGTCGTTGACCTCCAGATCCGAGGGGATCTCGACCAGGCGCACGGTGCCTTTGCCCCAATCCCCCAGCGGTTCCACCACGCAAGACGGGCGGCGTTCATACACCGCCGAGGCATCCTGATAATGGTCGAAGTTGCGGTCGCGCTGATACAGGCCAAAGGCGCGGGGATTTTCCTCGACCAGGTAGCTGGAGGCCAGCCGTGTCGGGTTCGAGAGCGGCCGCCACAGCCGTTCACCATCATCGCGCAGAATGCCCAGGCCGTCGCTGTCATGCACCTGTGGGCGGAAATCGTCGAACCGCGCGCGGTTGCGTTCGCCATACAGGAACATCGAGGTCAGCGGCGCCACCCCCAGTTGCGGCACATCGGCACGGAAGAACAGCCGCGCCGTCACATCCATCTGGGTGACTTCGCCCGGCGTGATGACGAATTGATACGCACCGGTCAACGAGGTGCTTTCCATCGCGGCCCAGACCACGATGGTGTTAGACCCCGGCTCCGGGCGCTGCACCCAGAATTTGGTGAAGCGCGGGAATTCCTCGGCCACCGGCATGCCGGTGTTCACCGCCAGCCCGCGTGCCGACAGCCCGTAGGTGGAATCGCGGCCAAGCGCGCGGAAATAGGATGCGCCCTGAAACGCCACCAACTCATCCAGCACGTCGGGACGGTTCAGCGGCGTGTGCAGGCGGAACCCGGCCACACCCGGCAGGGCGACATGTTCGGGCACGATGTCGCGTGCCTGCCGCTCATAGATGAAATCATCGGTGTCAAAGCCCAGCAACCAGGCCTGACCATTCGCCACTTCGTACAGCAGCACCGGTTCCTTGAACAACCATCCCATGTGGAACGCCTGCAACCGGAACCGCGAATGCTCGACATCGGCAAACCGGGCACGATCGGGGTTGAAGCGGATCAACCGGTAATCGTCATAGTTCAGCCGGGTCAGAAAGCCATCGGGCAGGGTCGCGGTCTGCGGCTGCTTGCTGGCCGTGTCGCGCATCGTCACCGACAGGGTGTCAAAGCTGAACGGCTGTTGTGGCGGCACCGCCGGTTCCGGTGCCGGTTGATCCGGTGCGGGCGCCGGTTGATCGGGGGCGGCGGCGTCCTGCGCACGCAGTGCCGTCCCCGCACAGGCAACCACCGCGCCCGCCGAAAGCGTGCCCAACAGGCGGCGGCGGGTCAGCGAAACAGGCGAAAGGGCATTGCGAGGCGACATGTATTTTCCAAGCGATGTCATATAGTTCCCAAGGCCGCCAAAAAGGGCAGCCACTTTGCTGAATCCTTAGTCATAGTGCCCCTGAACTTGCAAGAGAGCTTTGTATCAGGTTATCCGCAATCTTGCGGTTGCGGCATGGTTGCAGCGCATTGTTGCCAAGCATCGGGCCGAACTGGCGTGATGTTGCGCAACCAACGCCCAAATGGCCGGGAACCCGGCATTTTCGCACAGATCCGCGGCCCGGCGTTCCGCTTGCCATACCTGGGTGAGTCGATCCGTGGATAGCCTCTGCCGGGGCTGTCTGATCGCGGTGTTACGCAATATAACGCCGATATCGCCGGTGATGACGCGGGCGCGGATCGACCGTTCGGTCGGCTGTGTTCGTGGGTAGGCCGGGCCAATCGACCGAGAACTGACATGACCCTTTCCCCGTCCGGTTCGGACATCGCCGAGGCCGAGGATTTTCTGGCCGCCCATCCCGACATAGAGGCCTTTGATATCGTGCTGCACGATGCAAACGGCATTGGCCGGGGCAAGATCATCCGCCGTCATGAATTGCGTGGCCTGTACAAAGGTGGGCGGCATTTGCCGATTTCCATCCTGGGGCTGGATATCGTGGGCGAGGATGTGCATGAAACCGGGCTGATATGGGATCAGGGCGATGGCGATCTGCGCGCCTGGCCGATTCCGGGCACGCTGCGGGCGCTGCATGGCACCACCCCGCCCCGGGGCGAATTGCTGATGAGCATGTATCATCTGGACGGGGCCGAAATGACCTCTGACCCGCGCCACGCGCTGCGTCGTCAGGTCGCGGCGATGGCGGCCGAGGGGCTGCACCCGGCCGGGGCGTTCGAGCTGGAGTTCTTCTTGCTGGACCCCGATCAATCCCAGGGGGTACGCCCTGCGGCGGCGGTTCTGGATGGGCGCCGATCAGACTGGACCGAGGTGTATTCCGTCGATCACCTGCACGGCATGCAGCCGCTGTTCACCGATATCTACAGCGCCGCCGAGGCGATGGGGATCAACGCCGAAACGGTGATTTCCGAATATGCGCCGGGGCAATATGAACTGACGCTGCATTACCGCACCGATGTGATGCAGGCCGCCGATGACCTGATCCGGCTGAAACGCATCGTGCGGATGCAGGCGCGCAGGCATGGGGTCGTGGCCTGTTTCATGGCCAAGCCGATCGAGAAATATGCCGGGTCCGGCATGCATTTCCACGTCAGCCTGCTGGATGGGGCGGGACGCAATGTGTTTGCCGAGGCGGTCGAGGGGGAATGGACCAACACCATCCGCCATGCCATTGGCGGGCTGCGGGCGACGATGGGGGAATCGATGCTGGTCTTTGCGCCGCATGCCAATTCGTGGCGGCGCTTTGCCAACCAGTCCTATGCGCCGGTGTCGCCGAACTGGGGGGTGAACAACCGCTCGGTGGCGCTGCGCATTCCGGCGGGCGATATCGGCGCGCGGCGGATCGAGCATCGGCCCGCAGGCGTGGATGCCAATCCCTATCTGGTGGGGGCGGTCATTCTGGCGGGGATCCGGCACGGTTTGGCGGGACGCATCGACCCCGGCCCTGAGACGCAGGGCAATGGCTATGAAGGCGGCGATGACATCCCGATGCCCGGCGACTGGCGCGAGGCGATACGGGCGGCACAGAACTCGGGGTTTTTGAAACAGGCGTTGGGGGCGGATATGCACCGCACCTTCACCGCGATCAAGGCGGCGGAATATCAGCGCGTGGCCCGCTGGATTTCCGATGTGGATTACGCGCTGTATCTGCACAACGCCTGAGGGTGCTGTTCCCCCGGGTTTCGCGGCACCGGATCAGAGGTTATCGGTGACGCGAAAGCCGGGCGGGATGGCATCTTGGCCGTCCAGAATCAGATCGGCCACCACCGCGCCGACCTTGGGCGCCATGCCAAAGCCGATCTTGAAGCCGCCATTGGCGATGAAATGGCCGGGACGGTCGGGCCAGGCGCCCAGCATCGGGGCGCGGGTTCTGGCGCGGGGGCGCACACCGGCCCAGCGGTCGATGACCGGGGCGTTGGCCAATGCCGGGCAGACGGCGCGGGCGCGGGCGATCAGCGTTTCCAGTTGCGCATCTGGGGTGTCGGGGGCGGTGAAGTCGCGCTCGGATGTCGAGCCGATGGCAACGGTGCCGTCGGCATGGGGCACGATGTGGACCGTATCGGCAAAGATCTGCGGCACCGCGCCCGCGTCGTGACGCAGCAGGGCGGACTGGCCCTTGACGCCATTGCCGACGGGTTTGCCCAGGGCCTGCGAAAGATCGCCCAGCCCCTGCCAGCCGGTGGCATGGATGACCGCGCCCTGATCCGGTGCCGCAGGGGTGATATCGCCGCCAAGCGCGGTGATCGCGCGCGCCAGCGCGGCGCAGGCGGCACGCGGCGCGATGCGGGCGGTCAGGGTATCGAACACCACCAGCCCGGTGGTGGACAGGGGGGCAAAGCCGAACGCGGCCACCTCGGCCACCCGCCACAGGGCGGCATCGCCCCAGTGGTCCTTGGCGGTTTCGGCGCGCGCGCGGGCCAGCGCGACATGATCGGCGTCGGGGATGGGCTGGATGCGCCCCAGCCGCGCATAGCCCGGGTCCCCCCCCAATGCGGCTACCCCGGCCCAGAAATCGGCGGCCATCAGCAGGCTTTCAAACTGAAACTGCTTTTTCGGGTTCCAGTGTTCCGGCACATGCGGTGCCAGCGCGCCCACCGTGCCCCCCGAGGATCCCGCCCCGATGCGCGAAGGTTCCACCACCGTGACCCTTGCGCCACGAATGGCGCAGGAATAGGCACATGCCAGGCCGAAAATGCCGCCTCCGCGCACCGTGATCCGGTCTGCCCTTGCCAATTCCGCATCCTTTCGACTAAGCGGCCAATGCGGACATGCCGCCCGCCTCCCACGGACTACCCCCGATGACCTCCCCTGACCAGAGCCCGGCCGCCTTGGATTGGCGCGACGGCACCACACCCGTTTCGACGCGGTTCGACGATCCGTATTTCAGCATGGCTGGCGGGCTGGCGGAAACGCGGCATGTGTTCTTGCGTGGCAATGACCTGCCCGCGCGGTTCCGACCGGGGTTTCATATCGCCGAGCTGGGGTTCGGCACCGGGTTGAACCTGATCGCGGCGGCCCTCGCGGCGGGGGATGTGCCTGTGCGTTATACATCGTTCGAGGCATTCCCGATGTCCGGCGATGAAATGGACCGGGCCTTGCGCGCCTTCCCCGAGGCGCATGGCGCGGCAGCGCCACTGATTGCCGCCTGGGGCCGGGGCCAGCGGTGTTTCAGCTTGCGCGCGGTGCAGGTGGACATCATCGCGGGGGATGCGCGTGATACCCTGCCGATTTGGGACGGGCGGGCCGACGCATGGTTCCTGGATGGGTTTTCGCCCGCCAAGAACCCCGAATTATGGGGCGAGGACCTGATGGCGCAGGTCGCCCGCCACACCGTGCCGGGCGGCACATTCGCCACCTATACCGCCGCGGGATTTGTGCGCCGCGGCCTTGCGGCGGCCGGGTTCACGGTTGACCGTGTGCCGGGATACGCCGGAAAACGACATATGAGCCGGGGAGTGTTGGCATGACCGAACGCGATACACGCAAGGGCATCATGATGATGGTGGCTGTCACCTTCATCTTCGCCATGCAAGACGGGATCTCGCGGCATCTGTCGGCGGCCTACAACACCTATATGATCGTGATGATCCGTTACTGGTTCTTCGCGCTGTTCGTCATCGCGATGGCGGCGAAATCGCCCGGAGGGCTAAGTCATGCGATCCACGCCAAGCGCCCGTGGCTACAGGCGCTGCGCGGGATTCTGCTGGTCGTGCAGATCTATGTGATCATCTATTCCTTCGTGCAGAACGGGTTGATCAACACGCATTCGGTATTCATCTCCTATCCGCTGATCGTGGCGGCGCTGTCCGGCCCGATTCTGGGCGAGAAGGTCGGCTGGCGGCGATGGGCGGCGATTGGTGTGGGGTTCATCGGGGTGATCATCATCCTGAACCCCGGTCACGGGCTGTTCACCGCGACGGCGATCATCCCCCTGCTCAGCGCGCTGATCTTTGCCGCCTATGCGCTGCTGACCGCCTATGTCGGGCGTGAGGATGACGGCATCGTGTCGTTCTTCTGGACCGGGATCGTCGGGGTGGTTTTCGCCACGTTGGGCGGCATGTTCTATTGGCAACCGATGAGTCTGGCCGACTGGGGCTGGATGGGGCTGTTGTGCCTGACCGCGACCGCCGGACATTACATGATGATCCGCGCCTATGAGATCGCCGAGGCCTCGGCCCTGCAACCCATCGCCTATCTGCAACTGGTATGGGGTGCGATGCTGGGCATGTGGGTGTTTGGCGATGTGCTGCACCTGAACGTGGCGGTGGGGGCGGCCATCACCGTCAGCGCCGGGTTGTTCACCATCTGGCGCGCCCGCGTCAAAACCCGCGAGATCATGGCGCGGGAACGGTAATCGGTGCGGCGGCTGCGGGCGTAGCTGGAACGGGTGCGGCGGCGGTATCGTTGCCTGCCGGGGCTGCCGGATCGGGCCCGGCTGCATCCGGTGCTGCATCCGGCGCGGCGGCGGCGGGTGTGGCGGCAGGCGGTGGCGACCCACGCAATTCCTGGGTGAACTGGATCGGTCCCTGATTGGGCTGACCCAGACGGGCGCGATAGAGGGGCAGGCTCTCGGCGACGCGCATGACATAGTTGCGGGTCTCGGTGAAGGGGATCATCTCGACCCAGTCAACCACATCGACATCGGGCAGCCGCGGGTCGCCCTGTTCCGCGATCCAGCGCCGAGACCGCCCCGGCCCGGCATTGTAACCCGCGGCCACCAGCACCGGCGAGGTGCCGAATTCCGCCCGCAACTGCGCCAGATAGGCACCGCCCAGCCGGGCGTTGTAGGTCGGATCACTGGTCAGCCGGGCGGCATCATAGGCTTCGCCGATCACCGGGGCCATCAGTTGCGCGGTGCCCGGCATCAACTGCATCAACCCGCGTGCCCCGGCGCTGCTGACCACGGTATGGTCAAACTCGCTTTCGCGCCGGGCGATCGACAGGGCCAATTCTTCGGGCACGCCCAGATCATCGGCGGTCAGCGCGGGCAGGGGATAATAGGCCGAAACCAGCACTTCACCGCCATTTGCCGCTCGCTTGGCCAGGCTCAGCGCCAGATAGGCGTCGTCCCAGCTTTCGGCCAGTGCCGCCATCGGGGCGATCTGATCGGCGGGCTGGCGTTCTTGCAGATGCAACAGGAACCGGCGGGCCAGATCATTGGCCCCGGCATCGTGCAGGGCCTGCGCCGCCTCAAAAACACCGCTGTAGGTAAAGGCCGCGCCGTTCCAGTCGGGCAGGGCCGGGGTCTGGCTGAACGCCGGGTCAAGGGGCAGACCCAGCCGCTCGGCGCTGAGCAGCCCGTAATAGGCGGTCTGCCAGCGTGCGCCGGCGCGGAAGGCGTCATTGGCCGGGCCGATCTGGCCGATGATCTCCAACGCGCGGCCACGCCAGTATTGCGCGCGGGCAACGCTGATCGGGGCGCCGACATGGTCCGCCAGACGGCTGAAGTGATCCAGCGCCACCGGCGCATCGCCCAGTTTCAGCGCCGCATAGCCCGCCAGCCATTCCAGATCGGCCCAATCCGCGCCGCCCGGCTGCATCCGGTGCCGCGCCGCCAGTTTATAGGCCAGCCGCGCATCGCCCTTGCGCAGGTAGAACCGCGCCAGCTGGCCGCGCACGGTGGCCCAGATTTCCGGGTCCCCCAGGGTCTGGGCATCGGTCGAACGGTCCAGCACGATTTGCGCGGCGCCGTCTTCCATGCTGTTGCGCCAACGCCAGACGGCGCGGTCACGGTCCAGACCGGCTGCGCCGCGTTGATCCTCGGGGATCTCGTTGATCAGCCGGTCCACCCCGCCGGTGCGGCGCTGCATGGCGATCCGCGCGGCCGTCAGCGCCCGTTCCCCTGGCGACAGCAGGGGCAACAGACGCTGTGCCTGCGCGGTTTCGCCCCGGTCCAGCATGGTTTGGGCGCGCTGGCCATGCAGCGCCGCCACCAGATCGCCATAACGCGCCAGCAGGGCGGTTTCCTCGGCCTGCGTCAGTTT
Organism: Paenirhodobacter sp.; assembly: GCA_036398515.1. Lineage (GTDB taxonomy): Bacteria > Pseudomonadota > Alphaproteobacteria > Rhodobacterales > Rhodobacteraceae > Rhodobacter. The sequence continues at coordinate 66,052 of DASWPI010000013.1, forward strand.
CATCCCGCGCCAGGCGGTCTGCGCCACATGTTGCGCCTGGGCATCGCGGCCCTGCGCCAGCAAGGCCGCGATCAGCGTCAGGGCGCCCTGCCCGGTTTGCGGCGAGGCCGTCGCGAACCAGCCGCTGATCTGCGCGGCGGGCGCCTCGGTCAGGGTTTCCTCGGCGCGGCGGCGCAACAGATCCATGCCCGGCCAGTCGGAATGACTGGCGGCAAAGGCCTGATAATCGGCGAATGTGCCGGTTCCGGTGCGCAGCCGGGTCCATTCGATGATGCTTTCGGCCACCGGTCCCGCCGCCTTGGCCTCGGCCTGAGCAAAAACCCAATCCTGACGTCCGGCCAGTGTCAACGCCCGTTTCAGCGCATAGGTGGAAATCCGATGCGCCTCATCCGCCGATACCTCATTTGGCGACACCTCATTTGGTGGCGCTGCCGATTCCGGCGCGGCGGTCGCATCCGGTGGCGCGGTGATATCTTGCGCGCGGACATCTTGCCCCCAGACAGGCGGCACAAGGGTGGCGGCCACGAAGGCCGCATGAATCAGAATGCGGGCGGTCGGATGGATCATGGCTCTGCTCTTGTTTTCCCCTTGTTGCCGCGAAGCCGGGGCGGGCGCAATTCACAAGTTGGCAAGGGGCGGAGGCTCGCCTATGTTCCGCGCGAAATCAACCGGGCGAATCCGCCCAAGACAGGAGCGTGTCATGTTCAAAGGGTCCTTCCCCGCACTCATCACGCCGTTCACGAACGGCGCGCTGGATTTGGACACGCTGAAAAAACTTGTCGACTGGCATGTCGATCAGGGATCGAACGGGCTGGTTCCGGTGGGCACCACGGGCGAAAGCCCGACGCTGAGCCATGAAGAACACAATCTGGTCGTCGAAGAGGTGGTCAAGGCCGCCGCGGGCCGGATTCCGGTGATCGCCGGGGCCGGGTCGAATTCGACCTCGGAAGGGGTGGAGCTGATCCGTCATGCGCAGGCGGCGGGCGCCGATGCGGCGCTGGTGGTGACGCCCTATTACAACAAGCCGACGCAGCGTGGGCTGGTGGCGCATTTCACCGCCGTGCATGATGCCTGCACCCTGCCGATCATCATCTACAATATTCCGGGGCGCTCGGTGGTGGATATGTCGCCGGAAACCATGGGCGAGCTGGCACGCCTGCCGCGTATCGTCGGGGTCAAGGACGCGACCGGTGATCTAGCCCGCGTGGCGAAGCAGCGCATGACCTGCGGCGCGGATTTCATTCAGCTGTCGGGTGAAGACGCGACGGCGGTGGGGTTCAACGCTATGGGGGGGGTGGGCTGCATCTCGGTCACGGCGAATGTGGCGCCCAGACTATGCGCGCAGATGCAGGCGGCGACGCTGTCGGGCGATTACGCCAAGGCGGTCGAATATCAGGATCTGTTGATGCCGCTGCATATCGCCATTTTCCTGGAGCCGGGCGTGGCCGGGGCGAAATATGCGATGTCCCGGTTGGGGCTGTGCAGTGCCGAAGTGCGGCTGCCGCTGACAGAACTGAGCGATGAGACCAAGGCCAAGGTGGATGCTGCGCTACAGCACGCCCGGTTGATCTGATCCGTTGGTGGCGGGGGGGCATAACCCCCGCTACCAGCGCTTCAGCGCGTCTTCATCCGTTGTCCGGGCCGCTACCCATCGTTCCCCATCGGCGCCGATTTCCTTTTTCCAGAACGGTGCGCGCGATTTCAGATAGTCCATCAGGTATTCGGCGGCTTCAAACGCCGCCTGCCGATGGCGTGCGGCGGTGGCCACCATCATGATCTGTTCGCCAATCTGGAACCGCCCGTAACGGTGGATCACCAGCACATCGGTCAGTGCCCAGCGTGCCACCGCCTGCGCCGCGATATCGGTCATCGCGCGTTCGGTCATGCCGGGGTAATGTTCCAGCTCCAACGCCTGCATGGCGCCACCATCATCGCGCACCAGGCCGGTGAAGGTGACGATGGCCCCGGTGCCCGGCCCGCCAAACCGCGCCAGCTCGGACGCGGTGTCAAACGGCGCTGTCTGCACGGCGATACGCATGTCACCCCCCGGTCATTGGCGGAAAGAACGCGATTTCGCGCACCCCGTCCAGCGGGGCCGAAAACGAGGACAGTTCCTGATCCAGTGCCACCCGCAATGCCGACAGATCGGCAAAGGCGGCGGCATAGCGGGGGTCGCGCACGCGCAGTTCCGCAACCAGATCGGCAACGGTGGCCGCCGATGTCTGAATGCTTTCCCGTGGCAGGCCGATCCGTTCGCGCACCCAGGCGAAATAGATCAGTTCAGTCATTCTCGGGGTCTTTCAGGAAGGGCAGCGCCTTGCGGAAATAATCCCATCCGGTCATCGCCGTCAGGATCGCGGCCGCCCAGATCAGCACCAGACCCAGATGGTTGGCCATATCGGCCAGCGTCATGCCGGTGGGCAGGTCACCCTCGCCCGCGCGGGGGGCACGGCCCTTTTCCAGATAGTCCAGCCCGGTCGCCAGAAACAGCACCGCGATCGCCACCATCTGCGCCGTGGTTTTCCACTTAGCCAGTTTGGTGACCTTCAGCAGTCCCGCCTGACCGCGCAGATATTCGCGCAGGCCGGAAACGAACACTTCACGGAACAGAATCACCGTCGCCGGCAGGATCAGCCACGGGTTCATGCCGGAATAGCCGGTCAGCACCATGATCGCGATCACCACCATCGCCTTGTCGGCAATCGGGTCCAGCATCGCACCGAACCGTGATTCCTGTTTCCACAGCCGTGCCAGATAGCCATCGAAATAATCGGTTATCGCCGCGCCGATGAATAATGCCAGTGCCAGCCAATCGGCCCAGGGGCGATGAAAATACAAAAACATCACTGCCACGCCAGGAGCGGCGAGCAAGCGAAGCACCGTCAGCGTATTTGGCAGCGTCCATTTCATCCGCGCACCCTATCCGCGCGCCGTGCCAAGGGGAAGGGGGTTAGCGGACCGGGTCGGCATAGTCATGCACCCGACCGGTCCAATCCGTCACGCGCCACGTGCCGGGGGCCGGGCCGGGGGTGAAGTGATCGGCGGTGATCGGCACCTTGCCATAGCCGCCGGGGATATCCAGCACATAGGTCGGGATCGCCGCGCCCGACAGATGCCCGCGCAGACCGCGCATCAGGGCGCGGCCCTCGTCGAGGGTCGTGCGGAAATGCGATGTGCCGCGCGCCAGATCGCAGTGATGCAGGTAATAGGGCTTCACCCGGATATCCTGCAGGGCGCGAAACAGCCCGATCAACGCGGGATGCGTATCATTGATTCCGCGAAGCAGCACCGATTGTGTTAGCATCGGGATACCACCATCGACCAGCCGCCCGATGGCGGCCTGCGCCTCGGCGGTCAGTTCCTGCGCGTGATTGGTATGCAGAACCACCCAGACCGAGGGCCGCTGCGCCGCCAGCAGCGCCACCATCGCCGCACTGATCCGCTCGGGCGCCACCACCGGAACACGCGTGTGAAACCGCACCGTGGTGACATGCGCAATCGCCGAAATCCGCCCCAACACATCGGCCAGCCGCCGAGTCGACAGGGTCATCGGATCGCCGCCGGTCAGGATTACCTCGCGGATGGCGGGCGTGCGGGCGATATACTCCAGCGCCTGGTGCAGCGCGGTTTCGGACAAGGGCCCGGTTTCGCCCACGGTTTCGCGCCGGAAGCAGAACCGGCAATAAACGTCGCAGGTCTTGGTGACATGCAAGATCACCCGGTCCGGGTAGCGATGCGTCAGGCCCGGCGTGGGCGAATGCGCCGCGTCGCCGATCGGGTCGATCAGTTCCTCGGGGCGGGTGCGCAACTCGGCCGCATCGGGTACGAATTGCCGCGCCACCGGGTCATCGGGGGTCAGGATCGCACGTTGCATGGCCGGGGTGATGCGCAGGCGGAAGTTCTGCGACACCTCATGCAGGGCGGGCATCTGCGCATGGCGCACCAGACCTTCGCGCAGAAGATCATCGGGATGGGTCAGGGCATGGGGGGTCGGGCGCAGATGTGTCATGCGCGGTGGTATCGGGAAAGCGCCCGCAACTGTCAATCGTGGTGCGTGCCGATCAACGCTCTGTGACAGGGTGCAACGGCGACAGGGGGTGCAACGGCGCACGGCGACGCTATTGTGGCGCCGTCAACGACCACAGGACACTGCCCGATGCAAACCCGGCATCATGCCATGCTGGACGGAATGCGCGGCTATGCGGCGCTGATCGTGCTGTTTTACCACCTGCGCCATTTCTTTGGTGACCGCTTGCCGGTGGCGAACGGCTATCTGGCGGTGGATCTGTTCTTCATGATGAGCGGCTTTGTTCTGGCGCTGAGTTACGAAGACCGGTTGCGGTCAGGCGATCTGGGCCTGTGCGCCTTTGCGCGGCGCCGGGTGCTGCGGCTGTATCCGGTCTATCTGACCGGGCTGGGGGTGGGGCTGGCGGTCACGGTGGGGATCGCGGCGATGGACGGGGGACTGGCGTCGGTCTGGGTGCTGGGGCCGCCGCTGATCTCGGGGGCGGTGATCGTGCCGGAACTGCTGCTGCGCGGGGTGGATGGGCCATTTCCGCTGAACCCGCCATCGTGGTCACTGTTTTTTGAGTTCTGGGGCAATCTGGTCTACGCCGGGGTGGCGATGCGGCTGGGCAACCGGGGGCTGGCGGTGACGGTTTTGGGGGCGCTGGTGATCTATGCTATCGCCAGCCAGATCACTGGCACGGTCGAATTGGGGGTGTCCTATGCGCATTTCGTGCCGGGGGTGGCACGATTCTGGTTTGGCTTCGGGGTCGGCGTGCTGATCTGGCGCTGCCGCGACCGGTTGCCGCAGCTCGGCCGGATGCGGGTCTGGGTGCTGCTCGCGGCGCTGGCCTTCGGTGCGCTGCCCGATAGCGATGTGCTGCGGTTCATCTGGATCGCGGTGGTGTTGCCGCTGGGGGTGGTGGCGGCGCTGGACATGCGGCCGGGGGCACGGGTGACGGCACTGTGCGGTCATCTGGGGCGGCTGTCCTATCCGCTGTATCTGCTGCATTGGCCGGTGATGGTGTTGTTCACCCATCTGGCGGTGGCGGCCTGGGGTGATGGCGCATGGCGCAGCCCGTTGCTGGGGGGGCTGATCGTGGCGGCGGCCTGCGGGCTGACGGCGGTGGTCGCCTATGGCGTGGAACCGCGGTTGCGCCGGATGCTGGACGCGCGCCTCAGCCATTGTCGTTGAAGAAGTTCCACACCGTTTCCGCCGTCGCCTGCGAGATGCCCGGAACCTCTGTCATATCGCTGACACCCGCGCGGCTGACCGCCTTGGCCGAGCCGAAATGTTGCAGCAACGCCCGTTTGCGCGTGGCGCCGATGCCGGGGATTTCATCCAGCGGATTGGCCATCTGCGATTTCGCCCGCTTGGCACGGTGCGCGCCGATGGCCCAACGGTGGGCCTCGTCGCGCAGGCGCTGGATGTAATACAGCACCGGGTCTTGACGCGGCAGGGCAAAGGGGCGCTGGCCGATGCGGTGGAATTCCTCTTTGCCCTGATCACGGTCGATGCCCTTGGCGACGCCAACCATCGGAATATCGGTCACGCCCATCTGCTCCATGATCTGGCGCACCGCCGAGACCTGTCCCGCGCCGCCGTCGATCAGCAGCAGATCGGGCCAGATATCGGTCTTGCGGTCGGGATCTTCCTTGATCAGGCGGGCAAAGCGGCGGGTCAGCACCTCTTTCATCATGCCGAAATCGTCGCCCGGCGTCAGATCCGCGCCCTTGATGTTCCATTTGCGATACTGGCTTTTCAGGAAGCCGTCCGGCCCGGCGCAGATCATCCCGCCCACCGCATTGGTGCCCTGAATATGCGAGTTGTCGTAGACCTCGATCCGCTCGGGCGGTCTGGGCAGGCCAAACGCCGCCGCCACGCCCGCCAGCAGCCGTGCGGTCGCCGCCGATTCCGACATCCGCCGCCCCAGGCTTTCACGTGCATTGCGCAGCGCGTTTTCCACCAGCTCGGCCTTTTCGCCCCGCTGCGGCACGATGATTTCCACCTTGTGCCCGGCCTTGCCCGCCAGGGCCTGCTCCATCAGGTCGCCGTCCTCGATCGCATGGCTCAGCAGCAGCAGGCGTGGCGGTTCCTTGCTGTCGTAGAACTGGCCAAGGAAAGCTTCCAGAATTTCCGGTTCCTCGGCACCCGACCCGGTCTTGGGATAGAAATCGTGGTTGCCCCAGCTTTGATGGGCGCGGATGAAGAACACCTGCACACAGGCCTGTCCGCCCTCCATATGCACGGCGATGACATCGGCCTCGGCCACGCCGCGGGGGTTGATGCCCTGCGATTGCTGCACCGTGGTCAGCGCCTGAATCCGGTCGCGCAATGCCGCCGCGCGTTCGAATTCCAGCGCTTCGGACGCGGCCATCATTTCCGCCGCCAGATCCTTCTGGATCGAGGTGGTCTTGCCTTGCAGGAACCGCTCGGCATCGGCCACCGTGCGCAGATATTCGATTTCCGGGATCTTGCCCACACAGGGCGCCGAGCAACGCTTGATCTGGAATTGCAGACAGGGGCGGGTGCGACTGGCGAACATCGCATCGGAACAGTTGCGCAGCTGAAACACTCGCTCCAGATGGTTCAGCGTCCGGTTGACCGCCGCCGCGCTGGCGAAGGGGCCGAAATATGCGCCCTTGACCGACCGGCTGCCGCGGTGCTTGCGGATCTCCGGGTAGGGCGTGGATTTGTCGATCAGGATATACGGAAACGATTTGTCATCGCGCAGCAGCACGTTGTAGCGCGGCTTCAACTGCTTGATCAGGTTCTGTTCCAGCAGCAGCGCCTCGGTTTCGGTGCGCGTGGTCAGGAACATCATATAGGCGGTTTCGCGGATCATCCGGTTGATCCGCGCGCTGTGGCCATTCAGCCGGGTGTAATTGGTCACCCGCGCCTTCAGGTTGCGCGCCTTGCCAACATACAGCACCTCCTGCCGGTCGTTCAGCATCCGGTAAACCCCCGGCGAGGTATCCAGCCGCGAGACATAATCCGCGATCAGCGCATGGCCGCGCAGCCGCGTGGGCGCGGGTGCCGTATCGGCTGGCACGGGTGGGCTGGCCTCGGGGGTATGGGGGTCTGTGGCTGTCATTTTAACGTTTGATTAAGGTTTTGATTCCCGGCGGGGCTGCAATCTTCCGAAGCAGAGATCAAGGATAAAGGCATCCACCGTTTCTGTGGATAACTCTGTTGGCAAGATTTGGAGATCGCCGAATTTTCCTTGTATCATTGACCCTTCCTTGAACGGCCTAATTTTTAGGCATTACAGCAAGGCATTGATATTGATAGATATTATTTTGTGCACACAACAACCCCCTGAAACCATTGAAAGATTCTTGTCAGATTTGTTACGGCTTTGTGAGGGGTGGACAACATGAGGCGGGGTTTGCCGGGGTGCGGGAATCGGGGCTTATTCAGGACCCAGCACATCCGGCGTTTTCCAGCCCAGATGCTGGCCGCCATCGACGCAGATCAACTGTCCGGTAACCGCCACCGCATCCAGAAAATAACCGAGCGCCGCACAGATATCGCCCGCGTCCGCGCCACGTTCCAGAATGGTCGCGGCGCGCTGTCGGGCAAAATGGCTGTCCGATTGGCGGGTGCCTTGCATGGTGGGGCCGGGGCCGATGGCGTTGACCCTGATCTCAGGTGCCAGGGCCTGTGCCGAGGTTTTCGTCAATGACCACAACGCCGCCTTGGCCAGACTGTAGGTGATGAACTCGGGCGTGGGTTTCAACACGCGCTGATCGACCATGTTGATGATCAGCGACCGGGCGCGGGGTTCGGGGCCGCTACGGTCGGCACGGGGGGCCTGACGGGCAAATGCCTGTGTCAGCATGAATGGTGCGCGCAGGTTTGACCCCAGATGGCGATCCCAGGTGGTTCGGGTGGCGGTGGCGATGTTGTCGTATTCAAAGATCGAGGCGCTGTTCACCAGCACATCCAGCGGCCCGCCAAGCGCCTGTGCCGCCTGCGCGACCAGCCCCTGGGTCTGGTCTTCGTCCAGCAGGTCGGCCACCACCACCTGTGCGGCCACGCCGCGCGCACGCGCCAATGCGGCGGTTTCATGGGCCTCGTCCTGCGAGCCGTGGCAATGGATGGCCACATCGTGGCCACGTCCGGCCAGATACAGCGCCATTTCGCGGCCAAGCCGCCGTCCGGCGCCGGTGATCAGGGCTTTGGGCATGGGATCTCCTACTTTGGGGCCTTGCCGCAGGGACAGGGACCGCGGCCGATACGCGGGCGACCGCAGGCGTGACAGTGGCGGGCGGCCATGCGCCGTTTCGCCAGCGGGAACCAGTATTTCGCAAAGACCGCCAGAATCGCCATGGCGATCAGGAACAGCGTCATGATCTTGATCAGCATGTACCGGGCTCCTGTTTCGCGGCTTGGGTGATCATAGGCCGTAACGGGCCCAGATGGCACGTTCTTCGGCCTGGGCCAGCAGGGCGCCCGCCGCATCCGCACCAAGACCCGCGCCAAACTGTGCCCCAAAGCGGCGCAGGATCGAGCGCTTCTGCCCATAGGGCAGGAACCGGACCCTGTCGCCATACAGTTGTTTCAACCGGGGCACCGCGTGGCCGATACCGTCGATCAACCCGGTGGCCAGCGCCTGCCGCCCGGTCCAGATCTCGCCGGTGAACAGGTCGTCGGTGGTCAACCGGGTGCCGCGCCGGGTGGTGACCCAGTCGCGGAAACTGACGTGCATGTCTTCCAGCAGGCGGGTCAGGCGGGCCACGTCCTCGGGTTTTTCCGGGCGGAACGGGTCGAGGAAGCTCTTGGAGCCACCCGCGGTATGCACCCGCCGCTCGATCCCGTGACGGCCGATGAAGCCCTCCAGCCCAAAGCCCGCCGAAATGACCCCGATCGAGCCCACCACCGAGGTGGTATCGGCCCAGATATCATCGGCGGCGCAGGCCAGCCAATACCCGCCCGAGGCCGCCACATCCTCGATGAACGCATGGACGGGGATGTGCTTTTCATCGGCCAGCCGCCGGATACGCGCGGCGATCAGCGACGATTGCACCGGCGAGCCACCGGGCGAATTGACGATCAACGCCACGGCATCGGGTTTGCCCTTGGCAAAGGCACGTTCGATCAATGGCGCCAGCGCGGCATCGGACAGCCCCGGGGCACCGGGGCGGGTGATGCCGATGGCACCTTGCAGGCGCAGCACGGCCACCCGTTTCGCGCGGGATCGGGGGCGGAGGCGGGCGGGGAGAAAGCGGGTGATATCCATGTTCCCGATTTAGGTGGCCCGGCGATGCGGGGCAAGCGGACGGATAGACTTTCGCGCGAAACGGGGGCAGTTTGACCGTCCCTGCTGACCCGAGGTTGTCATGTCCCTGCCCGAAGGCGCGATCCGCATCACCCTGCCCGACGGGACGGCACAGATTCTGCCCGAAGAGGTGGCGGTGGCGCTGGTTTTTGACGGCACCACACAGGCGGTGATGATGGCGACGCCCGCCGATCTGAGCGATTTCCTGATCGGATTTGCACTGACCGAGGGGCTGATTGCGACTGCGGCCGAAATTTCCGGTGTCGAGGTGGTGCCGCAGACGCGCGGGATCGAGGTGCGGGGCTGGTTGGCCGCCGGTCCCGGTCTGCGGTTCATGGAGCGGCGCCGGGCGATGGCCGGACCGGTGGGGTGTGGGCTGTGCGGCATCGACAGTCTGGAACAGGCATTGCGCCCGCTGACGCGGGCACCCCGGCCCCCCGCAGGCGGGGGCGCGGCTGCGGCCGGGCTGACGCCCGACCTTGCCGCGCAGGCGCTGGAGGATCTGCGGGCGGGGCAGGTGTTGAAGGATGCCAGTCGCGCCACACATGCCGCCGGTTTCTGGGTGCCGGGCGTGGGAATACGCGTGGTGTGCGAGGATGTGGGGCGGCACAATGCGCTGGACAAGCTGGTGGGGGCGATGGCGCGGCAGGGTATCGACGCGGGGCAGGGCGCGGTGGTGATGACCTCGCGGGTGTCGGTGGATCTGGTGCAGAAGGCGACGGTTGCCGGGGCGGGTGCGTTGATCGCGCCATCCGCGCCGACATCGCTGGCGGTGCAACAGGCCCAGGGGGCGGGCCTGCGGCTGATCGCGCGCGGCGCGGCGGGGTTGACCGTCTTCAGCCGGGGCGCGCAATAGGGCGCTCAGTTGCCGTGCTTGGCGCGGTCCAGTTTGGCGTGCAGATCCGAGGCCTCGCGGCGGGCGTCACGCAGTCCATCCATCGCGGCGCGCAGTTCGGCCTCGGTCTGGGAGAGCTGGTTGGTCAATTCCGCCTCGCGGGTTTCCATGTAGCCAAGCGCCTGGTCACGGGTTTCCTCGGCCTCGTGCAGGGCCTGCGCCATCTGCTCCAGTTCCCCCATATCCGCCTTGGAGACCCGCGTCAGCCGGTGCATCAGCCAGGCCGCGAACCAGCCCAGGCAGAAGAAGACAAACAAGATGATCGCGGTGGCGATGACGAATTCGGTTCTGTTCATGGGCGGTCCCTGTCGTCTTCGGTCGGGGAATGGGGGTGGGCGGGCATCAGTCGGGGATGCCTATGGCGATGGGCTTTGCCTCGGGCTTGGCGGGGGAATCGTCGGCGGGCGCGACGGGGATGGCAATCGCCGGGTCCTGCTCGGGCAAGGTAGAGGCCGCCGGTGGTGGGGCGGTCCCGGCGGGTGACGGGCCCTGTTCCGCGGGGGCATCGTCGTCCAGCGCATCCATCGGCGGGGCATCATCGCCGGTGTCCGGGTCTTCGGGTGCGACAACGGGGGGGGCGACTGCGGGGGGCGCGACGGCGGGAGTGGAAGGCGGAGTGGCCTCCGAGACGGCGGATTCCGCTGTGGTGGGCGCGGGGGCCGTTTCGGCGCTCTGGGGGGCGGCATCCAGCAGGACGAATTCGATGCGCCGGTTCGCCTCGCGGCCATCTTCGGTGCCGTTGTCGGCAATCGGCTGGGTCTCGCCATAGCCTTTGGCCAAGAGGTTGCCGGTCAGCACACGCCGATCGCGCAGCGCCGTCAGCACCGATTGCGCCCGTTCCTGCGACAGCGCCAGGTTCATTTCATCGCGGCCCTGACTGTCGGTATGGCCGGTGATTTCCATGCTGAAATCCTGGCAATCCTTCATCGCGGCGGCCAGATCGTCCAATGTCGCCTTGCCATCGGCGGCGATCACCGCCGAACCGGGTTCAAAGGTGATCTTGTGCTCGGTCAGAACGGCATTCACCCGGTCGACGCATTCGGACCCGGTCGGCAGGCCCAGAACCGGGTCCAGCCGCCGGTCATAGCGGATATCCAGCGCAATCGCCGCGCCTTCCCCCAACCGCTGCGCCAGCAGGCGCGAGACGGTATCGGAGGCCTGCTGATCGCCGGTCACCCCATTGACGCGGACCAGATCGGGGGTGACGGTGACCGAGCCCATCGACAGCGTATCCAACGCCTCCAATGCGGCCATCGTGCGCACCGGCCAGCCCTGTGGCAGATCGCCATCCAGCAGCGTGGCGGCATAGATCGCCTCGGCGCCGAACCGGGCGCGGGCATAGCTTTCAAGGGCATCGCGCGAGCGTGGGTTGGTCACCCGCCCGCGCAGTTCGACCTTGCCATCCTTGGACAGCAGGGCGGTGAAGACCGGCTTGGCGCCGTCGGCCTGTGGCGGGGCCTGACGCTCGGCGCGCAGCGAGAAGATATCGGGCAGGTTGGATTGCAGTTCGCCCACAATCTTGTCGTAGGTCTCGGCGGGCACGGTCGGGGCGGCGACCAGAACCACATCGGCATCGGCGAAGGTGATGGTGCCCGCGCCCAGATCCTTCAGCGCCTTCAGCCCCATCGCCACCGCATCGGCCCATCGTGGCGTGGGCGTGCCCATGCCGATGGTGCAGCCCTGTGCGCCCTGCACCCCGGCATCGCGGGCGGCGGCCAGAATGCGGTCGCGGGCGCGCTCGGTATCGGCGGAACAGGCGTCGAAGCGGGCACCGCCCGCATCAATCAGAAACCTCAGGGTAAAGGGGGTGATCACCGGGCGCGGCGCCGAAATTTCCGAGATCAGTTGCAGATCGGCGGGGCGACGGCGGACCAGCCCGGTTTCTATCCGGGTCTTTTCGGCGGGGCTGTCGGCGATGGCATGCACCTCGACCCGGCCCGGATCGACCGAGATCTTGGCACGCGGCAGGGTGCGGATGGTGCTGGTGGCGAAATCCAGCGCCGTCGCCCAGCCGGTGGGTTCCGGGTAATCGGCGGTTTCCAGCATGTCTGTGACGGTGCCCACGCCCTGCTGCGCCCCGAGCTGTGCCACCAGTGCCTTGCGGTCCATCGAGGCGGGCACAAACCCGATCAGCGAGATCCCGTCATCATTGCGCAGCATTTCCAGCGAGAAATCGGGCGGGGTGGCCGCCACGCTGTTTTCCACATCGGTGTTGTCGACGATGCGCGAACTGTCGACCACGGTGCCGGCGCGGGTGATGGCGCGGAACCGCTCGGCCTCGGATGGGGCGGTGCCCAGCAAGATCACCTGTAGCCCATCGGTGCGCACGTCGACCCAGCTATGCGCGGTGGCCTCCATCGCGACCTGCATCATCCGCTGTGACCGCTTCTCGATCACCGTGGCCGAGCCGCCCGCGACAAAGGCCGCCAGCACGGCGGCCGAAGCAAAACAGACGGAGGTCAGGATCTTGGCGCGCACGCTCATGCGGTTCGGGCTCCTCATGGCCGGTCAGTCGGACTGTCTTATGCGGGGGCGCAGAGGGTGGCAATTACACGATTGCGGCAACGGCAAGAAACAGCGCAGCCAGCAATCCCGCATCGCGGTTGGACCGGAACAGGCGCAGGCAGACATCGGGCTTGTCGATATCCAGACGGCACCATTGCCATAGTAAATGCGCCGCCAAGGCCAGTGGCGCGGCCAGCGCCAGACCCAGTTTCAGCCCGCCCACCCCGGCCGGGATCAACGCCAGCAGCACCGCGATTTCAAACAGCAGCGTCGACAGCACCGCAAATCCCGCCAGCCATTTTCGGGTCTTGTCGGCAAACAGGCGGGCGGTGGATTTCACCCCGATCAGCACGTCGTCTTCCTTGTCCTGATGGGCGTAGATGGTGTCGTAAAACAGGGTCCAGACCAGACCGGACAGCCACAGGACGATGGCGGCCAGCCCCAGACTGCCGCTATGCGCGGCCCAGCCGACCAGAACTCCCCAGTTGAAGGCGATGCCCAGAAACGCCTGGGGCCACCAGGTGAACCGTTTGGCAAAGGGATAGACCGCCACCGGCAGCAGTGACACGATCCCGATGACAATCGCCGAGGTGTTGAAGCTGAACAGGATCAGCGCCGAAATCGCGGTTTGCACGATCAGCCAGACCAGCGCCTGTTTCACCGTCACCTGTCCCGAGGGAATCGGCCGTGACCGGGTCCGCGCCACGGCGGCATCGAATTTCCGGTCGGTGATGTCGTTCCATGTGCATCCCGCGCCGCGCATCAGGAAGGCCCCGATCGCACAGCCCGCCACCAGCCACAGGTCCACCCAGCGCGGCGTGCCCGCCGTCGCCGCCAGGGCAATGCCCCACCAGCACGGGATCAGCAGTAGCCAGGTGCCAATGGGCCGGTCGGCACGGCTGAGGCGCAGATAGGGCCGGGTCGCGGGGGGGGCCAGATGGTCGACCCAATTTCCGGTCACCGCATCAGCGACGGTTCCGGTGCTGCCTTGCTCTGGCGTTTGCGGATTGGCTTGCATAATCTGTGCCTCATGGAACGTGCCAAGATCAGACTCCATGTAGAGCAGCCTTTGGGTCCGGGGCAACCCGTGGCCTTGTCGCCTGACCAGGCGCATTACCTGTTTTCGGTGATGCGCGAAGGGGTGGGTAGCCGTGTCGCGCTGTTCAACGGCCGCGATGGCGAATGGACCGCCGAGGTGGTTGCGGCCACGAAAAAGGCCGGGGTGCTGCACTGTCTGGAACAGGCGGCGCCACAGTTGAACCCGCCCGATCTGTGGTTGCTGTTTGCGCCGATCCGCAAGGAGCGCACCGATTTCATCGTCGAAAAGGCGGCAGAGCTGGGCTGTGCGCGGATCATGCCGGTGCAGACCGACCACGGCAATGCGCAGCGCATCCGGCAAGACCGGCTTCAGGCCCATGCGCTGGAGGCGGCGGAACAGTGTCTGGGCACCTATGTGCCCGAGGTCACCGATCTGGTCGCGCTGCGCAAGCTGATGGCCGGGTGGCCGCCCACGCGGCGCATTCTGTGGGCGGATGAGGGGCTGGTCGGCGCGGCGCAGACCATGACCGGGCTGGCCCCTGGCCCCTGGGCCATCCTGATCGGTCCCGAGGGCGGATTTTCCGAATCCGAACGCCAATGGCTGCGCGGATTGCCCTTTGTCACCCCGATCAGTCTGGGGCCGCGCATCCTGCGGGCCGATACGGCGGTTTGCGCGGCGATCACCCTGTGGCAGACGGCAATCGGGGACTGGTCTTGATCCGGCCCGAGCTGCGCACCCAACTGCATCGGCACCGCGAGCTGATCGCGGCCTGTGCCGCCATTGCGGCGGGAGGCTGGCTGATATCGCTGGGCGGCTGGTTTCTGATCCCTCTGGGGGCGCTGGTTGCGGCGGCGGCGCTGATCTGGGCGGTCAATGCGTGGCGGCGCGAACGCTTTGCCCAGCCGGTGACAGATCCCGGTCTGGTCGAGGTCGATGAGGGTCGCATCGGCTATTTTGGCGCCGGGCAGGGATTGGGGGGCTATGTCGCGCTGGAGGATCTGGCCGAGATCAGGCTGCTGACATTGCGGTCCGCGCGATATTGGCGGCTGAAAACGCTGGATGGGCAGGCGATCCTGATTCCGGTGGCGGCGGCCGGGGCGGGGGCGTTATACGACGCTTTCGCGGTGCTTCCCGACATTGACATGCGCCGGGTGATGGCGGCGCTGGATTCAGATACCGTTGCACAGGGGTTGTGGACGCGTTCGACATCCGCGCGGCCTTGACAGCCGCGCCCGTTGGCTTCACCAGTTCCTACCGAACTTCAGTCAAGAGGGCTTCATGTCCATACCCCAGCAGGGCGGCGGCCCGATCGAGCGGTTCGAACAACTCGCCGAATACATCGCCTCGGGCGAGAAACCGCGAGACAGCTGGCGGATCGGGACCGAGCACGAGAAGTTCGGTTATGACGCGCGCACTCTGAAACCGCTGCCCTATCTGGGCGAGGCCTCGATTCTCGCGATGCTGGAAGGGCTGCGCGATCGTTTCGGCTGGGAACCCGTGCTGGAACAGGGCAACCTGATCGGGCTGACGCGGAACAGCGCGAATGTCAGCCTGGAACCCGGCGGGCAATTTGAACTGTCCGGCGCGCCGGTGGCGACGCTGCACGAAACGGCGGCGGAACTGGATGATCACCTGGCTGAGGTCGCGGCGGTCGGCGGGCCGATCGGGGCGCGGTTCATCGGGCTCGGCGCGGCGCCGGTCTGGCGCGCGGACGAAATGCCGATGATGCCCAAGGGCCGCTACCGGCTGATGACCGACTACATGGGGCGCGTCGGGACCATGGGCACGACGATGATGTATCGGACCTGCACCGTGCAGGTGAACCTCGATTACGCGTCCGAGGCCGACATGGTGAAGAAGATGCGTGTGGCGCTGGCATTGCAGCCGGTGGCGACGG
>DASWPI010000014.1:0-17506 GCA_036398515.1 Paenirhodobacter sp.
ATTTTTTTCAGACTATATGTGAGCTCTGAGCATTGGCTGTGATGACGGTCACACGTGAAACCTAATGATACCAACGAATTAGCGCCAGGCGTTGCCCGTGCCCCCCCACAGCGTATCGCGCCCATACCAGCCGAACAGCGCGTCATTGCCATCACCACCATACAGCAGGTCATCGCCCTCATCGCCATACAGGAAATCGTCCCCGTCCTCGCCGTACAGCGTGTCGTTCCCCGCACCGCCCCACAACGTATCGCGCCCATACCAGCCGAACAGCGCGTCATTGCCGTCACCACCAAACAGCAGGTCATCGCCGTCATCGCCATACAGAAAATCGTCCCCGTCCTCGCCGTACAGCGTGTCGTTGCCCGCACCGCCCCACAGGACATCGTTGCCCGACCCGCCATCCAGAACGTCATCGCCATCACCACCATACAGCGTGTCGTTGCCGTCATCGCCATACAGGAGATCGTTATCCCAATCGCCATACAGCAGGTCATTCCCCGTACCGCCACGCAGCGTATCATTGCCCGATCCGCCCCATAGCGTATCGTTGCCCGCATCCCCCAGCAGCAGATCATTGCCCGATCCGCCATACAGCAGGTCATTGCCGTTACCGCCCTCCAACGTGTCATCGTCGGCATTGCCCACCAGCGTGTCATCGCCATCCCCGCCCAGCAGATGGTCGTTGCCCGCATCCCCCAGCAACAGGTCATTGCCCACCCCGCCAAACAGCGTGTCGGCGCCCAATTGTCCCTGCAATGTATCGTTGCCCGCGGTACCTTGCAGGTTCAGCGGGGTATTCAGACGGTTGGCGATTTCCTCACCATCCTCGTTCAGCAGCAACATCCGGTCCGGCGTGCCCAGATCCAGACTTGGCCAGATATCCTCGATGGTCAGCGTGCCGCCGCCTGATCGGTAAATGGCGACCTGGGTGGTGGCATCGGCCATGAAGTCATAATAGCTCAGCAACACTGCCGCGCCGTCATAACCAACGGTGATCTGGTCGCGGTTGCGCAGGAAAAACAGCGCGCTCATATCCAGACGATCGACGCCGGGCTCAAAATCGGTGATCACATGGCGCATTGTGCCGCCGCGAATGACGAACACATCCGCCCCCGCACCGCCGGTCATCGTGGTGCCGCCATGTCCCGTCACCAGGATATCGGCCCCCGCGCCCCCCTCGATCCACGAGACATCATCATTGTTCGAGATCAGCAGGTCATCCCCCGCCCCCCCGATCAGCCGCGCCTGCCCATAGGCCGCGCCCTGCACCGTGACACCCAGACTTTCCAACGGAATCTCGAAGACGGAAAAGCCATCCGCGCTTTGCGAGGCCACAAAGACCTGCAAACTGTTGCCGACCACCGCCATCTGCAAGGCGGTGATGTTTCCCAACCCGTTGGTCAGGTCATATTCCAGACTTTGCAGATAGACCAACCGACCGTCGGGCAGCAGGGTGAACAGGCTCAGCCCGTCATCCGCCCCGCCCGCAACGATGAAAACCCGGTCCCCCACCGTCGCCGTGGCAATGGCCGCAACCCCCTCAAACCGGGTTGTGCCGGTATCGGTCAGATGGTCGGTCGCGGTCAGCGCACCGGTCGCGTCAATCCGCATCACACTGAGCGAGTTGCTGCCATAGCCGCCCACCAGAACCCAGGTGTTGCCCCAGGCCGTCACGACCTCCAGCACCGAGGTCTGCCACAGCCCCAGCCCGTCATTCGACCCCAGATCGTCGATCCGCGTCAACCCGCCATCCGCGCCGATCCGATAGCTGGTGATGGTATCGGTATATTCATCGACCGACGCCGCCGTCAGAACATATTGCATCGACCCGATCTGCACCGTTTCCAGCAGCGCGGTGCCCTCGGGCCGCGCCACACCCGGCACCGAGGCCGAGGCGATCTGGGTCATCACCGTGTTCTCGACCCAGAACCCGTTCAACTGGCCCGACAGCCGGTCAATGGTGTACATCGCATTGAGCGACCCGATGGATGCTGCGACAAAATCGCTTTGCAGCCCGGACGACCCCGAAGCCGGCAGATCCAGTTTCCAGATATAGCCAATCGCCCCTTCACCATTCAGTGGATAGGCCAGCAGATCGCCGTTCTCCCGCGAGGCAAATGCCAGAAACGACCGCCCGACATAGGTGAAGACCTGCGGTTCGAACAGGTCGATATTCAGGTAAGACTCGTCGGAATTGCGGCTGGAGACCTTGACCCACTGATCCGCCTCCTGCGTCAGCCGATACGACGCCAATCCCCCGTTATGCCCGGTCAGCACATATAGCCAGGTTCCCGACGCATCAGTGTCGACCGCAAAACCGCGCAAGTCGCGATCGAGCGCCGTCTGCCCGGTCAGTACCCGCCCGACAAATTGCAGTTGCATGGGTTCCCTGCTCCGCGTGGTTAAGCGGTGAAGGTCACCCGATCAGCGGGCAGGTCTCGGGCCGGATTGTGGCGGTTCTGCGCCCATTCCATTGGAATGCGATTATTTTCCCGCGCCACAGGGCGAAATAACCATGGCCATTGGTGCGATTCTAGGGAAACAGCCGCGCGAAAAGGGCGCGCATCGTCAGATCGTGGTCAAAATGCCCATAACGCAGGAATTCCAGAACCTGCGCGATGACCAAGGGATTGTTCATCATGAACGTATGGCTGGTGTGCAGGGCAATGTGATCGCTCATCCCGTCCAGCCGGGTGCTGGCGACGGAGACCTTGCCGTCATTCGGGCCATCAAATGCGGTCGACAGGATCGGATTGACCGAACGGTCACCCGCAATGATCCCCAGCGGAAAATTGGCCCGCGGCAGGCGGTTGGGCACGCTGCCCGCCCCGGTGCCCAGTTCCTCGCCCGCCGGACCGTTCACATAGTCGAACAGTGGCCAGTTGCCGAACCGATCCACCACCTCGGACCCATGATTGGGCGGCGCCAGCATCACCACCCGACCCAGATTTTTCGGGCGCCCCTGTTGCAGCCATGCCCGCAACAGGATGCCCCCCATCGAATGCGTGACAAAGTTCAGCCGCGCGGTGCCGCATTGCGCGGCGGCATGGCGGACATTGCGGATCATTGCTTCGATCCGCTGCTCGGTCGAGGGGTAGTCCTCTACCACCACCTGATACCCCTGCCGCTCCAGCACCTGTTCCAGCACGAAAAACGAATCGCCCGTCCGCGCCAGCCCGTGCAGCAGCACGACACATTCCGCCGCAGCCGGAGACATCGCCATCGGGGACATCAGGGCGAACAGGCAGACAATCTGGGCGATGATCTGGCGCAAGGAACCTCCGGCACATGCGCCCGTTTCAGCACGCCCGGCCCCGTCCCGCAAGAAACCAGCGTGCCGATCTGCCCATCCTGCGGGCAAACTGGCCATTTTCTACGCATCAATGACGAAAACGCGACAGGCAATGATTGAAAACCCCCGGAACGCAGGCTACCCAATCGCGGGGGAGGCGGTCCGCAAGGGCCGAAGGCCCCATGCTGCACTCTTGATCGGGAGTTCGTTGCGCTTGTGCCGACAACCTGCCTCGACCCACGGCATCTGCCCCGCATATCAGGCGGGGCACGCAGCAGCATCATTTCTTCTCAGCACTGGCCCGGTCGAAACACCGGCCCGCCTTTCCAGAAAGTGACACGGGGACATCTCATGGATCTGAAAACTCCGGCCACCCGCGCGGTCATGCTGCCGCGCCGTTCCATCCTGACCGGGCTTGCCGCCGGGGGGGCGTTGCTGGCCGCGCCGGGCCTTGTCGGCCGTGCGCAGGCGCAGGCGGGCGATGCGATCCGGCTGGGCGCGCCGTTCCACCGCACCGGCATCGGCGCCTCATACGGGCGCTGGTATGAACGCACCGCCAACGCCGCCGTGGCCCTGATCAACGAACAGGGTGGCATCAATGGCCTGCCCGTGCAGATGATCGTCGAAGACGATGGCACCGACCCGAAACGCGGCGTCGAGGTGATCGAAAAATTCGCCGTCGAACACAAGGTCGACGCAGTATTCGGGCATCTGTTCTCGCATGTGATCGCCGCCTGCGCCCCGCGCGCGGGTGAATTGAAGATGCCCTATTTCCTGTGTTCCGAAGGCCATGCCCTGGCCGCCGGGAAATTCAACCGCTATTGCTTCCAACCCTCGATCACCGATGTCAAAAGCCAGATCAGCTCGATGGGGCCGTGGATCACCCAGAATCTGGGCAAAAAGGTCACGCTGATCTACCCGGATTACGCCTTCGGCTACGACCACCGCGACAACATGACCGCCGCAATCACCGCCGAGGGCGGCACCATCGTTGCCTCCATCGCCATTCCGCCGACGGAAACCAGCTTCACCCGGTACATGCCGCGCATTCCGCTGGACACCGAGGTGATCTATCATGTCATGGTCGGCCCGGCCGTCCTGACCTTCGTCAAGGAACTGGGCGAGCATCTGGGCACGAACCGCCCCGAGATTTTCGGCTTCATCGACAGCCTCGAAGGCGTGCAGCTGGATCAGCCGCAACTGGCCTTTCTGGACAACACCTATTTCTGGGAGGCCACACCGCGCTACGCCCAGAAGGACCAGACCAGTTTCGACAAATTCTACCGCGCGGCGGTGGGGGTGGATGACAACGGCGCCTCGGTCAGCGATCCCAAGGACATTTCCACCTATTCGCACATGTTCTCGGTCTGGGAGACGCTGTTTGCGATGAAACGCGCGATGGAGCTGTCGGGATACAAGGGACCGGCGGACAAGATCGCCATGCTGGAGGCGATGGAATCCATCACCGGGTTCGAGGAATCGAACGAATTCCCGCAGGGCGCCAAGGTGTTCAACGGCCGCACCCACCAATCTTTCGGCCATCAGTGCATCACAAAGGCGCAGGGCGGGCGGCTGGATCTGGTGCATCGCACCACGATCGAGGAAACCTTCTACATGGATGAGACCGACTACACCAAGATGTCGTTCTGACCGATGTCCATCGCCCCCTATCTGTTGCTGGCCACGCTGGAAGGGCTGGTGCAGGCGTCGGTCTTTGCGCTGACGGCGCTTGGGTTGTCGCTGGTGTTCGGGGTGATGCGGGTGGTGAATGTCGCGCATGGGGACTTCTTCACCCTGGGCGCGGTGGGGGCGTGGCTATGCGCCACGGCCCTGCCCGGTCATCCGGCGATCAGCTTTACCGCCGCGCTGGTGGCGGCGCCCCTGGCGGTGGGGGCGCTGGCCTGGGCCGCCGACCGGCTGATTCTGAAACGCGTCGACTACAACCCCGAGGCCACCATCGTCGCCACCATCGGCCTGATGTATATCATCCAGCAAATGGTGCTGATGGGCTTTGGCCCCGATGCGCGGGCCGTCGATCCGCCGTTCTATTTCACCGTGCGGTTTCCGTGGTTCGGCTGGTCTGGCTACAAGATCTTCATCATCGCGGTGGCGGTGGTTCTGGTCGGTGGGTTGTGGCTGGCGATGCGGCATACGAAATTCGGCCTGATCATGCGCGCCACGCAATATGACCGCGAAACCGCGCAGAATTTCGGCATTCCGGTGGGCCGGGTCTATGCGGCGGTCTTTGCCCTGGGGGCGATGTTTGCCGCCATTGCGGGGGTGCTGGTGGTGCCCAACAGTCAGGCGCATTACCTGATGGGGCATGATCCCCTGCTGATGTCCTTTGTGGTGGTGATTGTCGGCGGTCTGGGGTCGCTGCCCGGCACCATCGCGGCCGCGGTGCTGATCGGCCTGTCGGACGGGCTGCTGTCGGTGTTCTTTTCACCAACGCTGGCGAAGATATTCTCGACGCTGCTGGTGGCACTGGTGCTGGTGTTTCGCCCCGAGGGCCTGTTCGGAAAGTCCCGCGCATGAGGAACCCGCGCCTGCTGGCCCTGACCGTTGCGGTGATCGCGGTGCTGTTCGGGCTGCAATTCGTGATCTCGGGCTATCCGGTTCTGGCACTGACGCGGATCTTGATCCTGGCCGTCTTTGCCATGGGGTATAATGTGCTGATGGGCTATACCGGGCTGGTCAGTCTGGGCCATGCGCTGTTCTTTGCGGCGGGGCTGTATGGCGCGGGGCTGGCGGCCTATTACGGCGGGGTCACCCTGCCGGTGGCCTTTGCGGTGGGGATCGCGGCGGCGGCGGCCCTGTCGGTCGTGGTGGGCATGCTGGCGCTGCGCACGCAAACGGTGTCGTTCATGATCGTCACCCTGATGTTCGCGCAGGCGGGCTATCTGGCCACCTTGCATTTTTCGGCCATCACCGGTGGGGATCAGGGCCTGAACCTGCCCGCGCAGGCCCGCACCTTCGGCCTGTTCGGGTGGCAGATCTCGCTGACATCGGATCTGGCGCGGTACAATATCGCGCTGGTGGTGTTCACCACCGTGCTGATCGGGCTGTATGCCCTGACCCAGGGACGCCGTGGGCGCCTGTTTGCAGCGGTGCGCGAGAACCCGGAGCGCACGCGGATGCTGGGCTATGATGTCGCGCGGATCCGGCTGCTGGCATTTACCGTCTCGGGCACCATTTCGGGGGCGGCGGGGGCGCTTTATGGGTTGATGTTCGGCTTCATCGGGTCGTCGTTTGCAGAATTCCGCACCTCGATCGAGGTGCTGCTGTTCACCCTGGTCGGTGGCCCCGGCACCCTGTTCGGGCCGCTACTGGGCACGGCGGTGATGACGGTGCTGATAGACCGGCTGTCGGGGATGACCTCGGCCTATCTGATCGTGGTGGGGGTGTTTCTGGTGGTTCTGACGATCTGGTTGCCCAAGGGCATTCTGGGTACGATCCGCGACAGGTGGGCGCCATGGATGCGGTGACATTGCTGCAAACACAGGGGTTGTCGCGGCGGTTCGGCGGGCTGACGGCGGTGGATCAGGTCGATTTCAGCCTGATGGCGGGCGAAATCCGCGCGATTATCGGGCCGAACGGGGCGGGAAAATCGACCTTTGTCGGGCTGCTGTCGGGCCGTATCGCCCCCAGTGCCGGCACCGTGCTGTTCGACGGGCACGACATCACCCGCCTGCCCGCGCATGAACGCGTGCGGCGCGGCATCGCCTATACGTTCCAGATCACAAATATCTACCCGACGATGAGCGTGCGCGAAAATCTGGCCATCGCCGCGCAGGGCCGGGTGCGGCGTCTGGCACAGATCGACACTGCCGTGGGCGACGCCGCCCGCGCGGTGGATCTGCTAGACCGGCTGGAGGACATGGCGGGCACTCTGTCCTACGGCCATCAGCGCCTGCTGGAGGTGGGCATGGGTCTGGCCCTGCACCCCCGGTTGCTGATTCTGGACGAACCGACCCAGGGGCTGTCGGATGCCGAGATCACGAATTTCCTGACCCTGGTGCGCCATGTGGCGCGGACGGCAACCGTGCTGCTGATCGAACACAACATGGATGTGGTGATGGCGCTGGCCACCCGGATCACGGTTCTGGACCGGGGGCGCATTCTGGCCGAGGGCCCGCCCGACGCCATCGCCCGTGACTCCGCCGTACAGGCGGCCTATCTGGGGGGCGCGGTATGACCCTGCGGATCGAGGCACTAGAGGTGTTTCACGGCCCCTCGCAGGTTCTGCGCGGGCTGAACCTGTCAGTGGCGGGCGGTGAAATCCTGTGTCTGATGGGGCGCAACGGCGCGGGAAAGACCACCTTGATGCGCGCGATCATGGGCACATTGCCGCCGCGCGCGGGCCGGGTGATGCTGGACGACACCGAAATATCCGCCCTGCCGGCGCATCTGGTGCCGGGCCACGGCATCGCCCATGTGCCACAGGGCCGCCGCCTGTTCGCCGATCTGAGCGTCGCTGAAAATCTGGAGATCGGCGAGATGGTGCGCCACGCCGGTCAGCGCGACTTTGCCCTGTCGCTGTTCCCGATCCTGGCGCAGCGTCTGCCGCAGCGGGCGGGCACGCTGTCGGGGGGGGAGCAGACCATGCTGGCCATCGCGCGGGCGATCTGCGCCGGACCACGGGTGATGTTGCTGGATGAACCGACCGAGGGGCTGATGCCTTCTGCCATCGCCACCATCCGCACCGCCTTGATGCGGCTGCGCGATGACGGGGTTGCGGTGCTTCTGGTCGAACAACGCGCGGCGGCGGTTCTGGCGATGGCCGACCGTGTGGCCTTCATCGCGCAGGGGGTCATTGCCGCCGAAACCACGGCCCAGGACCTGCGAAACGATGCCGACCTGATCCGGCGCCATGTCGGCCTGGGCTAAGGTGGGCTAGATCAGCGGCAACAGGACCCCGGCACCGGATCTGTCCGTTGACAGGTTCAGATCGGCCGCCGCCCGCCACTGCGCGGCGTCATCGCCATCGGGGACCAGCCCCAGCCAGCGCCGCGCCAGACGGTCCCGCAAGATGCCCACCCCGTCGGCCTGCCGCAGGTATATCGCCGCATGGGTATCGTATCCCAAGGCCCGGCAGTTCAGATCGGCCGACCCCGCAATCGCGGTCTGCCCATCGAAAATGGACACATCCGCGACCCCGCCCGCAGCCAGGCCAATGAACAGGCGCGGACCAAAAGCCTCTGTCAACAGCAGCAGACAGCGGCGTTCCGACGCCGATACCGCGTCACGCGGCGGTACGATCAGCACCATGTTCAGACCCGGCGCCGATTTCGCCCGCAGCGCCAGATGCCGCGCCATGGGGGGGCTGTCAAAGATCTGGGTCTCGATATAGATCATCCGCTCGGCCCGGCGGATCAGCATGTGATGGGCGGATTCCACCTCATTCGCCACGGTCTGGGCACCGAACATGCGCCGCATGCCATGCGCCGGACGCGACAGCGTGCGCAGCAACCGTCGCGCCGGACCGGGTTCCGCGTCACCCGCCGTGATCGCGGCAAAGCCCGACAACAGCGCCGAGGCCTCGGTCACCACCGGCCCGCGCGCGATCATCGCCAGATCGTGCCAAGGCGTCAGCACCGCCGCCGCCGTCAAACCATCGCGCGCCAGAAACAGCGCCTTGCCATCCGCCACCGCCAGGTTCAGCCGATGTCCCGCCGGGAACTGCGTAAAATTGCCAAAACTGCGCGAGCCGCGCCGGGCCGGATGCGCCTGTGCCGTCACCGTCAGCGTGCCACAGCGCCGCGCGGCATGCAGCGCCGCCTGAATATGGCTGTGCAACACCTCGGCCCCCGGGGCATCGCCCAAGGTGATCGTCAGGTTTACCCCGCGCATCAGGGTCTGCGCCAGCAGCCATCCCCAATCGCGCCCAGCAGGGTCATGCCCGGCGCGCGCCACCTGCACCGGCGCCGCGGCGTCAAACTGGTCGAACACCGCCACCACTTCGGCACGCGCATCCAGGACAATATCCTCGAAGGCCGCCCAGGCATCCGCCGTATTCAGGTAGTATTCCACACGGCCCCGGGCATTCACCCCTGCCTTCTTCATGCGTTCCATGATCGTCCGCAGTTGCCCCGAGGCTGCAACCCCCAGCGGCCACCAACCGGGGATCTGTTAATGATTTCACTACAGGCTGGTGCCAGCCTCTTGATGTCGCCACTCGGCCTCGTTCAGCGGCCGAATGCGGAAGTTCACCCGCAGCGCATATTGACCCGGCGGCGTGGCGGTTTCCAGATGCCCGGCCAGTTGCTGCACAAACGCGCCGACCAGTTGCGACCCCAACCCGGTGTCCATCGCATCCTTGGTATCGCCACCGTTCGGTCCGCTTGCCGCAACGGTATTGATCACCTCCAGACAGGCCATATCATCGCCCTGACGCTGCAACGTCAGCCGCAGCACTGGGGTTCCGTGATCGGCAGACGCATATTTGATGGCATTGGTCATCGCCTCGGTCAGCAGCAGCGACAACGGCACGGCCTGATCTGGGGTCAAGCGGATCGCCTCCAGATCGGTTTCCAGGTCCAGCCGCCGTTCCAAACCGGTTCCGGCCCGCATCAACTGGCGCGCGATATCGGTAATCAGCTCCTTGGCATCAATGTCGGTCAGGCCGCTGGTCATATACAATCCGCGGTGAACCGTCGCCAGACTGATCACCCGTTCCTGCAGGCCCTTCATCATCGCCTTGACCTCGGGGGTGCGGCCTCGGCGGATCTGCATGTTGATGATCGAGGCAATCAGTTGCAGGTTGTTCTTGACCCGGTGATGCACCTCACGCAGCAGGACCTCCTTGTGGTGGATCGTGTCCTCCAGCTCAGCCTCGTCGCGCAGGATGGTTTCGGTCATGCGGTCATATTCCTGCGCCAGTTCGCGGATTTCCAGCGGCGCACCGCTGTAATCGGTATCCCCCACGATCCGGTTGCCCGAGGCGAATTTCTTCAGTGATTTCCCCAGACGCTGCACGTAACCGATCACCATCCGCTGCATCGAGACATAGACGATCAGCAGTGAGGCGAACCACATCAGCACCGGAATCACCGTTGGTGGCACCGAACTGCCCAACCCGATGCCATCGCGCCCGTTCGCGGGCCAACTGCCCAGGGCATACAACTGACCGGGGATCAGGCTGACCAGGGAATACACCCGCCGCTCCCCCAGACGCGAGCGCGCCGAAAAGGTGCTGGCCTGACGTTCATTCAACGCCATCAGTGCCGGATCACGGGGCAGCTGGTCGGCGGCGTTTTCCAGCCCGCCCGAGGCGGTCAGGATCTGCCCCGAAGCATCCATCGTCATGATCGAAAGCGGCTTGTCCGTGTCATCATGATACAGCCGCGAGCCACCATCCAGCGCCGTCATCTCGCTATGCGGCAACGAAATCGACACGAACCCGATGCGGGTGCCCAGGGCATCGCGCACCGGATATGACAGGTTCAGCACCGAAACGCCCGACACCATACCGCGCATGGACACCGAATAGGCCGGGTCCTCGGTCTGCGCCAGCACCTGAAACCGGGCATTGTCCCGCAGATCGACATCGCGCCCATCGGTCGAACAGCGCATGATACCGTCCAGCGGCACATAGGCGAACAGCCGGGCCTTGGGATTCACGGCGCTGGCGGTGCGCATCAGGTCACGACAGGCGGCATCGTCATGGATCACCGGCAAGACAACCTGCGACAACAGCCGCGCCTGCGCCTCGGTTTCCTGCAACAGGCGGGTATTGCCAGAAACCGCCCGCAGCGTTTCCCCCATCAGCGCCGCCTCGGAGCGGTCCTGCGCGGTGCGCTGCATCGACTGCGACTGGATCGAGGCCAGCACCAGCAACGGAAACAGCGCAAAAGCCAGCAGCAACACCAGCCGCACGCCCAGCTTGTCGAAAACCCGCAACGGGCCCCGTAAAATCATGCCGCGGCAATCCCCGAACGTCCCATCACCGCCAATGCGGTCGCGTCATCGCCAAACAGCAGATCGTTGCGATCATCCAGATGCATCAGCTCTGCCAGGCGGGCCCGCGCCCGGTTGGCCCGGCTTTTGACCGTGCCAACCGCCACACCCATCATCTGGGCCGCGTCCTCATAGGCAAAGCCCGAAGCCCCCACCAGCACCAGCACTTCGCGATGTTCCGGCGACAACTGATCAAAGGCGCGCAGAAAATCATTCATCGCCAGACGACCATCATGCGCGGGCTTGTCATAAAGCGTCGCGGCGTGGATGCCGTCCGGGTCGGGGACCTCGCGCTTGCGCTTGCGCTGATCGGAATAGAACGTGTTGCGCAAGATGGTGAACAACCACGCCCGCAGGTTGGTGCCGCGCTGAAACCGGTCGATATTCGACCACGCCTTGACGATCGTGTCCTGCACCAGATCATCCGCCGCCGCCGAATTCCGCGTCAATGACATGGCGAATGCACGCAATGCCGACAGGTGTTCGGGCAATTCCTCACGCGGGTCAGGCCCAGACACCTGCGACGCGGCGGTATCGTGCCGAGCCGGTGCGGCACGGCGGTCCTGATCGACATCGCCGTGATCGTTCATGTTTTGGCTTCCTTCGCCTTGAGCTGTTGCAGCAAGATCTTGAATCGGTCTGGAACATCTTCCTTCAGCGTCTCTTCATAAACGCGTTTCAGATTGTCGTTGATCTGCTCGCGAAGTCTCGCTTTCGAGGTGTCGCCCTGAGAGTCTTCGAACATTTGCCTGGGTCCTGTATTTTCCTTTGGAACCAAACGCGCCCCCCGGTGTTCGGTTCCAGTAAAAGATGTCATCATTGAAATAATAGCTGGCCTGAAATGACCGCCAACATGACCGAGGGAAAAATGACCGAAGAAAAGGTGGCTACCGATATCGCTGCGTCCGTCGGGGCCAATCTGCCTTATCTGCGCCGCTACGCGCGCGCCCTGACCGGCAGTCAGGAATCAGGTGACCGTTTCGCATTGGCCACGCTGGAAGCGATCCTGGCGGAAGATACCGGCTTTCCGGCGGGTATTTCCGCAAAAGTGGCGCTGTTTCGGGCGTTCCATCTGGTCTGGGCCTCGGCGGGGGCGCCATTGGGTAGCCCGGACTGCCGCCTGTCGGCGCGGGCGCAGGCCCATATGGAAACCCTGACCGGCAATTCGCGTGAGGCATTGCTGCTGTTCACCATCGAAGGGTTCAGCCATCAGGAGATCGGCCAGATCCTGGGCGCGACCACATCCGAGGCCATCGAGCTGGTCGATATCGCCCTGCGCGAGATGGAGGTTTCGGTGGCGGGCAAGGTGATGATCATCGAGGATGAGGCGATCATTGCGCTGGATATCTCGGCCATCGTGTCCGACATGGGCCATCACGTCACCGGTGTCGCCCGCACCCGGGCCGAGGCCGTGGCGCTGGCCGCGCGCGAAAAGCCCGACCTGATCCTGGCCGATATCCAGTTGGCCGACAATTCGTCGGGTATAGACGCGGTCAACGACATCCTGGAACAGTTCGATAATCTGCCGGTGGTGTTCATCACCGCCTTCCCCGAACGGCTGTTGACCGGCGAGCAGCCGGAACCGGCCTTCCTGATCACCAAACCCTATGCCGAAAGCCAGGTGCAATCGGCGGTCAGTCAGGCGATGTTCTTCGCTTCGACCGAAACCTTGGCGGCCTGATCACCCACCCGAAAATTTTGTCCAAGAAGCCCGGCCCTCGCGGTCGGGTTTTTTAATCACTATTTATCAATTAGTTGAAGAAATTCTGGAACCTTGATCGCGGTCATTGGTTATATGGACATGGCGTGGGAAACCGCGCCCAGGATTTCAGTTTTTCAGGAGGACATCATGTTTCGTAACATTCTTCTCGCCGGGGCATCCGTCATTGCATTGGCCGGTTCGGCCTGGGCCGTCACACCGGTTGAGGAAATCAAGGTCGATGCCGACCTGACCGCCATCAAGAACCCCGAGGCAGCCAAGATTTTCGTCAACCTGCCCGATGACCTGACCGGTGCCATCGCGTCGCGGTTGCCGCCCGACAGCCTGGTCAAGGACAACGGGGTGAAAATCCTGGTGAAGGTCGATACGGTCGAGCTGGCCAGCACCTGGGCCAATCTCGCCGATCTGTCGCAATCCAGATTGCAGGGCATCGTCAATGTCACCGAGGAACGCAACACCGGCAAGTCCGACCACTATGATCTGTCGGTGTCCTACCCGAACGCCACCGCCTTCGTTCCCCAGGGCGCCGATGTCAGCGTGCTGACCAAGGATGCGGGGGTCTATTACACCGCGCTGATCAGCGCCTTTGCCGACCATGTGGTCAGCAACCTGAAGTGATCTGACGTGCAGGCGCGCGCCCCGGTTTGCCGGGGCGCGCATCCGATGCTCAGCGCAGCAACAGCACCGGCACCTTGCAGGCATGGATCATCGCCGCCGTGGTTGACCCGATCAGCATCGACCGCAACCGCGAATGGCCGAACACCCCCATCACCAGCATGTCGTAATTTTCCTCGGCAACCAGACGGCCCAGGGTAAGATCGGGTTCCCCCGGCAACAGCCGGATATCGGCCCGTAACCCGCCGCCATGCACAATGGCCTGCGCATCCGCCATCCGCCGCGTGACCTCGGCCGAGGCGGTGCCGACATGCGCCAACGTCACCGACAACCCCGGAAACAACGGTGAACGCGCGATTTGATCGACGATCTTCAGCGCCGTCGCACTGCCATCCAGGGCCACCAGAACCTTGGTGATCGGCCGAAATGCCCGCGATGCCACCAGTAACGGCCGTTTCGTCGTGCGGGCAATACGCTCCAGATTGGACCCAAGATGGCCGATGGCATAATCCGCCGCCTCACCGCGCTTGCCGATCAGGACCATCTGGGCGCCCACCTCATGCGCCGCTAGTTCCGCCAGCAGATCACCATGCAACAGCGCCGCCGTCACATCCGCCGCGCCTGCCCCGCGCAACAGATCCTGTGCGTCCTGCAAGATCGCATGGCCGCGAATATCCTCCAGCCGCGCGCGTTGCGCATCCAGCGCCGCCAGTTCCGCCTGCAAGACCGAGCGCGCGCCCAGCCCGCCCGCCTGACCGCCGCCCTGCGCCGCCAGACGCCGCCCGATCACATGCAGCACATCCACCCCGGCACCCAGCCGCGCGGCACCCCATGCCGCATAGCCACATACGCTGGCCGAATAAATCGACCCGTCGACGAAGGCAACGATCCGTCCGGTCATGACAGCCTCCCCAAGCTGATCGCGGTCACCCCGCCCCTTATCGCTAACGGGTTATGGCGCCAGCGAAAAGAGGGAAGCTTCGGTTGCGTATCCACGCCGCATCGGGGATGCTTGGCCGAACCAGCGGGGCTCGTCAGATGTTATCATTCCTGCGCCACTATGGCGTGCGCCTAGCGACCACGAATATCATGCTCATATCGGCAGGCGTGGCGTTCTATGCCATGCTGGCGGTGTTTCCCGGCCTGACCGCCACCATCGCGATCTGGAGCACCTTTGCCGACCCGGCGGTGATCCAGTCCTATATGGAGGTTGCCCGCACCTTTATCCCGCCCGAGGCCTTCGATCTGCTGAACGGGCAGATCACCGCCTTGCTGTCGGGGCCGCGCGGGGTGATCGGCATTCCCGCGATCATCTCGGTTCTGGTCGCGCTGTGGTCGGCGCGGGCCGGGGTTGGCGCCCTGATCGAGGGAATCAATCTGGTGCATGGAACGAAACCCCGGAACACGATTTTCGGGTTCATCTTCGGGTATTTCCTGACCGTGGTGCTGGTCGGGATGATGCTGGTGGCGCTGGCGACGGTGGTGGTGGTGCCGCTGGTGGTGAATTTCCTGCCATTCCATGACCTGACGCTATGGATGACATCAGGGCTGCCGTGGGGGGCGATGCTGGGGCTGATGCTGACGGCGCTCGGGATTCTGTATCGCTATGGCCCGCATGACCCGGCGGCGCGCGACCCGATCATCAGTTACGGGGCGGTTCTGGCGGCACTGGTCTGGGGCGCGGCCTCATTCGGGCTGACATTCTATCTGTCGAATTTCGGCAATTACAACCGGGTCTACGGCTCAATCGGCGCGGTGATCGCGCTGATGATGTGGCTGTATGTCAGCGCGGTTTCGGTGTTGCTGGGGGCGGCACTGAACGCGCAGATCACCACCGCCCGTCAGGACCGGACGAAACCGGCTCAATAATCCTTTTCAAAGAACATCCCCGCGCTGCTGTTACCCGCCGACCCGACGGACCCACGCGCGGTGATATTCTTGGTCACATCCAGATTCAAATTCAGCGTCGTTTCACCCGTGCCGTCGATGGCGACATCGGTATAGACATTGCTGGATATGTATTTCCCCGCCTTGACCGTGGCATTGCCCGACGCGTCGGTGCCCACATCCAGATCATCCAGACCAAAGCTGTTGCGCAGCCGCGACATGATCCCCTCGCCGCCCTTGCCCGCCAGCGAGGCCACCGATGACGCCAATTGCGCCGCCTGCAATGCCGACAGGTTGCTCAGCCCCTTGTTGAACAGCAGCCGGGCCAGAACCTCTTCCTCGGGCAGTTCGGGCGATGACGCGATGGTCAGCGTCGGTTCATTCGCATTGCCCTCCAGCGTCAGCGTGATCGCCACATCATCTTGATTGGTGGTCGCCACGAACTGGATCCACGGCACCATCGCCCCTTGCAGCGCGACATTGCCCGCCGTCAGGTCAAAGCGTTTCGCCAGAATATCCAACCGCCCGCGCACCAGCCCGAAATGCCCGATCGGCACGATGTTGTTTGTCGTGCCCGTCAGCCGGATAGATCCGCCCAGTTCCGCATCCAACCCGCGCCCGCGCACGAAAATCGCCCGTGGCGCATTGACGGTGACGTTCAGGCGGAACCCCTGCCCGCTGCTGCCCTCGGCCTGTTTGTCACCACCCACCAGACCCGCGCGTTCACGGGTAATCAGCGAGGCCCGCCCCTCATGCACATGGGTGATATCCGGGATCGTCGCCGTGCCGCCCAGACCGCCCGAAGGCACGCGGATCTCTGTTTCATCCAGTGTCAAAGCCCCGGCGATGGTGCCGCCGCCCATCAGCGGCCCCGAGACCGTCAGCCCGCCGGAAATCCGGGTATCATACAGTTCCGGGTCACGCAGATGCGCACCGTTCAGCGTGATGCGCAGATCGGCCGGATAGGCCCCCGACAGGGTGATCGGCCCGGCGACCGACACCGTGCCACCATCGCGCAGCCCCAGCCCGCCCGACAGCTGCGCCCGTCCCTGTGACAGATCGGCCCGCAGGTTGATGTTCTGCATCGCGATGCTGGCCGAGGGGATGACCATCCGGGCATTCTGCGTGGCGACATGCCCCGACAGCGCATTCAACCCCGGCGCCCCGTTCATCCTCAGATCAAAGGTCAGCGGCCCCTCGATCGACTGCGGCGTGATGAAAGCATTGGCCAGCGCGGTTTCGGTGCGCCCGTTGATCGCCAGATCGGTGCTGGAGAAATCCGCCGCGACCGACCCGGTCACCGTGGCCTGCGTACCCGCCGGGCCTGCCCCGCGCAGATCGACGGCATAGCGATCACCCGCCTGATTGACCGTGCCATTCACCGTCACCGGACCGTTCAGGTTGGGCGCAAACAGCCCCGCATTCGCCAGCCGCGCCGAAAGGGTCAGGGCCTGCGCACCGGCGCCGCCCTGTCCCTGCGCCGAAACCTGCACCTGCGGGTTTTGCACCGTCAGGCTGCGCAACCGGAAGATGTCGCCCTGTTGTGCGGCCTCGACCGCCAATGTCGAATTTCCGGCCAGCAGCTGGTCCACCGCGCTATTGCCGATCGCCACATTCGCCGCCGTGCCGTTCGCCGTATAGACCCGCTGGCCATCCTGATCCTTCAGGCTGGCCGTCAAATTCGCCGTGCCGCGATAGCCGTTCCCCAGCACCGACATGTCGGACACCGCCACCGTGGCCTTCAGATCGCTGCTCCCCGTCGCCAGCAGGCCAGAGGCCTGCGCCGTCAGGGTCCGCGCATTGGCGCTCAGCGACCGGATCGTCAGCCCCTTGTCATCGCGCAGCACCGAGGCATCAATCTGCGCGGTCCCCGCCAGAATATTGTCCACCTGCGCCTGGCCGATGCGGATATCCTGCCCGGTCAGTTTCGCCACCATGTCGAACGCACCACTCAGCAAGGTGGCCGTGCCGTCGATGCGCCCGGTGACCGCACCCGACAGCGGCTGTCCCGCCAGCTTGGCGTAATGCGACAA
>DASWPI010000015.1:0-17319 GCA_036398515.1 Paenirhodobacter sp.
AGAGGCGGTAGAGGCGAAAACCCGAGCCGTCAGTTTTGAAACCAAAAGGCCCGCAACCTGATCGCAGCTGAACAAGAGGCCAGACATGCCAAACCACGCCACGAGGCAATTTCGTGGCGCAAAAAGGCAGTTTTGCTTGGATTTTACAATGAATTCTATGGTGCACCCGGAGCGATTCGAACGCCCGACCCTCAGATTCGTAGTCGGATGCTCTATCCAGCTGGGCTACGGGTGCACTGTTAGGACGGCGTTTAGAGCCTGCTTCGAACCGACGCAAGGGAGAAAATTACACCGGTGAAACATTTCTCCCATCGCCACCCTGAAAAAACGGTTCAGCCCCAATAAAATATAGCAGACAAGAAAAACACGCCCCTCAGGCGCCACGATCCATCAGGCCCAGATCCAGCGCCTCGGGCAGATGCAACTTGAACTCTGTCCCCTGCTCGTCGCTCTTGACCAGATCCAGTCGTCCACCGTGACCCCGCACCAGTTCGGCTGAAATCGCCAGACCCAGCCCCGTGCCGCCCTTTTTCACCCCGCCCGAGAACGGCCGGAACAGGTTTTCCTTGGCGCGTTCAGGCAGGCCGGGCCCGGTGTCCTGGACGCGGATCCACCAGCCTTCGGGTTCTTCGCCCGCGCCGATTTCGATCGTGCCGGGGGCGCCCGTGGCCTCGATGGCCTGCCGGGCATTGCGCACAAGATTGGACAACACACGGTACATCTGTTCCCGATCCGCCCGAATCACGATGTTCGGTGCCACGTCGGTGACGAAATCGATCTGTGCCGCATCGGCAGCCAGACGCTCCCCCTCGGCGACATCCTGCACCAGACCGTTCAGCGGGAATCGCGACAATACCGGGGGTGGCTCTTCGGCCTTGCCGAAAACCAGCGTGGTTTCACACAGGTTCACCGCGCGTGAGATCGAATTGATCAGCTTGGGGGCTGCACGTTTCACCGCCGGGTCGTCCGACCCCTCCATCCGGTCGGCGAACAGCTGCGCCGTGGTCAGGATGTTGCGCAGATCGTGGCTGATCTTGGCGACCGCCTGCCCCAGCTGTGCCAGACGTTCACGCTGCTTGAACGCCGCCGTCAATTGCCGCTGCATCGAGGCCAGCGCATCTTCGGCCTCGCGCAGTTCGACCACACGGGCCTCGGGCTCGATGATACGCCGGGCATCCTCGGGCGCCTCGGCATAGGCGGTGATATGGGCGATGACGCGTTTGATAGGCACGACCATCAGCCGCCGCACCGCCAGGAACAACAGCACCGCCGTTGCCCCCGACACCATCGCCGACAGCGCCAGCAACCGCAGCCCGTATTCGATCATCTCGACGCGCATCGGCGCCGTGGCCAGCGTCACTTCGATCACCTGCCCACCGCGTTGCACCGGCTCGCCCACCACCCGGATGATCTGGTCCTGCGTCGAGAACAACTCGGTCATCGTATCGCGGATACTGCCCGGAAAAGAGATATATCGCAGGTCGAACGTCGCCGAGATCGGCCGGGGAATCGGCGAGGACAGCACTAGTTGCCGTGCCGCGTCCCGCCGCAACACGACGTTGTAGACCCCGGCATTGTTCAGCAGTTCCTGTTCCAGATCGGGCTCGATCATCTGATCGGTGGTCAGCAAGGCCAATGAGGCGATCTGCGCCCGCTCCAGCCGGGTCAGCAGGTAATCCTCGCGGAAATTGGTGATCCCCGGCACAAGGATAAGAATTTCCGCCAGCACGACGAAAATCGTCGTCAGGATCAGAAACCGGCCAGAAAGAGTATTGATCGCCATCTTGTTCCGTTGTCAGACCCGAAAGGCCCGCTGCTCGACAGTTACTCTGCCCGTTCCCTTAGAAATACCAACTATTTCCGCGAATAAATAGGTGTCAGACAGCGCGGGCGAAAGGCCGCCTAACGCCGTAGCAATCCGGTGAACGATCCACGACGGGAACTGTTCCCCGCCGCAGGAAAATCCCCCGACGACGCAACAGGCAGAAAAATCCGAACAGGTGAATTGACTTGATCGCCGGTTGCCCCTAAAGACCGGACCTCGAATATGAGCGGCAGCCGAATCCGGCAGGACCCGCGTTGCCCTACCGTAGAACGAACCCGGAGTAACCCGCGATGAAACGCACTTACCAGCCGTCCCAACTCGTGCGCGCCCGCCGCCACGGCTTTCGCGCGCGCATGGCGACCAAAGGTGGCCGCAAGGTCCTGAACGCTCGCCGTGCCAAGGGCCGCAAGGTTCTGTCGGCTTAAGGCTGACAGGCCAGACAGCCATGATACCGCCGGAAGCGTCCGTAACTGACCCACAAGGTTGGCGTGCGGATAGCGCACCGGCGGTTTCCATTTGTGCGCCGACCGTGCCGCATATATCCGTTCTGCGCAAGCGGGCGGATTTTTTGCGTGCGGCCTCGGCGCTTCGGCAGTCCACGGCGGGATTTCTGGTGCAGGCGCGCCAGCGTGGCCCCGGTGAACTGGCGCCCGGTGACAGCATCCGGGTTGGCTTCACCTGTTCCAAGAAAATCGGCAATGCGGTGATGCGCAACCGCGCCAAGCGGCGCCTGCGCGAAATTGCCCGCCTGATTCTACCTGATCTGGCAAAACCCGGTTGGGATTATGTGCTGGTCGGCCGCCCCGACGCCACCGTCAGCCGGGATTTTAAGGCCCTGCAAGATGATTTGCGCCGCGCGGTCAGTGATATTCATGCCGGAAAATCCCGCCCCCGTCCGCCGGGCACCGAACCGGCCAAGGGCCGCCGCCGGGGCAAGGGATGACGCCGCTGGCCACGATTCTGGCCTTGCCTGTGCGGGCCTACCGGCTGATGCTCAGCCCCTGGATCGGGAATGGTTGCCGCTATCAGCCGACCTGCTCGGCCTATGCGCTGGAGGCGCTGGAACGGCACGGCGGGCTGCGCGGTGGCTGGTTGGCGGGACGGCGGGTATGCCGATGCCACCCCTGGAGTGGGCATGGTTATGATCCGGTGCCCGGCGCAGACCCCGATTACGATACCAGACGCGAAAAGGAGGCCCCCGATGCTTGACGACGATGCCCCCATTCACCCGCTGTTCGCGGGCGCGCCCACATCGACCGAATTCAAGAAGCTGCGCAAACGAATCATCCGCGAAACCCGCGAGGCGATCGAAAAATACGGCATGATCCAGCGTGGCACCCGCTGGCTGGTGTGTTTGTCGGGGGGGAAGGACAGCTACACCTTGCTGGCCGTGCTGCATGAACTGCAATGGCGCGGCCTGTTGCCCGTTGAAATTCTGGCCTGCAATCTGGATCAGGGCCAACCGGGTTTCCCCGCGACGGTGTTGCCGGAGTTTCTGCAACGGATGGGCGTGCCCCATCGCATCGAATATCGTGACACCTATTCGATCGTGAAGGACAAGGTTCCCGAGGGCCGCACTTATTGCGCGCTGTGTTCGCGGTTGCGGCGCGGCAACCTGTATCGAATCGCCCGCGAAGAAGGCTGCTCGGCGGTGGTTCTGGGCCATCATCGTGACGACATTCTGGAAACGTTTTTCATGAACCTGTTTCATGGCGGACGTCTGGCCGCCATGC
Source organism: Paenirhodobacter sp. (assembly GCA_036398515.1). Lineage (GTDB taxonomy): Bacteria > Pseudomonadota > Alphaproteobacteria > Rhodobacterales > Rhodobacteraceae > Rhodobacter. The sequence goes on from DASWPI010000015.1 coordinate 3,559, forward strand.
CGCCCAAGCTTTTGAACGAGGATGGTGACCTGTTCGTCTATCGCCCGCTGGCCTTTGTGGCCGAGGCCGACTGCGAGAAATTCGCACGCGCGATGAACTATCCGATCATCCCCTGCGATCTGTGTGGGTCTCAGGAGGGGCTGCAACGGGTGCAGGTGAAACAGCTGCTGGACAGCTGGGAGGCGCGCACCCCCGGGCGGCGTCAGGTGATGTTCCGGGCGCTGATGAATGTCCGGGCATCGCATTTGTGCGACAGTGAACTATTTGATTTTGCGGGATTGATGCAGCAGGTTCCGACAGATCACAACGATTTTAGCGAAATAGTGCCCAGGCTTCTGGACCGCGATTAACCTGTTTATCACACCCGCGTGACTACCTTCGCCGTCGGGGCACAACTCCGACGAAGGAAGGAACGGACATGTCCAGATGGAAAATCGGCAGCCTGGCCGGTAACGGCACCGGGGGGCGGCTACGGCCGACCTTTTTGCGGCTGGAGCTGCTGCCGTTTCTTCCCGCCGTGGCACTGGCCGGATACTGGTTCGGGGCGCCTGCGTTGATTTTGCTGGCGCTGACGGCGATTTCCGTGGCTTGGCTGACCAGCCCGACACGCGGGGAAAGCGCGGTGGTTCGGGGTGCAGGGCTGGATGCCCATCCCCACCGCCCCGAAGCGGAGGCGATTCTGGAACAATTCCTGATCGACGCACGGCAAAGCGGGCTGCGCACCGCCTGTCTGGTCGTCGGGCTGGACGGGGTAACCGATCTGCTGCTGCGGCTGGGGCATGATGATTTTGAAGCACTGATCCGACGCATCGGCGTGCGTCTGCACAGCACATTGCGCGACGCCGACCGTGTGGTGCGGCTGGACCGCACGCATTTCGCCATTCTGCTGTCCCCCAATCCCCATCCCGATGTCGAGAACATGATCCAGTTAGCGGTCCGTCTGCAAACCAGCTGTGAGGTCGCCCTGCCTGTCGCCGGGCAATCCCTGTCGCCCTCGATCCATCTTGGGATATGCCTGTCGGAACGTGCCCCCGCCCGCAATGCCACGGCGATTCTGATGGCGGCCGAGGATGCGGCACTGGAATCGGAAATGAACGGCCCCGGCGGGATTCGCGTTTTTTCTTCGGCGCCCCATCCCGAAGCACGCCTGAAAGAAGAACTGGCGGGCGAGATTGGGGCCGCGCTGGATGAGGGCAAGATCCAGGCCTATTTTCAGCCGCAAATCAGCATGGATACCGGGGCCATCTCGGGCATGGAGGTACTGCCCTTTTGGGCCCATCCTGGCCGTGGCCTGCTGGATACCGCAGATATCCTACCCCTGATCAACAATCGGGATCTGGCGGAAAAACTGACCGAAAACCTGTTGCGTCAAGGGTTTGAGGCATTGCGGGGCTGGGATCGCCTGGGGCTGCCCATCGCAACCCTGTCGATCGCCGTTCCCCCCGACGCGCTGACCAGCCCCAAGCTGACCGATCGGCTGAAATGGGCGCTGGAGGGGTTTGATCATGACCCATCACGCCTGTGTCTGGTGTTGCAGAACGACACGTTGCCCAGGATTGACGAAGACGTGATCTTGCGCAACCTGACCCGTTGCGCCGAAATCGGCTGCCTGATCGAACTGGGCGGATTGGGGTCCGGCCTGATCTCGGTCGCGATGATGCGCCGGGCGGCGGTGAAGCGGCTGCGCCTGCCACATTCGCTGGTGTCGCGCATCGACCGCGAAACCGAACAACAGCGAATCGTCGCCGCGCTGACCGCCATGGCCGAGGGTCTGAACATCGAAATTCTGGCCGAAGGCGTCGCGAATCTGGCGGAGAACGCGATGCTGGCGCAATTGGGGTGCCGACACCTGCAGGGCAATGCGATTGCCGCGCCGATGCCCCTTGTCGAAACCCGCGATTGGATTGAGCGGCACAACGCCAAGCTGACCGCGACGCCGCGCATCCCGACACGCAGGGGCCTCTAGGCCGGTTTGCCCCAGTTTTCCGATCACTTCCCCAACCGGAACAGGCGAAAACGGCAAAATCGCTTGACCTTTGGTCGCCCCTTCTGTTGAACCGGGCCGAACCCCGACCGGCAGACGGAAGCCCCATGGAAAGCCAGAACAAGAACCTTATCATTGCAACCGTGCTGTCGGTGCTCGTGCTGCTCGGCTGGACGTATTTCTTCCCGCCACAATCCCCCCCCCCTAGCGAAACGGTGTCGGATACGGCGGCAGCCACGTCGGACGCCCCGGTGACCGCCACGATCGACGCGGCCTCGACCGAGGCTGCGACGGAACAAGCCGTGGCCGCATCCCCGCGCATTCGCGTGGAGACACCCAATCTGACCGGCTCAATCTCCCTGGTCGGTGGTCGGCTGGATGATCTGTCGCTGAAAAAATACAATGAATCCCTGGCAGAGGATTCGCCGTTGGTCCGACTGCTTGCCCCGGTCGGTGGCGGTGTCACAGGGGCGGCCAACCCCTATTATGCCGTTTATGGCTGGTCGCCCGGTGCTGGGCTGGACCCGGCGCTAGTGCCCGGCCCAAAAACCGTCTGGACCGCGCCTGCCGATGCGGTGCTGACGCCCACGACCCCGGTCACGCTCACTTGGGATAATGGCGCGGGCCTGAAATTCACCCGCACCATCAGCGTCGATGAAAACTACCTGTTCACTGTCGCGCAAGGTGTTGAAAACACTACGGGTGCGCCGGTTCGTCTGGCGCCCTACGGCATTGTCGTGCGGCACGGTATTCCGCAGACGCCGCGTGTCTACGTGCTGCACGAAGGCGCCATCCGCATGACCGATGGCAAGCTGGAAGAAATCAAATACAGCAATATCACCAAGCTGGACGCGGTGCAGGGCGAGGGTCAGGCCGAGGTGCTGAAAGGCACGCAGAACGGCTGGATCGGCTTCACCGACAAATACTGGATGACCACGCTGGTGCCGTCGGATGGCGATTTCACCACCGTCGTCAAATACACCGCCGCGGCTGACCTGTATCAGGCCGAGGTGCGCATGCCGGTGATGGAGGTTGCCGCTGGCGCCTCGGCCGTCGCCGAAAGCCGCCTGTTCGCCGGTGCCAAGGAATGGGAAGTCATCAAATCCTATCAGGATCAGGGTGGCATCTCGCGCTTTGTCGACAGCATCGACTGGGGCTGGTTCTTCTTCCTGACCAAACCGATGTTCCAACTGCTGCACTGGTTGCACGGCGTGATCGGCAACATGGGCTGGGCCATCATCGCGCTGACCCTGATCATCAAGATGCTGGTGTTCCCGCTGGCGCGCAAATCCTACATCTCGATGGCGAAGATGAAGGAATTGCAGCCTGAACTGGAAAAGCTGAAGGAAACATCGGGCGGCGACCGTGCCAAGATGCAGCAAGGCATGATGGAGCTGTACAAGCAGAACAAGGTCAATCCGGCCGCAGGCTGCCTGCCGATCCTCTTGCAGATCCCGATCTTCTTCTCGCTGTACAAGGTGATCTATGTCACGATCGAACTGTATCACGCGCCGTGGATCGGCTGGATACGTGACCTTTCGGCGCCCGATCCCTCGTCGATCCTGAACCTGTTCGGCCTGCTGCCCTGGGCCACGCCCGAACCGCACACGATGTTCTTCATCCTGTCGCTGGGTGTGCTGCCGATCCTGCTGGGCATCTCGATGTGGTTCCAGCAGAAGCTGAACCCCGCGCCGACCGATCCGTCGCAGGCGATGATCTTTGCCTGGATGCCGTGGGTGTTCATGTTCATGCTGGGCAGCTTTGCCTCGGGGCTGGTGCTGTACTGGATCGCCAACAATACGATCACCTTCATTCAGCAATATGCGATCATGTCTATGCATGGGCACCGCCCGGACTTGTTCGGCAACATCAAATCGACCTTCAAACGCAAGCCCAAGGTTGATGCGGCTGACAAGGCGAAAACCGGCAAGACCCGGAAATGATGCGGCGACCAGGCCCCGTCTTCGGACCTGCTGGCGACAAGGCACCTGAAACCGCGCCCCTGACACAGGGGCGCGGTCTGCCTTTAAGGACACAAAATGGCCCGTTCGGCCTGACCCAAGCGGGCACACAGCCCCGCACAGCCCCGGTGGAGATCCTCTGATGGAAATGCAGTTCATCCTCGCCCCCGAGCCCGATGACATCACCCGCGAACGCGGCCGGCTGTTATTCGTGGCGCCGGTCGATTTCGTCAAAGGTGTCGTCGCCATGTCGGGGATGCCGCCGGGTGACCGGCTGGAAGTCTGCTTTGCCGGGCGCTCGAATGTCGGAAAATCCTCTTTGATCAATGCGTTGACCAATCGCAAAAATCTGGCTCGGGCCTCGAATACGCCGGGGCGGACGCAGGAAATCAACTTCTTCACCACCACCGACGGCCCCTATCTGGTCGATCTGCCCGGCTATGGCTACGCCGAGGCACCGCTGCCAATCGTGCGCAAATGGCAAGACCTGCTCAAAGCCTATCTGTCGGGCCGGGTGAACCTGCGCCGCGCGTTTGTGCTGATCGACGCGCGCCACGGAATAAAGGCGGTCGATGAGGAAATCCTGACGCTTCTGGACCGCTCGGCCGTGACGTTTCAGGTGGTCCTGACAAAAGTCGACAAGATCGGCCGGGTGGAACGCGATCAGGTGATCGCACAGGTCAAGACCGCCCTGTCGAAACACCCCGCCGCGCACCCCGAAATCATCGTGACCTCATCGGAAAAGGGCGAAGGGATCGAGATCCTGCGTACCATCATCGCCACCCTGGTCTAGGTCAAACGTGCTGGCCGCCGTTCACCTCGATCTCGGTGCCGGTCACATAGCTTGAGGCGTCGTTGCACAGGAACCAGATCACCTGCGCCACCTCATTCGGTGTGCCCAGACGGCGCAGCGGCAACATTTCGGCGATTTTTTCCGTGCCGGGCGACAGGATAGAGGTGTCAATCTCCCCCGGCGCGATGGCATTGACCCGCACCCCCAGCGGTCCGAAATCCAGCGCCATTTCCCGTGTCAGCGCCTTCAACGCCGCCTTGGAGGTAGAATAAGCCGCACCGGCGAACGGATGCACACGCGACCCGGCGATCGAGGTGACATTCACCACCGCCCCCTTGGCCGCCGAGAGCTCCTCACTCAGCCCGCGCGCCAGCATGATCGGCGCGAAGAAATTGACGTTGAACACCTGCCCCCAGGTATCCAGCCCGGTTTCAATCGCATTCAGCCGCGCCCCCCCGGCCCCCTTGGGCGAGATCCCCGCGTTATTCACCAAGGCGTGCAAACGCCCATCCAGCCGGGATCGGATATCCTCGATCACCGCCATGGTCTGTGCCGGATCGGCCAGATCTATCTTGATGTGATCCTCGGACCCACCCCAGGGACACTTGTCCGAAAACCCCTGCCGCGAACAGGTCAGGATGCGCCAGCCTTCATGTGCGAATCGTTTGACCGTGGCATGGCCAATGCCGCGACTTGCCCCCGTCAGCAGCAGCACCTTACGATCATCCATGATATTCTCCTGTTTCGGCCGCCCAAGGGTAAACCTGTCTGCGGCGAAGGCAATGGTCTTGGCATGCGGCGCGTTTGGCCGTAACACTTTGGCCGAATGCCTGGGGGCCAATGATGAGAAAGCAGATGATGGATCGTGACTGGACCGCCACCGCACGGACGCTGTCCGAGGCGCTGCCCTACCTGCAACGTTATACCGATGCCGTCGTCGTGGTGAAATTCGGCGGCAACGCGATGGGCGACGACGAAGCAATGGCGGAATTCGCCCGCGACATCGTGCTGATGAAGCAGGTCGGCATGAACCCGGTGGTGGTGCATGGCGGCGGCCCGATGATCAACGAGATGCTGGCCAAGCTGGGCATCAAATCGGAATTCGTGCGCGGCAAACGCGTGACCGACAAGGCCACGGTCGAAGTGGTTGAAATGATCCTGTCCGGGCTTGTGAACAAGCGTATCGTTCAGGCGATCAACGATCAGGGTGGGCGCGCCGTCGGCATTTCCGGCAAGGATGACGACCTGATGGTGTGTGAGGCCGACAACCCCGAGCTGGGCTTTGTCGGCAAGCCGGTCGAAATGAACGTCCAGGTCATCCGTGATCTGTATAGCGCCGGAATCATCCCGGTCATCGCGCCGGTCGCCACCGGCGTGAAGGATAACGAAACCTTCAACGTCAATGGCGACACGGCGGCGGGCGCCATTGCAGGTGCCTTGCAGGCTGATCGGCTGTTGCTGTTGACCGATGTGGCGGGCGTCAAGAACAAGACCGGTGACGTCATCACTCAGATGACCCCGGAAGAGGTGCAGAGCCTGATCGAAGACGGCACGATCTCGGGCGGGATGATCCCGAAGGTGGAAACCGCGTTGCAGGCGGTCAAGGAAGGCGTGCGCGCCGTGGTCATTCTGGATGGGCGCGTGCCGAACGCCTGCCTGCTGGAACTGTTTACCGAACATGGCGCCGGTTCGATGATCCGGTCAACGACACCACGGGTCAAACCCCGGCGCCGGTAACCCCGGCGCCTGCGATCTCACGACGAAGTTTCGTATTCATGCAATGAACTTGCGCGTCGTGCTTGCCCCACCGGCTATCGCTATGGCAGGCTGCGCCCAAGAATCTGCATGGCATATGAGGGGCCTTCACCATGACACCCGCCGGACACCGCCGCCTGATCCTCACCCGCCATGCGAAGTCGAGTTGGGATGATCCATTGATGGCGGACATCGACCGGCCGCTGAATGGGCGCGGGCGGCTGGCGGCGCGGGAGTTGGGCGATTTCCTGGCATCGCGTGGCTTGGAACCTGAAGAAGTGCTATGTTCCACCGCGCTGCGTACCCGTCAGACCTGGGATGGTGTGGCCAGTGCGGTGCTGGAAACCCTGCCGCAGATTGACTACCGGAAGGCGATCTATCACGCCGATCCGGCGGCGATGCTGACGTTGTTGAAAGCAGCGACGATGCCGACGGTGATGCTGATCGGGCATAATCCGGGGATTGGCGAATTTGCCGCGTCGCTGCCTGCACGCCCGGTCTACACACCGGATTTCCGCAAATTCCCGACCTGTGCCACGCTGGTCATTGATTTCCAGATTGACCGCTGGTCCGATCTGCAACCCGGAACAGGCGACGTGATCGAGTTTTTTACCCCTTCCAACCGGGGAAAATAACGGCGTTTTCCGGGCGGGGGCCGCGCCCCCGCCGCGGTTTTCAGTGTCCCAGAATCTGGCTCAGGAACTGCTTGGTGCGGTCCGACTGCGGATTGTGGAAGAAATCGTGCGGGTTGTTCTGCTCGATGATCTGACCTTCGGCCATGAAAATCACCCGGTTCGCCACGGCCTGCGCAAAGCCCATTTCATGGGTCACGCACAGCATGGTCATCCCTTCTTCGGCCAACTGGATCATCGTATCCAGCACCTCCTTGATCATTTCCGGGTCCAGCGCCGAGGTCGGCTCATCAAACAGCATGATCCGCGGGCGCATGCACAGACTGCGCGCAATCGCCACACGCTGTTGCTGTCCACCCGACAACTGGCCCGGATATTTCAGCGCCTGATCCGGGATTTTCACCTTTTCCAGGAAATACATGGCCGTTTCCTCGGCCTCTTTCTTCGGCACCTTGCGCACCCAGATGGGCGCCAGCGTGCAGTTCTCCAAGATCGTCAGATGCGGGAACAGGTTGAAATGCTGGAACACCATCCCGACCTCGGACCGGACCTTGTCGATGTTCTTCAGATCCGAGGTCAATTCCGTCCCATCAACGATGATCTTGCCCTGCTGATGTTCCTCCAGCCGGTTGATACAGCGGATCATCGTCGATTTCCCGGACCCGGAAGGCCCGGCGATCACGATCCGCTCCCCCCGATGCACCGTCAGGTCGATATCGCGCAGCACGTGGAACTGCCCATACCATTTGTTCATCTTCTCGATCTGGATCGCAACCTCGTCCGAGACCTGCATTTTCTGCGCTTGTGTCATTTCAGGATTCCTTAACGGTGGTCACGCTTCAGCTTGTTTTCCAGATACATTGAATACCGCGACATGCCGAAGTTGAAGAGAAAGAAGATAGCACCGACAAAAACGAAGGGTTCCCAATAAATTCCCTTCCAGGCGAAATCGGCACGGATGGTATCGGGGATCGACTTCAGCGGTTCAAACAGGCCGACAAAGGTGACCAGCGTGGTATCCTTGAACATGCCGATGAAGGTCGAGACGATACCGGGGATTGAGATCTTCAACGCCTGCGGCAGAATGATCAGTCGCTGCGCCTTCCAGTAATCCAGCCCTAGCGCATCCGCCGCCTCATATTGCCCACGCGGCAGGGCCGCCAGACCGCCACGGATCACCTCGGCGATATAGGCCGCAGAGAACAGCGTCACCAGGATCATCACCCGCAAGATGATATCGAAATTCGTACCCGGCGGCAGGAAGTAGTTCAGCAACAGAGAGGCCACGAACAACAACGTGATCAGCGGCACCCCCCGGATGAATTCGATGAATGCGACCGAAAAGCTCTTGATCAACAGCATGTCGGATTGCCGACCAAGCGCCAGGATGATCCCCAGCGGCAAGGACATCGCAATGCCCCCGGCCCCGATCACAATGGCCAGAAGAAAGCCACCGAATTGACGTGACGGCACCGATTCCATTGCCAGAGGCAGGACCGAGGTCAGGACATCGTCAATTGGTCCGGTCAGGAATTTCCAGAACAATAGCGGCACAACAATCGCCGCCACCGTCGCCAACAGGGCAGCCTTTGCCGCCAGCAGCCGGTAGGCCACTGCGCCAAGGCCGAACCCAACGGCAATCATCGCCACAGGCCAGATCGAACCGCCCCACAGCAACCAGATCGCCACAAGCGGATAAATCGCGGTGAACCACAGCATCTTGCGCGGCAATTGCGTGAACAGAACCGGCGCCACCGCCACAAACATCAGCACGAAGGTCAACACCGGGCGCCAGTACAGGTCCGAGGGGTAGAACCCGAACAGGAATTGCGTCCAGCGCGCCCGGATCACCGCCCAGCAGGCACCGCTGGCACCTTCGCCCCAGCGTTCAGCGATCAGCTGGCGGCACTGCGCCATCGAATCCGCTTTCCACACCCCGTGAATGAACCAAGGCGCAAAATGGCTGATCAACAGATACAGGATGCATACCCCGATCACCGTCAGGATGGAGTTGGTCCAGCTGGAAAACAGGTTTTCACGCAACCATTTCGGCGCGCCGCTGGCCCGCGCGGGTGGTGGTTCAGCCGCCAGCATGTGTTTGCGGACAAACGGCGCGGTCGGAGAGGTTTTTCCAATCATCTCAACGCTCCTTCAGCCGGACTTTGCGGTTGAACACGTTCATCCCGCCGGAAATCACCAGTGAAATCACCAGATAGATGATCATCATCAGCAAGATACATTCCAATTCCCGCCCGGTCTGGTTCAGCGTGATCCCCCCAAGCGTGCCGCGCAGGTCCATATACCCAACGGCAATCGCCAGCGACGAATTCTTGGTCAGGTTCAGATATTGCGAAATCAGCGGCGGCACGATCACCCGCAACGCCTGCGGCAACACCACCAGTTTGGTAATTCGGCCCGGGCGCACGCCCAGGGCGGCGGCGGCCTCGGTCTGGCCCTTGGGAACCGCCAGGATACCTGCGCGGACGATCTCGGCGATGAACGCGCCTGTATACAGCGACAACCCCGCCCACAGTGCCACGAACGAGTTCGACACATTGGTGCCACCAGTGAAGTTGAACCCCTTCAGCACCGGTTCATGCATGCGAAACCCGAGCGCCAGCAAAAGCAAGATCACCGGAACACACAGGATCAGCACGCTTTTCCACCAGGTGGTCGGACGCAGGCCTGTCGCCTCTTGCCGGGCATCGGCATAGGCGCGGAACTTGCGATTGGCCCAGATCGACGCCGCCAGAACCGCAAACACCGCCACGACGTTCAGCGAAACCGGCATCAACGGCGTGTCGATCACCCCGATCGAGCGTTCAAATGTCGCCCCAGGCAGTGCGGTATATCGGTTGGTCAAGGCCACGGAATCGAACAGCACCATCGAGGATTGCGCCACGCCGGTTGCCGGATTGACCTTGTAGGCATTGGGCGTCGGCATGATTTCCGTCAGCAGCGCCATCGCCACCAAGATCCACAGCAGCACCGGAATGTTGCGGAAGACCTCGACATAGGCGGTCATCAGGCGCGACACCAACCAGTTCGGCGACAGCCGCAACACCCCCACGAAAATGCCAAGCGCCGTGGCCGTCAAACAGCCCAGAAGGGAAATCCACAGCGTGTTCAACAGCCCCACCAACATCGCGCGGGCATGCGTGCTGTCGTTGGAATAGGGGATCAGATACTGGGCGATGTCATAACCGGAGCGGTTATTCAGGAAGCCGAAATTGAAGTCCTTGCCCAGGACATTCAGGTTGCGGATCGTATTGTCCACAAGCCACGCCGCGCCAGCCATTACCAGGAACAGCACAACGACCTGAATGGTTAACGAGCGATAACGTGTGTCATAGATCAGCTGGCTGAGCCGGAAGCCGGGCTCAGGCGCATCGGGTACGCTGGTCATTTATGTTCCCCTGCTCCCGTCGCACATCTGGGCTTGTGCCCATGTTATCGCATTGCGTTGCGTGGCGGGTTTGAATGAATTGAAAAGGGTGCCCGCGCGAGCGGAACACCCTGAAAATCAGATCACCGGAAGGGCGGCGAATACAGCAGACCGCCTTGGGTCCATTGCGCGTTCAGACCACGGGCCAGCCCGATCGGGGTATCTTCGCCGATGGTTGCCGCAAAGATTTCACCATAGTTGCCGCCGGCCTTGATCGCCTTCAGCGCCCAGTCGTTTTCCAGACCGGTCATCTTGCCCAGCTCACCTTCAACCCCCAGCAGACGGTTGATTTCCGGGTTTTCGGTGCCCTTGGCCAGTTCGTCGGCATTGGCGGCGGTAACGCCGTATTCCTCGGCCGCGATCAGCGCGAACAGGGTCCATTTCACGACATCGAACCATTGGCTGTCACCGTGACGCACGGCCGGCCCCAGCGGTTCTTTGGAGATGATTTCCGGCAGGATGATGTGGTTTTCCGGGTCGGCAAAGGCCGCACGCGTCGCCGCCAGACCCGATGCATCGGTGGTGTAGGCGTCGCAGGCACCGGCCAGATATTGCTGTTCGCCTTCCGCATTCGAATCGATGGCGATGGGCTGGTAGGTCATACCATTGGCCTTAAAGTAATCGGCCAGGTTCAACTCGGTCGTGGTGCCGGTCTGGATACAGACCGAGGCGCCGTCCAGCGCCTTGGCCGAGGTAATGCCCGAATCCTTGCGCACCATGAAGCCTTGGCCGTCGTAGTAGTTCACGCCGGCGAAATCCATCTTCAGGTCAGTATCGCGCGAGAAGGTCCAGGTGGTATTGCGGATCAGCATATCGACTTCGCCCGAGGCCAGCGCGGTGAACCGCGTCTGCCCGGTGGTCGGCACATATTTCACCTTGGCCGGATCGCCCAGAACAGCGGCTGCAACAGCCTTACACAGCGCAACGTCAAACCCGGTCCAGTTGCCATTGGCATCCGGCGCGGCGAAGCCGACAAGGCCGGTGTTCACGCCGCAGTTCAGCACGCCACGGGCCTTGACGTCATCGAGCGTGCCCGCCGCAGCGATCCCCGCACTCAGACCGGCCACAGCCAGCGCACCGAAAAATACCGTATTCTTCATGTCTACCTCTTCCTGAGTTTCCGCCGTTCGCAGGCGGTCCGTAATGCCCGTGTTGTCGGGTCTGGATAATCTTGAGTTTTGATCCCAATACCGTGAGTGTGGGCAAATCCTTACCGACAGGTCAAGGGAGACACGGGGCCCCTCGCCAATAAAATGCCCGACTACAGGGCGATCGATCAAAATAAGGGCAGGAAAAGGCTGGTCTAGCGGTCGTGCAGCAATTGCCAGAATCGCTCGGCATCCAGCAATGCCTGACGTTTCAGCGCGGCATGGGCCGCGGCTTCTTCGTCCTGGCCCCATTGTTCGGCCTGCCAATCCTCGTCGATACGCGACAAGGTCCAGACCTGTTCGCCCGACAACCGCCCGTGGGCGAGGGCCAGCCCAAGTACCAGCGATCCGCTGATCCCGACGAATTCATGCAAGGCCGCCAGTTGCCAGTCGTCCATCACCCGCACCCGTTCCGACAACGCCGTCAGGGTGGACATTGGTTGCGCAACCGGCACGATGCCCTGCGTCACCACCATCGGCGCCGACAGCGCCTGTGCGGCCCAGTCCAGCAATGGGTCCCAGCCCTGCGCCTGCCGCTCGGCCAAGGGCGCGGGCGCCTGAACCCGGTAGCACAACAGATCGGTCGTCCCGTAATCGGCCAGATAGGCGGCGACCTCATCGTGCTGCGCACCGACCTTGTCGATGGCGGCATTCGCCGCCCGCGTCAGCGGCATGGTTGCCGGATCGACCCGATCCTGCTGCGCATCCCATTCCACCGCAACTGCCCCCGCCAGCGCCCGTGAGGGCAGCACCAGCGCCGCCCGCGCCGGGGTCTTGACCGCCCGGCCATCCAGCGCGATGCCGAAGCCATCGGCCAACGCGGTCACGTCTGCCGCCTTCCAGAACCGTTTCGGTGCCCAGTCGCTCATGTCTTATCCCATAGCGTCGCAATCGCCGCCTCCAGCGCGGCGAAGCTGTCGACAATCTGTCCGGCCCCGGCATCGCGCAGATCGGCCACCGGGTGATAGCCCCAGCTGACACCGATCGTAGCGACATCTGCCGCACGCCCCATATCCATGTCATAGGTGGTGTCGCCGATCATCACCGCCTGCGCGGCATCAACGCCCGCCTCTGACAACGCAGTCAGCACCATCGACGGATGCGGCTTGGACGGATGGTCATCGGCCACCTGCCGGGTGATGAAATACCCGCCGATACCGTGATGGTCGCACAACGCGGTCAGCCCGCGCCGCGATTTTCCCGTCGCAATCCCCAGCAACAGGTCGGGCCATCCCGCCAGCCGGTCCAGCGTCTCGGCGGCGCCGGGGTACAACGGCGCGGGCTGGTGCGCCCGATGCGTCTGGTAACTGGCCTTGTAGGTGGCGATGATCTCGGCCCGCAGATCCGCTGTGGTATCCGGCGCCAGCCGCGCCATCGCCTCGGGCAGGGACAGCCCGACGATCGACAGGATCGCCTGCCGGTCCGGCACCGCCAACCCCACCGCCGCGAACCCCCGTGTCACCGAGGCGACGATCTGCGCCTGACTGTCCGACAAGGTGCCATCGACATCAAAGATCGCCAGCTTCATTCCAGATCCTCGAACGGATCCGCCGGCACCTCGTTCTCCATCCAGCCCACACTTTTCCAGGTCTTCTTCATATGCGGCGGCAGCGGCGCGGTGATGGTGATGCGCTTGCGGGTGATCGGATGGTCAAAGCTGATCTGCCGCGCGTGCAGATGCAGGTTGCGGCTGATTTCGCCGCCCAGTTGCGCGCCCCAGCCATCGCCCAGGTTTTCCTGACCCGAGCCGCCATATTTGCCATCGCCCACAATCGGATGCCCCAGTTCGGCCATATGCGCGCGCAACTGATGGGTGCGCCCGGTGATCGGCACCAGCGCCACCCAGCTCGCCCGCGATCCAAGGGCATCCAGCACCGCGTAATCGGTGGTGGCGCGTTTCGCATCCGGGTATTCTTTCAGCTTGGCGGGATGGATACAGATCATCTTCTCGCCCTCGCCCCCCCGGCCATGACCGCCCGCCTTCATCAGGCCAAAGCGCACCGTGCCCATTTTCGGGTTCGGCACGCCCGCCACCGCCGCCCA
>DASWPI010000016.1:0-16938 GCA_036398515.1 Paenirhodobacter sp.
TCCGCCGGGCGAACGGGCGGCGCGTTCGGTTCTGTGGGCGCTGGATCAGGCCTGACGCAGCGGCGTGCGCGCGGCGGTGACCGGGGCATCGGGTTCCAGCGGGATCACATCCACGGCCTGGCGGCTTTCATGCCCACCGGCAGAGCGCATCGCCCCGCGCACCGGCGCCACATCGGAATAATCGCGGCCATAGGCGACGGTGATATAGTCGATCCCGGCATATTGATCATTGGTCGGGTCGAATTCGACCCAGCCGATTTCCTTGCCGACCCAGGCCCGCACCCAGGCGTGCATCGCGTCCGATCCCTCCAGCCGGGGCTGACCGGGCGGGGCGAAGGTGCGCAGAAACCCCGAAACATAGCCCGCCGGAATGCCCACCCCGCGCAAGGCGGCGATCATCACCTGGGTGAAATCCTGACACACCCCGCGCCGCTTGGCGAAGGCCTCGGCGGGGGGGGTATCGACCGTGGTGGCCTTGGCGTCAAACTTCATGTCGCGGTGCAGCGCCCGGCCCACCGCCTCGACCAGTTGCAGCGCCGTCATGTCTGGGCGGATCTGTGCCTGCGCATAGGCCGTGGTTTCTGCTAGCGGCCAGACGCGCGGGCTGGCACCGCGATAGTGATGCGGCGCATCGGCCGCCAGCGTCTGCATCGCGGCGATCTCGTCATCCAGCAAGGCCAGCGGTGGCGACAGGTCCAGCGGTTGCGCGGCCGCCACGCGCTCAACCTTGGCCGACAGTTGCAGCGTGATGGAATCAATCGGCGCATGCCAGGCCACGCCGGTCATCGCATTGCCAAAGAAATCCAGCGTATCGCAGCGTTCGTCGGCCACCGGCTCGACGATCAGGTGGCGCGACAGCACCGCCTGACGCCCCGGAATATCGCAAGGCAGGATACGCAGGATATTGCGGATCCGGTCGGACGATGTGGCGTAGCTGTATTCGATCAACAGGCGGATATCATAAAGCATGGGAACCTCAGCGTAGATAAGCCGCCCCGACCAGTTCGGAGATATGGGCCAGTTCAGACCGCAGGGTGATCAACCGTTCGGTGTCGATGTCGACGGGGTTCTTGACCGAGAATTCGGCCTCGATCGGCAGAATGGCGCGCGACAGGGCGGCCATGCGGCCATTCGTGGTGGCATTGGGCAGATCGGCGGCCAGCGCGCGGATGCGGCGGATCTGGAACAGGATGGCACGCGGATTGTCGGCATCCAGCGCCAGCAGATCGACAACGGTATTGCGCGAGGTTTCCACCCGGTAGCGCCGTTGATGGGTGATCACGCTATCGGCAACCTCGACCGCCATGTCCAGGGATCCTTGCGGCGCATCCCTATCGGCGAAGATGGCCAGCAGCGCCGCCAGTGAATCCGCCCGCTCCAGCGCGCGGCCCAGGCTCAGGAACCGCCAGCCCGAGAAATGATACATGTTTTCATGCACCAGCCCCGAAAACCCGGTGATCTTGCGCACCAGAACCGACATCGCCCGGGCGGCATCATCGCCCGGCTGCGCGGTCGAGGTCATCCGGCGGGTGGTTTTCAGCAGGTCATTCAGCGCGGCCCAGCCATCGGTGGAAAAGCGGTCACGCACCTTGGCCGCACAGCCGCGCGCCCATTCGATCCGGTCGATCAGGGCGGGCGGTATCGGCTCATCCAGATCATAGCCGTAGCTGTCCATGAAATCGCGCAACCGCCGCAACCGCGCATCATTGGGGTTGTCGGTCTGCGCCAGTCGCAGGTTGTAGGCGCGGATCAGGCGGATCGCATCCTCGGTCCGCTCGACATAGCGGCCCAGCCAGAACAGGTTGTCGGCGGCGCGGGCAGGCAGAATGCCGGGGGTGGAGCGGCGGAAATCGCCGGTATCGGGGGGGGCCAGTGTGTCCTGTGGCACCGGTTTGTCCGACACCACCCAGACATCCGCGACCGATCCGCCACGCTGCATGGCCAGAGCCATGGCATCGCCGGATTTTCCGATCCGCGCATAGCCGCCCTTCATGAACCGCCACCCGGATGGGGTGCGCGCGGCAAACACCCGCACCGTCATCGGGCGCGGTTCAACCCGGCCACCTTCGGGGGTATCAACCCATGCGGGCGTGGTGGACAGCGATACCGCCTCCTGGCCGACCAGGGTGCCGCCCTCGGCCCGCAGCCAGTCATTGAAAGAGCGGCTCTCGCCCTTGGGCACATCGCCGCCCAGGGCCGTGCGCGAGCCTGTATCGAAGGGCAGATCGACGGCATAGGCCGATCCGATCATCATCTGATCGGCATTCCGGCGCACATAGGCGCGTTCGCGTTCGCCGCCGCACCACCATGTGGCGATATTCGGCAGGCTCAGCGGATGGCCGGTCAGCAATTCCGAGATGCGCGGGAAAAATGCCATCATCGCCCGCATTTCCAGCACGCCGGACCCGAGCGCATTGACCAGTGCCAGATTGCCCTGGCGCACGGCCTCCATCAAACCGGGGGTGCCGATCTGGCTGCTCTGGTCCAGTTCCAGCGGATCGGCAAAGGCCGCGTCGATGCGCCGCCACAACAGGCCCACAGGCTGCGGCCCCTGAATGGTGCGCACCATCGCCTGACCGTTCTCGACCAGCAGGTCTTCGCCTTCCAGCAGCATCATGCCCAGATAGCGGGCGATATAGGTGTGTTCGTAATAGGTGTCGTTCTGCGGTCCGGGCGTCAGGATGGCGGCATAGCGGTCACGCCCCGCGGGGCCACGGGCCAGATGCTCCATCGCGGTGCGATATGCACCGAAGAAACCGGCCAGGCGATGAATATGGGCACGCGGAAACCGTTCAGGAAAGATCCGCCCCGTCGCCATCCGGTTTTCCAGCGCAAAGCCCGCGCCCGAGGGGGCCTGGGTCCGGTCGCCCAGCACGAACCACGACCCGTCCGGCGAACGCCCCAACTCAAAGGCGATGAAGTGCAGGTAATGGCCGCCGCGCGGGGTCACCCCCACCATCGGTCGCAGCCATTGCCGCGATCCGGCGATCAGTTCGGCGGGCAGATGCCCGTCACGCACCAGATTGCCCGGACCGTACAGATCGGCCATCACGGATTCCAGCAGGTCGGCGCGCTGTGACAGGCCGGTGCAGATCTGCGCCCATTCGTCTTCATGCAAGATCACCGGGATATGGCTGAGTGGCCATTCCCGTTCCTGCAACGGATCGTTGGAATACTGGCGGTAAAACACCCCGGCGTCGCGCAGGTACAGATCACCGCGTTCGAATCGGGCCGCGATTTCATCCGGCGACAGCCGCGAGAACCGGTCGACAAAGCGGCGCCACACCGGGCGCATCTGGCCCTGTGCATCGAACAATTCATCCGCGACACCGGGGGTTAGCCGGTAATCGCCGAATATGTCCTGAACCAGTTTTTTCCGCGCAGCTTCGGTCATCCTGACCCTCTGGTCAAAGTAGAGGGTCAGATGAGCCCTATCGGTCTTCGAAGGTCAAGGGTTAACGGGAATTCAGGGTGCGGGATTTCACTATGTGGGCGGTAGGGGCCGGGTTCGTGGCCATTGGGTTCGAACCGCGCCAGACGCCGCGCCTCGGCCTCATAGGCGTTGACTGGGAAGACATCGTAGTTGCGGCCGCCCGGGTGTGCGACATGGTAGGTACATCCGGCAAAGGCATGGCCGGTCCAGCTGTCATAGATGTCGAACACGAGGGGCGCATTGACCGGCAAGGTGGGATGCAGCGCCTCGGGCGGTTGCCACGCCTTGAACCGCACGCCACCCACCGCCACACCCGAGGTCTGGGTGCGTTGCATCGGCACAGGGCGGCGGTTGCACATCACCTGATAGCGGTCCTGATGCAGGGTCGTCAGCTTGACCTGCAACCGTTCCACCGAACTGTCGGTATAGCGCACCGTGCCGCCAATCGCCCCGGTTTCCCCCAGCACATGCCACGGTTCCAGCGCCTGACGGATTTCCAGCTGAACCCCATCTGCGGCGATCTGGCCACAGAACGGGAAACGGAATTCTGCCTGCGCCTCGAACCAGACCGGATCGAAATCAAAGCCGTTCTGGCGCAGATCGGCCAGCAGCGACAACAGGTCTTCCCACAGGAAATGCGGCAGCATGAAACGGTCATGCAGCACCGTGCCCCATCGCACCGGGCGCCCCTCGACCGGGGATTTCCAGCACCGCGCGATCAACGCCCGCAGCAGCAGTTGCTGCGCCAGCGACATGCGTGGATGCGGCGGCATTTCAAAGCCGCGGAATTCCACCAGCCCCAGACGGCCGGTGGGCCCGTCGGGGGAATACAGCTTGTCGATGCAGATTTCGGCGCGGTGGGTATTGCCGGTCACATCGGTCAGCATATTGCGCAGCAGCCGGTCCACCAGCCAGGGCGGCGGGGTGAATCCCTGCCACGGCGGCACGATCTGCGACAGCGCGATTTCCAGCTCATACAGGGTATCGTGGCGGGCCTCATCCAGACGCGGCGCCTGACTGGTCGGGCCGATGAACAGGCCCGAGAACAGATAGCTGAGGCAGGGATGCCGTTGCCAGATCAGGATCAGCGATTTCAGCAGATCGGGACGGCGCAGGAAGGGGCTGTCATTCGGTGTGGCGCCCCCCACCACGACATGGTTGCCGCCACCGGTGCCGGTGTGGCGCCCGTCGATCATGAATTTGTCGGCGCCCAGCCGGGAATTGCGCGCCTCTTCGTAGATCGCCTCGGTGGTGGCGACGCACTCATCCCAACTATGGGCGGGGTGGATGTTGACCTCGATCACGCCGGGGTCGGGGGCGACGCGGATCACGTTCAGGCGTGGATCGTTCGGGGGCGCATATCCCTCGATATGGATCGGCATGTTCAGTTCGGCCGCCGCCGCCTCGGCCGCGGCAATCAGCTCCAGATAGTCTTCCAGCCGGTCACAGGGCGGCATGAACAGGCACAGCCGGCCGTCACGCGGTTCCATCGCGATGGCCGTGCGCACCAGGCCAAGCTCTGGGTCGACGCCATCGCCCAGCGTCCCGTCCTGCAGCACCATCGCCTGCCGTTGGGCCTCGGTGGCACCGGCGCGGTAGCCCTGATGAATGCCGGGGGTGGTCGGCGGGATCATCTGGCTGCGTTCATCGTCTTCCTTGGCGATGCGGTCGATTTCGGCCTGCACCTTGCGCCGACGCTCCATCAATGTGTGGAAATCAGGCAGGGGCGTGACCGGCACCGTCGGATCGGCGGGGTAGTTGTAGGGGTATTGAGCCGGCGGAATATAGGGCAATGAGGCCAGCGGCAAACGGAACCCCACCGGGCTGTCACCGGGGATCAGGAAGATGTGCCCCCGGCGCGGTCGCCACAGTTCCGAACGCCAATGCGCGGGTTTGTCGGCCGATTGCCACCAGCGTTGAATCGGCAGCACATAGCCCGATGGGTCGGTCAGGCCACGGTTGAAGACCCGCGCGTAACGTGCGCGATCTTCAGGGTTTTTCAGCTTGGAGTTCTCGGGCGTGACATTCGGCGGCAGGTTCGCCTCTTTCAGGATCCACTCGCCGGGATCTTCATAGGCGGGCTGCGCATATTGCGGATCCAGACCCAGCTTGGTAGCAAAGGTCTGCATGAAGGCGCCGGTCTGCTCGGCCCCGATCTTGCGCGGCTGGTCCTCGCGCGCAATCAGATCGGGGTTGCGCCATACCGGCAGCCCATCGTGCCGCCAATACAGTGAAAATGTCCAGCGCGGCAGGCTTTCGCCCGGATACCATTTGCCCTGACCGTAATGCAGGAATCCACCCGGCGCGAAACGCGTCTGCAACCGGCGGATCAGCGTGTCGGCCAGGGCACGTTTTTGCGGCCCGACGGCGGCGGTATTCCATTCCGCAGACTGGAAATCATCGACCGAGACAAAGGTCGGCTCGCCCCCCATCGTCAGGCGCACATCGCCCTCGGCCAGTTGCGCGTCAACCTTGTGGCCAAGCGCGTTCAGCCGGTCCCAGGCATCATCCGAGAAAGGTCGGGTGATGCGTGGG
Organism: Paenirhodobacter sp.; assembly: GCA_036398515.1. Classification (GTDB taxonomy): domain Bacteria; phylum Pseudomonadota; class Alphaproteobacteria; order Rhodobacterales; family Rhodobacteraceae; genus Rhodobacter. The sequence goes on from DASWPI010000016.1 coordinate 5,969, forward strand.
TGTTCGGCGACGCGGGTGATGGTCATGTCGAAATCAAACGCCACCTCGGGTGTGCCCGCCGAGGAGAATCCCCCCACGATCGGCGCGGCGTTGCGAAAATGCGGGGTAGCGGCCAGTGGAATATGGCTCTCGCCGGTCAACAGCCCCGAGGTCGGGTCCAGCCCGATCCAGCCCGCGCCGGGCAGGTAGACTTCGCACCAGGCATGCAGATCGGTGAAATCGTGATCGGTGCCCGAGGGGCCGTCCAGCGCCGCCACATCGGGCTTCAGCTGGATCAGATACCCCGACACAAACCGCGCGGCAAAGCCCAGGTTGCGCAGGGTTTGAACCAGCAACCAACTGGAATCGCGACAGGATCCCGAGGCCAGCCCCAGGGTTTCCTCGGGCGTTTGCACGCCGGGCTCCAGACGGATCGTATAATTGACGATCTGTGAGACCTTGGCGTTGAGTTCGACCAGAAAATCGACGGTGCGGTGTTGGCTGCGGTCAATCGTCGCCAGAAACTGTGCCAGTTGCGGTCCGACGGGTTCCGGCGTGCGATAGATTACCAGATCATCGCGCAGATCCTGCGGATATTCAAAGGGCCAGGCCTCGGCCGATTCCTCGACAAAGAAATCGAACGGGTTGAACACGGTCATGTCGGCGACCAGATCGACCTCGATCTTGAATTCCGTCACCGGCTCGGGAAACACGAAACGCGCCAGCCAGTTGCCATAGGGGTCCTGCTGGTGATTCACGAAATGCCCGCCGGGCGAGACCTTGAGGCTGTGTGAAATCACCCGGGTGCGTGAATGCGGCGCAGGGCGCAGCCGAATAATCTGCGGCCCCAATGTGACGGGTCGGTCATATTTGTAGTGGGTAAGGTGATAAATGGATGCGTAGATCGCCATTGCCGCTTCCCTGCTATTGCCGCGCCCAGATTAGGCATGTGATGCCGTGCGGCCAGCACAAAGCCTGTATAACGGCGGTTAATTTGATGGCTGTGTCAGCATTCGCACAAAAAACGGGCGAATGTCTTGGGCGAAATCGGCGGGTTGCCGCAGATGCCCGGAAAATACGGGAAGCAGCGGGATGGTGTCAGATCAGACAACCCAACCCCCTGAACTGTAGAGCTAATGGCGATTCCGGCGTTTCGAATGGCCAGACGGCCAAGGACCAGTTTTCCCGGATCAGCCGCGCCATGTGCGGATCTGGCCGCAATCCATATGCACAAAATTAGAGCGGTTATATTGTCCGACGCCGCCAGCATTGCACGCCGTGGCCGCAGCATAGATTTGGGACACAGAGCGTGACTTCATCCGCAGATCAGCCGCCATGCCGCGAATATGCAACGAGTTGCGTGCCACGCCGCTGGACCGTGCCCGCAGCATCGCGTTGGTTTGCGCCGAACGATAGCCCGACAGCATCATGTAGGGTTCGTTACTGTCCATCAGCCGATGCGAGGCCGCGGCGATGTCGATGGTGCGCGGGTCGATCTGGGTGACCTGATCGGTGCGCCAGTCGCGCATGAACAGGTTGATCTCTTTCAGCGCCTCGGGGATGTATTCGCCCTCGATCCAGTAAACGGTGTCCAGGCTCTCACCGGTGCGGCCCGAATACATTTTGACGCGGCGGATATCACCGGCCCCGCGCAGGAAACCGAAAGCGCTGGAGGCCGTGGGCGCAGCCGTGATTGTCGTGGCTGCGAAGGCTGCCAACAGCCCGCGGCGGGAAACTATGGGATTGCTCATCTGTTCGCCTGTCCGTCCTCAAAACGCATTGCCGTCTTTTTTCGCGGCTTAACGTGCCGGTAAACCCTGACCATGCAAAAGTTTATGACATGGGGCGCTTAAATATCCAACAAACGATTCTGGCTAAAATCCGGTAAATTGCCAACGTCGGCTGAATCTTGCCAAGTCCAGAACAAAGCCGCCGAAACATTCATGCTGTGGCGCGGTTGCATCTGTTGGGCGGGGAATGACGGGGCCGGGCGGGCTGTGTCTGCGGGCACTGGACTTGTGCGTGGGAAAGCGGGATTCTGTTGCAAAATAAAGGGGCGGTGCAGATGGGCGGAACGGTTCGGGCGAAAACGGCGTATATGCTGTTGGCGGCATCTATTTTTGCCGGTCAGTCTGCGGGTGTGGCGGCGCACGTCCTGGCGGTGGCGATGCCGGATGCCTCGACGGTACCCATGCCCGAAATGCCCCGGCGCGATCTGTCGGAACTGTCGGGCTACGCGCAGGCGGTGGCCGAGGGGGTCGCGCAGGTGCCGGGTCTGAAGGCATTTTATGCGGCCCGTGGTTACGCCCCCCTGTGGACCACCGGGGATGACGCCGGACGCCGGGCGGCATTTTTTGCCGCGCTGGACACTGCGCCGATGCACGGCCTGCCCGCGACACGATATGATGGCGCCGGACTGCGGGGCCAATTCGCCACGATCCGGTCCGAGCGTGAACGCGGTTTGCTGGAAGCGCAGATGTCGCTGGCGCTGATCAGCTACGCCCGTGACCTGTCTTCGGGCGCGCTGGAACCGAAGCGCATTGATCCGACCATCGTGCGCGATATCCTCCGCCCCGACCCCGAACAGGTGATCACAGATTTCGCCGCTGCCGCGCAGCCTGCGGCATTCCTGCGCGATCTGGCGCCGAAATCTGTCGAATACAGCCGGTTGTTGCGGGCGCGGATGGATCTGGGGCGGCAGATCGCGGCGGGGGGCTGGGGGCCGCGGGTGGGGGCCACGGTGCTGCGTCCGGGTGATCAGGGCGATCAGGTTCTGGCATTGCGTCAGCGGATGCAGGCGATGGGCTATCTGGGGCGCGGGGCCAGCCGCAGCTATGACGCGGCGCTGGCGGCGGCGGTGCGCGGGTTTCAGGATGACAACGGGCTGAAGGCCGATGGTGTGGCCGGGGCCGCGACGATGACCGCCCTGAACACCGATCCCGAAGATCGGCTACGCGCGGTTCTGGTGGCGATGGAACGGCTGCGCTGGATGAACGGGCTGGATCTGGGGGCACGCCATGTCTGGGTGAACATCCCCGATTTTACCGTGCAGATCGTGCAGGACGACAAGGTCGTGTTCAATTCCGTCACCGTAGTGGGGCGTGAAGACCCCGACCGCCGCACGCCGGAGTTCTCGGATCAGATGGAGACGGTGGTGATCAATCCGGCGTGGCATGTGCCGCGCTCGATCACCGTCAAGGAATACCTGCCGAAGATGCAGCGTAACCCCAATGCCGCCTCGCAGATCCAGATCGTCGACAAATCCGGTCGCGTGGTGCCGCGTGATCAGGTGAATTTCGCCGCCTATGACGCCAATAGCTTCCCCTTCCGCATGCGGCAGGCGCCATCCGATGACAATGCGTTGGGGCTGGTGAAATTCCTGTTCCCCAATCCGTGGAACATCTATCTGCACGACACGCCGTCTAAATCGCTGTTCAGCAAGGATATGCGCGCCTTCAGCCACGGCTGTATCCGCATCGGCAAGCCCTTTGATCTGGCCTATGCGCTGCTGGCGCCACAGATGCCGGACCCGCAGGGCTATGTGCAGAAATACCTGCCGGATGGGAAAGAGAAATTCGTGCAGCTTGATCCGCCGATCCCGGTGCATCTGGTCTATTTCACCGCCTGGCCCGAGGCCGATGGCCATATCGCCTATCGCAACGATGTCTACGGACGCGATGCGGCGCTGTTTGCCGCGCTGCAAAAGGCGGGGGTGGAATTGCCGGTGCTGACAAACTAGATCGGGGGAAAGGCGCCCGTTTCAGGCGCGACGTTCCGGGGGAAAATTCATGGCGCAGCAAACCGTTGAAACCATCGCAAGGGCGCTTGACGCGCAGGCCGAGGGCGATCTGACCCTGCCCATCGACGGGGCGTCCGAGCCGCAATCGGCGGGGCCGCGTCAACTGGCGCTGGCGATGGCGCCGAAATATGTGGATGGAATCGCCCAGGGGCAGGCGGTGGCGGCGCTGTTGCACGAGGGCGCCGACTGGCGCGCCCTGGGGTTGAAGGCGGCTATCTTTGTACCGCGCCCGCGTCTGGCGATGGCGGGGCTGTCGAAGGCGTTTGATCCGGGCCCGGATATCGCACCGGGGATTCACCCGATGGCGGTGGTGGACCCGTCGGCCCAGATCGGGCCGAATGCGGCCGTCGGGCCGTTCGTGGTGATCGGGCGCGGGGCGAAGATCGGGCCGAATGCGCGTCTGGCCTCGCATGTCGTGGTGGCCGAGGGGGCGCAGATCGGGGCCGATGTGCTGTTGCTGCATGGCGTCAAGATCGGCGCGCGGGTGGTGATCGGGGATCGCTTCATCGCGCAGGCCGGGGCGGCGATCGGGGGCGACGGGTTTTCCTTTGTCACGCCCGAAAAATCCGGCATCGAGGAAATTCGTGAAACGCTGGGGCAGCGGGTCGAATTTCGGGAACAGCACTGGACCCGCATCCATTCGCTGGGCACGGTCGAAATCGGCGATGATGTCGAGGTCGGCGCCAATTCAACCATTGACCGCGGCACGGTGCGCGCGACGACCATCGGGTCGGGTACGAAAATCGACAATCTGGTGATGATCGGCCACAATGTGCAGGTGGGACGGGATTGCCTGATGTGTTCGCAGGTCGGCGTGGCAGGATCGACCCGTATCGGTGACCGGGTCACCCTGGCCGGACAGGTTGGTGTCAGCGACAACATCTTTGTCGGCGACGATGTGATTGCGGGCGGGGCCACCAAAATCTTCACCAATGCGCCCAAGGGCAGCGTGTTGCTGGGCTATCCTGCCCTGAAAATGGAAACCCATGTGACGGCATGGAAAAATATCCGCCGTTTGACAAGATTGTTCGCACAGGTCGCCGAGCTTCGTGAAACTGTTGCAAAGCTGACCGAAAAGGAGGGCGCGAAGTAACAGCATATGAGGTCCGACGTGCAGGAACAGATCATTTCCATCATCGCGCGCGAGGCGGTTATCGACCCCGGACAGGTTCGGCCTGACATGACGCTGGATGAACTGGGTCTCGACAGTCTGGGCTTGGTCGAGATGATTTTTGCCATCGAAGAGACCTTTGGCGTTTCGGTGCCGTTCAATGCCAATGAGGGGGGCGTCAATGCGGCGGCCTCGGGCGAGTTCGACTTTTCTTCGGTCGGGGCGATTGTCGGCGCGGTGGAACGTCTGATTGCCGGACGCAGCGCAGCGGTCGGGGGGGCGGCGGTCGCTTGATGCGGCGTGTCGTCATCACCGGTGCCGGGACGGTCAATGCCCTGGCGCAGGATGTGCCGGGAACCTATGCGGCATTTGCGGCGGGGCGGTCGGCCATCGGGGCACTGGAATTCCCGGATGTCGAGCGGCTGTCGATCCGCATCGGTGCGCAGGTCCGCGATTGGCGCCCCGAGGATCACCTGGACCGCACCCGGCTGTCATTTTACGACCGTTTTACCCAATTCGCGCTGGTGGCCGGAGCACAGGCGATGGCGCAGGCCGGATTGGCCGTCGTGCCTGGTGACGCCACACGCTGGGGTGCGGTGATCGGCACCGCCGGGGGGGGGAACGGTACCGTCAATGACGCGTTCCGTGCGGTCTTTGCCGAGGGCAAGAATCGGGTGCATCCGTTTACCGTGCCACGGCTGATGAACAATGCGGCCGCCTCGCATCTGTCGATGCAATGGGGGCTGATGGGGCCGACATTTTCGGTGGCGACCGCCTGTGCCAGTTCCAACCATGCCATCGGGCTGGCATTCCAGATGATCCGCAGCGGGATGGCGGATGGCATGTTGGCCGGTGGCGCCGAGGCGATGTTGAATTTCGGTGGGTTGAAGGCATGGGAAGGGCTGCGGGTGATGTCGCCCGATGGTTGCCATCCGTTCAGTCTGGGCCGGAACGGTATGGTGCAGGGCGAGGGCGCGGCGGTCTTTGTGCTGGAAGATCTGCAGGCGGCGCAGGCGCGTGGAGCGATGATTCTGGCCGAGATCCGCGGCTTCAGCATGACCTCGGACGCCGGGGATATCGTCATGCCTTCGGTCGAGGGGGCAGAGCGCGCGATGCGTGGCGCCTTGCTGGACGCCGGACTGGCGCCCTCGGCGGTCGATTACATCAATGCCCACGGCACCGGAACGGCGGCGAATGACCGCACCGAGGCCGCCGCGATTCATGCGGTGTTTGGCGCACGGGCTGGGCAGGTGCCGGTGTCCTCGACCAAGGCGATGCATGGCCATTGCATTGGGGCGACGGGGGCGATCGAGATGCTGGCCTGTGTGATGGCGCTGCGCCAGGGCCTGATCGCGCCGACCGTGGGATTCGAGGCCGCCGATCCTGATTGTGCGCTGGATGTGGTGCCCCATGTGGCGCGGCAGGCGCCTGTGGGCGTGGTCATGTCGAACGCCTTCGCCTTTGGCGGACTGAACGCGGTTCTGGTCCTGTCCGCCTGATCCACCGCGCTTGATCCATAAGGGCTGATCACATGGAAACGCCGCCCGGATCGGGCGGCGTTCGGTTTGTGCGAAGTGCGCGCCGGGCGCGCAGCCGATTATTGTTTCGGTTTCATCTCTGCGTTGTGCTTGCTCACCGCGTCATAAGCCGTGGTGAAGCCCTTGAGCGAGATCGCGACATTCACCGGTTGGTTCGGCGCAGCGACGGGCACGACGGTCAGTATGATCTTGTTGCCCTTCTTGAACTGGGCCAGTTCCTCGGGCAGCAGGCCGATGCGCGCGAAACAGCCGGGCGGGGCGCAGAAGGTGAACGGGTAGCCTTTGGGCGCCTGATTGTCGACCTTGAGTGCCAGATTGGCGGTCAGCAACGTTTCCAGCGGCGTCATGATCGTCGCGCCGGCAACGGCCTTGTTTCCGGGCGGCAGGGCGACCATCGAGATATCGGCGACGGGGTTGCCCTTTTCATCGTGCAGCAGCTGATACATCTGACACGGGTCATTGCCATCTTCGGCCCGGAAACATTGCATTTTCCAGTCGTCGTAAGTTTCGGCGATATAGCTGGTGCCGGGGCCTTCGGCCGAGGTGGCAGGCGGGACATCGCCCGTTGCGGGGGCGGCTGCCTCGGGCGTCGCGGGTGCCTGGGATGCAGGTGCCTCGGTCGCCGGAGGTGTCGCGTCTTGTGCGAAAGAAGCGGGCGCGGCCATACATAAAACAAGCGCGGCGACTACGGATTTTTTGAAATCGGTCATCTCAACTTTCCATTCTGAACCGAGAACCTGCCGTGGCTTAGCATGCACAACGGGGACTGTCAGGGGTAATTCCACATTGGATATTCGATGCGGAAGGTTGCATTATGACAGTTGCGTGAGGCGGGCGAAATGCGCGATGCGCACAAACAAAGAAAGGGTTCCTGACGGAACCCTTTCCAATTTCCCCCTGTCGGACTTGGCCGACTTTGTCATTAATGTGACGCTAGAATTTATCGCGAGACAGGTCAACTGACAAATGATCTGTTCCATCAAACAGGGCGAAAACGGAAAAATCTGCGCTGCAATGGCCCGCCTGCGTCCCTCGCGACGGCGCAACTGGAGTGTCGTCGGGGAAACGATCCATCGGATCGTTTCCTGATCCTCCTCCATCCTCACGATAGGTGCGTAACAAGCGCTTATGGTTCACCTCGTAGACCTTGCGGCGCAGGAACACGTGCAGCCGCCGATAGTCAAACCTGCGGCGCACTCGGGCCAGTTTTTTCAGTCTTTCGCGCAGCACGGGTGACCTGGCCCACGGTCGTCCCGCGTCCATAATTGAGAGCCCTTTGGGCTGATATTGGTTGGTTTTGGGTTGGGCAAGCGCGTCGGGCGCGGAGCCCTCAGATTGCTCAAGCGTCCTACGCGTTTCTGCGGGCGCCTGGTTTTCGAGCGATGAGTGTGGCCTGACGTTGTTGTGGTCGTAGCGCCAGATCTCTTGCCCCCCGCGCCTCTCGACCAGCATATGTCCGAAGCAGAAGATCGTTGGACCGAATAGAATAGGTAGATCACACACAGAGCCGGGGGAATGCCAATGCCTGACGGGACGATGAATCTATCGCGCCGGGGAGGGAGTTCTATTGACGCATGGGCCGCGCAGGCGCTGGCGGAGATCGCCAGCACCGCGCCCGAAACGGAGGCGGGCTGGACAACAAAGCTGGCAGGCGAGGCCCTGATAGATGCCCTCCGCTGGGCCAGGTCCGCAGCCGGTCGCACCGGCCCGGCGGGCTACCGGGGCCTTTCCCTGCCCGACGACATTCCCCAGATGTGGGTCATGCCGTCGCCCAAGCAGATTAGCAGGCACCTCGCGGCCCTTGAATGGCCCGCCGGCTATCTGATCCCGGCCCATACGGGATTGGCCCGTATGCTTGGCCTCTTGGCGGCCTGCAAGGTCTACAAGTGGCCCTTTGACAAGACGGTCAAGGCGCGCGGCATGAGCCGCGCCACCGCCTATGCGCTGCGCGACCGAGGCCTATCAATCATCAGCCAAGGGCTTGAGCGCGAAAGGGCGCCGATCAATGTCGCGTGACCCGGCAGAACGCCAGAAATAGCCCTTAGCGATCAATGTCGGCTCATCCAAAGCTGCGACAACAGAAAGAACGATAGGCTTAGCCTGCGTCCATTCGCGTCCGCTGGTATCAGCGTGTCTGTCGAAGAAAACGGTGCGCGCAGGCCCAACTCTCCACCCAATGCAGCATCGCATATTTCACAAGCAGTTTGCCGATCACCGCAACATATCCGCTCCACAACACGGGTCATGTGATAACGATATGGCTCTTGTGGTCTTTCATCTGCAGTAGCGCGGGCCAGATCATATTCTTGCCAAACGCTTGCCATGTACGGGATGCGTTCCGAAAGCTGGACCATACCGTGAGCAATTTTCTCATGTGATGCTGATGGTTCCAGATCGTGTTGCAGTAGTTCGGGGCTATCGCACGTGAGGGCCCCGGTGAAATGAAAGCTCACTGGCTGCAGTTCATTTCCTTCAATCTGAAGGATTGACCATAAAAGATGGTCCCAGGCGGCGGGCTTTGCCCGGAACTCGATGCGTCCCATTGTTCCTATGCGTGGATGAATGGCGAGGATGCATTCTCCCATCCGCCTTGAGAGTACATCCCGTTTCACAGACCAGCCGCTTCCTTTTTTGCTACTGTCCGAATAGCTTTCGCAAGCAGGTTGCTCACTGGCGCCCCATCAAGTCACGGCAAGCACAATATGACCGAATGTCTGAACGACCGCAATGTCCCGCAAAGCTGACGTTGCTGTTGTCCCCCGGGGCGTCGCCGTCTTCCCCGCCGACGCCCGGTCGCCTTGCGTTGCTGACCCTATCGGCCACCCCATGCGCCTCGTCCGACAGCGACGCGGCGGCCTTGGCGCGCTGCAAGGTGCTGCGCGGAATGCCGTTCTTGCCGGCGGCGTCTGCGTCGCCGCCGGGCGTATGCTGCGGACCCTTCTTGCAGCCATCTTTGCGCGTTGCTTGCCCATCATGGGTAGCTAACGTCGCATCCCGCTTAACGACGATCTCGGTCCACCCGAGTTGCCGGGCAGCCTCAAGACGATTGCCCTCTACTTCCGCTATTCGGCGATGACGGCGGCGGTCCTCGCCGCCTTTCCTGATCTGGAACTCGCGGACGGGAGGGTTCAGCCGGGGTATACGTCGCCATTGCTGTCGTTCGGGCGCCAGTAAGCATTCCCGAAGTGCGCCAGATTTGCCGCAATCGCGGCTGATCCGCGTATCGTTTTGTATCTCGGGGATTGTATAGCGGCAGGCCTGGAGGTCTAATTCTCTCTGATAAATATATATGAAAATCAAATACTTATCATGTAAATTGGTGCGGTCGAGAAGACTCGAACTTCCACGGGTGTTACCCCACAGCTACCTCAACGCTGCGCGTCTACCATTCCGCCACGACCGCATATCAAGGCTTGGTGTGCCGCGTTTATCTGAGCTGCCCTGGAATGGGAAGCGGATTTTTTAGCCTATCATCATTATCCGGGTTTTCAGTGCTAGTTGGATACGGCCTTGAGGCGGGCGCCCACGTGGCATAAATCGGTGGCAGCCAAGCGTGTGCAGCAGGAGCCAGCCATGCCCGAGTGGATCTATTCTGACCATCCCATCCCCTATCCGCAGGCATTGGCCTTCATGGAGCAGCGCGTTGCCGAGATCGCGGCGGGGCATGCGGATGAGGCCATCTGGCTGCTGGAACATCCGCCACTTTACACGGCCGGGACCTCGGCGCGGATCGAGGATCTGGTCTCTCCCGGTCGCTTCCCGGTCTATGAGGCGGGCAGGGGCGGCCAATACACCTATCATGGGCCGGGGCAGCGGATCATCTATGTGATGCTGGACCTGAACCGTCGCGGCAAGGATGTGCGCTGTTTCGTGCGTCAACTGGAGGCCTGGGTGATCCAGACGCTGGCCGAATTCAACCTGCGTGGCGAAATCCGCGATGGCCGGGTGGGGGTTTGGGTGCAACGCCCCAACAGGCCACGTGGTCCTGATGGCAGTGTCGCCGAGGACAAGATCGCCGCAATCGGGGTGAAACTGCGCCGATGGGTCAGTTTTCATGGCATATCCATCAATGTCGAACCGGATCTGGAACATTTCTCGGGCATCGTGCCCTGCGGTATCCGCGATCATGGCGTCACCAGTCTGGTGGATCTGGGGCTGCCGGTCGGCATGGCGGATCTGGATGCTGCCTTGAAGCGCAGCTTCGATGCCGTGTTCGGTGCGGACGGTGGTGCGGCCGGTGCGACGATCTGCGATCTGTCAAATCCTGGTTGATCCGCTAAATCGGGGCAGATGCGGCCAGTATGCAAAGCCGGTATTCAAGGGATTACGCGATGAAGATCAGCTGGTTTGCCATTCTTGCCGTCGTGATGATCTGTAACGCCGGGGGGGCTTGGGCGGGCGACGCCGATGCGGGGGCCAAGCTGTTCACCCGTTGCAAGGCGTGCCATTCCGTCGTTGCCCAGGATGGCACGATTGTGGTGCGCGGCGGCAAGGTCTGCCCCAATCTGTTTGGTGTCATGGGCAGGCCGCTGGCCTCGGTCGA
>DASWPI010000017.1:0-3828 GCA_036398515.1 Paenirhodobacter sp.
CGGATGTGGTCTCAGGCGAGGATCGTGAACTGGCGCGGGAGAACGAACGGCTTCGGCGCGAGAACCGCATCCTCAAGGAGGAGAGGGACATCCTAAAAAAGCCACCCGGTTCTTCGCGAGCCAAAAGCCGTGAGGTTGAGGTTCGTCGAAGAACAGCGCGGGGCCTTCCCGGTCGACCGGCTGTGTCGTGTGATGAATGTCAGCCCGCGCGGTTTGCGGGCCTTTCGTAACCGCCCGGCCGGTCTCAGGCAGCGCATGGACATGGTGGGGCCCATATCAAGGAGCAGTCTCGCCTGAGCCCGGGCAGCTACGGCCGCCCGGGGATGACCGAAGAACTGAAGGAAGTCGGCGTCAATGACGGGCACCGGCGTGTCGGGCGGCTGCTGCGCGAAAACGGGATTGTCATTGAAAGAACACGTAAATTCAAGGCGACCACGGATAGCGATCAGACGTTCAACATCGCACCGAACCTGCCCCACGCACCCGTGGCCGGTTGCGCCCGCTACGACAGCCTCACGAGGACTAGCCAACATGGAACGCACCCAAATCTTAGACCTGATGGCAGCCCCAAGCTCTACGGAATGCGCAGTGCCTATGACGAGATCATGGCCGCAGGCATCAAACGCCAGCACGAACCGCCCCGCATTGTCGGTGATCTCCTACAGCCCGAGATTGCCGAGAAGCAGGCGCGATAGATCCGCTATCAGATGGCCATCGCCCTGCGCTCACCACCTCGGGGCTGCAACTTCCACAGCGATCGCGGCAGCCAATACTGCTCACACGACGACCAGAAGGTCCTGCGCGAGCACGGCCTGAAGCCGTCGATGAGCGGAAAAGGCAACGGCTATGACAACGCCGCCGTAGAAACCTTCTTCAACACCATCAAGGCCGAGCTGATCTGGCGGCGCCCCTGGGAAATCCGCCGTCAGGCCGAGACAGCCATCTGCCAATACATCAACGGCTTCTATAACCCGCGCCGTCGGCATGCAGCATCGGCAGGCAAAAGCCCCTTGGCCTTCGAACGCCAGGTGGCCTGAACGAGCACTGGAGGCGGCACAAATACGTGACAGGTCCAACGCAGGTCGAGCGGGGCACGCGCAGTGTATTCTCCATCCCCCGCTTTCCGAAAGCGACAGGTCGAACGATCGGCTTGCCTCTGTTCCCCTGCTTGCCCTGAATGATCTCGATTACCAGCGCGTTTTACGCTTCGATGTCCAGCGCTTGATACTGTCGTCCATGTCCAAAATCATGGCTAGTTTCTGCCCTGAAGCATGAGCAGGTTTCCACTGGGTCGATACAGGGGCGCGCAAAACCGATAGGGCTGGTCAGGTGGCGATCTGCGTCACGAAACCTCCCGCTACAGGATTTTGGTAACAGGCCTGCGGCCTGATCGCAGGACGGGAACCTGCCTGGCAGAGACCTTCCCGCTGAAGGCTATACAGCGCAGCCATCAATACAGTCGATTGTTTTTTGGCGAGCCGTCACACCGCCCCCACCCCCGTTACAGAACTCCGGGGATAGCTGCGTCTGGCAAAGCGGCGCTCTCTGGTCAAAGGCTTGCGTCGGAGAGGAATTTCGGAACCAGATCTTCGACCGCAGACCCCGGAGATCCACACATTTTTTGTTTCAAAATCCTCCAAGTCCCTATGGACAGCGCCAAGAGACTAAATTAGTAAGCCCACATCAATAACCTTGAGTGGTTATGGTAGTGCCCAGATAGCTCAGTTGGTAGAGCAGCGGATTGAAAATCCGCGTGTCCGTGGTTCGAATCCGCGTCTGGGCACCATGATTTCAATGAATTAGCGGATTGAGCCATTCCGAGGGTATCAGGTTTCCGTTCTGTGCTTGTTCTGTTGTGTGGTGCGCCAAAATACCTGGCCAAAACGACAGAAATACTGCACCACGGGCCATGCGCGGGGAGCATAGGTCAACCGGGCTCAAATCGGGATTGAAGGCACGAAAAAGGCCCCGCGAAGGGGCCTTAATGGTGTCGGGATTTTCCTAACATCTGCCCTGCGGCGGCTCTGTTGCACAAATCCCATGAGGGATTCATCTCGTGAATCCAGCGTGGTAGCTGAAGGGCATGAGCAGACCGAACACCCCGACCTATACCGCCCTCAACTGGCGCGCGTATAACAGTGCGCTCAAGCGCCGCGGATCGCTGACGATCTGGTTTGATCCCGACATGGCCTGGGCGGCGCAGCCGACAGGCAAGCGGGGGCGACAGCCCGTCTACAGCGATGCCGCCGTCCAGACCTGCCTGACGATGAAGGTCCTTTTCGGCATGGCGTTGCGACAGATGACCGGGTTCGTTGAGAGCCTGCTCCAGTTGATTGGCCTGAAGTAGGATGTGCCGGATTTCAGCACCCTGAGCCGCCGCCAGAAGACGCTGGCCGTGAACATCCCGCATCGGGGATCGCGGGGCCCGCTGCATCTGCTGATCGACAGCACAGGTATCAAGGTCGAGGGCGAAGGTGAGTGGAACGCGCGCAGGCATGGCGGTCCAAAGCGCCGCGTCTGGCGCAAGGTCCATCTCGGGATCGACAAGGAAACACTGGAAGTCAGGGCGGTCGAGGTCACCAGCAGCGATATAGGCGACGCGCCCATGTTGCCCGAACTATTGGCTCAGATCGCCGCCGATCAGAACATCGCCAGCGTCACAGCCGACGGCGCCTACGACACCCGAAAGTGCCACGACGCCATTGCCGACCGTGGGGCACATGCCGTCATACCGCGCCCCGCAAAAACGCCAGGCCGTGGAAGGCGATCACGGCAGGTGCCGTCGCGCGCAACGAGGCCCTTCGGGCGTCGAAATATCTGGGTCGCGCGCTCTGGCGAAGATGGAGCGGATACCACCGCCGAAGCCGCATCGAAATATGAGGAGGATCAGAAAACGATCCGGGGGATCGTTTTCCCGACGATTGGATGCATTGTATAAAACTGCTGGGCCAGCGCCTCATGGCGCGGGACTTCGACCGTCAAGTTGCGGAGTTACAAGTCCGGGTTGCCGTCCTGAACGGCTACACTGCTCTCGGCATCCCGGTCACAAAGGTCGTGGGATAAGTCTGTCCGGGGAAACGGGAAGTCCGGCCGTCAGCTGATTTGTGCAACAAAGCCCATGAACAGAAGGCAATCCGGCCCTGCCAGCTGTCCGACTGGCAGCGCGCGTAACGCCTCCGCCGACATGGTGCGGTAGTGCGCTTCGGGTGATTTGGCATAGCCTTTGGCTGATCGCATGGCATACGCCCAGGGCGGATCAGCGAGGATGGCGCCGTATTTCATTGGGATGAGGCCCGCGAACGGCCAATCGGTCGTCGGCAGGGTGGGCCTCTGGAATAGGGTCAGGTCGGGGCGAGATCGACCTCGCTCAGGCGAAGGATGTGAAGATGCTGGCCTCGGCCTTCCGCGATGCGCTGCACGCGCAAAGCGTGTCCTCGGACCGGCGGCGCAAGGCCGAGGTCGAGTTTGCGGCCAAGGTCACCGATGCGGTCAACACCGTCGCACGCACCAAGGGGCTGTCGGCCGAAACGGTCGCGGCGATCCAATCTGAAATTCTGGGGGTCTGAATGTCGAACGATGCCGCCTATAACGTTACCGCGGACGCACTGCGCCAGTTCATCGAACGGTTCGGGCAACTTGAAGCCGAAAAGAAAGACATCGCCGAAGCGCAGAAAAACGTGATGGCCGAGAGGTTGGTCCGGTGGTGGCTGCGGTGTCGGCGCAGACCCACGTTATCATTCTGGCCGGGCAATCCAACATGGTGGGCCGTGCCGATTGGGATGCGGGGACCTCGCCCGCTGCGCTGTCCGTCAATCAGGTCGCCCGGAC
>DASWPI010000018.1:0-14062 GCA_036398515.1 Paenirhodobacter sp.
CCCGCCGGGCCGGCAAAGGCATCGCGCAACGCGGGCGCGGGCCAGCCCAGATGCCTTGCGCCACCCGTCAGCCGCGCCAGATGGCGATCCAGAAACCGGCAGCGGGCACCATCCCAATACGCGGTCTCGATCAGTTTCAGACCGTCAGGGGCGTGATGTAGCGGGCTTTCCACAGGGCTTCCTCCCATTCGCTGTCGGCTGTGGAATCGCTGACGATACCCCCGCCGACATTCAGCGTGATATCGTCGCCATGCAGGCTCAGCGTGCGGATCGCCACCGAGAACGCCGCCGTGCCATCCGGGCCCATCCACCCCAGCGTGCCGCAATAGACGCCGCGCGGATGCGGCTCCAGTTCCGCGATGATCTGCATGGCGCGGATTTTCGGCGCCCCGGTGATTGATCCACAGGGGAACAGCGCCGCCATCAGCGTGGCCAGATCGGGATCGTCGACCAGTTGCGCGGTGATGCGCGAGGTCATCTGATGCACGGTGGCATAGCTTTCCACCGCGAACAGGTCGGGCACCCGCACCGATCCGGGTTGCGCCAGCCGCGCCATGTCATTGCGCAGCAGATCGACGATCATCAGGTTCTCGGCCCGGTTTTTCTGTGAATCCGCCAGATCGCGGGCCGCCGCCGCATCCTGTGCCGGATCGGGGTGGCGCGGTGCGGTGCCCTTCATCGGGCGGGTTTCCATCAGGCCATCGGCGCGCACCGCAAAGAACAGCTCGGGCGAACGCGACACGATCACCGGCCCCACGCCCATATCGGCGAATGCGCCAAAGCCCACCGGTTGCAGCCCCGCCAGCGCAACGGCCAGATCGCGCGCCGTGCCCGACAGCAACCGCGTGTCCAGCGGAAAGGTCAGGTTGACCTGATAGCAATCGCCCGCCGCGATATAGGCCTGCAACCGGGCGAACGCGGTGCCATAATCGGCGCGGGAGATGCGCGGCACCAGTGGTGCCAGCCGCACCGGCGCGGGCGTGTGGTGCGGCACCGGGCCGGGCGCGTCATACAGCCCCAGCACCAGCAGCGGCTGATCCCCGGGATGGGCCAAGCCATGCAGGCGGGGTTCGAACGCCAGACCGGCGGCATAGCCGACCCAACCTGCCACCCAGGCACCGGACCGCCGGGCCTGTTCCGCGCGGCGCAGGGCTGGCAAGACCTGATCCGGGGTATAGGCACAGACAAGGTCGCGCGCCCCGCTGAAACAGGCGGGTTTGCCATCCGGTCCGTGGTCGAAAATGATCATGCGCGCATCCTTTGCGCCGGGCTTTGGGTGGGGCTTCGCGCCGTGGCTAGCAGGCGGCGACCGGCGGGAAAAGGGGGTGATTTGCCGCGCGGGCGGGGTCAGCCCCTGGTGCGGAACGGCGCGGCCTCGATCCCCAGACGTTGCAGACGCGCATACAGGCTGCGGCGGGGCAGTTGCAATGCCGCCGCCGCCGCGCCGACATCGCCCGCGCTGCGCCGCAAGGCGGTTTGCAACACGCCGCGTTCAAAATGGTCCAGCTGATCCGCCAGCGGCCGATCCGAGGTGCCGCCCGTGTCGGGATGTTCCAGCCCCAGCACCCGCTGCATGGCGAAATTGCGCAATTCGCGCACATTGCCGGGCCAGTCGTCGGTGCTGAGCCGGGCCTGGGTCTCGGCGTCGATCGGCGGACAGGGGTGGTCGAACTGCCGCGCGGCCTCGGTCAGGAAGGATGCGAACAGCAGCCCGATATCGGCCCGCCGTTCACGCAGTGGCGGCATGCGTAACCGCACCGCCGCCAGCCGGTACAGCAGATCGGCGCGAAACCGGCCCTGCGCCACGGCCTGGGTCATGTCTTCGCGCGCCGATGCCAGAATGCGCAGGTCTATCCGGCGCGGCTCGCCGCTCAGGCTGGGCAGCTCACGTTCCTCGACGACGCGCAGCAGGCGGCCTTGCAACGCGTCGGGCATGTTGCTGATATTGTCCAGAAACAGCGTGCCGCGGTCGGCTTCGGCGATGCGGCCGCGGTTCACGCGGGTGCCGAACAGGGTTTCGTCGGCGATGGCCTCGGGCAGGGCGGCACAGTCCACGGCCACAAAGGGCCGGTTGCGCCGTGGCCCCAGACGGTGCAACAGCCGGGCGGCGAGTTCTTTGCCGGTGCCGGTCTCGCCTTCGATCAGCACATCCACATCGACATTGGCCAAGTGCCGCAGGGTTTCGTTCAGCCGCAGCATCACCGGCGTTTCCCCCACCAGCGGCGAGCGTTCTCCGGCCATCGCCGCCGCCTGCCGCAACCGGCGATTTTCCAGCACCAGCCGCCGCGTTTCCATCGCCCGCCGCACCGAGGCGATCAGATGATCGGTGGCAAAGGGCTTGGCGATGAAATCGAACGCGCCCTGTTTCAGCGCCGCCACCGCCATCGCGATATCGCCATGCCCGGTCATCAGGATCACCGGCAGATCGGCATCGCGCGCCAGAACCGTCTCCAGCACGGCATGACCATCGACGCGCGGCATGCGGATATCGGTCACCACCACGCCCGGATAATCGGCGGTCAGGCTGTGCAGGCCAGCGTGGCCATCGGGGTATGCGTCAACCTCGATCCCGGCGATCTGAAAGGAATCGCTCAGCGCCTCGCGCAGGCCGGGGTCATCGTCGATCAGCATCACCCGCATCATCTGGCCTCCAGCGCGATACGCAGGGCAAAGGCCGCGCCACCCAGCGGTGACGGCACCAGATCCAGCCCGCCGCCCAGATCGCGCATGATATCGCGCGCGATCCCCAGCCCCAGCCCCAGCCCATCGGTCTTGCCGGTAACAAAGGGGCTGAAAACCCCATCGCCCATCGCCGGATCTATGCCCGGACCATTATCGGCAACGGTCAGGATCAGGTCGTCGCTGCGGATATCGACGTGCAATGACACCTGCGGATCGGGCCGCCCCGCCACCGCATCCAGCGCGTTTTGCAACAGATTGACCAGCACCTGTTCCAGCCGCACCCGATCGGCACGCACCAGGGGCTGGCCGCGGGGTGGCAGATCCAGCCGCACCCCCGCCGTGCGCAGCCTGTCGCCGATCAGCAGCAAGGTGCCGTCGATCATCTCATCCACCGCCACCGGTCCCACCGTGCCACGTCCGCGCCGGGCGAAACGGCGCATTTCCTGGGTGATCTGGCCGATCCGCGCCGTCAGGTCCACCGCCGTGTCCAGATTGCGCCCGACCTTGTCCAGCCGCCCCGCCACCAGATGATGCCGGGCATTTTCGGCCAGGGTGCGGATGGTGGCCACCGGCTGGTTGATCTCATGCACCAGCCCCGCCGTGATCGAGCCCAGCGAGGCCAGACGGTTTGCCTGTGCCAGTTCCTCCCGCGCCGCACGAAAGCGCTGATCGGCGCGGGCGCGTTCGGTGATTTCGGTGCGTAGCTCGGCGGTGCGCTGCGCCACGGCCTGTTCCAGCGTGCGCCGGATGGCGGCGGCACGGGTGGCGCGGGTGACCCGCCAGGCAATGGCGGCGGTCAGCAACGCCAGCGCCAGCACCGCCATCAGCGCCGCCACCATCGCCTGATCGCGCGCCGCACGCAGGGCAGGACCGCTGTCCAGCAGGTGGATCAACCGCAGTTCCGTTCCGGCGACAGGTTCACTGGCCACGACCATCGCGATGTTCTGCGGGCCAAGGATCTGGCCTTGATCGTCCTGCCGATAGGGGCCCACGGTCAGCGGCGCGGATGGGAACTGCCCCGAGGCCGCCATGCCATCGCGCAGGGTCTGGGTCAGGGGGCGCAACGTATACAGTTCCGCGCGTGGATCGGTGGCTGCCAGAATGATATTGTTCGGATCGACGATCAGCGTCTGGCCTGGATCGTTGCGCCATATCTGCGTCAGGGCGGCGAATTCGTATTTCACCACGATCACCCCGATTGGCGCCTGGGGCGGGCCGATCCGGCGCGACAGGAACAGACCGGGCCGCCCGGACAGGTCGCCCACCGCGTAATATTCCGCCGCGCCCTGCGCCATCGCATCACGAAAATAGGGGCGAAACCCGTAATGGCGCCCGACAAAGCTTTCATCGGTATCGGCGTTCGAGGCCCCCATCACCCGGCCATCGGCATCAATCAGATACAGGATCGAGGCGCCGGTTTCCTGTGTCAGGGATCGCAGCTTATGATTCATCCGCTCCGCCGCCGCCGCCGAGCGACCTGTCAGCGCGTTTTCCAGATCGGTATATTCCCCCAGCACGATGGGCAGCAGCCGGAACCGTGCCAGTTCGCTGTCGATCAGGCGGCTGTGCTGGCGCGCCAGTTGTGCCGCATCGGCGCCCAGACCCGTCATGGCATCGCGCCGCATCCAGGCGGAACTGATCGCCCAGACCCCGGCCGAGATCAGCGTGATCAGCACCGCGATGATGATTCCGGTCGGGGGGCGTCGTTTCCACATTTGTGCAATATACTGCACAGTGTTGTGAAAATCCACGCATGATTTTGCACGAATTAATCTTTCGCGGGGCAATACATGCCGTGAAATTCAAGTAATAACAATGTTTTGATTGAAATTCATCACGATGCTGGCATCTGCTGCGATGTCGGGCGACGTTAACGGGATCGGAATGCAGGACCTTCGGGGGGAGGGGTTTGACCGCAGATGATCCGGGCCACCTGATCGGGTGTGCCGCCGGATCGTCCTCCGCCCCCCTTCGGACCCATCCCGCCCGCGCAAGGGCCCGTTCAGGCCCCCGCATCAGGAGGATATTCGAATGACAGCAACGCCCATCTCCACCGGCCTGACCGAGGCGCAAGTGCGCCGCAAGCGATTGAAGAACATCATCGGTGGTTCGACCGGCAACCTTGTCGAGTGGTTCGACTGGTATGTCTACGCCGCCTTTGCATTGTATTTCGCGCCGCACTTCTTTCCCAAGGGTGACCAGACGGCGCAATTGCTGTCATCGGCGGCGGTGTTTGCCGTCGGGTTCCTGATGCGCCCGATCGGCGCCTGGCTGATGGGGATCTATGCCGACAACAAGGGCCGCAAGGCCGGGCTGACGCTGTCGGTGACGCTGATGTGCCTGGGCTCGCTGATCATCGCGCTGACGCCGGATTATAACTCGATCGGGGTGTTCGCGCCGATCCTGCTGGTCGTCGCGCGGCTGATGCAGGGCCTGTCGGTGGGCGGTGAATATGGCGCCAGCGCCACCTATCTGTCGGAAATGGCCGGCAAGAACCGCCGTGGATTCTATTCGTCCTTTGCCTATGTGACGCTGATTTCGGGGCAATTGCTGGCCATTGCGGTACTGCTGGTGCTGCAAAACGTGCTCTCTGCCGAGGATCTGGCCGCCTGGGGCTGGCGTGTGCCGTTCTTCATCGGTGCGGTTCTGGCGGTGGTGGTGTTCTGGCTGCGGCGCGGTCTGGATGAAACCGACAGCTTCAAGAACGCCAAGGCGGAAAAGAAGCCGCAATCGGGGTTCTGGCTGCTGATCCGCAATCACCCGAAAGAAACCCTGACGGTGATGATGCTGACGGCGGGTGGCACGCTGGCGTTTTATGCCTACTCGATCTACATGCAGAAATTCCTGGTCAACACCTCGGGCTTTTCCAAGGAAACCGCGTCAGAGCTGAACGCCATCACGCTGTTCATCTTCATGTGTCTGCAACCGGTCGCCGGGGCGCTGTCGGACAAGATCGGGCGCAAGCCGCTGATGATCTTCTTTGGCGTCTGCGGGGTGTTGTTCACCTATCCGATCTTCTCGACGCTGGAGACCACGACCGATCCGGTCAAGGCCGGTCTGCTGGTGATGGCGGGGCTGATCATCATCACTGGCTACACCTCGATCAACGCGGTGGTGAAGGCAGAATTGTTCCCCGCGCATATCCGGGCGCTTGGTGTGGCGCTGCCCTATGCGCTGGCCAACACCATGTTCGGCGGCACGGCGGAATATGTTGCCCTCAGCTTCAAGAGCTATGGGTGGGAGCAGGGCTTCTACTGGTATATCACCGGGATGATCTTCATTTCCCTGTGCGTCTACGTTCGGATGAAGGACACCTCTAAACACAGCCAGATCAAGGAAGACTGATCAGGCCACACAGAATGGGATCGGCGCGGGCATTCCGCGCCGGTCTTTTCATTTCCGGTGCGCGGTGCGATGAAAGGGCATGGACCTTTTGTTGATCGGCATTGGCACGGGCAACCCCGAACACCTGACGCTT
Organism: Paenirhodobacter sp.; assembly: GCA_036398515.1. GTDB lineage: Bacteria > Pseudomonadota > Alphaproteobacteria > Rhodobacterales > Rhodobacteraceae > Rhodobacter. The sequence goes on from DASWPI010000018.1 coordinate 6,161, forward strand.
CAGGCGATCCGGGCGCTGAATACCGCCGATCTGGTGCTGATCCCGTCAAAGGGCGCGGACAAGGCCGATCTGGCCGATCTGCGCCGGGCGATCTGCGATGAGGTCCTGACCAACCCCGCCACGCGTATCGCCGCGTTCGATATGCCGCGCCGCGATGTGGCGAATCCGTCCTATCTGGCGGGGGTGAACGATTGGCACGATGCCGTCGCGCAGGTCTGGGCCCAGACGATTGCCGCGCATCCGGGCGTGCGGCGGGTGGCCCTGTTGGTCTGGGGCGATCCGGCGCTGTATGACAGTTCGCTGCGCATCGCCGCGCGGTTGGGCGCCACGGTGACGGTCATTCCGGGGCTGATGTCCCCGCAGGTGCTGACGGCGGCGCATGGCATTGCGCTGAACGATCTGGGGGCGCCGTTTCTGGTGACGACGGGGCGGCGTCTGCGGGATCACGGCTGGCCCGACGGGGTGGATACGCTGGTGGTGATGCTGGATGGCGACTGTGCCTTTGCCACCGTGCCGCCACAGGGGGTGACGATCTGGTGGGGCGCCTATGTGGGTATGGCGGGGCAGATCCTGGATCACGGCCCGCTGGAGCAGGCGGGGCCGCGGATTGTCGCCACCCGTGCCTCCGCGCGGGCGGAACGGGGCTGGATCATGGATATCTACCTGTTGCGGCGCTAGAACTCGATGCCCGGCTGGGCCTTGATCCCATCGCGGAACGGATGCTTGACCACGGTCATTTCGGTGACCAGATCGGCGATCTCGATCAGGTCGGGTTTGGCGTTGCGCCCGGTGGCGATCACATGGGTCATCGGGGGCTTTTCATCGCGCAGGAACGCCACCACCTCGGCCACATCCAGATAGTCATAGCGCAGCGCGATATTGATTTCGTCAAGCAATACCAGACGGTTCGCCGGATCCCGGATCAGTGTTTTCGCCATGTCCCAGCCCGCTTGCGCCGCCGCCTTGTCACGCGCCAGATCCTGGGTTTCCCAGGTGAACCCCTCGCCCATGGTGTGGAAACGGCACAGATCAGGGAAGTGGCGCAGCAGAAAATCGCGCTCGCCCGTGGCCATCGCGCCCTTGATGAACTGCACCACGGCCACCGGCATTCCATGCGAGATCGCCCGCATCACCATGCCGAACCCCGACGAGGATTTCCCCTTGCCCGGCCCGGTCAGCACCACAATCAAGCCCTTTTCACCGGTTTTCCCGGCCATCATCCGGTCGCGGGCGGCCTTGATCCTGGCCTTCTTCTCGGCATGCAGGCGGGCGGTTATTTCGTCGATCGGGGTGTCGGGCATCTGGGTCCCTGCTTGACTTATTCCGGGGGGCGTGGCTTGGCTAAGGTTCGCTGGTTCCTGCTTATGGCAGGCGAAGAGGGAATGCGACAGCCTTATGCCCTGGCATCCGGCCCAACGCAGCCGCCCCCGCGACCGTGACCGGAGAAGGTCGCCCAATCGCCACTGGCCACGTGCCGGGAAGGCCGGGTGGCCGCCAGGGAAACCTGACATCCGCAAGCCGGGAGACCTGCCAGCACCGGCCCCGTCGCGGGCCGTTCAGATCATGCGGACGGGGTGTGCCGCAGTCAGGGGACCAACCGGGCCGCGCCCGGCCCTTGCGCATCCCGTCACCGGACCCGAAGGGATGAGGATGGATATCGTTGTCTGCACCACTTGCCGGTTGCCCGGCGCCGATCCGGGCGCGCCCCGGGGCGGTGCGCGGATTTCGCAGGCGCTGGCTGACCGTGGCATCGCGCACCGGCGTCAGGAATGCCTGTCGGCCTGCGCACGCGGCTGTGCCGTGGTGCTGCGCGGGGCGGGGCGCTGGACCTATGTGCAAGGCGGGCTGGACCCTGACCGTGACATGGAGGATCTGGTCGCCATGATCCGCGCCTATGCCGAAACCGATGATGGCGTCGTGCCGTGGCGCGCCCGCCCCGACGTCATCCGCAAGAACACCATTGCCCGTATCCCGCCACTGGAGGCCCCCGATGTCCCTTGAAAAAACCCCTGTCACCATCATCACCGGCTTTCTGGGCGCGGGCAAAACCACGTTGATCCGGCATCTGCTGCAAAACCCCGATGGGCGGCGGCTGGCGGTGCTGGTCAATGAATTTGGCGATGTCGGGGTGGATGGCGATCTGATCCGCGAATGCGCCGATGCCAATTGCCCGGAATCCAGCATTCTGGAACTGACCAACGGCTGCATCTGCTGCACCGTTGCCGATGAATTCATCCCGGCGATCGAGCGGCTGATGGCGATGGACCCGCGCCCCGACCATATCGTGATCGAGACCTCGGGGCTGGCGTTGCCGAAACCGTTGCTCAAGGCGTTCGACTGGCCGGCGCTGCGCTCGCGCATCACCATCGACGGGGTGGTGACGGTGGCCGATGCCGAGGCGGTGGCGGCGGGGCTGTTTGCCCCCGATCCGGCGCATCCGGGCGCGGAGCCCGATCATGAAACCCCGCTGTCCGAGGTGTTCGAGGATCAGATCGCCTGTGCCGATCTGGTGTTGCTGTCCAAGGCGGATCTGGCGGGCGAGGCCGGTCTGGCCGCCGCCCGCGCGGTGATCACGGCGGAAGCGCCGCGCCCCTTGCCAATGCTGGCGCTGACCGAAGGGGTGATCGACGCCCGGGTGGTTCTGGGGCTGGCGGCCGCGGCCGAGGACAGCATCGACGCCCGCCCCTCGCATCACGACAACGAGGCGGACCATGACCATGACGATTTCGACACCATCGTGGTCGACATCCCCGAGATCGCCGATCCGCAGACATTGGTCGACAAGATCGCCGCGCTGGCCACGGCGCAGGGCATTTTGCGCGTCAAGGGCCATGTGGCCGTGACCGGCAGGCCGATGCGCCTGCTGGTGCAGGCGGTGGGCGCGCGGGTGCGCCATCAGTTCGACCGCCCGTGGGGCGCACAGCCGCGACAGGGCCGCCTGGTGGTCATCGCCGAAAAGGGCGATATCGACGCGGGCGCGATCCGGGCGGCGCTGGTCTGATGCACGTCCTGTTCCGCGAAAGCCACGGGTTGGAGGAAACGGCGACGCCGCGCGATCTGGGGCAGACGCCCGCAGACCTGCTGGTGCTGTCGTTTTCCGACAGTGACCTGGGGGCCTTTGCGGCGGGATGGCGACGCGGGCGCGATGGGTTGCCTGCGGTGCGGCTGGCCAATCTGGCGGATCTGGCGCATCCGCTGTCGGTCGATACCTATATCGAGCGCACCGTGGTCGGGGCCAAGGGGGTGCTGATCCGGCTAATCGGTGGCGCCCCCTATTGGGCCTACGGGCTGGAACAGCTGGCGCGGGTGGCGCGTGATCGCGGCATCGCGTTGGCGGTGCTGCCGGCGGATGGGCGGGTGGATCCGGCGCTGGATGCGGCATCGACGGTGCCGGTGTCGGTGCTGCGCCGTTTGGCGGCGCTGTGCGATGCGGGCGGGGCTGTGGCGGCGCAGGCGGCGCTGGCGCAACTGGCGCTGGCGTCGGGGATGTATGCGGGGCCGGTGGCGGGGGCCAAGACCATGCCGCCCTTTGGCCTGTGGCACCCGGATCGGGCGGTGACCGCCCTACCGGCTGAAACCGGGCTGATCGTCATTCCGTTCTACCGCGCCTGGCTGGTGGCCGCCGATACCGATGCCATCGCCGCGCTGATCCGGGGGTTCGAGGCGGCGGGCCACCCCGCCATCGGCGCCTTCGTGCCCAGCCTGAAGGATGCCGCCGCCGCCGCATGGCTGCGCGACATCTTGCCCGGGCGGACCGCTGCCGTGGTCAATGCCACCGCCTTTTCGGCGCGGGCAGCGGGCGGATCGCCACTGGATAGCGCCGATGCGCCGGTGTTTCAGGTGATCCATGCCACCTCGGATCGTGCGGCCTGGGCCGGGGCGGAACGCGGCCTGTCGCCCGCCGATCTGGCGATGCATGTGGCCCTGCCCGAGGTCGATGGCCGCATCGCCGCCGGGGTGATCTCGTTCAAGGAAACCGCCCCGCGCGACCCCGATCTGCAATGGTCACATCCGATGCACCGCGCGGCGCCCGACCGGATCGCGGCCACGGTGGCCCGGGTCGATGGCTGGTTGCGGCTGGCGGGGGGCGGGGCCCGCGCCGCGCTGGTGGTATCATGCTATCCGGGCAAGGCGCATCGGATGGCACATGCGGTGGGGCTGGATGCGCTGGCCTCGGCGCAGGCGATGCTGCACGATCTGCGGGACGCCGGGTTTGACGCCGATCCTGCGGGGGCCGATCTGGACATCGCGCTGGCCCGCGACCGGGTGATCTGGCCCTTGGCCGCATACCGCCGCGCACTGGATGGGTTGGGGCAACCGCTGCGTGCGGCGCTGTTGGGCGCGCATGGCGAGCCGGGGGGCGATTTCGCATTTGCCGTCACCCGCCGGGGCGGGGTGATCGTCGCGCTGCAACCCGAACGCAGCGCCGACCCGGACCGCGAGGGCGAATACCACGATACCGCCCGCGTGCCCTGCCATGCCTATGTGGCATTCTACCTGTGGCTGCGGGGCCAGACCGATGCGCTGGTGCATATCGGTGCGCATGGCACGCTGGAATGGCTGCCGGGCAAGGCGGTGGCGCTGTCCGATACCTGCTGGCCCGAGGCGCTGGTGGGCGCCCTGCCGGTGATCTATCCCTTCATCGTCAATGATCCCGGCGAGGCCGCGCAGGCCCGCCGCCGTCTGGGGGCGGTGACGCTGGGCCATCTGCCGCCGCCCCTGGCGGGCGCGGGGGTGCCCGCACCGCTGGCACGGCTGGAACGGCTGCTGGACGAATATTCCACCGCCGACGGGCTGGACCCGGCACGCCGCGACCGGCTGATTGCCGCCATCCGCAACGAGGCGCAGCAGGCCGGGGTGGAAACCGACCTGGGGATTCCCGACACGGCCAGCCCCGCCGAGGCGATGCCGCGCATCGACCGTTTCGTCTGCGACATCAAGGAAACGCAATTCGGCGAGGGGCTGCATGTCTGGGGGCGCGGCACGCCGGGGGCGGTGGCGGACGCCGCCTCGGTCGCGGGGGAACGCGCTGCGCTGATCACCGCGCTGTCGGGCGGGCGGATCGCGCCGGGGCCATCGGGATCGCCGTTTCGCGGGCGGGCGGATGTGCTGCCCACCGGGCGCAACCTGTATGGCACCGATCCGCGTGCGGTGCCGTCGCGCGCCGCCCATGCGCAGGGGATCAGACTGGCCGAGGAACTGATCCGCCGCCATCTGCAGGATCACGGCGATTACCCGCGGGCGATGATGATCAACCTGTGGGGATCGGCCACCATGCGCACGGCGGGCGAGGAATTCGCCCTGGCGCTGCATCTGGCGGGCATCGCGCCGCTGTGGGATGAGGCATCCGACCGCGTGACCGGCTTCGAGGTGGTGCCGCTGGCCCTGCTGGACCGCCCCCGGATCGAGGTCAGCCTGCGCATTTCCGGCCTGTTCCGCGATGTCTTCCCCGATCTGGCGCGGTTGTTCGAGGCGGCGACGGAGGCCTTGGCCGCCCGCGATGAAATGGCCGACATGAACCCCTATATCGCCGCGCCGCCGGGGCCACGGGTGTTTGCCCCCGCGCCGGGCGGCTATGGTCTGGCGATTGACACCGACACGCTGACACCGGCGGCGCGGGTGGCGGCGGGTCAGGCGTGGCTGGCGGCCTCGGCGCATACGGCTGCGGGGGTTCTGGCGCGGGATGCGCTGGAAACCCGGATGCGGGGGGTGGATAGTTTCGTCCACATTCAGGACCTGCCCGAGACCGATCTGTTGCTGGCCGAGGATTATGCCGCGCATGAGGCCGGTTTTGCCGCCGCGATGGCACAGGTCGGGGCGCCCGCGCCCGCGCTGTATCATCTGGACGCCACCCGGCCCCAGACCCCCCATGCCCGTCCGCTGGCGCATGAAATCGCCCGGGTGGTGCGGGCGCGGGCCGCCAATCCGGTCTGGTTGCGGGGCATGATGCGGCACGGTTTTCGCGGCGCGGCGGAAATCGGCGCGACGCTGGATCATCTGGCGGCGTTTGCGCATCTGGCGGGGGTGGTGCCGTCACATCTGTTCGATCTGTATCACGCGGCGACATTGTGCGATGCGCAGGTGCGTGCCTTCATGGCCGAGGCCAACCCCGGCGCGCTGGCGGCGATGGAGGCGCGCTTTGCCGCGCTGCAACAGGCCGGGTTGTGGGATGGGCGGTCGAACAGCCGCCGGGCAGGTGTGACATGACGGTGCGCGGCTGGTGCCCCGGTGCGCTGCGCCCGATGGCCAGTGGCGATGGTCTGGTGCTGCGCATCCGTCCGCATGGCGGGCGGCTGTCGGCGGCGGCGGTGCGCGCGCTGGCCGATCTGGCGGCGGAACATGGCAACGGGTTGATTGATCTGGGCAGCCGCGCGCATCTGCAATTGCGTGGTATCGCGGCCCCCGGCTTGCCTGCCATTCATGCCGTGCTGACCGGTCTTGGCCTGTTGGACCCCGATCCGCAGGCCGAGGCGCGGCGCAACATCCTGACCACGCCGATTTGGACCGACACGGAAACGCCGCAGCTGGTGAGCAGGCTGGAGCGGGCCTTGCAAGATGCGCCCGAGCTGCCCGCTAAATTCGGTTTTGCGGTGGATACCGGGGCGGTTGCGGTGCTGGGTGGGGCCTCGGCCGATATTCGTATCGAGCGCGGTGTGCAGGGCCTGATACTGCGTGCCGACGGTATGGATCTGGGCGAACCCGTCAGTGCGGACGAGGCACCGGGGCGGGCGGTCGCACTGGCGCATTGGTTTATGGCGCAGGGTGGCGGACAGGGCGGCGGGGCGCGGCGCATGGCGGGGTGCATCTCGGGGCTACACCCGCCGCTGAGGGCGACGCAGGCGCCCCTGCGCGGCGCGGCGCTGCAACCGGGGCCGACACCCTGGGGGTTTTGTGTCGGCCTGCCGTTCGGGCAGATCACGGCGGATCTGCTGCGCGATCTGGGGGCGGTCCGGCTGACGCCGTGGCGGTCGTTGCTGCTGGAGGGGCGCGCACAGGTCGCGCCGCAGCCCGGGCTGATCACCGATCCGGCCGATCCGCTGCTGCGGGTCTGTGCCTGCACCGGTGCGGCGGGGTGCCTGTCCGCCAGCGTGCAGACCCGGTCTCTGGCCCGCGCGCTGGCGGCGCAGGTGCCGCCGGGGCAGGTGTTGCATGTGTCGGGCTGCGCCAAGGGCTGCGCCCATCCCGGCCCCGCCGATCTGACCTTGACCGGGCGCGATGGCCGATATGATCTGGTCATTCGTGGCAAACCGGGCGACACCGCAGATATCGGCGGGTTGGACGGCCCCGCCATTCTAAGACCCCATTTCGTGCGAGATACCCTTGGCCCATAGTTACGAAACCGACGGCGCCGCGATCTACCGGGCCTCCTTCGCCATTATCCGGGCCGAGGCCGATCTGGCGCGGTTCACCCCCGCCGAAGAGGTGGTGGCGGTGCGCATGATCCACGCCTGCGGCATGGTGGATCTGGCCCCGCATATCGGCTTCGCGCCGGGGTTCGCGGCGGCGGCGCGGGATGCGCTGGAATCGGGCGCGCCCATTCTGTGCGATGCGCGGATGGTGGCCGAGGGCATCACCCGCGCCCGTCTGCCCGCCGACAACCGGGTGATCTGCACGCTGCATGAACCGCAGATACAGGCGCTGGCGGCGATGATCGGCAATACCCGGTCGGCGGCGGCGGTCGAACTGTGGCGCCCGCATCTGGCGGGGGCGGTGGTGGCCATCGGCAATGCGCCCACCGCGTTGTTCCATCTGCTGAACATGCTGCAAGACCCGGCCTGTCCGCGTCCGGCGGCGATCATCGGCTGTCCGGTGGGGTTCATTGGCGCGGCGGAATCCAAGGCGGCGCTGGTGGCGGACAATCCGGTGCCGTGGTGCGTGGTGCGCGGGCGGCTGGGCGGTTCG
>DASWPI010000019.1:0-2792 GCA_036398515.1 Paenirhodobacter sp.
ATATTGACGGCGGTGGTGATACCAAACGCGGCACAGGCATCCAGCGCCTGGCGCAGCGCCGCCTTGTCGCGGGCACGGTCATCGGCGGTAGGGGCCACGGGTTCATCACCCGCCATACAGATCCCCTCACGCCCGCCGGTGCCCGACAGCCGCGCCACCAGTTGCATGGCGTTGCCCTCACGCAGCTCACCGGTGGGGGTGCCATCCGGGCCAATGACCACCTCGGCATCGGTCACATCTGGCACATGATCCATCAACCCCGCGGCCACCAACGCAGCCGTGTTGGCCCAGGCCGTGTGCAGATCGACCGCCAGCACCAACAACGGCTGATACGGCACCATCCGGTCCAGCGCATGGCGGTCCGGCCGCGTGCCGGGACCCAGAATTTCGTAATTCGCCGACCATGCCCCCAACAGCGGCTGATCGTGGCGCCCCTGCCGATAGGCCGCCAGCGCGCGGGCCATGGCATCGGCGCGCTCAACCCCCAGCAGGTTCAACTGATCCAGCGTCACGCCACCGGCGAACAGGTGCAGATGGCTTTCGCACAAACCGGGCAACAGCCACGCCCCCCCCGCGTCGATCCGCCGAACGGGTGCGGGCGTGGCAGGCATATCCGCCGCCGGGCCAACCCAGCCGATCTGCCCCCCGGACAGCCGGATAGATATCGGCCCACGGGCCACATCGCGTGCATTCAGGATTTCGATCGTCTCGGTCATCGCCGCCCCCGGAGAAACACCCGCCCGGACAGACCGGGCGGGCACAAGATCATTGCAACAGATCGGTCCAGACCTTGGTCACCAGATCCTGCGCGGCGGGCGAGCACGATTGCGAGAAGGTCACCGGCACGGTGGGAAACAGTTCGGGCGCATTTTCCGGCGTGTATTTCGCCTTGGTCATGTCGATCTTCACCGGCGAGGAATGCGCGTAGTAGTTATACTGCACGGTGGCATTTTCCTCGGCCGACATGAAGTCGATGAACGTCTTGGCATTGTCCAGATTGGCCGCGCCCTTGGGCACAACGAAGCTGTCGAGCCAGCCCACCAGCCCCTCTTTCGGCATCGCATATTCGATATTTGCCCCGGCCAGACGGGTTTTCAGCGAATTGCCATCCCACCAGAAATGCGCCGCAACCTCGCCCGAGCCAATGCGGTTCTCGATATTGTCCGAGGTATAGGCCACGACCGAGGGTTTTTGCGCCTTCAGCAGATCATAGACCTTTTTCATCTCGGCCTTGTCTTCGGAACAGAACGGCACGCCCAGCAGCAATTCGGCCGCGCCCACAACCTCATCGGGATACGACAGCGACGCGATCTTGCCCTGCAATTCGGCGGGCGGTTCGAAATAAACGGCCCAGCTATCGACCGGCCCCTTGTACAGATCACGGTTGACCGTGAACCCGGCAGTGCCAAAAGCCAGCGGGATGGAATAATCGCTGCTAGGATCCCACCACTGGTTCTTCCACTTGTCATCGACCTGCTTGAACGCCGCCATGTCATGGGCGTCGATATCTTCCAACAGACCCTGATCCACCATGATTTTCACGAAATGCTGCGACGGCGTCACCAGATCATAGCCCGAGGCCCCGGCCTGCAATTTGGTCAGCGCATCTTCGTTGGAGTTATAGCCGTCGATATTGACCTTGACGTCAAATTCCTTGGAAAATTTCTCGATCAGCTCGGGCGAGATCGAATCCGACCACGTATACAGGTTCAACGTGCCTTCGGCGAAGGCCGGCAGGGCCAGCGTCATCGCCAGCGCGGTGCCAAGGATCAGGTTGGTTTTCATGCGTTTGCTCCTGTTGGGTTTGTTATGGGGTCAGCCGCGCCGCATGGCACGGGCGGAAAGGCTCAGCGCGAGGGTCGCGATGATCAGAGAGGCCACGATCAGCAGGGTCGAAATCGCGTTCAACTCGGGCGTGGTGCCCTGCTTGATCAGGCTGAAGATATAGACCGGCAGTGTGGTGGTGCCGCCCGAATTCAGCATGTTCGAGGTGATGAAATCATCCATCGACATGACAAAGGCCAGCATCGCCCCGGCAAAGACGCCGGGCGCAATCAGCGGCAGGGTCACCCGCCGGAAGGCTGTCCACGGCGTGGCATACAGATCCTGCGCGGCCTCTTCGAAATCCGTGCTCATGCCCTGCAAACGGGCGCGGATCGGCAAGAAGGCAAAGGGCGTGCAAAAGGCCGAATGCGCCAGCACCAGTTTCACCATGCCATTGGTCAGCCCCAGTTGTGACACCAGGATCAGCACCGCCACCGCCACCACGATTTCCGGCAGCAACAGCGGCAGGTTCACCACCGTTTCCGACAGACGGCGAAACCGTAACCCCGGCGTGCGCGCCAGAACCATCGCCGCCATCAGCGCCACCACCGTTGCCACCACCGTGGCAATCACCGCCACAATCAGCGACACCCGCAACGCATCCAGCAACGACCGGTTCGACAGCGCCGCGCCATACCAATGCGTGGAAAACCCGGTCCAGACCGAAACCAGACGGTTTTCATTGAACGAAAACCAGATCACCACCGCAATCGGCAGATACAGCCAGGCAAAGAACACCCAGGTGATCAGCCTGGCGCCCGGATAATGACGAATATCGGTGTTCATGTGCGCGGCTCCTTGCGGATGGCCCGACGGGCATTGATCAGCAAAACAAGCACCACCAGCGCCATCAGCACGATAGCAATGGCCGCGCCAAAGGGCCAGTTGCGCCCACCGCCGAATTGGGTCTGGATCAGCGTGCCCATCATCATCTGCTTGCCGCCGCCCAGCAGCATGGGTTCCAGCAC
>DASWPI010000020.1:0-4458 GCA_036398515.1 Paenirhodobacter sp.
AGTTCGAGCATTTCCTCGAACGCGATCTTGTCCAGCTTGCGCGCCTTGGAGCTGACACGCGGATCGGTGGTGTAGACGCCGTCGACATCGGTGTAGATGTCGCACCGTTCGGCGGCGAAGGCGGCGGCGAAGGCCACGGCGGTGGTGTCCGAACCGCCCCGGCCCAGCGTGGTGATCCGGCCCTCGGGCGATAGCCCCTGGAACCCGGCGACCACGGCGACACGCATGCCTTCGGTGAATTTCTGGTCGATATTGGTGCGGGGAATATCCATGAACCGCGCCGCGCCATGCGCCGAGGTGGTGTTGATCGGCACCTGCCAGCCCTGCCAGCTGCGCGCCGGAACGCCCATTTCCTGCAAGCGCAGCGCCATCAGTCCGGCGGTGATGTTCTCGCCACTGGCGACGACGGCGTCATATTCGCGCGCGTCATACAACGCCGAGGTCTTTTCGACCCAGCCGACAAGTTCGTTGGTCTTGCCCGACATGGCCGAGACGATGACGATGACATTATACCCGCGATCGACCTCGCGCTGGACCTTGGCCGCCGCATTCGCGATACGATCCAGATCCCCCACCGAGGTGCCGCCGAATTTCATGACGAGAAGCGGCATCATACTCCCCCAAGTACGTTGTCCGGCCCGCTGCCTGACAATCGCGCCCCTGCTAGCGGAAGCCGCGCGCGGGCGCAATAGTGGTGGCAGAGGTAGATCCGGCGGCTGATCCTGCGTCAACCGGGGCGGGTCAGTTGATTTTGCGTCGATTGGTGAAGGGCAGGGGGGCGATGGGGATGCCGTCTTCGATCAGGGCGCGGGCCTCGTCCAGCCGGGCCTCGCCCCAGATCGCGCGTTCGGGGGCGTCGCCGTCATGCATGGCGCGGGCCTCGGCGGCAAAATCCTGACCGACGTAATCCGAGTTCTCCTCGACCGCACGGCGCAGCGCGGCCATGATCTGTTCATGGGCTGCCCGGTCTTGAAGGGCGGGGTTTTGGCCGTCCGGGTTTTGCGTAGGGACCGGGCTGCGGTCGGGGCGCACCATCGGCGCCATCAGGGTCTTGTCCACCTGTGTCGAGCCACAGATCGTGCAGGCGATCATGCCCGCGGCCTTCGATGTGTCGAAGGCCCCGGCAGAGGCAAACCATCCGTCAAACCGGTGGTCCTGGTCGCATTTCAGATCGTAGCGGATCATGGTCCTGACAGCTGTGTGATGGGCGGGAAAGCGGACGCCCGATCTGGCAACAGATATGCGTTCGGGACGCGAATGCAAGCCCCGCCGCAGCGGGGTCAGTGCTGGCGCAAGCCGCGCAACAGGGATGCCAGTTCCGGTTCGGCCACCAGCTTTGCGGCCTTTTTGGTTGAAAACCATTTGCGCCGCCGCTGTCCCTTTTCCGGGTAGCGCGCCGCCAGTTTGTTGACATGCACCGGATGCACCTGCACCCGGCAGGGCATGGGCTGATTATCCAGCAGCATCTTTTGCGACGCGTAATCGCCCAGCGATGGTCCGGTCAGCACCCCGACCACCCCGGCCTCTTCCCAGGCTTCTGTCAGGGCGGTATCGCCCTCGGAGCGATCTTCCATCCGCCAGCCCTTGGGCAGGATCCAGCGTCCTGTATCGCGCGAGGTGATCAGCAGAACCTGTTGCTGCCCGGCCTTGCGGCGCAGGCACAATGCCGCAAACTGAATCGGCTCCACCCCGCTGGAATCCCGCAGAAGTTCTAGTTTTCTTTCAAATTTCATATGCCCCGCCTGTTTCGCGGATCGCTTCGGACCCTGTTGTTGGCATTAAACCTAGGGCGTGGCCATGAGGATTTCCATAACGCAAGTCCCAAGTTTCGGGCAAACATGCCTCACAGGGGCATTTTTTATTGACTAAGCAGTCAAGCGATCAAGGATTAAGCGGGCAAGGGTTGCGTCGCCGCCATCTTTTGCCAGTTCTGCCACCGTCCGGGACGCATTTTCGGCCATTCGGGCCTGTTCGGCGGGGGGCAGGGCGAATCCCCGGGCCAGCGTTTCGGCATCGGTGACCAGTTGCGCACCCCCCGCCGCGTCCAGCGCCTCGAACACCGCGCGGTGATTGTCGATGGAGGGGCCATGCAGGATGGCGCAGCCATATGCGGCGGGTTCAAACGGCGTGTGCCCGCCCTTGGGCACCAGCGATCCGCCGACGAAACAGATCCCGGCCGCCTCATACCAGTTCGCCATTTCCCCCATCGTATCCGCCAGCAGCACCGGGGCGTCCGGCGTCTGGCCATGGGAGCGGCTGGCATGGCGCAGCCCCTGTGCGTCGATCATCCGGGCAATGTCGGGCGCACGGCGGGGGTGGCGCGGGGCCAGGATCAGCCGCAATTGCGGATCGGCGGCATGGGCGCGGGCAAAGGCGGCCAGGACAAGCACCTCTTCGCCCTCATGGGTCGAGGCCGCCAGCACGGTCTTGTCGCGGGACCAGGGCAGGTGTTCGGTGGCAGGGGGGGCGGCCACGGCGGTTTTCAGATTGACCAGCGGCAACAGCCGGTCAGCGGGCAGCCCGAGGGCCAGGAACGCCGCCTGGCTGGCGGTATCCTGTGCCGACAACGCGGTGATCGCCGCCATCAGCCGCGCGCCAATCCCGACCCGCTGCCAGCGCCGGGCCGAGCGTGCCGACATCCGTGCGCCCACCACCAGCACCGGAATGCCGCGCGCATGACACAGCGTGAAGCGGTTCGGCCACAGCTCATTTTCCACCGTCAGCAGCGCGGTGGGGCGCTGGCGGCGCAAGAACCGGCCCAGCACCAGACGGCTATCCAGTGGCGCGGCCGAGACGCTGATCCGCCCCATGCCCCAATCCGCCGCCCAGCCCTGGGCCAGCGCGCGCGCAGTGACGGTATTGGTGGTGATATGCAGGCGCAGATCGGGGCGGGCGGTAAACAATGCCTGTATCAGGGGCCGGGCCGAGACCATCTCGCCATTCGAGGCCGCATGCAGCCAGATCGCCCCCGGACTGGCGATCCCATATCCCAGCCGCTCACACAGCGCCGTGCGCGGTTCAGCCCCGCGCAGCACACGGATCGCCAGCCGCACGATCAGCAGCGGTATCAGCAAAACGGCAAGAAGACGATAAATCAGCACGGGGTATCCGGGACGGGCGTGGATCGGGCAGCCATCAAACCCGCACCTTGCGGCGGATGCAAGGCCGCGTTGTGACGTCACGGCCCCCTTTCGGCATCGGTACAAGGGCGTATAAGGGGCCATCCGGCTGTGCCGGGACAACAACCGCCGCCAGAGCCAAGACCAGCAGGTGCCAGATGTTCTATGACCCGTTTTCGCCGTTCAAGATTGCCCTGCAAGCCACGCGGATCGGGATCGAGGCGCAGGCCGTCGTGACCATGCGTCTGGCCGGCATGGCGGGGCTGTGGGATACGCCAAGCTCGGAGATGACCCGGATGGTGGTGGAAAAGGCCGAAGCGGTGACCCAGGCGATGCGGGCCTCGACGCAGGCGGCGATACGGGGCGCGGCGCCCGATCAGGTGTTGCAGGCTGGAATGGCGCAGATCGGCCAATACACCACGCGTAATCTGGCGCGGCTGAGCCAGATGGGGCCCGCGCGCTGGTGATGGTAACCCATCGTTAACCATCCCTGCGCCATTCTGACCGGGAAAATGGCGGCCTGATGGGGGTGCGATGCGTGGTTGGCTGTTTTGCATGCTGATGCTGGCGGGATGCGGTGCGTCACCCGCCCCGCAATTCTTTGGCGCCGAACGGCATGACATCACCTTGCAGGGCTATCGATTCGTGGTGTTTCAGCAAGAGGAGGCGGCCGAGGTGATCCGGCTGGGCTATCTGACCACGCGTCAGCGCGATGCCGTGCCGGCCCTGATGATCCTGGCGGCGGAACAGACCACCGGATGCAAGGTTCTGGGGCCGCACAAACGGTTCGGGCGGTCGCCCTCGCTGCCCGGTGATACCGGCGAGGCGCGGTTTGAATTGAAATGCTGAACCGCATGGCTCGAAGTGTCTTGTGATCTGCACTCAGGTGGTGAACCCTGAAGGCCCAGACCGGAGATATCCATGCCAACATCCGTCACGGCCCTGCGCGGACAGATCGTATCGCTGCGGGCAAATCCGTTTTTGCAGCCTTCGGCGGCGTGTGTGACGTATCACCCGGACGGGCTGGTGATCATGCAAGACGGCCATATTCTGGCGGCCGGCCCCTATGATGTGACCGCGCCAGTGTTACCCGCGGGTGTCACCCCGGTGTATTACCCCGATCATCTGATCATGCCGGGTTTTATCGACACCCATGTCCATTATCCGCAGATCCAGATGATCGGCGCCTATGGGGAACAACTGCTGGAATGGCTGAACACCTATACCTTTGTCACTGAACAGCAATTTTCCGACCGTGCCCACGCAGACCGGGTGGCCGAAGTGTTCTTGCGCGAACTGCTGCGGGCGGGCACGACCACGGCGATGGTCTATTGCACGG
>DASWPI010000021.1:0-8961 GCA_036398515.1 Paenirhodobacter sp.
CACCGATCTGCGCCATATGATCAAATGCGCCAAGATCTCCGAAGACGCCAAACTGGATTTCATGTTCTTCGCCGATAGCCCGGCCACCACCGTCGGCGACCCCGATGCGCTGTGCCGCAACCCGACCAAGATGAACCGCCCTGAACCGATCACCGCCATCACCGCGCTCAGCCAGCACACGGAACGGCTGGGCTTTGTCGCCACCGCCTCGACCAGCTATTATGAACCCTACAACATCGCGCGGCTGTTCGGCATGGCCGATCACATGTCAGGCGGGCGGGTCTGCTGGAACGTGGTGACCTCGGACCACGACGAGACGGGTTACAATTACAACCGCGACGGCCTGCCACCACATGCCGAACGCTATGAACGCGGCGAGGAATTCGTCGATACCGTCTTTGGCCTGTGGGACAGTTACGAAGACGATGCCCTGTTGATGGATCGGACCACCGGGATCTATTACGACAAGGACAAGCTGCACACGCTGAACCACAAGGGCAAGCATTTCCAGGTGCGCGGCCCGCTGAACCTGAGCCGCACCCCGCAGGGGCGCCCGGTGATCGCGCAGGCGGGCGGATCGGAACAGGGGATGGAGCTGGCGGCGCGCACGGCGGAAATGGTGTTCTCGCTGGCATCGAACATCGACAAGAACCGGGCGTTCTATGCCAATGTAAAGGCGCGGATGGCGAAATATGCCCGCGCCGAAGACGATCTGAAAATCATGCCCGGCATCGTGATCAATGTCGGCGAGACCCAGGCCGAGGCCGAGGCCAAGGCGCAGCAACTGGTCGATCTGATGCACCCCGATGTCGGCCTGCTGATGCTACAGGAATTTCTGGAGGCCGATCTGCGCGGCGCCGATCTGGACAAACCCTTCCCGATGGACCGCCTGCCCGCACATGCCAAAGGTTCCAAGGCGCTGTTCGACGAGTTGAAGGAATTCGTCACCCAAGGCCACACTATGCGCGAACTGATCACCCATTACGCGCGGCGCCACACCGGAAACGGCCTGACCGGCACGCCGACAGAAGTGGCCGATTTCATGCAGGAATGGTTCGAGACCCGCGCCGCCGACGGCTTCATCCTGATGTTCCCCACCCTGCCCGGCAGTCTTGAGGATTTCACCCGTCTGGTGGTGCCGGAACTGCGCCGTCGCGGGTTGTTCCGCACCGAATACGAGGGCACCACCCTGCGCGAGAACCTGGGGCTGAGCTGGCCGGTCAACCGCTACACCGCCGCCCGCATGGCCAAATGATTAACGTTCCAGCCAGTCGATGACACGTTTGACAAAGGCGTGGCCTTCGTCAAATTGCGCGGCCTCGATATATTCATCGGCCTTGTGCGCCTGCACGATGTCGCCCGGCCCGCAGACCACCGTGGACCAGCCGTTTTGCTGAAAATGCCCGGCCTCGGTGCCGTAACTGACCACGCCGGTGCTGTTCTGGCCGGTCAGGGCGGTGGCGATGGCCTCGGCCGCGCCATCGGGTTCAGGCGCCAGCAGCGGCACGTGGAACAGCCGCGACACCACCACATCCGTCGCCGGATGCACCGCCTGCATCTCGGCCCTGATCCTGTCGGTCTGGGCGCGCACGCGGGCATCCCAGTCCTCGATCCGTTCCCCCGGCACCACGCGGATACCCAGCGTCATCCAGCACGATCCGGCGGTGATGTTATCGGCCGTGCCGCCGTGGATACGCCCGACCTGCACCGTGGTCAGCGGCGGATCAAACGCCTGCGCCAGCGGCCCAGGCACGGCGGCGGCATGTTCGGCCGTTACCGCATTGGCCCAGGCGATCAGATGCCCGGCCTGCATATTCGCATTCACGCCATAGGGCGCCAGCGACGAATGCACCTCATGTCCGGTGAAGTCGATCCGCAGCCCCAGACTGCCCTTGTGACCATTGATCACCTGAAACCGCGAGGGCTCGCCCACGATCACCGCCGCCGGGGCGGGCAGGGTTCGGGTCATTTCCTCGACCATGCCGATACAGCCCTCGCAACCGGTCTCTTCGTCGTAGGAGAGCGCCAGATACAACGGGCGCTGCAACCGCGCCCGCACCGCCAACGGCACCGCCGCCAGCATCAAGGCCACGAAGCCCTTCATATCGACCGCACCACGACCATACAGGCGGCCATCGCGCTCGGTCAGAGTGAACGGATCGCTGGACCAGGCCTGGCCCTCGACCGGCACCACATCGCTGTGGCCCGACAGCGCGATACCGCCCGGCACCCGTGGACCGATCACCGCATAGAGGTTGGATTTGGTGCCATCCGGGCTGGGCACCCGGTGCGAGGCCACCCCCCATCCGGCCAGATAATCCGCAACCCAGTCGATCAGGTCCAGATTGCTGCGGTTACTGATTGTCGGAAAGGCCACCAGACGGGCCAGAATATCCCGGGGGGTCAAGATTTCGGGCATCAGATGACCTTGGCCGGCCCGCCGTAATAGCGGCCGTAATGCCCATCGCAATACAGCAGCGGGTCATCACTGGTGCCGCCCACGGCCCGGTCGATGCGCGCGATGAAGCCGGTATGGGTGCCGTAGTCAAACGTCTGGTCCGTCACGCAAAACAACGTCGCCTGGGTTTGCGCCAACCACGGCAGGCCATCCGTCGCCCGCCCCGCGGATTCCAGCGTGCGCCAGTCGCCATGCGCAAACCGGTCCGCCGATTTTGCACGCCCGATATCACCCGCCACATCACGCGCCGCATAGGCCAGAATCCCCAGCGAAAACGCCCCGCGCGCAACCAGCGCCGCATAGGCCGAGGCCGACCGGTTTACACAGATCAGCAACGAGGGCGGCTCCATCGACATCGAGGTGGCCGCCGTCGCCAGCATCGCGTGACGCTGACCGTCCAGCTCGGTTGCGATCAGCGTCACGGTCGAGCCGAACCCGCGCCAGATCCGCCGAAACGCATCGGCATTCCCTTCAACTACTTCCGTCGTGATCGTCATCTGTCCTGTTCCGTTCCCGTCCTGGCCCAAGCCCCGCAGAGCGACCGTATTCGCGGCGAGAAGACACCATATTCCGGTCGGCTGTCTACCCGCCATCACCGCATCCGCACCGCGATCTTAACGCATGATGGTGCCCCGGATAGTCGCGCCCGCCAAAGAACGGCCGCCGGGCCAGGTTTCGGAACGCACAGGGGGCATGATGACGTAAAAAAGGGCGGCACAGATGCGCCGCCCAGTCAGGGGAAGTTTTATCGCGGTCCCGGATCAGGCCAGAACGGCACGGATCTCCGGGTCTTCCAGCGTCAGATCCAGCACCTTGCGGGTGCGCTCGACGATGGCGTCGATCTCGGCATCGGTGCAGCACAGCGGCGGCGCATAGCCGAAAATGCCCTGCGCGAAGGACCGGATGATCAGGCCCTGTTCCCAGGCACGATCGAACAGCCGCGTTGCCGCCTGAACCTCGGCGGGAATCGGGGTCTTCTTGTCCTTGTCGGTGACCAGCTCGATCGCCGCCAGCATGCCGCGCCCCCGCACGTCACCAACCAGCGGGTGATCGGCCAGCGATTGCAGACCCGCCATCAGGCGCGCCCCGGCCTTGCGCCCGTTTTCCAGCAGGCCGCCTTCATACAGCGACAGAACCTCCAGCGCGACCGCCGCGGACACCGGGTGCGCCGAATAGGTGAAGCCATGCCCCACCGCCGCCGCACCCGCCTTGTCGGCGATGGTTTCGTAGACGTGATCGGCGATGAACACCGCGCCCATCGGCACATAGCCCGAGGTCAAGCCCTTGGCTGTGGTCATGAAATCGGGAACGATGCCCTCTTCCTCACAGCAGAACAGCGGACCGGTGCGACCAAAGCCGGTGATCACCTCATCGGCGATGAACAGGATGCCCATCTCGCGGCAGGCCTCACGCATGGCCTTGACCCAGCCCTTGGGCGGAACCAGAACGCCGCCCGATCCCTGGATCGGTTCGCAGTAGAACGCCGCGACGCGGTCTTCGCCGATGGCCGCAACCTTGGCCTTCAGCTCGGCCACCGAGGCGGCGATGATCGCCGCCGGATCGGTGCCGACCGGATTGCGATAGACGTAATGCGACGAGATCTTGTGCTGCCATTCCCACGGAACGCCGAACCCGGTGTGGAATCCCGACAAGGCCGTCAGGCCAGCCGCGCTGGTGGTCGAGCCATGATAGCCGGATTCCATCGAGATGAACTGATCGCGGCCCGGTTGCCCCTTGGCGAACCAGTAGTAGCGCACGAAACGGATGGTGCTGTCGACCGCGTCCGACCCGCCCAGCGAGAAATAGACATGGTTCAACTCACCCGGTGCGCGTTCGGCCAATGCGGCGGCCAGGCGGATCGGGGCTTCGGCGCCCATGTCGAAATATGCGGTGGCATAGGGCAGTTCGCGCATTTGTTTCGCGGCGGCCTCGACGATGCTTTCATGGCCGTAACCTGCGTTCACGCACCACAGACCGGCGAACCCGTCGATCAGCTCGCGCCCGGTGGAATCGACCACCGTGGCGCCCTTGCCGGATTTCAACAGCTTGACGCCGCGCGCCTCATGCCCCCGCCAGGAGGATACCGGGTGGACAAGATGCGCCTTGTCGAGTTCGTGTAGGGAATTGGACAACATGGTTTTCTCCGTCGTGTCAGCCCAGGGCCTGCGAGGTCAGGGCATATGTCTTGAAATCATCACCGGTCGGCTGCGGCGTGCCGCATACCATCAGGGTGCCACCGCCCACATGGGCCAGCCCCAGATCATGCAGGAACGGCGCGATGCCCATATCCGAGGTGGTATCGACCCGCAGGAACCCAGCCGATGTGGCCGCCGCCGCAATCAACGCCTGCGCCGTATCACGATCCGCCGCAACAACCGGGCCAATCGCCTGACCACGGCCAAAATCGCGCAACGCGGCATAACCGGTATCGGTCCGGTAGATCGTGCCGATCCGCATCAATCCGGCAATCATCGCACTGCGGTCGGCACCGGTGGCAACCCGGTCCATCGCGCAGAGCGCCGCCAGATCATCCGGTCCGGCCCGGCGCACCGCCGCAGAGGGTGTAACGACATTCGCAACAATGCCCTGATGCTGCAGGACCTGCCCGGTCGGCACAAAGCCCAGCTTGCGATACAGCGGCAATCCATCCGCCGTGGCGACCAATGCCATGCACCGCCCCGCCGCCAGCGCGATCACCGCATCCATCAGGCGCCGCCCCAGCCCCTGCCCGCGTGCGGTCTCTTCGACGATGATCATGTTGATCCGGGTCTGGTCGCCGAATGCGGAACACAGCGCCGTGCCCACCACGGTATCGCCGCTCAGCGCCACCACCCCGGTCGAGAATTGCAGCGTGAAGGCCCAATCCTCGGCGCGATGCGGCCATCCGGCCTGACGCGACAACCGGACCGCCTGATCAATGTGGCGGGCCTCGAAGGGAACAAGGGTGATGGTCTGGGTCATGGGCTGTCCTTGGGCGTTACCCCGACGCTAGGTCCGCAGGGGCGGCAGATTGCACCGCATCCCCGCGCCCCGCGCTATTTCCGCCTGCGAAGCGCAGAAAATGCCGCAGGAAGTTTGGCGTCCCCTGCGGCAAATCTATTGCGGCGCAGATCAGGCCACGATCACATAGATCTTGCGCACCGTTTCAATGGTTTTCCAGGTACCGACAAACCCTGGTTTCATCACAAAGCTGTCGCCCGCGCGGAACACATGGCTATCGCCATCTTTTTCCGAAATCTCGACAACACCTTCCAGAATATGGCAAAATTCACAGCTTTCGCCCTTGATCGAGATCGTGGTGCCCGGTGTCGCCTCCCAGATCCCGGTGCGGACCTCGCCATCGCGGGAGGCATCCAGATCCCAGGTCTTGAACGACGGATCCCCCGCCACCAGACGATCGGGCGCGGCCTTTGATTCGCGGGGGGCAAAGGTCGGGGCGGTGTTCACGGGCAGAATCAGCGACATCGGGTATCTCCATGATATGCGTTCGGCATAGTTTGACGGGTGCAGCCCCCGTGCGGAAACCGAATGCGGGGCACCCGGGCGGCAGGCTGTGCCGCATCGCGCGGAACATACGGAATTTCCTGCGCCAAAGGCGGCAAAGGCGGCAGGGATTGTCGATCAGAGAGATGCAGGATGATTCATGCGCGGTCGTCCAGACCATTTCGACTCTGGTTCCCATGAAAGAGAACAGACATGACCTTCCGTCCGAAATTCATCACCTTCGATTGCCACGGCACGCTGATCAATTATCAGATGGCCGAAAAAGCCACCGAACTGTATGGCGACCAACTGCAAGGCGAAAAGCTGGCCAAGTTCATTCGGAATTTCTCGGCCTACCGGTTTGATGAAATCATGGGCGACTGGAAACCCTACGCCGATGTCGTCCACAATTCGGTCGAGCGCACCTGCAAGGCCAACGGCATCACCTTCCGCGAGGAAGACGCCAAGGCCATCTATGAAGCCGTGCCGACCTGGGGCCCGCATGCCGATGTGCCCGCCGGTCTTGCCAAGGTCGCCAAGGAAATCCCGCTGGTGATCCTGTCCAACGCGATGAACGACCAGATCCATAGCAACGTGGCAAAGCTGGGCGCGCCCTTTGCCCATGTCTACACCGCCCAGGACGCTGGCGCCTACAAACCGCGCTTCCGTGCGTTTGAATATATGTTCGACATGCTGGGTTGTGGGCCGGAAGACGTGCTGCATTGTTCGTCCTCGTTCCGCTATGATCTGATGTCGGCACATGATCTGGGGATCAAGAACAAGGTCTGGGTCAACCGCGCGCATGAACCGGCCAACCCCTATTACGGCTACACCGAGATCAAGGACATTTCGTTCCTGCCCGGCGTTGTCGGCCTGTAAACCGCTGATATAGGACGGGATGATGCAATTCACCTCATACTGGCACGCGACCTCCACCCCCTTTGCGCAGGGCGCCGAAGGGCCGGTCGAAGGCGCGTTCGATGTCGTCGTTGTAGGCGGCGGGTTCACCGGGCTGTCGGCGGCACGATCCCTGGCCAAGGCCGGGGCGCAGGTCGCCCTGCTGGAGGCCCAGCACGTCGGCTATGGCGGCTCGGGCCGGAATGGGGGGCATCTGAACAACGGCCTCGCCCACGGCTATGCCGCCGCCAAGGCGGAATTGGGCGAGGCCATGGCCAAGCGGCTGTATTGGACGCTGGATGCCTCGGTCGATACGATCGAAAAGATCGTGGCGGAAGAAGGCATCGACTGTGCGTTCCGCCGCGCCGGGAAACTGAAGCTGGCGTCAAAACCAGGACATGTGGCGGCGCTGCGGGCGAATTACGATCTGGTCCACCGTGAGGTCGACCCGGATACCGAATTCCTCGGGGCCGCGGATCTGCGGTCCGAGGTTGGCGCCGCGCCGTTTCATGCCGCCATGCTGTCAAAGAAATCGGGCATGATGCACATGGGCCGGTTCGTGAACGGGTTGGCCACCGCCGCCCAACGCCACGGCGCCGTCATCTGGGAACATGCCCCGGTGACCGCACGTCAGCGCGACGGCGCGGGCTGGCGCCTGATCACTCCGCGCGGGCAGGTTACGGCGAAACAGGTCATCCTGGCGACCGACGCCTACACCGATGGGCCGTTCCCCTATTTCCGCCGCCGCATCCTGTCGGTGGGGTCGTTCATCATCGCCACCCGCCCGTTGACCGCAGAAGAGATCGCCCGCACCATGCCCGGCAATCGCACCTGCGTCACCACGATGAACATCGGCAACTATTTCCGCCTGTCGCCGGATAACCGGCTGATCTGGGGCGGACGGGCGCGGTTCTCGGCCACGTCGGATCAACGTTCGGATGCGAAATCGGGCGAGATCCTGCGCCGGTCGCTGGCGCAGACCTTTCCGCATCTGGCCGATGTCGAGATCGACTATTGCTGGGGCGGGCTGGTCGGCATGACCAAGGATCGCTACCCGCGTGCGGGTCAGGCCGATGGCTTGCTGTATTCCATGGGCTATTCCGGCCACGGCGCGCAGATGTCCACGCATATGGGCACCGTTCTGGCGGAAATGGCGATGGGGAATGCCCAGGCCAATCCGCTGGCCGGGTTGGATTGGCCCTCGATCCCGCTGTATTCGGGCAAGCCGTGGTTTCTGCCGCTGGTGGGCACCTACTTCAAGATCAAGGACATGATTTCGTAACGTTTACGGGCGGGCACGGGCGGGAAAATCCCGCCCGTTTTCATCCGCCAACTCAGTTCACCTTGTCCAGCAGCCGATAATACTGCGTCGTCGCATACAGGCCGATATCCTTGATCGGGCTGGGCGGCAGGCCCGGCGCCGGATCATTCGGCACCGGCAGATCGGCCGCCGATTTTCCCGCCACCATCGTCGCCGCCAACAGCCGCCCATAGGCCGAGGCCATCGCCACCCCGCGCCCGCAATAGCCATGCGCCGTCCACACCCCCGGTTCCGGCTGGTCGATATGCGGCAGGAAATCGCGCGTCAGCCCCACCCGTCCGGCCCAGCGAAACGCGATCGGTTGCCCGGCCAGTTGCGGATAGACCGAAATCATCGCCTGCTGGACATGGGCAAAGCTATCCACACCGGTGGGCCCGGCCAACTGGCCGCGCGTTCCAAACAGCACGCGCCCCTGCGGGTCCTTGTGCCAATAGAACAGGATGCGGCGCACATCCGAAACCGCCTGCTCGCCGGGCAGGATGCTGCGCGCGATGTCATCGGGCAGGATATCGGTGCAGATGATATTGGTATGCACCGTCACCAGAGACCGCGCCACCGTCGGCGCCAGACCCGCCGTATAGGCATCGGTCGCCACCACCACCGCATCACAGGCAATCCGGCCCTGCGGGGTTTCAACCTGCCACCCGCGTCCGGCGCGAACATAGCGCAACGCCGGGGTAGCGCTGAACACCCGCGCCCCTTCGCGCATCGCCCCCCGCGCCAGACCGCGCGCATAGGCCAGCGGGTTCAGCGAGGCCCCCTCATGATCAATCATCCCGCCCACATAGGCATCGGACCCCAA
>DASWPI010000022.1:0-38748 GCA_036398515.1 Paenirhodobacter sp.
GTTCCCGGGTGCGGGCCAACCCGGCGCGGTTATGCGCGGCCAACACCCAGCCGGTACGCTTCAGATCGCAATCAATCGCGTAACGGTCGATCAGATCGTAGACCACATCGCTGTTGGTTGCCCCGAAATCGGCCATCGCCCGGCCGCGCTCGGGGCCGAACTCGGCGATCAGCTTGCTGCGGCTGTTCTTGAACCCGCGCACCACCGCACCCGAGTTGCGCCCCGATCCGCCCCACCCCGGCGCGCCGCCATCCAGGATGATCACATCGGTGCCCGCCCGCGCCAGTTCCAGCCCGGTGACCAGCCCGGTATACCCCGCGCCGATCACCACCACGTCACAGCGGGCATCGCCCGCCAATGGCGCGGTCGGGTCCATCTCCCGCGCGGTGACCGACCACAGCGTGGGAAACCGGTTCAGGCAGTCTTTTTGATAATCCATCATCGTGTTCCGTTCAGTTTACCCAACACGTCCCCGTCCGCCGCCGCGGCGCGATGCAGGTGCAAGGCCGTCTGATAGTGATACGCAAGCTCGGCCTTGGCGGTGCCGGGATCCCCCCGCCGCACCGCGTCGAAAATCCGGCAGTGATCGTCATAAGCGGCCAGCGGGCCGGAATCGGTGTCGATCTCATGGCCGCGAAACAGCGTGATCCGGTCCATGATCAACCCCAGTTCGCGCAACAGCGGGCCGTTGCCCCCCGCCGCCGCAATCGCCAGATGAAAGGCGGTGTCCAGCGCACTGAAGGCACCGCGCTCGGCCGGGGTCGCGTGCTGGCGCTGCTGGTCCAGAATGGCCTGAATGCCGTCCATTTGCGCCGCGTCCAACCGCCCTGCGGCCAGCTCGACCGAGTAATCCTCCAGTGCCGCGCGCAACCGATAGGTCACCAGGATCTCCTGCGACGAATAGCGCCGCACCGCATATTTGCGCCCCAGCCGCGCCACCAGACCCTCTTGCTCCAGCTTGCGCAGGGCCTCACGCGCGGGAACCCGGCTGGCGGAAAACCACTGCGCCACCTCTTCCTCGCGCAGGGCGGTGCCCATGCGCAGATCATGGCGCAGGATGCGTTGCCGCAACCCGTGGTGGATCTGCTGCGCCAGTGTGTGGCTGGCGGCAGCGGGGGATATATCTGAATCGTCCAGCATCAAGGTTCACATTTCAGTATACTGAATTACCAATTCATTTGCCCATCCGATCTAAACCGCAAGTCAAATTACACGGATATCCTGAGAAAATTTTTGACCAAGCCGACTAATTTTCGCAAATAGCCGCATCAAAACGCAGTCACGGACACTACCCCACATCACCGGTGCAGACCAACTCGGTATACTCAATTCACAAACCGCCATATTTTACGGCAACGGCACGATATGCCGATTTGACCATCCCAAACGGTTCATCCTGCCCCGCAAGGCCCCCATATCGTTCGCCATATTCGGATTTTCACGAAACAATGATGCATGTAACACACCCGTAAAAACCAATAAGCCGCCTCCGCCCCGCCTATCGCGTAACGGGAACGGCGCCCCAACAGAGGATACCCCCACATGCGCATCAAGCATCTGCTTGCGGCAGCGTCGATCGTTGCTGCCTCGGTTCTGCCCCTTGCCGCGGAAACCATCAAGATCGGCTCCACGCCCACGGGCGTTCCGTTCACCTTTCTGGATGTCAGCACCAACACGATCACCGGGATGATGGTCGATGTGGTCAATGCCATCGGGAAAGAGGCCGGTTTCACCCCCGATGTGCAGGCGGTGGACTGGGTCTCGCTGATCCCGGCGCTGACCTCGAAGCGGATCGACGTGATCGCCGCGGCAATGTCGATCACCGAAGAGCGCAAAAAGGTCGTGACCTTCTCGGACCCGATCTTCCCCTATGGCGAAGGTCTGGTGGTCAAGGCCGATGATGACACGCCCTACACCACCTCTTTGGTGGAAACGGCGGGCAAGGCGATCGGCGTGCAGCAAGGCACGAAATACTATGAAGACCTGAAGGCCATGCCCGGCATCGGCGAGATCCGCGTTTACGAAAACACCGCCGATATCATGCGCGATGTTGAATTGGGGCGGATTCAGGTCGGCATGGCCGACAAGCCGATCATGGGTTATCAGATCGGCGCGGGCAAATTTCCGGGGCTGAAACTGGCGCCGACCTATCAGTCGCAATTCGCCGCGCCGATTGGCCTGGCCCTGCGTCAGGAAGATACCGCCCTGCTGGCACGCATCAACGAAGGTCTGGCCAAGATCAAGGCCAGCGGCGAACTGGACAGCCTGATCAAGAAATGGAACCTGGATTGATTTCGGGTCCGCACAGCTATGGATAAGTTCCTGAAGGATGCGCAGGATTTCCTGCCCATCCTGATGCAGGGCGCGGCGACGACGATCGGTCTCGCCGTCTCGGCACTCATCATCGCGACGGTCTTCGGGTTGGTTCTGGCGCTGATGCGCTATTCGGGCAATGTGTTCCTGTCCACCTGCGCGCGCGTCTTCATCAACGTGATCCGTGGCATCCCGATTCTGGTGCAACTGTTCTACCTGTATTTCGTGCTGCCCGAACTGGGCATTGACCTGACGGCCTTTCAGGCCGGTGCCATCGGGCTGGGCGTCGCCTATTCCTGCTACATGGCCGAGAATTTCCGGGCCGGTCTGGAGGCCGTGGACAAGGGCCAGATCGAGGCCGCGCAGACCATCGGCATGGGCTGGCCGTTGATGATGCGCCGGGTGGTTCTGCCGCAGGCGTTCCGCACCGTTCTGCCGCCCTATGGCAACACCATGATCATGCTGCTGAAGGATACCTCGCAGGCGTCGGTGATCACGGTTGCGGAAATGACGTTCAAGGGCAAGGTTCTGGCGGCCTCGACCTTTGAAAACATGACGGTCTATTCACTGGTCGCGTTGCTGTATCTGTGCCTCAGCATCCCGCTCTTCATCCTCGCCTGGTGGCTTGAACGGAGGTTCGGCAAGAAATGATCACGATCAAGGGATTGCACAAACGCTTCGGCAAGCTGGAGGTGCTGAAAGGCATCGACGCGCAGATCGAACAGGGGTCGGTCGTATGCCTGATCGGCGCATCCGGGTCGGGTAAATCGACCCTGTTGCGCTGTGTCAACGGGCTGGAGTCCTATGAGCAGGGCGAGATCAGCATCGACGGCAAGCGGGTGGATGCGCATGACGCCTCTATCCGGCAGTTGCGCACACGGGTCACCATGGTGTTTCAACGCTTCAATCTGTTTCCGCACCGCACCGCGCTGGAAAACGTGATGGAAGGGCCGATCTACGTCAAAGGCGAATCCCGCGCCGAGGCCCGCGATCACGGAATGGCCCTGCTGGAGCGGATGGGGCTGGCCGACAAGGCCCAGGCCTATCCCGAAAAGCTGTCGGGAGGTCAGCAACAGCGCGTTGCCATCGCCCGTGCGCTGGCGATGCGCCCCGAAGCGATCCTGTTCGATGAACCGACCAGTGCGCTGGACCCGGAACTGGTGGGCGAGGTCCTGGCCGCGATGCGCAGTCTGGCCGAAGACGGCATGACCATGATCGTCGTCACCCACGAAATGGGCTTTGCCCGCGAGGTGGCGGACCGGGTGATGTATATGCACGGTGGCCAGATCCTGGAAGAAGGCCCCGCGCGGTCCTTGCTGACCAATCCGCAGGAACAGCGCACCCGCGATTTCCTCAGCCGGATTCTCTCGCCGATGTAAGGTGCTGACAGGGCGCGGAACGATACCCGTTCCGTGCATTTTGGCCGGTGGCGGCCGAAAGCGGGGTGACAGAATGATACGGCATGAAGATCCGTTGATTGCGGATTCCCTTTGGACCGCCACGGCCAATCCCGCGCCCCCGGCCGCGCCATTGCGGGGCGAGGGCGAAACCACCGTGGCCATCATCGGCGGCGGCATTACCGGCCTGTCCGCCGCGCTGCATCTGGCCGAACGCGGCATCGCCGCCACCGTGCTGGAGGCCCACGACATCGGCTGGGGTGCATCCGGGCGCAACGGCGGCCAGTTGAACCCCGGCCTGAAGGCCGACCCCGATACCGTCGAGGCGACCTTCGGCCCGGTGATGGGCGCGCGCATGGTGGCCGCCGCGGGCGGTGGCGCCGATTACGCCATGACCTTGATCCGCAAACACGGCATCGTATGCGATGCCGTGCAGCCCGGCTGGATCGTGGGGGCGCACAACCTGGCCACCACCGCAACCGTCACCCAGCGGGTGCGGCAATGGGAACGGCGCGGCGCCGACATGCGGTTGCTGACGCGCCAACAGATCGGCGATCTGGTTGGGGCCGATGTGTATACCGGCGGTCTGATCGACATGCGTGGCGCCAATCTGCATCCCCTGAACTACACCTATGGTCTGGCGCAGGCCGCGCTGCGCGCGGGGGCCGTGCTGCATGGCGACAGCCCGGTTCTGTCGATCACGCAACAGGGCACAGGCTATGTTCTGACCACGGCAACGGGGCGTTTGCGGGCGCAAAAGGTGATGCTCTGCACCAATGGATATACCGACACGCTGGTGCCGCCGCTGGCGCGGACCCTGGTGCCGGTGCGGTCCATTCAGGTGGCCACGGAGCCGCTGCCCGCCGAACTGCGCCGCACCATCCTGCCCGGACGGCAGGCGGTCTCGGATTCCCGGCGGATCATGGTGTATTACAAACTGGATGGCGCGGGCCGGTTGCTGATGGGCGGGCGCGGCGATTACGACCGGCGCACCACGACGGCGCTGCTGGAAAACCTGCGCCGCGTGGCGCGCAAGATGTATCCGCAACTGGCCAACCTGCGGTTTGACCATGCCTGGGGCGGATTTGTGGCGATGACCGCCGATCACTACCCGCATCTGACGCCGCACGGGCCGGGCATGATTTCGGCCACCGGCTATAACGGGCGCGGCGTGGCGCTGGCCACCGTGATGGGGCGCATTCTGGCGGATTGGGCTACGGGTACGCCGGCCGAGGCGCTGGATTTCCCGCTGACCCCGGCCCGGCCGATCCCATTCCATGTCCTGCGCAAACCGGCGGTCAAGGCGGCGATCTGCCTATTCCGCCTGCAAGACGCGCTTGGCATCTAGGGAGGTGGCGGCGGGCTTACAGCCCGCCGATATGCAGCGCCTTGGTCTCCAGATATTCTTCCAGACCCTCGGTGCCACCTTCACGGCCCAGACCCGATGTCTTGACGCCGCCGAACGGGGCGACCTCGGTGGACACACCGCCGCTGTTCAGCCCGATCAGACCGAATTCCAGCGCCTCGCCAACCCGGAACCCGCGCGCGATATCACGGGTGTAGAAATAGGCCGCCAGACCAAAAGGCGTGTCATTGGCAATCGCCACCGCCTCTGCCTCGGTCTCGAAGCGGAACACCGGGGCGACGGGGCCAAAGGTCTCTTCGGACGCCAGTTGCATCGCCGTCGTCGCCCCGGTCAGCACCACCGGATCGGCATATTGCGGCGCCAGATCACGGGCGGGCGTGGCGCGCACCGCCCCCTTGGCCAGCGCATCGGCGACATGGCGGTTGATCTTGGAAATCGCCGCCTCGTTGATCATCGGGCCAATGTCGGTATCGGGGTCCGTGCCCGGCCCAACCCGCAGCGCCGCCACCCGTGCCGCCAGTTTGGCGACAAAGGCATCATGCACCCCCGCCTGCACCAGCAACCGGTTGGAGCAGACGCAGGTCTGCCCGCCATTGCGGAATTTGGAGGCCATCGCGCCCTCGACCGCCAGATCCAGATCGGCATCGTCAAACACGATGAACGGCGCGTTGCCGCCCAGTTCCAGCGACAGACGTTTCACCGTCGGTGCGCATTGCTCCATCAGCAACGCCCCAACCCGGGTTGAGCCGGTGAACGACAGCTTGCGCACTGTGGTCGATGCGGTCAGCGTCGCGCCGATCACCTCGGGCCGACCGGTCAGGATGTTGATGACCCCGGCCGGAATACCGGCCCGTTCCGCCAGAACCCCCAGGGCCAGTGCCGAATAGGGGGTGAAATCCGACGGCTTGATCACCACGGTGCAACCCGCCGCCAAGGCGGGCGCGACCTTGCGGGTGATCATCGCATTCGGAAAATTCCACGGCGTGACAATTGCGCAAACCCCAACCGGTTGCTTCATCGTCAGGATGCGGCGGTCGGCGGTGGGCGACGGAATGGTGCGGCCATAGATCCGCCGCGCCTCTTCGGCGAACCATTTGACGAAGCTGGCGCCATAGCGGATTTCGCCCACCGATTCCGCCAGCGGCTTGCCCTGCTCTTCGGTCAGGATGGCGGCCAGATCGGCCTCATGTTCCACCATCAGGTCGAACCATTTCATCAGCAGACCCGCGCGGTCGGCATGGGTGCGGGCGCGCCATGCGATCATGGCGTCCGCAGCGGCGGCAATGGCGGTTTCGGTTTCCGCGGCCGTGCAATCAGGCATATGCCCCATGATCGCGCCGGTGGCCGGATTGGTCACCCCCATGTCGGCGCGGGCCACCCATTGGCCGTTGATCAGTGCCGCTTCGCGCAGCAAGCCGGGATCGGACAGTTTCATCTCAGGCCTCCAATGCGGACAGGACCGCCGTCGTGATCGCTTCGGTGGAATGGCTGCCGGGGCGGGTGCCGACACCCTTGGCGGTGGCGGCTTCGACCGCGGCCAGAACCGCCTCGGCGGCGGTCTTTTCGCCCAGATGGTCCAGCATCATCGCTACCGACCAGATCGCGGCAATCGGGTTGGCAATGTTCTGCCCGGCAATATCGGGGGCCGAGCCATGCACCGGCTCGAACATCGAGGGCAACGTCCGATCCGGGCTGATATTGGCCGAGGCGGCAAAGCCCAGCCCCCCCTGGATCGCCGCGCCCAGATCGGTCAGGATATCGCCGAACAGGTTTGACGCCACGATGACATCCAGGCTTTCGGGCGCCATCACCATCTTCGCCGCCATCGCGTCGATATGGGTATGGGTGACCTCGACATCGCGGTATTCGGCCGCCAGCTGATCGGTGACCTCATCCCAGAACACCATCGAATATTTCTGCGCATTGGATTTGGTGACCGAGGTCAGCTTGCCGCGACGCGACCGCGCCATTTCAAACCCGAAGCGCAGGATGCGCTCAACACCGGTGCGGGTGAAGATAGAGGTTTCCACCGCCACCTCATCCGCCGTGCCCTGATGCACACGGCCACCGGCACCCGAATATTCGCCTTCGGTATTTTCGCGGATGCACAGGATATCGAACCCTTGCGATTTCAACGGGCCTTCGACGCCCGGCAGCAAACGATGCGGGCGGATATTGGCATATTGACGGAATGCCTTGCGGATCGGCAACAGCAACCCATGCAGCGACACCGAATCCGCCACCGTCTTGGGCCAGCCAACCGCCCCCAGATAGATGGCATCAAAGGGCCGCAGTTGCTCGATCCCATCTTCGGGCATCATCCGCCCGGTTTTCAGATAATAGTCGCAAGACCAGGGAAAGGTGGTCTCGGCCAGGGCAAAACCGTATTTCGCCGCGGCCGCCCGTGCCACCCGCAGGGCCGCATCGGTTACGTCCACACCGATCCCGTCGCCGGGGATGAGTGCGATGGAATAGGTGTTCATCATCTCGCCTTCCTGCGTAGTGTTGTCCCCACAGTCGCATTCGGCGGGCTGATCATCGCACCGTTTCCGCCCGATGACCGGCATTTCCTGCGGTTCGCACCGTATAGCACGGCGCATCGTGCGGGGGCAAACCGGGGCCCGCACGATGCAAGTTGTCAGCCGGACATATACTCAGCCAGCGGCCAGCGCCGCCAGAACGGCACGGGCCTCATCGGTGAAGGGCGCGGACCGGCCGGTGCCACGATCAACGTTGACGATGGTCGCCCGCGCCGTCGCCGCACAGCGGTCCCCGTCAAACAGCGCCTGCCCGAACGACAGCGACGAGCGCCGCAGTTCCGCCACCCGGCACGCGCCGTCAACCTTGCCGGGCCAGAACAGTTGCGAGACAAAGTCGATCTCGAATCGCACCAGCATGAAGGTCATCGCCGTGCCACGTTTCAGCGGCGTGCATTGGGTGATGAACTGGTTTCGGGCATTTTCCAGCAACTGGATAAAGGCGATGTTGTTGACATGCGCATTCATGTCCAGATCCGATATCCGCAGGCTTTCTTCGGAAAAGAACGCATAGCTGCTGCGGGCGCGCAGATCCGGCGCGGGGGTTTCGTCGCTCATTTCGTCCCTCAATAGGTGGTCGGCCACACCGACAGCCGGTGCGCACCGATGCCGTTGGTCTTGCGGCGCTGATGCAACCGGCGCATCCGCACCAGCCAGTCGCGGGTTTCGCGCGGGTCGATCACCGTCTGCGCCATGAACGGCGCCGCCAGCGCATAGGCCGATGTATCGCGTGCCATCTGCGCCTCCAGCGCGGCATATTGTTCGGGCGTATCGCCCGAGCGCATCCGGTGCAGCACGTTCATCGCCGGTTCACGGCCCATCAGGCTGACCTCGGCGGTGAACCATGCCGCCATCTCATCGGCATAACCCGCCCCCATGTTCAGATGCGCCTGACCATAGGATTTGCGCATGATCACGCTGAGCTTGGGCATCGTCGAGGCACCCAGTGCCTGCAGGTAATTCATGATCTTACCCGGCATTTTCTGCCGTTCACCCGCCGCCCCGACCATGAAGCCGGGGGTATCGGCCAAGGTGATCAGCGGGATGTTGAAGCTGTCGCACAGCACGATGAAACTGACGATCTTGTCGCAGGCATCGGCATCCAGTGCGCCCGCCTTGAACATCGGGTTGATGGCGATGACACCCACCACCTCGCCCTCCAGCCGCGCCAGCGCGGTAAAGGCGGTCTGGGCAAAACGTTCCTTCAGCGGGAACACCGTGCCCTTGTCGAACAGGACCTCGACGATCTTGCGCACGTCATAGGCGCGCTTGGGGTTTTCCGGCAGCAGCGTCAGCAGCTTTTCCGCATCGCCACCGGGTTCGCCGGGCGCGATGCGCGGCGGCAGTTCCTGTGAATGCGACGGCATGTAGG
Source organism: Paenirhodobacter sp. (assembly GCA_036398515.1). Lineage (GTDB taxonomy): Bacteria > Pseudomonadota > Alphaproteobacteria > Rhodobacterales > Rhodobacteraceae > Rhodobacter. The sequence continues at coordinate 8,986 of DASWPI010000022.1, forward strand.
ACAGGAAGCGGCGGATCTCGGCCAGGGCCTGTTCTTCGGTGTCGACCACCCGATCCACCAGACCGGTGACGCCGCTTTGCACCTCCCAGCCACCGAAATCACGCGGGTCATTGGTTTCGGCCAGGGCAACCGCGGTGACATGTTCGCTGGACACCGCCATCACCGCGCCTTTGCGCATGACGACGAAATCCGACATCGCCGCATAGAACGATCCGTCACCATAGGTCAGCCCCAGAATCGCCGCCGCCCAGGGCGAGGACCGGTCACGCCACAGCTCCGAATGCTCCCCCGCCCGGTGCAGCCCCTGCGCCCCCATGATGTCGGGAATCCGCGACCCGGCGCATTCGTTCAGCAACACCAGCGGCACACCATTCTTTGCGGCATTGTTCTTGGCGTGGTGGAATTTCTTGTCGCCGATGGTCGAGGTCGATGCCCCCAGCGTGGTGAAATCGGCGGCATGGATCACCACATCACGGCCATCTACGGTGGCCGTGCCACTGACATAGCCATCACCGGCGGAACGATCATGATCCTCGGGGCGGATAGAGACCGCCAGCAGGCCCCATTCGGCAAAGCTGTCAGCATCAATCAGCGCCGCGATCCGTTCGCGCGCATTCATGATACCGTCGGCGCGGCGCTTTTCATGCCGCGCGGGCGGCCCCATCGCCAGGGCCTTTTCGCGCCGGGCCGTCAGTTCGGCGATCTTGTCCTCAAAGCTCATGTCAGGCGATCCAGATCAAGGGTTGGTCGGCGGTCACCGCATCACCTTTGGCGACGGCGATTTCGACCACGGTGCCGGAAACCGGCGCGATGCAGGGGATTTCCATTTTCATGGATTCCAGCAGCAACAGTTCTTGTCCCTCTTCCACCACGTCACCGGTGGCGACGGAGATTTCCCAAATGGTCCCGGACAATTCGGAGAGGACGGGTGTTCTTTTCATGTCTCGATCCTTCACAACAGGCAATCAACGGGCGGGCACCGCCACCAAGGTCATTTTCCATAGACCAGATTGGGCAACCACAACGATATTTCAGGCACATAGGTAACCAGCATCAACAGCGCGAACAGCAGACATTCCAGCGGAAACACACCTTTGGTCACCACACTGAGCGGGGTTTTGGAGACGTTGCTCAGCACGAACAGGTTCAATCCCACCGGCGCGGTCAGCAAGGCCAATTCCATGTTGATCGTCATCACCACCGCAAAATGGATCGGATCGATCCCCAGCGGATGCAGCAACGGGATCAGGATCGGCAGGCTGATCAGCATGATGCTGACGGTTTCCAGAAACATCCCCATGATGATCAGCAAGATGTTGACGATCATCAGGAATTGCCACGGCTTCAGCCCGATTTCGGCGATGTAGCTTACGATTGCGGCGGGCACCCCGGATGCGGTCAGCCATTGCGCAAAGGCCAGGGCCGTTGCGATGATGATGGTGATGACCGCGGCCGAGCGCACGGCATCCGCGATCTCGCCCAGGGTCGCGCGCAACGGGAACCCCTTGTAGAAGAACACCCCGATCAGCAACGCCGTCACCGCCGTCAGCACCGAGGCCTCGGTCACCGTGACGAAACCGCCATAGACCCCGATGATCACGATTAACGGCAAGGATAGCGCAGGCAGCGCCCGCACAACCACCATCCGGCGATAACCGGGCGGATAGTGCTGGGTCTCCTCGCGCGGCAGTTTGTAGCGGTAGGAATAATACATGGCGTAAGCGACGAAGATCGAGGCCTGCATGATCCCCGGCACGACGCCCGCCAGAAACAGCCGTGGCACCGATTCCTCGGCGATCAGCGCATACAGGATCATCGCCAGACTGGGCGGGATCAGGATGCCCAGCGTGCCCGACGCCGCCAGAATGCCCAGCGAAAACGGCATCGGATAGTTCCGTGCCCGCATCGCCGGCACCATGATCGCGCCCATTGCCATCGCCGTCGCCACCGAGGATCCGCAGATCGCCGCGAACAGCGTGCAGGCGACAATGGCCACGATCGCCATGCCCCCGCGCACCCGCCCGACCAACAGCGCGACCAGGTCGATCATCGCCTTGGCCACACCGCCCTTTTCCATGAACGCCGCCGCCATCACGAAGAACGGCACCGCCAGCAATGTATCCGAGTTCAGCCCGTCCAGCATTTTCTGGAACACGCCCACCACCGGATCGCCGTTCAGCCAATACATGAATACCGCGGTGCCACCCAGCACCAGATACAGCGGCATTCCCACGGCCAGCAGGATGAAGAAGATCAGACCAAAGGACTGCAACGCCATCTCACATCACCTCATTCGAAGTCAGGGCCATCGACTGCGGGTCGTAGGCCGTCAGATACAGCCACAGGCGCTCGATATAGCGATAGGTCAGCAAAGCGCCCGAGATCGGCGCGGCGGTGTAGTAAATCCATAGCGGGAAGGCCAGACCGGTCGGGCTGCGCTCATCCCAATCCCAGGCATCGTAGGCCAGCTGCCAGCCATACCACAGCATCAGCAGACCGAAGCACAGACCGACGGTGCAGTTGAACACCTCGCACCAGCGTTGGGTTGGATTGGAAAACCGCGAGACGCAGAAATCGGCGCGGATATGGCCGTCAATCTTGACCAGATCGGCACTGGCAACGAACATCGCCCAGGTCAGGGCATAGACCGCCACCTCGGCGAACCAGTAGATCGAATAGGCGTGGAACAACCATGTCGACACGATCTGATAGAAATACAGCAGCATCGTCACCAGCCCGATCAGGCCGACGATCTGACGCAGGAATTTGGATAGCATGGCGCAATCTCCACCATCATCGTGCAGGACCGGGGACGTGGATCACCCACGCCCCGGCAAGATCATCACGCCAGCCCCAGATCCTTGACCGACTGGGCCACCAGATCGGGGTCGATCTTCAGTTGCGGGATCAGATCGGGCTGGGTCTTCATCAGCGCCGCCTTGACCTCGGTGTAATATTCGGGCTCCGGGTGGACCACGACCACGCCGTTCGCGGCCAGCGTCTCATGCGCCTTGGATTGCGCCGCCATGGTCGAAACCCGGAATTCGTCGATGTGGTCTTCCCACGTCGAGAACACCAGCGCCTGCATGTCCTTGGACAGCTTCGCCAAGGCCCCATCCGCGATCATCGGCACGTATTGGTGGAAGAACTGCGGTTCGACCACGGTGCATTTGATGCCGGATTCCCACAGCTTCGACGATGCCACCCCGGCCGAAACCGAATACATCGCGTCGAAATTGCCCTGCGACAGCGCCAGCGGCACATCGCCCCACGGGATCAGCACCGGATCGCCGCCGAAGAAGCGGATACGCGCATCGGTTCCCGCCCCGCCAAAGCTGCGCACGCGCTTGCCCTTCAGATCCACGCTGCCCTTGACCACGCTGGTCGAATGCAGATCGCTGTAGCCGTGATCCAGCCAGCGCCCGACAATCTTGACGCCCAGCTTGTCTTCCATCTTCTTGCCGATGGCCTTGCCCACCATGCCATCGCTGATCAGGTGCATCTTTTGCTGTTCGACGCCAAAGAACATCGGCATCAGGAAGATGTCATTGTTCGGATCGACCCCGCCCAGCGCCCAGTTCCCCGGCATGCCGATGTCGATGGCGCCCTGACGCAAGGCGCGCGGCAGATCGGAATCCTTGAACAGCTGGGACGAGTGATACAGCTCAATGTTCAGCTTGCCGCCCGATTGTTCCTTGACGATCTCGATCCATTTTTCGGTCACCACGGTGCGGTGATGGCCCGGCGCGGTGTCGATGGACATTTTCAGCGTCACCGCGTCCTGGGCGAACGCCGCACGCGACAGCATCGCCGCGCCCAGCGCCACCGATGTTCCCAAAAGTTCTCGTCTGTTCAGTTTCATTTCCATTCACCTCTGCTGTTGGGAGAAGGGGGATCTGCGTCCCCTCTTCACAAGACTGCGTTCCGGCGGGTGCCGGATTTACATGCCGATCAGATCGGCCTGTTTCAGGATGGCGCCAAACATGCGGATCGACGCGACATCGACCATGGTGCCCTCGAAATTGATCGCGCCCAGACCCTGGGCCTTGGCCTGCTCATAGGCGGCGGCCAGTTGCCGGGCGCGGGCGACCACCTGCGGATCGGGGCTGAACGCCTTGATCGCCAATTCGATCTGCGCCGGGTGAATGGCCCATTTGCCAACACAGCCCAGCGTCAACGACCGCGAGCATTCCTCGGTATAGCCCTCGGGATCGCGGAAATCGGCATAGGGGCCGTCGATCGGGTCGATCCCAGCCGCGCGGCAGGCCATGACCATGCGGAACCGCGAATAATGCCAGACATCGCCCGGATAGGGGCCGACCTTGCCATCGGGCGTGATCAGCACGCCCATCGAGGCGGAAAAATCGCCCATCCCGAACACCAGTGCCTCCAGCCGGTCACAGGATTTGGCGATGGCCTCGACGTTTTGCAGGCCCTCGACCTCTTCGATCAGCGCCTCCAGCCCGATCCGCTTTTGCAGGCCCAGCGTTTCTTCCAACTGGCGCAGCAAGGTATCGGCGAACAGCACGTCGGACACCGATTTGACCTTGGTCAGCATCAGCGTATCGACGTTTTCCCGCGCGCCGGTGACCACGGTGATGATGTCTTCATAGGTATATTTCGTCGACAGGTCATTGATCCGCACGCAACGGGTCTTCTTGCCCCAATCGAGGGTATTGAAGGCCTCGACGATGTTCTTGCGGGCCTCGACCTTCTGGCTGGGGGCGACGGCATCTTCCAGATCCAGGAACACATGATCGGCATCCGACGCGGCCGCCTTGCGGATCATTTTCTCCGAGGAACCGGGAACCGCGAGTTGCACGCGGCGCAGACGTTGGGGACGCAAGGTGAATTGGGTCATGCTGATTTCTTCTCTGTCTGGAATTGCGGGCCAAAGGCGCCCTCGGCGGAAAGGGTGTCGATCTGCGGATCGCTCAGCCCCAGTTCATGCATCACACCACGGGTATGTTCGCCCAATTGCGGCGCGCTGGTGCGGATCGACCCCGGTGTTGCGGTCATTTTCACCGGAATACCGGCCAGCAGCACCTGTTGGTCGGTTCCCGGCTGCGGCACGGGCACGATCATCTTGCGGGCACGGAAATGCGGATCGGCGACAATCTCGGCCACGTCATAGACCGGGCCGAACGGGATCTTGCCCCCCAGCAGATCCATCAGCTGCGCCTTGGTCTGGCTGCGGGTAAAGACCTCCAGCGCCGCGATCAACTCCACCCGATTGTCATAGCGCCCCTGCCGCGTGGCGAAACGCGGGTCGACCGGCAGCGCATCCAGCCCGCACAGGGCGCACAGCTTGCCGAACATCGTGTCGTCATAGGCGGTGATGGTGCACCAGCCATCGGCGGTCTGGAACGTGCCGAACGGAGCCAGAAACGGGTGCTGGTTGCCCTGTGGTACCGGCACGATCCCGGCAAAGGCATGCTGGTGCAAGATCCGCTCGCACAGCGCCAGAACGGAATCCACCATGCTGACATCGACGAACTGCCCCTGACCGCTGTTGCGCGCATGATGCACGGCACAGACCACGCCAAAGGCCGCGAACATCGCCGGAACGATATCGCCGACGCCCGGCCCAATCTTGGTCGGCGCGCCGTTTTCCGCCCCGGTGATCGCCATGATCCCGCCAAAAGCCTGCGCGACCACATCATAGGCGGGCCAATCGGAATAGGGGCTGGGATCGGTGCGGTCATCACCGAAACCACGGATCGCCGCATATACCAGCTTCGGGTTGCGCTGGTGCAGCACTTCCCACGACAGGCCCAGCCGGTCCATCACGCCGGACCGGTAATTCTCGACCACCACATCCGCGCCGTCGATCAGACGCAGCAGCGTTTCACGCGCCGCATCGGTTTTCAGATCCAGCGTGATCGACCGCTTGTTGCGGTTGACCGAGCCGAAATACCCGGCAAAGGCCTGTAGCGTATCGCCCGGCAGAAACGGTCCGAAGGTGCGGGTGACATCGCCCTGCGGCGGTTCCACCTTGATGACATCGGCACCCTGATCGGCCAGCATCTGCGTACAATAGGGACCGGCCAGAAAATGGGTCAGGTCGATGACGCGGATATCGGCCAATGCCCCCGCCGGCACGCGCCCCTGTGCCGCTGCATCCGGGTCCGGGCTCACCGGTCGGCCCCCCAATGGCTGCGGCGCTTGACCAGAACGGTGCGGGTGCATTCGCAGACGACAACGTCTTTCTGGTTCACCCCCCAGTGGTGAAAGGTGACGATCCCGGCATCTTCCCGCGCGGCGGGCGCGGTGGAAACCACCTGCGTATAGGCGTAGATCGTATCCCCGTGAAACACCGGCGATTTCAGCCGCAACCCGGTCATGCCGATTTCCGCCAGCGCGTTTTCAGAGGTATCCTGACTGGACAGCCCGATCATCAGCGCGGTGGTAACCCCGCCAAAGGTGACGCGCTGACCGAATGGCGCCGTCTTCATCATATGTTCGTCGAAATGCCCGGCGGCGGTGTTCATCGTCAGGTTGGTGATCAGCACGTTTTCCAGCGGCTCGATGGTCTTGCCGCGGGCGTGTTTCATCACAACCCCTTCGACAAAATCCTCAAAGTAGTTCGCGGTGCCGGTCAAGCTGGCCATGTCCATCTCAGCCCCTTCCCAGAATGCTGTCGGAAATCACCCGCAGCTGGATTTCCGACGTGCCCTCGAACACCTTGGTCAACCGTGCATCACGCCAATAACGTTCCACCGCGTGCAGTTTGGTGTAACCGGCCCCGCCGTGAATTTGCAGCGCGTCCGAGGTGACACGCTCCGCCATCTCCGATGAGAAATACTTGGCCATCGCCGCCTCGCGGTCGCACCGCTCGCCGGTGTCGATCTTGTCGGCGACGCTGTAGACCAGCTGCTTGGCGGCCTCGATCTCCGAGGCCATCCGGGCAATCTTGAACCGGGTTTCCTGAAAGGCGGCGATCGGCTTGCCGAACTGCACCCGCTCCTGCGCGTAAACGACCGCATCTTCCAATGCGCCACGCGCCACGCCCACCGCACGGGCCCCGGTCTGTGCGCGGGCACATTCCAACCCCTGGGTCGCGTAGTAGAACCCCATGCCCTCTTCACCGATCATGCTTTCGGCGGGCACCCGGAAATGGTCAAAGGCCAGCTCGTAGGTTTTCATGCCGAAATAGCCGATCTTGGGGATCGGCGCGCCCTGAATACCATCGGGAAATTCGCCGCGTTTCTTTTCGATGAAGAACATCGACAGGCCCCGGTGGCGCTTGCCCTCGGGTGCGGGCGAAGTGCGCGCCACCACGATCAGGAAATCGGCATCCTTGGCAAAGGTGCACCAGTATTTGTTGCCGGTGATCAGATAGGAATCGCCGTCCTTTTCGGCCCGCGTGGTCAGCGACGCCACATCCGACCCGGAATTGGGTTCGGACATTGCAAACGCCCCCACCATTTCGCCGGTCGCCATTTTCGGCAGATATTGCTTGCGTTGTTCCTCGCTCATCTGCGCGGCGCCAATCAACAGATTGCCCCGCACGATGATCGACCCCACCGACATCCAGCCGCGCGCCAATTCCTCGGACACCAGACAATATTCATAGCAACCCAGCCCAAGGCCGCCGTATTCTTCCGGGATCAGGATGCCGAAATAGCCCATTTCCGCCAGTTTGTCCCGCATCGACATCGGAATATCGGCCTGCTGCGCGTCCAGATCGCTGGCGTAGGGCATGATCTCACGCCGGGTGAATTCACGCACCTGTTCCTGAATCGCGCGCCGATCTTCGGTCATCCCGATCATGCCGCCTGTTCCTTCCGCAAAACTTGATTGGTCCGCAGGAACGAGATCACCCGTTCCCCGCGCTGGTTGAACCCTTCGGTGTGCCAGGTGGCGATGCCGGTATGCGGGTTCGATGATGATGTGCGCAACGCGGTGACGGTGCTGCGCGCGGTGATCGTATCCTCGGGATAGACCGGCATGTCATAGGTCAGGTCATCGACCCCCAGGAATGCCCCGCCCACCTCGGACAGGTCCTCGACCGACAGGCCCAGAACCAAGGTGAACACAAAGGCCGGATTGACCGGCGTTTCCGGGTGGCCCAGTTCGCGGGCATATTCCACGTTGAAATAGGCCGGGTTGAAATTCAGCGTCAGCGTCGAAAACAGCGTCGTTTCCGCGGCGCGTATGGTGCGCCCCCAATGGTGCACAAAGCACTGGCCAATGTGAAAGTCCTCATAGCGGTGACCCTTGGGCATGGGCACGGCCGTCTTGAGCACATCAGGAAGCATAATTGTTGATCCACGCTGCACGGTTTCCGGGTTTCAGCCGCATCGCATGTTTGATTTATATTTTGATGCGATTAAAACTGATGTGTGATGATTTGATCTGACGAAATAATTTGTCAATGCAAATTTTTCATCACATCAAAACTTGACACAATTTTTTTAATGAGAGTAATCATTCAGCAGGCGGGTCGTTTCCCCGGATCGACCCGGTCCTGCCTCTCTGCGAGACAAGGCTAGCCATGACCGACAACGATGAGACCGCCCGCAATATCAAACGGCCCGCCGCCAAAACGGCGGAGCCAAGGACAGAGCCCCGGGGGGATATTTCCCCCGATGACCTGCACGCCCAGGAAGATGCCCGCGTTGGCGCCATCGTGCGCAGCGAACGGCTGCGGCGCGGCTGGTCGCTGGGCAAACTGGCCGAACAGGCGATGATCTCCATCGGCATGCTCAGCCAGATCGAGCGCGGCCTGGCAACCCCTTCGCTGCGCACCCTACGGATGCTGGCGGGCGCGCTGGAGGTGCCGATCACCGAATTTTTCCAAGGCGATTCAGTGCCTGAAACCCCGAACCCGTTCATCGTGCGCACGGCCGAGCGCCACTGCCTGGACCTGAAGGCAACGGGCATCAACAAGATGTTCCTGATGCCGCCGGGCATGAGCCTGCTGGAAATGTGGGAGTTCCGGTTTGAACCCGGCGGCACCTCGGGCGGGGCGCTGTACAACCACCAGGGCGAAAAGGCCGGGGTCGTCACCAAGGGGCGGATCAAGCTACTGATCGGCGACGACACCTATGAGCTGGAGGAAGGTGACAGCTTTCGGTTCTCCAGCATGTTGCGGCACCGGGTGGACAACGATTCGGACGAAGAGGCCCGGGTGATCTGGGTGGTCACGCCACCGGCCTCGGGCGCCAAGCTTCCCTCACGACAGTGATTCGCTGTCGGACCTCAACGGACATTCAGGAACGGAACGGGCAGATGCAGCCACCTTTCAGCAAGATCCTTGTTGCCAATCGCGGTGAAATCGCCCGCCGCATTTTCCACAGCTGCCGGGATCTGGGCATCGCCACCGTCGCCGTCCATTCGCAGGCAGACCGCGACAGCGCCCATGTGGCCGAGGCCGATACCGCCTATGACATCGGCCCCGCCGCCGCCCGCGACAGCTATCTGTGCGCCGACAAGGTTCTGGCCGCCGCCCGCGACAGCGGCGCGCAGGCCATTCACCCGGGATACGGCTTCCTGTCCGAGAACGCCGATTTCGCCCGCGCCGTGCAGGCCGCCGGTCTGGTCTGGATCGGCCCGGCCCCCGACACGATCGAAACCATGGGTGACAAACAGCGCGCCCGTGAAATCGCCCGCAAGGCCGGGGTCCCGGTGGTGCCGGGCAGCCCGCGTTTTACCGATGACCTGAGCGATCTGGACCAGACGGGGGCGCAGGTCGGCTATCCCCTGCTGGTCAAGGCGGCGGCGGGCGGCGGCGGTATCGGCATGCGCCGGGTCGACACCCCGGACATGCTGCGCCCGGTGGTCGAGGCCACCACGTCGATGGCCGCCAAGGCCTTTGGCGACGGCACCGTCTATCTGGAACGCTTCATCCCGCAGGCACGCCACATCGAGGTGCAGGTCTTCGGTCTGGGCGACGGCCGCGCGGTGCATCTGTTCGAGCGCGACTGTTCGTTGCAGCGCCGCTTCCAGAAGGTGATCGAGGAAAGCCCGGCACCGATATTGCCCGCCCCGGTCTGCGCCGAAATGGCGCAGGCGGCCCTGCGGCTGTGTCAGGCGACGCATTACGCGGGCGCCGGCACCATTGAATTCATCTACGATCCGGCGCGTCAGGATTTCTTCTTCCTTGAAATGAACACCCGCATTCAGGTCGAACATCCGGTGACCGAGGCGGTGACCGGCCTGGATCTGGTGGCGATGCAGATCAACCTGGCGGCGGGCCGGTTGAGCGAACTGGATCAGGGCACGATCACCCGCAGCGGACATGCCATCGAATGCCGGATCTATGCCGAAAACCCCGAGCGCAACTTCCTGCCCTCGCCCGGCAGGATCGAGGTGTTTCGCACCCCGGACGCGCATCCCGGCCTGCGCATCGATTCCGCCTATCGCGCGGGCGACACCATCACCCCCTATTATGATCCGATGATCGCCAAGGTCATCGTTCACGCCGCCACCCGGGATCAGGCCCGCCACGACGCCATTCAGGCGTTGGCCGCGATCACCATCGAGGGCCCGAAAACCAACCTGGCCTTCATGCGCGCCATTCTGGCGGACCCGGATTTCGCCGCAGGTCAGTTCCACACCGGCTTTCTGGAATCCCGGCGCACGCAATTGCTGGCAACGCTGGCCGCCCCCTTATCCGCTGGCCAACCGGCCTGAAATTCCCTCCAACCGACCAGGAAACAGAATGAACGACGTGAGCCCCGTTACCGCCCCTATCGAGCGCATCGCCCCCGGCCCGCGCATGACCCAGATCAGCATTCATGGTGGCGAGACCATCTACCTTGCCGGTCAGGTCGCCAAGACCACCGTGGGCGCATCGGTTCAGGCCCAGACCGCGGAAATCCTGGCCAATATCGACACCCATCTTGCCACGGCAGGTAGTGGCAAGGATCGCATCCTGTCGGCGCAGATCCTGTTGACCGACATGGCGACCTTTGACGAGATGAACGCCGCGTGGGATGCGTGGGTGGTGCCGGGGCAGGCACCGGGCCGCGCCTGCTATCAAACGGCGCTGAATCGCCCCGGTCTGGATGTCGAAATCATCATCGTCGCGGCGCGGTGACCCCTATGCCCGACGCCTCTGCCCTGTTGCCGTCAGACATGCTGCATTGCGGTGAATTCTACATCGACGGTGGCTGGCGCACCCCGGTTTCCACCGAAACGCTGGTGGTCGAGGACCCTTCGACCATACGCCCGGTGGCGACGATCGCGCTTGGCTCTTCTGTCGATGTGGATCGCGCGGTGGCAGCGGCACGGGCGGCCCGCGCCACCTGTGCCGCGCTGACCGTCGCCGACCGGATCGCGTTGCTGGAACGGATCGCCGATATTTATGAACGGCGCATGCCTCAGATGGCCACGCTGATCTCAACCGAGATGGGCGCCCCCGCCCGTCTGGCCCTGCGGGCACAGGCGGCAGCCGGGCTGGGACATTTCCGACAGGCGGCGCAGGTTCTCGCCGATTTCCCGTTTGAAACCCGGCTGGGCAACGCGCTGGTCACCCGCGAGGCCATCGGTGTCTGCGCGCTGATCACGCCCTGGAACTGGCCGATGAACCAGATCGTGTGCAAGGTCGCCCCGGCGATTGCCGCAGGCTGCACGATGGTGCTGAAACCCTCAGAGCTGGCACCGCTGTCGGCGCTGCTGCTAGCGGAAATTCTGGATGAAGCCGGTCTGCCGCCGGGGATGTTCAATCTGGTCAACGGCACCGGTGCCGTTGTCGGTGACGCGCTGTCACGCCACCCCGATGTCGATCTGGTGTCTTTCACCGGGTCTAACGGCGCCGGGCAGCAGGTGGCCATCAACGCCGCACCGACGGTGAAGCGCGTGCATCTGGAACTGGGGGGGAAATCCCCGAACATCCTGCTGGACGATGTCGATTTCGCCAAGGCGGTTCCCTCGGCGGTGCGGGCCTACATGATGAACAGCGGCCAAAGCTGTGACGCCCCCAGCCGCCTTCTGGTGCCGCAAGACCGTCTGGATCAGGTCGAGGCCCTGGCCGCCGAGGCCGCCAATGCCCTGCGTCTGGGCGCCCCCGATACCGAGGGCGTTTTCATGGGGCCGGTGGTCAGCCGTGGCCAGTTTGACCGGATACAGGCCTTGATCGCCGCCGGTATCACCCAGGGCGCAGGGTTGATCGCCGGTGGCCCCGGTCACCCCGATGGTCTGGAAACCGGGCATTTCGTGCGGCCCACGGTCTTTTCGCGCACCACGACCGACATGCGCATCGTCGCCGAGGAAATCTTTGGCCCCGTGCTGTGCATCCAGACCTATAGCGATGAGGCCGATGCCATCCGCATCGCCAATGACACCCCCTACGGGCTGTCCGCCTATGTGTCTTCGGCCGATCCGGCCCGCGCCGAGCGGGTCGCGCGCCAGATCCGGGCGGGCATGGTGCATATCAACGGCGCCCCGGCCGATTTCGCCGCACCTTTCGGCGGCTACAAGGCCTCGGGCAATGGGTCGGAATGGGGGAAATTCGGTTTGGAGGCCTATCTCGAAACCAAATCCATGTTCGGTCACAGCTGAGACACAGATCACGCCGGGGCTGCCCGGCGTTTTCATATCCGCCGGGCGGCTCGCGTCACGGCGCCCCATTCGCAATCGAGGATACGGAAATGAGATTCAAGGATCGTGTCGTTCTGATCACCGGCGGCAGCCAGGGTATCGGCCGCGCCTATGCGTTGGCCTTTGCGCAAGAGGGCGCGGCAGTGGTGATTGCCGATATCAATGGCCCCGCCGCCGAAACCGTCGCCGCCGAAATCACCGCGACGGGTGGCCGCGCCCTGGCCGTGACCACCGATGTCTCGGACGAGGCCAGCACCCTGGCGATGGCGCAGGCGGTCCTCGCAGCCTATGGCCGGATTGATATCCTGCTGAACAATGCGGCGATTTTCTCGACCCTGACGCTGCAATCCTTTGACCAGATCGCGGTGACCGACTGGGACCGGATGTTCGCGGTCAATACCCGCGGGGTTTTCCTGTGCGCACGCGCCGTGGCGCCGTCGATGCAGGCCAACCGCTATGGCAAGATCATCAACATGTCCTCGGTCGTGGTGGATACCGGTCGCGCGGGTTATGCGCATTATGTGGCGTCCAAGGCCGCCGTGGTCGGCCTGACCCGGGTGCTGGCCACCGAACTGGGGCCGTGGGATATCAATGTCAACGCCATCAGCCCGCATGGCATCGCCACCGAAGTGCCGCGCAAAACCATTACCGAGGATCAATGGGCGGGCGTGATCGCCGCGCAGGCGATCCGCAAGAAGGGCGGTGTGGATGACATGATCGGCATCGCGATGTTCCTGGCCTCGGACGATAGCCGCTATATCAGCGGCCAGACCATCGGTCTGAATGCCGGCGCCCATTACAACTGATCGGACCTTGCGATGACCCTGAGTTTCGATCCAGATACCGTCACGTTGCCGCAAGGCCACTTCATCGGCGGTCAATATGTGCAGCCCGGCGGCAGCGCGGGGCTGGATATGCACCGCCCGTCCGACGGGCAATTGTTCGCCAGCTGCCCGATCGCGGATGCGGGTCTGGTCGATGAAGCCGTGCGTGCCGCGCAGGCCGCCCTGCGCAGCAGCGATTGGGCGCGTGGCCGCCCGCGCGACCGGGCCCGCGTGCTGAACGCACTGGCGGATCTGATCCTGGCCGAGGCCCCCTATCTGGGCCAGGTTGAGGCGCTGTCCTCCAGCCGCCCGATCACCCAGGTCATGTCGGTAGATATCCCGATGTTGGCCGAAGTAATCCGCTTTTTCGCAGAAATGGCGGATAAGGAGGGGGGTGCCCTTGTGCCCACCGCCGATGATCATCTGGGCATGATCATGGATGAACCCTACGGCGTTGTGGGCGCCATTGCACCGTGGAATTTCCCGCTGATCATGGCCGCATGGAAGCTGGCGCCCGCGCTGGCGGCGGGAAATGCGGTGGTGTTCAAGCCTTCAGAGATGACGCCGCATTCGGCACTGGTTCTGGCGGAAATGGCCGTGCGTGCCGGGGTGCCCGCCGGGATCCTGAATGTCGTGCTGGGGGATGGCCTCACCACCGGCGCCGCGATCACCGGGCATCGTGACATCGCCAAGATCAGCTTTACCGGGTCGACCCGTGCCGGTCAGGCGATCATGGAAAACATCGCCCGTCATGGCGTGAAACCGATGACGCTGGAACTGGGGGGCAAAAGCCCGCAACTGGTCTTTGCCGATGCCGATCTGGATCTGGCGGCGGATTGCGTGGCGCGCAACATCATCGGCAATGCCGGGCAGGTCTGTGTCGCGGGGTCGCGCCTGCTGGTGCATGACGCCGTTGCACCGGCGCTGACGCAGGCCATCACCGCGCGGATGCAGGCGGTGGTGCCGGGGCCAACCTGGGATGCGGGGTCCAGCTATTCGCCGATCATCTCGGCACGGCAGATTGACCGGATCTCGGCGATTGTCGGTGACAGCCGAACCGCCGGGGCGACGCTGTTGACCGGCGGGCGGGCGTTTGACCATCAGGGCTATTTCTACCGCCCCACCCTGATCACCGATGTCGAGGCGACCAACCCCGCCGTCACGGAAGAGATCTTTGGCCCGGTGCTGACCGTGCAGACCTTTGCCGATGAGGATCAGGCCGCCACTCTGGCCAGCCACCCGTTGTATGGGCTGGCCGTCGGGATCTATACCCGCGATCTGTCGCGCAGCCTGCGATTGGCACGGCAGATGCAGGCGGGAACGGTCTGGATCAACCGTTACGGCCGGTCCTGGGATCACATCCTGCCCACCGGCGGCTTCAAGGGGTCGGGGATCGGCAAGGATCTGGGCCGTGCGGCCTATCACGCCAACCGGCGGCAGAAATCCGTGCTGATCGCCCTTCAATCCGCCACCGATTGAAATTGTCTGCGGGTTGCCCGGTCCCCGGGCAACCCATGCTATCAGTTCAGCGTCGCCAGATCGGCGGCATTGAACCCGCCGATATCTTCGGCACGGCCATCGGCCAGCTTGCGGGCCCAATCGGCATCCGAAATCAACGCCCGGCCCACCGCGATCAGGTCGAACTCCTCACGCTCCATCCGGGCGATCAAGCCGTCCAGCGATGCCTTGCCCGATCCCTGCCCGGCAAACGCGCCGCCGAAATCCGAATCCAGCCCGACCGAGCCCACGCTGATCGTCGCCGCACCGGTCAGTTTCTTCGCCCAACCGGCAAAGTTCAGACCATTTTCGCCGTCGATCTCGGGGAATTCCGGCACCCAGAACCTGCGTTGCGAGCAATGCAGGATATCCACCCCCGCCTCGACCAGCGGTGCCAGCCAGGCGGTCATCTCATCGGGCGTCGCGGCCAGTCGGGCGGTGTAATCTTGCTGTTTCCACTGGCTGACGCGCAGGTCGATGGGGAAATCCGGGCCAACGGCGGCCCTGACCGCCCGCACGGCTTCGGCGGCGAAACGCGACCGTTCGGCGATGGTCGCCCCCCCAAAGGCATCGGTGCGATGGTTGGTGCCATCCCAGAAGAACTGGTCGATCAGATAGCCATGCGCGCCGTGCAACTCGATGATATCAAAGCCAAGTCGTTTGGCGTCCGCCGCCGCGCTGGCAAAGGCGGCAACGGTGTCGGCGATGTCTTCTTCGGTCATCGGCTTGCCGCGCGGATCGCCGGGACCCACCAGACCCGAGGGGCTGTCGATCACGGCCTGCGGGTCCCAATCCCCAAAACGGGTGGACCCGGTGTGCCACAGCTGCGGCCCGATCCGCCCACCGGCGGCATGAACCGCGGCGGACACCTGCGCCCATCCCGCCAACGCCGCCGCGCCATGAAAGAACGGGATGCCCGGATCATTGCGCGCCGCCGGACGATCGATCACCGTGCCTTCCGTCAGGATCAACCCGACGCCCCCGGCCGCGCGACGGCGGTAATATTCGGCATGCGCCGCACCGGGAATGCCCTCGGGCGCCATCGTGCGGGTCATCGGTGCCATGACGATGCGGTTCGCCACGGTCAGGGATTTCAGCGCGAAGGGCTGAAACAGGATATCGGTCGACATGAGGGTTCCTCTCAAAGATCAGGCATTGACGTCGACAAGGGTGCGGCCCTGCACCTTGCCTTGCAGAATACGGCGTCCGACATCAGGCACATCGGCCAGACCGACCACGGTCACGGTGCGGGCCAGCTTGGCAAAATCCAGATCACGGGCCAGCCGCGACCACGCCTGTATCCGCACCGATTGCGGTGCGTTCACGGAATCGATCCCGGCCAGCGTGACATTGCGCAAGATGAACGGCAGCACCGATCCGGGCAGATCAAGCCCCTGCGCCATGCCGCATGCGGTGACGACGCCGCGATATTGCGTCTGCGCCAGAACATTCGCCAATGTGTGGCTGCCGACGGTTTCAACCGCCCCCGCCCAACGCTCCGCCGTGATCGGCGCACCGGGTTCAGATATCGTATGGCGGTCGATCACCTCGGCCGCGCCCAATGCGCGCAGATAATCGGCCTGATCCAGCCGCCCGGTCGAGGCCACCACCCGATAGCCTAGTTCCGACAACAGCGCGATGGCGACAGAGCCCACACCACCATTCGCCCCGGTCACAAGAATATCGCCCCGTTCGGGTGTGGTGCCGCCATGTTCCAGCGCCAGCACACACAGCATCGCGGTATATCCCGCCGTGCCCAGTGCCATCGCGTCGCGGGTCGAGATCGCATCGGGCAGCTTGACCAGCCAATCACCGCTCAACCGCGCCTTTTGCGCATAGCCGCCGTGATGGGTTTGCCCCAGACCCCAACTATTGGCCACCACCCGGTCCCCCGGATTCAGGCCGGGGTAGCTTGAGGTCTGCACCACACCGGCGAAATCGATCCCCGCGATCAGCGGAAATGTCTGGATGATCCCGGCGCGACCGTCCAGCGCCAGGCCATCCTTGTAATTCACCGTCGAGTAATCAACGGCCACCGTCACGTCGCCGGGCATCAGGTCCTGATCATCCAGCGTGGTGACATCGGCGGAGATCCCCGTATCGGTCCGGGTCGCCACAAGAGCTTGAAATGTCATGGTTTGTCCTTTGATCCAGAAGGAAATGGGCTTATGCGGGCAGGCGATAGCGTTCCGCAGGCCGATCATGGCCAAAGTCCTGCATCAGCGCGTGACGCGCCGCCTCGAGCGCGGGCCAACGGGCGTCCTCATGCAGCGACGGAATGGTCACCGCCTCACGCGCGTCAAAGCCGATCAGCGCGGCATCGACCATATCGTCCACCTCCATCAGCGGCGGCACACCGGCAGGATCGACGAAATTCCAGATCTCGGTGCGGGTCGCGCCGGGCAGAACCGCCTGTACATAGACCCCTTTGCCACCCAGTTCGGCCTGCAACGCCTGCGACAGGGACAGCACAAACGCCTTGGTCGCGGAATAGACCGAGGTGCCGAATTCCGGCGCCAGCGCCAGAACCGAGCTGACATTGATGATCGCGCCCGCACCCTGCGCCACAAAACGCGGCGCCACCGCATGCGACAGCCGCAGCACCGAGGTCGCATTCAGCGTCACCAGCCGCGCCAGATCATCCGCATCCTGGGTCAGGAACCCGCCACCGACATTGGCGCCTGCGTTATTGACCAAAATCCCGATGGCGGCATCGTCGCGCAACCGCTTCGCGACGGCGGCCAGATCTTGATCATTGGTCAGATCGGCGGGCAGCACATCGACCGCAACCCCGGTTTCCGCCCGCAACCGCGTGGCATTTTCCGCCAGCTTGTCGGCGCGGCGCGCCACCAGAACCAGATCATGGCCACGTCTGGCAAACCGTTCGGCATAGGTCGCGCCGATACCCGTCGAGGCACCGGTGATCAAGACAGCAGGCAAAGAAGGCATGGTGTTGTTCTTTCGCTTAGTTGCGCATATATTTATGATGGTTGTCATGTTATACATTAAATATGACGGCCATCATGAATTTGTCAACAACCACCGTGGAGATTTTCAAGATGAGGGTCAGTCGCGAACAGATGACCGCAAACCGGTCCCGCATTCTGGACGAAGCCGGTCGCCTGTTTCGCGCCCGCGGCTTTGATGCGGTCAGCGTGGCCGAGGTGATGCATGCCGCGGGCCTGACGCATGGCGGCTTTTACGGGCACTTCAAATCCAAGGATGACCTGATCACCCAGACGCTGGCGCATGGGTTGGCCAAGGCCGCCGAGGCGCCGACAGACCTGAACGCCTATCTGGATGCGTATATGACGCTGCAACATTGCCGCACCCCGGCCGAGGGCTGCTGTATCGCCGGTCTTGCCGCCGAGACCCTGCGCCAGACCCCCGAAGCCCGCGCCGAAATGACCCATGGTATCGTCGCCCAGATCACCCGTCTGGATGACGCTCAGGCGGAGGGCACCCCGACCGAACGCCGCCGTGCCGCGATTGGCACCTGGGCCGCGATGGTGGGGGCGATGGTTCTGGCCCGCGCAAGTCAGGATGACACCCTGTCAGAGGAAATCCTGACCCAGACCCGCGTCTGGATCGAAACGCACGACACCAGCGGGCAGAATTGAAAAGCCGGAGCGCATGGCCCCGGCTGACTGGATTTCATGCGGTGTGACGCAGCGCCAGAGTCACAGGCTGGCGTTCAGCGCCGCGATGATTCTGGCGCCCATTTCCGATGTCGTGACCGGAACGCCGTCATCGGGCCCCATCAGATCGGCGGTGCGGACACCATCGGCCAGAACGGCCTCGATCGCATGTTCCAGACGGGTGGCCTCGGCCCCCTGATCGAAGGAATAACGCAGCGCCATCGCAAAGCTGAGGATACAGGCAATCGGGTTGGCCTTGCCCTGCCCTGCGATATCAGGCGCCGAACCATGCACGGGTTCGTACATCGCCTTGGGCCGCCCGTTCGCCATCGGCGCCCCCAACGAAGCCGAGGGCAACATGCCCAGCGAACCGGTCAACATCGCCGCGCAATCCGACAGGATATCGCCGAACAGGTTGTCGGTCAGGATCACGTCGAACTGCTTGGGCGTGCGGACCAGCTGCATGGCACAGTTGTCGGCATACATGTGGTTCAGCGCGATCTCGGGGTATTCCTCGTCGTGGATCTTCTGCACGACCTCGCGCCACAGGATACCGGATTCCATCACATTGGCCTTTTCGACCGAGGTGACCTTGTTGCCGCGCCGCTTCGCCATTTCAAACGCCGAACGGGCCACCCGGATGATCTGCGATTCCGTGTAGCGTTGGGTGTTGATGCCCACGCGCTCATTCCCCTCGGTGAAAATGCCGCGCGGCTCGCCGAAATATACGCCCGAGGTCAGCTCGCGCACGATCATGATATCCAGACCGGCCACCAGATCGCGCTTCAACGATGAAAAATCCGCCAGCGCGTCAAAGCATTGCGCCGGACGCAGGTTGGCATACAGATCCATTTCCTTGCGCAGACGCAGCAAGCCGCGTTCCGGTTTCACCGCGAAATCCAGCGTATCGTATTGCGGCCCGCCAACGGCGCCCAGCAGAACCGCATCCACCGACTGCGCCCGCGCCAAGGTTTCATCGGTCAGCGGCACGCCGGATTTGTCATAGGCCGAACCGCCCACCAGATCCTCGGTCACATCAAAGACCAGACCGCGTTTGTCGCCGAACCAGCCGATGACCTTTTTGACCTCGGCCATGACTTCGGGACCGATGCCATCGCCGGCAAGGATAAGGATGGAAGGGGTGGCCATGCGTTTTCTCCTCCGACAGGGTTGGGCAATGGCCTAGCCAAAGGGGCTGCGGGGGTCAAGCAGGGCGCGGCCTTTCAGCCAGTCAGGGCAGGGAAATATCGACCCAGACCAGCTTGTGCCGCGAGGCCCGTGCCGCAATTTCCCCCGCAGCCCCCATCGGCCAGTATACCCCGGCCCCCAGAACCGTCAGATCGGTCGAGGGCAGCGCATAATCCACCCGCAACTGCCCCACCGCGCCACCATAATCGGCGGTCGCCTGCGCCACGGATGCGGCACCGGCAGGGTGCGGATCGGTCACCTGGGTCAACAACCGGGCCAGCGCCTGTTTGCGGCCCTCGCCTTCCACCGGGTCCAGACCGATATCGCCCAGCATGACATAGGGACCGGGACGCGGCGCAATCGGCAGGCGCCCTTCCTGATACCGCAGCCAAAAGGCGGTTTCGTCATGGTTACGGCGGCCATTACGGTCCTCGGGGCCATCAAAGACCGGGGGCGTCGCGGCCCAGGCCCGCAGCCCCAGCACCTCCCCCGAAGGCAGGATGACCGGCACATCCCAATGTCCGGTGGTCGACAGACGCTGGATCTTGCGCGCCTCGGGCGTCAGCGCGGCCCCGTCGATCAATGCATCAGGCAGATCGGCCCACAGAAAGGCCGAGAAATCACGCGCCCCCTCCACCGCGATCGGCAGGCGGGACAGCAACGCCATGCCATCGGCCCCGGTGAACCTGCCATAGCCCTGCGCATCGCGCGGGCCACCGGTGCGGCCATCGCCATCCAGATCCAATCCGGTCTTCATGCCGGTATTCGGGCGTGGCGCATAGCTGTAGCCATAGCCCACACCGGCCTGATCCAGCCGGGTGCGCAGGGCCTCCAGCGCGGCACCTTGCAGATCCCAGTCGAAGCCGGTCAACAGCAGGACATCAGGCGACACAGCGGTAATGACCTCGACCACGGCGGCGATCTGCTTGTCCCGTGCGTCGGCCATGTCGCGCAGCAGCAACCCCGGACCATCGCGCGTCAGACCGGGATCATAGGTGGCGATGCGGATGGTTTCGGCCCGCAACGGCAGCGCACACAGACCTATCGCCAGAATGCGGCAAAGGGCCACCCGCAGGCGGCCCATCCCCCTCACACCCAAGGCCGCGATTGCGCCATGGTCTGTTCGTAGCCCTCGATCGCCGGGGTTTTCTCCAACGTCAGGCCGATATCATCCAACCCGTTCAACAGGCAGTGCTTTTTGAACGATTCGATCTCGAAGGCGATCACCTCACCGTCCGAGGTGGTGATCTCTTGCCGTTCCAGATCAATCGACATGCGGGCGTTGGCGCCGCGTTCGGAATCCGCCATCAGGATATCGACCTGTTCCTGCGGCAGCTTGATCGGCAACATGCCGTTCTTGAAACAGTTGTTGTAGAAAATATCGGCGAAAGAGGTGGAAATAACCGCCCGGATGCCGAAATCGGCCAAGGCCCACGGCGCATGTTCGCGCGAGGATCCACAGCCGAAATTATCGCCCGCCACGATGATTTCCGCGCGACGATATTGCGGTTTATTCAACACGAAATCGGGTTTTTCGTTGCCGTCTTCATCATAGCGCAGCTCGTTAAAGGCATGCACGCCCAGACCCGACCGTTTGATCGTCTTCAGGAACTGCTTCGGGATGATCATATCGGTGTCGATATTGACCAGCGGCATCGGCGCCGCGATCCCCGTCACTTGGGTGAACTTGTTCATCAGAATTTTCCATGTTTCTTCAGGGCGATGCCCATCGACAATAGCGTGGTGCCGATCACGACCAGCTCAATCGCGACCAATGTGCCCAGAATGATCAGGCTGGCGGCAGGCAGTTTGACCAGAATGAACAGGCCCAGCCCCGCCGAGATCAGCCCCGACAACAACATCAGCCAGAACATATCGGTGCCGCGAAAATTGGCGAAGGCCAGGAACAGCCGCACCAACCCCGAGGCCAGGAACAACGCCCCCACCACCAGCGTCAGCGACACCATCCCGGCCAGCGGGTCGGCCAGCATCCAGACGCCGATGACGACATCCAGCAGGCTGAAGAACCCGGCCCAGCCCCGGTGCGACATGTCCCGGTCGGAGAATGCCGCCCACAAGCCCAGCACGCCCGAGATCAGAAAGGCCCACCCCACCAGAACCGTCACCGCCAGCGATGCCGGCAACGGAAAGATCAGCGCGGCAAACCCGCCAAGCAGGGCAAGAACACCGGCAATGACCAGAACTGTAGTGCCTCTCATCGGATCGACTCCTGCAATTGTTTGTCCCCAACTTAGCGCCAATACAGCCTTATGCCACCAATTCCCGCACATCGGTCAGATGGCCGGTCACCGCCGCCGCCGCCGCCATTGCCGGGCTCAGCAGGTGGGTGCGGCCGTTGCGGCCCTGACGGCCCTCGAAATTGCGGTTCGAGGTCGAGGCACAGCGTTCCCCGGGCGCCAGTTGATCGGGGTTCATCGCCAGACACATCGAACATCCGGCCAACCGCCATTCACAGCCAGCGTCGATGAAGATCTGCGCCAGACCCTCTTCCTCGGCCTGCATGCGGACCAGCCCGGAACCGGGCACGATCATCGCACGCACCCCGTCGGCCACCTTGCGGCCGCGCAAAATCTCGGCGGCGGCGCGCAGATCCTCGATCCGGCCGTTGGTGCAGGACCCGATGAACACCGCGTCAATGCGGATATCGGTCAGCCGGGTGCCCGGCGTCAGATCCATGTATTCCAGCGCGCGCCGCGCGGCCTCGACCTTGCCGCCGGTGAAATCCTCGGGCGAGGGGACGACCGCGGTGATCGGCAGCACGTCTTCGGGCGAGGTACCCCAGGTCACCACCGGGTCGATATCCTCGCCACGGATGGTGACGACCTTGTCGAAATGCGCGCCTTCGTCGGTGAACAGCGTGCGCCACCAGCTCACCGCCGCCTCCCATTGCGCCGCCTTGGGTGCATGCGGGCGACCACGGACGTAATCAAAGGTGATGTCGTCGGGCGCGATCATCCCGGCGCGGGCACCGCCCTCGATCGCCATGTTGCAGACCGTCATGCGGCCTTCCATCGACAGGGCGCGGATCGCCTCGCCGCAATATTCGATGACATAACCGGTGCCGCCGGCCGTGCCGGTATGGCCGATCACCGCCAGGGTGATGTCCTTGGCCGTCACGCCGGGCCGCAGCCGCCCGGTGATTTCCACCTTCATGTTTTTGGACTTGGCCTGAATCAGGGTCTGGGTCGCCAGAACATGTTCCACCTCGGAGGTGCCGATCCCATGCGCCAGCGCGCCAAAGGCACCATGCGTGGCGGTATGGCTGTCACCACACACCACGGTCATCCCTGGCAGCGTCCAGCCCTGTTCCGGCCCGACAATATGCACGATGCCCTGACGGATATCGGTCACCGGATAGTAATGCACGCCAAATTCGCGGGCATTCCTGTCCAGCGCCTCGACCTGAATACGGGATTCCTCGTTTTCGATATGGGTCTCGCGGCCCTCGGTGGTGGGCACGTTGTGATCGGGCACCGCGATGGTCTTGTCGGGCGCATGGACCGGACGGCCCGCCATGCGCAGCCCCTCGAACGCCTGCGGGCTGGTGACCTCGTGGACCAGATGGCGGTCGATATACAGCAGGCAGGTGCCGTCGGCGTCGCGCGAAACGACATGGGCATCCCAGATCTTGTCATACAGTGTTTTCGGAGCAGACATGGCTCTCACTTTCGATGGCTCTGAACATGATCATCCCCGCGCGGTGGATGCGGCAGGGCGGGTAAAGGCATGGGAAGGCTATCAGCCCGCCGACGTCAAAGTCGCGCGAGGGCAGACCGGCTTTCACCGGTGAAGCGTTCGCACAGGCGAACGCGCTCGATTATGTCGAACACCACGATCATCGGAGGGATATACGCTGAAGCGCGGTTTGCCGCAAGAAAATCTCGGGTCAGGGGCGCTGACCTAACACGGCCAGGACTTGACAATCGGCGCCGCGTCGCGCAGGGGGCGTGATCCGTTGCGGCCTTGGTTGAGATTCAACCCTCGCAATGCTACATTTTGATCATCCCCCGCGCCGGGGGCAGAAGCGGCGCGCGAACCTTCGGAGGACAATGTCCTGTCTCATACTTCTCTCGCGTCCGGGGTTACGGATGCAAAGGCGGCCCCGATGAGCAATCTCGTCAAGGCCGATGTAACCAGCAATCAGATTCTGGAACGCGTTCTGGCGTCTCTGGACGACGACAAGGCGGAAGAAATCATCACCATCGACCTCAAGGGCCGGTCGTCTATCGCCGATTACATGGTGATCTGCTCGGGGCGGTCGTCGCGTCAGGTCGGGGCCATCGCGGAAAAGCTGTCAGAACGTCTGAAGGAAGAATTCGGCCGTCTGTGCAAGATCGAAGGCAAGGATCAGGGCGATTGGGTGCTGATCGACACGCAGGACGTCATCGTTCACGTGTTCCGCCCCGAAGTGCGCGAATTCTATCAGCTGGAAAAGATGTGGATGCCCGGCGGCGGCCACGTCTGATCGGTTGCTGCAATGAAGGTCACGATTTGCGTGGTCGGAAGGCTGCGCAAAAGCCCCGAGCTTGAGCTGATCACCGATTATCTGGACCGGTTCAACAAGGCCGGTCGCGGAATGGGGCTGGGCCCGGTCACCGTGATCGAGGTCGAGGACAAGAAGAACCTGGGCATGGACGCCGAGGCCGCCCTGCTGGACCGCGCCCTGCCCCCCGGCGCGGTTATGGTGACGCTGGATGAACGCGGGGATCTGGTGTCCTCGCCGGAATTCGCCACCCGGCTGGGGGGGTGGCGCGATGCGGCCCGCGACGTGGCCTTTGTCATCGGTGGGGCCGACGGAATTGCGCCGACGCTGCGGGCGCGGGCGGATTGGTCGCTGAGCTTTGGCCGCATGGTCTGGCCGCATATGCTGGTGCGGGTGATGCTGGCCGAACAATTGTATCGCGCCGGACAGATTTTGGCCGGGACCCCGTATCATCGGGTCTAGGCGGATCGGCGAGCGAATCCCCCGGCCAGATGCGGGCATAGTGCCCACGTTCAGCGTAGGGTTTTGTTAATATTTTCGCCACCAAAAATCACGCATTGCCACGTGATCTTTTGCGCCAACGCCGGGCAACGCCCCGAAGCGCATTTTATTTCATATTCATTTCAAAGATATAGAGACGCCACCCGGCACCGGCATCATCGCATCGCCCACCGTGGCACCGCGGGCTGTCACGCAACTGTCATATTAAGTTTGCATAAGCGTCACGCACCGCGCCTAGGGAAGGCGCGAGGCCATGATGGCCCACAGATATTCAGGAGTGATCCATGAACAGCGTGAAACTCGGCGTCTCGGCCCTTGCCCTTGTGGCCGTGTCTGCCACGGGTTCCTATGCCCGCGACCAGATCCAGACCGCCGGTTCGTCGACCGTGCTGCCCTATGCCACGATCGTCGCCGAAGCCTTCGGTGAAAACTTCGATTTCCCCACCCCGGTCGTTGAATCCGGTGGTTCGGGCGCAGGCCGCAAGAAACTGTGCGAAGGCGTCGGCGAAAACACCATCGACATCGCCAACTCGTCCTCGCGGATTTCGCAGTCGGACATCGACACCTGCAAGTCGAACGGCGTGAACGAGATCATGGAAGTCCGCTTTGGCTATGACGGTATCGTCTTTGCCAGCGACATCGGTGGCCCGGAATTCGCCTTTGCCCCGGCCGACTGGTATGGTGCGCTGGCCGCCAACGTGGTCAAGGACGGCAAGATCGTCCCGAACACCAACAAGACCTGGAAAGACGTGAATGCGGCCTTCCCGGCACAGGAACTGCTGGCCTTCATCCCGGGCACCAAGCACGGCACCCGCGAAGTGTTCGACACCAAGGTGATCGAAGCGGGCTGCAAGGCCTCGGGCGCGTTCGACCTGTTCAAGGCCGCCTCGACCGGCGCCGATGAAAAGGCCAAGGAAAAAGACGCGGTTTCCGCCTGTAACGATCTGCGCAAAGACGGCGTGTCGGTGGATATCGACGGCGACTACACCGAAACGCTGGCCCGCATCGCGGCCAACAAGAACGCCATCGGCGTGTTCGGCCTGTCGTTCTACCAAAACAACACCGACAAGCTGCGCGTCGCCACTGTCAACGGCGTGACCCCCTCGGTCGAAACCGTCGCCAAGGGCGAATACCCGGTCTCGCGTCCGCTCTACTTCTACGTGAAGAAGGCGCATATCGGTGTGGTTCCGGGCCTGCAGGAATACATCGACTTCTTCGTGTCGGATGACATGGCCGGCCCGAACGGCCCGCTGGCGGCCTATGGCCTGGTTCCCGACCCGGAACTGGCCAAGACCCAGGAGATGGTCAAGAACGACGTGGCAATGGGGCCGCTGAAGTAAGAACCAGAACAGATGGTGGCGCCCTTGGGCGCCACCTTTCCCTTTTCATCGGAAAGTTCCATGAGCATCGGCCTTCTTTCCCTGATCGTGATCGCGCTGGCGGTTGCAGGCTATATCGCGGGACGCCAGCTGGCGGTCTCGAAGGTGGCGGGCGACATCCGGCGGCTGCATTCGCTGCCCAGCTATTACGGACAGAGCGTATTCCTTTTCACCGCCGTTCCGGCCCTGCTTCTGTTGATCGGCTGGTTGTTGATCCAGCCCGTTCTGATCGAATCGCGCGTCACCGCGATGATCGCGCCTTCCGATGTCGCCGAAGGTTCCAGCGTTTCGCTGGTGATGACGGATGTGCGCCGGATTGCCACCGGGATCGACCAGCTTCTGGCCAAAGGCGCGATCAGCGCCCAGAACCTTGCCACGATGCGCGCCGATCTGTCGGATGTGCGCGGACGCATGGCCGAGGTTGGCGTCGCCCTGGGCACCAATGTGACCCCGTCGATCTTTGACGCGGGCAAGGCCTATCACGACATGTCCGGCACCAGCCGCATGGCGATGACGGCGGCCGTGCTGGCGCTGGCACTGATTGGCTTTGTCTATGCCATCTCGCGCATCCGCCCCGAATTCCGCGCCCGCAATGTCTCCGAGACCTTTGTGCGGATGCTGCTGATCGGGGCGTCGTGCATCGCCATCCTGACCACGGTGGGTATTGTCCTGTCGCTGGTGTTTGAAACCATCAACTTCTTCCGCATCTACCCGGCCAAGGATTTCTTCTTCAGCCTGACCTGGAACCCGAAATTTGGCGGGGGCTCTGATCTGGGGATCTGGCCGCTGATCTGGGGTACGCTGTATATCTCGCTGATCGCGCTGCTGGTTTCGGTGCCGGTGGGGATCTTCGCGGCGATCTACCTGGCGGAATACGCTTCGAAAAAGGTCCGCGCCGTGGCCAAGCCACTGATCGAGATCCTGGCGGGCATTCCGACCATCGTCTACGGTCTGTTCGCACTGATCACCGTTGGCCCGATCCTGCGCGATTATTTCGCGCAACCGCTGGGGTTCGGCGCCTCGTCCAGCTCGGTGATGACCGCGGGCGTGGTGATGGGGCTGATGCTGATCCCGTTCGTATCGTCGCTGTCCGATGACATCATCAACGCTGTGCCGCAATCGCTGCGCGACGGGTCCTATGGGCTGGGCGCGACGCGGTCGGAAACCATCAAGCAGGTGATCCTGCCCGCCGCCCTGCCCGGCATTGTCGGCGCCGTGCTGCTGGCGGCGTCGCGGGCGATCGGGGAAACGATGATCGTGGTGATGGGCGCCGGTGCCGCCGCCAAGATGTCGATGAACCCCTTCGAGGCGATGACCACCGTCACCGTCAAGATCGTCAGTCAGCTGACCGGCGATACCGAATTTGCCAGCCCGGAAACGCTGGTGGCCTTTGCGCTTGGGCTGACGCTGTTCGTCTTTACCCTTGGGCTGAACATCATCGCGCTGATCATCGTGCGCAAATACCGGGAGCAATACGAATGACCGCCCCGTCCACGAATATCCCCGCTGCGCACAATGGCGGCCGGGTGTCGCTGTACACCGTTGACGCCCGCACCCGGCGCCGCAATGCCGCCGAGACCCGGTTCCGCACCTATGGCGCCGCCGCCGTGGCGTTCGGGGTCCTGGCACTGGTGGTTCTGCTGTCCTCAGTCCTGGGTCAGGGGCTGAGCGCCTTTCGCCAGACCACGCTGACGATGCAGGTTCAACTGGACCCCGCCGTTCTGGACAAAACCGGCAACCGCGATCCGGCGGAATTGTCCAAGGTCACCACCATCACCTATGGCAAGCTGCTGGATGAGGCGCTGAACAAGGAACTGCGCGAAAAGAACCTGATCCCGGCCGGGATGTCGGCCAAGGATGTCGGCGGTATCCTCTCGAAAGAGGCACCGGCGCAACTGCGCAAGATCGTCATGGCCGATCCGTCGAAAATCGGCACCACGGTCAGCTTCGATGCGCTGGCCAACGGCCGGGTCGATGGCTACTTCAAGGGGCGCGTGACGATGGAAAGCGCCAAGCTGGACAGCAACGTCACCCCCGAACAGCTGCAACTGGCCCAGGCCATGCGTGACAACGGATTGTTGTCGATGCCGTTCAACTGGGCCTTCATCACCGGCCCCGACGCGTCGGAAGTGCGCCCCGAGGCCGCCGGTCTGGGCGTCGCCATTCTGGGTTCGGCCTATATGATGCTGATCGTGCTGGTGCTGTCACTGCCGATCGGTGTGGCCGCCTCGATCTACCTTGAGGAATTCGCGGCCAAAAACTGGTTCACCGACATGATCGAGGTGAACATCGCCAACCTGGCTGCCGTGCCCTCGATCGTGTTCGGTATTCTGGGCCTGGCCGTGTTCATCAACTTTGCCGGTATGCCGCAATCCTCGCCGCTGGTGGGGGGGCTGGTGCTGTCACTGATGACATTGCCGACGATCATCATTTCCACCCGTGCCGCGCTGAAGGCGGTGCCGCCCTCGATCAAGGATGCGGCACTGGGGGTCGGTGCATCGAAAACCCAGACGATCCTGCACCACGTCCTGCCGCTGGCGATGCCGGGCATCCTGACCGGCACCATCATCGGGCTGGCCCAGGCCCTGGGGGAAACCGCGCCGTTGTTGTTGATCGGCATGGTGGCCTTTGTGCGCGACTACCCCGCCGCGCCGCCCGAGGGCTTCATGGACCCGGCCTCGGCCTTGCCGGTGCAGGTCTACAACTTCACCCAACGCGCTGATCCTGCCTTTGTCGAACGGGCCTCGGGGGCGATCATCGTCCTGCTGGCCTTCCTTCTGGTGATGAACATCATCGCGGTCATTCTGCGTCGCAAATTCGAGCGTCGTTGGTAAGGATTGAAATCATGAACGACATGAGATTGACGGAGAGAGTCGTGGACGCCACCCAAGTGAAAATTTCCGCGAAGGACGTGCAGGTCTATTATGGCGAAAGCCATGCGATCAAGGACGTGAACGTCCAGATCCTGGACAAGACGGTCACCGCCTTCATCGGGCCGTCGGGTTGCGGTAAATCCACGTTCCTGCGCACGTTGAACCGGATGAATGACACCATCTCGATCTGTCGCGTCGGCGGCCAGATCCTGCTGGATGGCGAGAACATCTACGACAAGAAGGTCGACCCGGTGCAGTTGCGCGCGCGGGTGGGCATGGTGTTCCAAAAACCGAACCCGTTCCCGAAATCGATCTATGACAACGTGGCTTACGGGCCGCGCATCCACGGCCTGACCCGCAACAAGGCCGAGCTGGATGAAACGGTCGAGGCCTCGCTGCGCAAGGCCGCGCTGTGGAATGAGGTCAAGGACCGTCTGGACGCGCCCGGTACCGGCCTGTCCGGCGGCCAGCAACAGCGTCTGTGCATCGCCCGCGCCGTCGCCACCTCGCCCGAGGTGCTGCTGATGGACGAGCCCTGCTCGGCGCTGGATCCCATCGCCACCGCCCAGGTCGAGGAACTGATCGACGAATTGCGCACCAACTTCTCGGTGGTGATCGTCACGCACTCGATGCAGCAGGCCGCCCGTGTCAGCCAGAAAACCGCCTTCTTCCACCTGGGCAACCTGGTCGAATATGGCGAAACGACGCAGATTTTCACCAAGCCCTCCGACCCGCGCACGGAAAGCTACATCACCGGCCGCATCGGCTGACGGAGAACGACATGGAACAACATATCCTTTCCGCATTCGACCG
>DASWPI010000023.1:0-24140 GCA_036398515.1 Paenirhodobacter sp.
TGACCCGGCGGGATCTGCACAGGTTATGCCGCTAAACTGAATGCCTCGCGGCTGGCGTGCGCATGGCAAGCGCCTGATGAGGTCGGCGGTTGTTGTAGAAGCTGATCCAGTCGCTGATTGCTCGGGTTGCGTGCTGGATGCTGTCGAAGCGTTGGCGATAGACGCATTGCTCCTTCAGTGTCCGGATCACGCGCTCGACCATGCCATTCTGGCTCGCGGGCAGTGTGGGGTGATGAACCCCTGCTTCACGCCATAGCTGCGGACCTGCCAGCCTTTGAGCTGAAAGACCCGCTGCACCGTGTTTTTGTTGGAGCCGAGAAGCCAAGCCACCGTCCTGTAACCGAAGGACGGTTCCTTTTCGATCATGGCCTTGATCGGCTCGGCAAAGCGCGGATCGACCTTCGAGGCTGCTTTGACAGCCCG
Source organism: Paenirhodobacter sp. (assembly GCA_036398515.1). Taxonomy (GTDB): domain Bacteria; phylum Pseudomonadota; class Alphaproteobacteria; order Rhodobacterales; family Rhodobacteraceae; genus Rhodobacter. Next base: position 424 of record DASWPI010000023.1, read on the forward strand.
GTAATACGCCGTCCGGCGCGGCCCCCCAATACCCGCGCGCAGAGCGTGGTCAGGGGTACCTTGAGGCCCTCCGCGAGAAGGCCCTGCTGGATGCTCTGGATCATTTCCTCGCCATGGTTTCTCGAATCAGTGGCGCAACCATGGCTCGATCCTGTGCATCCAGCAGGGCCTGGAATTTTTTTCGGGCGCGCAACTCCAGCATGGCCTCGCCATAGGCCTCCTGCAGGTCCCTCAATTGCTTCTCGTATTGTTCCCGGATGCCGAGCGGGTTCGCCCGCAGGGAATTCTCCATCCCCCGCTTGGCGTCATCGATCTAGCTCTCAATCTCCGAAGGCGACAGATCGAAAGACCGGCTGGCCTCGGCCACCGTGGTCTTGCGCTGAATGATCTCGATCACCAGCGCCGTTTTGCGCTTCGCCGTCCAACGCTTGATGCTGTCGTCCATCGTCATACTCATTGCCACGTTCTCCCTTGTCGCATGAGCACAGTTTCACTCGGGCAATACAGGAATGGCAATGTGCTGAACAGCAAGCGCACGCAGCGGCTCTACCGGGATGAGGGGCTGTGGGTGCGCCGAAGCCGAAGCCGGAAGCGGGCCATTGGAACGCGGGCGGCTGATGACCGAGGCGCTTGCAAACGCCCGTTGGTCCGTCGATTTCGTCCAGGACCAGTGCGCTGACGGTCGCCGCTTCCGCATCCTGAACGTGATCGATGATGTCACCAAGGAGAGCCTTGCAGTCGTCGACACCTAACCTCAGGCCGGCGCGCTGCCCGGGAACTGACGGCGCGGATCGAACGGCGTGGTAAACCCAGCGTGATTGTTTCAGGCAACGGCACCGAGTTCACCTGGAACGCGATCCTACAATGGGCCGGGAAGATGCAGGTGAGGTGGCACGACACCGCCCCCGGCAAGCCCATGCAGAACGAGAACAGCGAAGCCTTTAACGGCCGGATGCGTGACGCGCTACTGAACGAGACCCTGTTCTTTATCAGGGTGCTGATTTAGTGGGTTTCGACGCGGCATCTGGAACATGTTTCACCCTCGCAAGTCGATTTCTTGGGGTGACGCTGCGGGGCATGGACGAGGAGAGCGGTTCGCTGTTCAGCTATGTTGCTCTCGAGGAACGGGTCGCTGCGCCTCACCCGCTGCGGAAGCTCCGTGCAGTGGTGAATGATGCTCTCTTCAGCCTCGATGAAGATTTCAACGCCGTTTACGTCGATTTCGGGCGCCCTTCGATTGCGCCGGAGCGGCTGATCCGGGCCAGCCTGCTCCAGATCCTGTTCTTGATCCGGTCCGAGCGGCAGTTGATGGAGCAAATGCACTACACTTTGCTGATTCGATGGTTTGTGGGCCTCGGGGTCGATGATCCTGTCTGGGTGCCGACCGTCTTCACCAAGAACCGCGACCGATTTCTGAACACCGAGATGTCGCGCAAGGTCATGGCTGCCATTCTGGCCCATCCATTCTGGCCCATCGCGAGGTGAGGCCGCTTTTGTCGGACGACCACTTCTCGGTCGATGGCACGTTGCTGAAGTGAGGCATTGTGGCGGCGTTGTTGCAAGCCCAATGCCGAACGGGCGTCGATGAAAAGCTTTCGGCCAAAGAGTGAGCGCACGCCCGGCGATGATGATCCCGGCGAGCCGCCCGCCTCTGACGCCGCTGCCGATGACCAGCCCCCACGACCGAGCCCGATCCGATGCCCTGCACCAGACCCAGTCCCCGCAATACCGAAGTCGACGTCAGGGCGAGAAGCGCTCGAATGAAACCCATGCCTCTACGACCGATCCGGCCGCGCGGCTTTACAGGAAAGCCCCCTGCACCGGGGCCGCGCTGTGCTTCATCGGCCATGCTCTTATGGATATGAGGCATGTTCCGCCACCGGTTCGAGGACCATGCCGATTGCGCAGCGGCCTGATCGTGCAGGCAGATCTGAGCCGGACCGATGGTCGCGCCGAACGCCGGGCCGCGATTAATAGGATCCACCGCCATGCGCCGGGCTCGCCCCGGAGGCTGACGCTCGGCGCGGGCAAAGGATATGACGCGGCCGAGTTTGTTGCCGATCTGCGGCAGGCCTGCGTCACTCCGCATATCGCGCAAAAATCGCGTTATTCCGCAATCGACGGGCGCACGACACGGCAAAGAAGCCACGTCCTGTCCCCCAGTCACCGCAAACGGATCGAAGAGGCTTTCGGCTGGGCCAAAACCATCGGAGGGGCCGCCCAAACTGCCTTTCGCGGCATTGAGCGCGCACGAACCCGCGTCATCCTGACGCTGGCCGCCGGAAATCTCGCCAGACTGCCGCAGCTGCTCCCTGCATCAGCAGAAGACGACGCCGCAAACCGACCAACGCCGTCGGCCACGCCAGATGAACAAACAGATGCCGAATCTGAGTAAAGAACAACGCTCTCAGCGCAGGACTAAATCAGCACCATGTTAAACTATCACGCCCCGCGGTCTTTGCCGCCCAACTTATCTCAATGGGAGATCAGCTTCGCGCGGTCGAAATGCTGCGCAGATCGCCCATTGCTCCGTCGGCGCAGCCGCGCCAAATCCAACCGCCAAATCTAGCAGCAGAGCGCACAGCACATTCACGAAAGTCAACCCATGGCAGGCCTGGCGCGACTTACAACTTAAAATTGTATTGCAATTTATAATTCTTCCCAAGGTAGTGCTTAAGAGTTGATTAACTGATAGTATCTACAGGCTCGAATCATTCAATTTTGACTAAATACTTTAGGAGTGAACATGAACATCAAGGCTATCACCTTGTCAGCGTTGACAACTCTGGCAGCAGTTTCGACATCCTATGCCGCAACGATCTCCATTTCCGGTGGCGACTATGACACCCAGACGGGAACGCTTTCTCCTGGCGGATCGATCCTTTATACGTTCTTTGCCGAAGAGGACGTGACCCTGACGGTTGCCTACGCTGTCACCGGTCTGATCGGTGACTTGAACAACGTCAGCTATGGTACCGCAGAGCATGAAAACTCCTTCACCCAGTATACCGGGCTGGGGGCTGTGTTCGCCGGTTTCGCGACCATCGAATATACTCTGTCCAGCGGTGAGACTCTCTCGCTTGGCTTCTTCGATGGGATCACGAGAAATGTCGGCACCTCGCTGACCTATTCCGTGACATCCATCCCGTCGGTTCCGCTTCCGGCTGCGGGCTTCCTGATGTTGGGTGGTCTTGCCGCCCTCGGTGCTGTTGCAAAACGCCGCAAGCACTGAAGAATAATGTTTTGAGCCCCCCGCATCGCGCAATCGATGCGGGGTTCTTTTTTGCCTGAACGCCAGGAATGAAGCGCGGTGGCAAAACTGGGGTTTGATCCAGATATCCCGCGACGACATGGATGTTCAGTCCAGGAACAGCCCGAAATGTTCCTGTGCATCCGACAGTTTCTCGATCCGCGCGCGCGCGGTTTCGCCCAGTTCGGTGCTGACATCTTGCAACAGCAGCGTCAGCCCCATGGTGATCCCCTGCGGCAGCGCAAGAACAAAACGCGATTCCGCCGGGTAGCGCAGCACATGCGGGGTGATCGCGGCAGCCCAATCACAGAATTCATCTGCAAAGATAACCACATCGACACCCCGCTCGCGGGCGAATTGCGCCAACAGCGGTCCATGCGCCCCATAGCGGAACGTGTCGATCATGATCAGGGTGATCCGCTCACCCGGTGCGGGCAGCAACCCGGCATAAACACCGTCGATCCCATCAAGGATATGCACCCGATCACGCAGATAGGCCAGTCGCCGACATAGCCCATCGGCCAGAAAATGCATGGTCTGGAACCCGATCGCATGTATCGAATCCGCCCCCGCGACCATCTTGACGATGGTGCGCCAGCCCTGGGTTTCGCGTAGCGCAAAGGCCGCATCCACCGCCGCGCGGGCGAATTCATGCACGTCATCGGTATGGGTGTCGTCGCGCATCTGATTGCCCGAGTCAAAGCGCAGATCCATACGCCGAGTTTCCGGGCCAAAGGCTTTGCGCCGCGCCTCGGCCCGCGCCTCGGCGGCGCCATCAAAGCCCAGCTTGCGGTAGAATCGCGTCACCGTCATCGGGCTGATGTTCAGCTTGCGCGCTGTTTCGGCACTGGTCTCCATCAAGATCGCCTCGGGTCGGGCCAGAAGATAGGCCGAAATCCGGGCCTCAAGCCGGGTGAACCCCGGCTCTGCCTTGGTGATCGCCGTTTTCAACAGGGAGATATCACGTTCCATCTGTCCGACCTTACCTGTGCTTCATCCTAAATCACAAGCTGTGTCCGGGGTAACTGCACAAAATTGCGGCGTCCGGTCCCGATTATCACCGCAAATGATATGATCATAACATCATATGTTGAATGTTATCATTTCAACAAATACGTAGATTTCATCAAAACAGACCGGGCCAACCGGTCCTGCACCCGCCAACCGGAGGTATCCATGAAACACCTGACATTTCCCGCCATCGTCGCGCTGTCGATGCTGGCAACCGCCGCCCTCGCCAAAACCCCTGTCGATACGCTGGTGATCGGCAAGGGCGCCGATCCGCAAACGATCGATCCGGGCGTGACCGTCGACAACAACGACTGGACCGTCGCCTACCCCGCCTACCAGCGGCTGGTTGCCTATGACGTCAAGGATGGCAAGGGCCAGACCACGGTTTCCGGCCAACTGGCCAGCGGCTGGACGGTCAGTGCCGATGGCAAGGTCTGGGAGTTCAAGTTGAAGCCCGGCAACATGTTTTCGGACGGCACGCCGGTTGATGCGGCGGCGGTGAAATTCTCGTTCGATCGGCTGATGAAGCTGGCGCAGGGCCCGTCCGAGGCCTTTCCGGCCGGGCTGACCACCGAGGTCGTGGACCCGCTGACCGTGCGCTTCACCCTGCCCGATGCCTTTGCGCCTTTCCTGTATACGCTGGCCAACAGCGGTGCCGGGATCGTCAACCCTGCGGTGATGGCCCATGAAAAGGATGGCGATCTGGGCCAAGGCTGGCTGTCGGCCAATACCGCCGGTTCGGGTGCCTTCATGCTGGCATCGTGGGACAAGGGGCAATCGCTCAAGATGCTGCCGAACCCGCATTACGCCGGAGGCATGCCCGCGCTGAAGGCGGTCGAGGTGCGGATCATCCCCGATGCGTCCGCGCGGCGTCTGGCGCTGGAGGCGGGTGATCTGGATATCGCCGAAACCCTGCCCGTCGATCAGACCGAGGCGCTGGCGGCGAAACCCGGTATAAAGGTCGAAACCTATCCCGGCCTGCTGGTCACCTATCTGTATCTGAACAATGCCAAGGCCCCCTTTGACAACCCCGAGGCGCGCAAGGCCCTGATCGAGGCTGTGGACAAAGAGGGCATCATCGAAGGTATCATGATGGGGCAGGCCAAGGAAATGAGCGCCCCCATCCCCGAAGGCATGTGGGGGTATGACGCCACCATTCCCGCGCCCACACTTGACGTTGCCGCGGCGCGGGAAAAGTTCAAGAAACTGGGGCTGGCGGGCCAGACGATCAGCTTTGCACTGGCAGGCGACAAGGATTCGGCCTGGCCGATGATCGCGCTGGCGGTGCAGGCCAATCTGGCCGAAGTGGGGGTGACGGTGAAACTGGAATCCTCGGCCAATGCCAGCTACCGCGACCGGCTGGGTGCGGGCGATTTCCAGATTGCCATCGGCAACTGGAGCCCGGATTTCGCCGACCCCTACATGTTCATGAACTACTGGTTTGACAGCGCCAAACAGGGCCTGTCGGGCAACCGCGCCTTTTATTCCAACCCGAAGGTTGACGATCTGGTCCGCGCGGCCGCGGTGGAAACCGATCAGGCCAAACGCGAAATCCTGTATCAGCAGGCGCAAAAGATCGCCGTCGAGGATGCAGCCTACGGCTATCTGTTCCAGCGCAGCACCCAACTGGCGATGGCGGCGGACGTGAAGGGCTATGCCTTCAACCCGATGCTGGAACAGATTTACGATTTCGCCGCCATGTCGAAATCGAACTGAACAACGCGTGCGGTGGCGGACGCGCTGTCGTCCGCCGCCTTAGCCCGGTCCCCTGCCCGGCCTTTCGGTCGGGCCCCAGCCAGCAGGTTGCCGCCATGAACATCCTTGTGGTGCTACGCCGACGCGTGCTTTTTCTCATTCTTGTCGTCTTCGGCGTTTCGCTCATTACATTTGCCATTTCCCACATGATCCCCGGCGATCCCGCCCGCCTGTTGGCGGGAGATCGCGCCAACGATGCGATGGTTGCCCAGATACGCGACAAGCTGGGGCTGAACCAACCGCTCTATGTTCAATACGGCCGCTATATCATGGGGCTGTTTCAGGGCGATCTGGGCACATCCATCCGTACCGGCCGCCCGGTATCCGAAGATATCGCCGCCTATTTTCCCGCCACGCTGGAACTGGTCATCGTGGCCTTGGTGTTGTCGGTCGCACTTGGGGTGCCGCTCGGCGTCGCCTCGGCGGTATGGCGCAATGGCTGGATCGACCAGTTCGCCCGCACCTTTGCCGCGATCGGAATTTCCACCCCGGCGTTCTGGCTGGGGCTGGTGTTGCTGGTGGCGTTCTACGGCAGGCTGGGCTGGTTCCCGGGGGGCGGACGTCTGGCCACCGGGATCGAGGCGCCGCTGCGCATCACCGGCATGTATGTGCTGGATGGCGTGCTGACGGCGAATTGGGCGGCGGCGCGCAGTGCGCTGTGGCATCTGGTGCTGCCATCGCTCTGCCTTGGGTTTGTGCATGTCGGCGTGATCGCGCGGCAGATCCGCTCGGCCATGCTGGATCAGTTGTCCGAGGATTACATCCGCACCGCCCGTGCCGCGGGGCTGTCGAAGGCGCAGGTGATCTTGCGTCATGCGCTGCCCAATGCCGCGATCCCCTCGGTCACGGTGCTGGGGCTGGCATTTGGCGATCTGCTGTATGGTGCGGTGCTGACCGAGACGGTCTTTGCCTGGCCGGGCATGGGCGCCTATGTGGTCAACTCCATCGGCAGTCTGGATTTTCCCGCCGTGATGGGCTTCACCGTGGTGGTATCGCTGGCCTATGTGCTGGTCAATCTGGCGGTGGATCTGACCTATATCGTTCTGGATCCCCGCATCAAGGAGGTCGGATGATGGCGGTGCTGTCTCTTTCTCCGACGCGCCGGTCGGATCTGGCCCGCACGTGGCACCGGATCAGCCAAAGCCCGGTGACGCTGACGGGGCTGGTCATGCTGGTGCTGGTGGCGCTGTGTGTGGGCATTCTGCCGTCCCTGCTGCACACCGATCCGAATGCGATCAACCTGCGCGCCCGTTTGGCGGCGCCATCCTGGGCGCACCCCTTTGGCACGGATGAGGTCGGGCGCGATATTTTCACCCGCGTCATGCATGGCGGACGGGTCTCCATCGGGGTGGCGCTGTTCGTGGTGGCGGTGTCAACCTCGGTCGGCACGGTCATCGGCGGGCTGTCGGGCATTCTTGGCGGCCGGGTCGATACCGTGATCATGCGGCTGATGGATGTGGTGCTGGCGGTGCCATCGCTGGTGCTGACGATGGCGCTGGCGGCGGCATTGGGCCCCAGCCTGTGGAACGCGATGATCGCCATCGCGGTGGTGCGTATCCCGACCTATGTGCGGCTGGCGCGTGGCCAGACGCTGGTTGTGCGCGAGGCGGGCTATGTCATGGCCGCACGTGTGTTCGGGGCGCGCTCAGCGCAGATCCTGGGCCTGCATGTGGTGCCCAATATCCTGTCGCCCATTCTGGTGCAGGCGACATTGGATATCGGCGCGGTGATCCTAATGGTCGCGGGGCTGTCGTTCATCGGGCTTGGGGCCCAGCCCCCGGCCGCCGAATGGGGCGCCATGGTCTCGGCCGGGCGCAGCTATATCCTTGATCAATGGTGGTATTCCGCCTTTCCGGGCGTCGCCATCCTGTTCACCTCTATTGCCTTCAACCTGCTGGGCGACGGGATCCGCGATCTGAGCGATCCGCGCCAGAAAGGCCGCTCATGACCCTGTCTGTTCCCAATGATCCGGTCCTGTCGATCCAGGGCCTCAGTCTTGAATTCCCGGTCTGGCGTGGTGCGCTGCACGCGCTGGAGGATGTGACGATGCAGGTCTATCCCGGGGAAATCGTCGGCGTTGTCGGCGAATCCGGGTGTGGAAAATCCGTCACCGCGATGGCAACGATGCGGCTGTTGCCCGAGGACGCCTATCGGATAACGGCGGGCTCGCTGCATCTGCTGGGGCAGGACATGATGGCCGCCACACAGGCGCAGCTGCGCGCGATTCGCGGTTCCGGCGCGGCGATGATCTTTCAGGAACCCCTGACCGCGCTGAACCCCACCCGCCGCATCGGTGACCTGATGATCGAGGTGATCCGCGCCCATCGCAAGATCACCAAGGCCGATGCCCATGCCCATGCCGTGGATCTGTTGCGCCAGATGCGCATCGCCGATGCCCCGGCCATCATGCGCCGCTATCCGTTCGAGTTGTCGGGCGGCATGCGACAGCGGATCGTGATCGCGCTGGCCTTTGCCAACGATCCCCGGATCGTCATCGCTGATGAACCCACCACCGCGCTGGATGTGACGGTGCAGCGCCAAGTGCTGACGCTGTTGCAAAACCGGGCGCGCGATGTGGGGGCGGCGGTTCTGCTGATCACCCATGATCTGGGGGTGGTGTCGGAATATACCGACCGGATCTATGTGATGTATGCGGGCAAGGTGGTGGAAACCGGGCCGACGGACCGGGTCCTGACCGCGCCGCGCCATCCCTATACGCGCGCGCTGCTGAATGCCGGTCCCGAAGCAGTCGCGGCGAAATCGGCACTGGCCTCGATCCCGGGCACCTTGCCCGATCTGCGCCAGGACATTCCCGGCTGTCGCTTTGCCGGGCGTTGCGCACTGGCGCAAGATCATTGCCGCACCGCGCTGCCGCCGATGCGATCACCGTCACCGGATCAGGTGTTCGCCTGCTGGATGGAACAGGGAGTTGCGGCATGAGCATCGCCATCGAATTGCACGATATCGCCGTTGCGTTTCCCGCCGGACGGGATTGGCGGGGACGGATCACCTCCTATGCCCATGCGCTGAATGGCGTCACGCTGCGCGTAGAACGCGGCAAGACACTGGGAATACTGGGGGAATCCGGGTGCGGAAAATCCACGCTGGCGCAGGTGATGACCGGCCTGCTGGGGCCAACCTCGGGCAGGGTCGAGGGGGTGCGGGGGGCAGACCGAATCTCGATCGTGCTGCAGGATCCGAACAGCTCGTTGAATCCGCGTATGCCGGTGTGGAAAATCGTCACCGAACCGGTGTTCCTGCACCGGACCCCCGGTCGTCAGGCCCTGCGCGCCCTTGCCGCCGATCTGCTGGTCAAGGTCGGTCTGCGGCCGGAACATATCGACCGTTATCCGCATGAATTCTCGGGCGGTCAGCGTCAGCGCATCGCCATCGCCCGCGCTCTGTCCAGCCAGCCCGAGATCATCATTCTGGATGAACCGACCTCGGCGCTGGATGTCTCGGTGCAAGCACAGATCCTGAACCTGCTGATGGAATTGCAGAATGAACGTGGGCTGGCCTATGTCTTCATCTCGCATAACGTGTCGGTCATCCGGCATTTCTGTGATGAGGTGGCGGTGATGTATCTGGGCCAGATCGTCGAGCAGGGCGATGCCGCCCGGGTGTTGACCACACCCCGGCACCCCTACACGCGCCTGTTGCTGGGGGCTGTGCCCAGGATCGGTCACGGACGGGCCTCGGGACCGCTTGATGAAACCGAACTGCCCTCGAACCGCACCCTGCCTTCGGGCTGTTTTTTCCGCAACCGCTGCGCCCTGGCAGCGCCGGGCTGTGATGAGATCCAACCCCTGCGCCTGCTGGACGGTGGGCGGCAGCTGCGCTGTCAGCGCGATCTTACCCTGGAGACCTGATATATGCCCGATCTGAGCAGGACAGGCTCCATACCGCTGGTCGAGATCAGCCATCCGGCGATCACCGTCGCGCTCGCCTATGCCACGCCGGACAACTTTACCGGTCGGGTGCTGTATTCGCACAGCCAAGCGTTGTTGCGGCCGGAGGCGGCGCGCGCCTTGTATCGCGCCGCAGATACCTTTGCACTGCAAGGCTATGGGATCGTGCTGCTGGATGCCTATCGCCCGGCATCGGTGCAACGGATGCTGTGGGCGGCGCGGCCCGACCCCGATTATGTGGCCGATCCGGCCATCGGCTCGGACCACTCGCGGGGGACGGCGGTGGATCTGACCCTGGCGAACGCGGCGGGCACCATCGACATGGGGACGGATTTCGACACAGCATCGGTGCAGTCACACCATGACAGAACCGACATTCCCGCCCCCGCGATCATCAACCGCCTGATCCTGCGCGGCGTGATGCAGGCATCGGGATTCATCCACAACCCATTGGAATGGTGGCATTATGCCTTGCCCGGAAAGGCGGGATTTCCGATCCTGGATGATACCGGCGGGGCATGGAAACAGACGCCTGCATGATGTTGCCTACGGATCGTGCAATATGCCCCTGGCCTTGACCGGCTACGGGCAAAACCGCGCTTGGCGTTCGAACCGCAACAAAGCAGGTGACGACAAGGCGCATTGGCGCAGGATTTCAGTGCGTCATCCGCCCTGTCGGTATCGTCCAAAACGCATCACGGAAGCCAGCCCCAAGTCTGGTGGCAATGCTGCCGGCGCCGCAACCGGGTTCCGGCCTCCCCGTTGCAGCCCCCCGATTGCAGCTACGGTGCGAACCACCCGGCCTGTGACGTGACGTAATTGCCCTGCGCCCCCCGGCCGACCCCTTCCCTTCGCGTCCCGCCCTGCCAATGATCGCACCGTCATCACCCGGACCGCTATCGGCCTTGGCGATGATGCAGGACCATGAGCCAGAGGGGGAGCGAATGGGGTGGTTATCTGAGGAAACAGGGCTGGAGAAATGCGCGGCGAATTTTGTACCGTTGACGCCGTTGTCCCACCTGAATCGCGCATTAGAGGTCTTTCCAGAACGGATCGCGGTGATACATGGGTCGATCCAGCGCAATTATGTCGATTTTCACGCCCGGGTCAGCCAGTTGGCCTCGGCCCTGGTCACCCGCGGCATCCGGCCGGGCGATGTGGTGGCAACGCTGCTGCCCAATACCGCTCCGCAACTGGAGGCGCATTTCGGCGTGCCCGCCACAGGGGCCATCCTGAACGCGATCAACATCCGGCTGGATGTCGAAACCGTTGCCTATATCTTTGAACATTCCGGTGCCCGGGTGGTGCTGTGCGATACCCAGTTCCTGAACCTGGCCGAAGCCGCGGTCCGCCAGATGCAGGGCCCGGCCCCGCAGATCATCGAGGTGGCCGACCCGGAATTTGGCTGGCCTGCGGCGGGACATCATCTGGAATATGAAGCCCTGCTGCGTGAGGGCGATCCGCTGTTCGAGTGGATCATGCCGCAGGACGAATGGGAAAGCATCGCGCTGAACTATACGTCGGGGACGACGGGCAAGCCCAAAGGCGTGGTCTATCATCACCGTGGCGCCTATCTGGCAACGATGGGCAACCTGATTTCGTGGCGGATGCAGCTGTATCCGGTGCTGCTGACCATTGTGCCGCTGTTTCATTGCAACAGCTGGACCCATCCGTGGATGATGCCGTTGCTGGGCGGCACGACGGTGTGTTGCCGTGATATCACCGCGAAGGCTATCTATGATGCCATCGCCGATCATGGCGTGACGCATTTCGGCGGTGCGCCGATCGTGCTGAATGCGATTGTCAACGCCAAGGATGCCGATCGCCGCCAATTCGATCATATCGTCGAGATCTTTACTGCCGGGGCACCTCCGCCCGCCGCGACGCTGGCGGCGATCGAGCCGCTGGGATTTAACGTGACCCAGGTTTACGGCCTGACCGAAGTTTATGGCCCGGCGACCGATTGCACCTGGAAGCCCGGCTGGAAGGATGTGACGGGTGAGGAACGCGCCGCGATCAAGGCCCGCACCGGCGTCGCCATGCCGATGGTAGAGACGGTTTCCGTACATGACCAGGGCCATGAGGTCACCCGCGATGCCGAACATCTGGGCGAGATCATGATCCGGTCGAATACCGTGATGAAGGGCTATTATCGTAACCCGGAAGCCACGCGCGAAGCCTTTGCGGACGGATATTTCCATTCGGGCGACATCGCGTTCATGCACCCGGACGGCTATATCAAGATCACGGACCGGGCCAAGGACATCATCATCTCGGGTGGGGAAAACGTTTCCTCGGTCGAAGTTGAAGGGGTGATCGCGGCACACCCGGGTGTTTCGCTATGCTCGGTCGTGGCAAAGCCCGATGAAAAATGGGGGGAAGTGCCCTGCGCCTTTGTCGAGGTGAAGGAGGGAGCAAGTTTGACAGAAGATGAAATCATCCGCTTCTGCCGTGACCGGCTGGCCGGGTTCAAGACGCCGAAGCGGGTGATTTTCGCCGATCTGCCGAAGACCTCGACGGGGAAAATCCAGAAGTTCGAGCTGCGCGCCGTCGCCAAACTGTTGTGAGCAGAGGGCGCCGAGACGGGCATCGAGCCCGACTCGGCGCCGCGACCGCGTTGCGGCCGCCTCCCAATCCCGCCGTTTTGCCTGATGGCCGATGCCGGTTTGGCACGGGCGGTTGATTGACCCGACCCGCCGAATGGTTATCTTGCGCTTAACTGACCAATCCGGGGACGGAATGACCGCACTCCCACAATATCAACGGCTGGAAGCACTGGGCCTATGGCGCGAGAGTGCCGAGGCGCGTCGCCGTGAGGTCATCATATCCTTTGGCGATGCAACGCTGGTGATTTTCGACAGTCGCGCTGAACGGCCACTGGCGCATTGGTCGCTGGCGGCGTTGGTGCGGCAAAATCCGGGGAAACGTCCGGCGCTCTATGCGCCATCGGCAGAACCGGGAGAAGATCTGGAGATCGACGACGAGGCGATGATCGCCGCGATTGAAAAGGTGCAGGCGGCCCTGGACGCCACACAACCACATCCGGGGCGCTTGCGTGGCTGGTTACTGGGGGGTGCGGCGATCATGGCGCTAATCGCCGGGGTGGTCTGGTTGCCCTCTGCGGTGGTTCAGCAGGCCGCCCGTATCGCGCCCGCCGCGATGCGGGCCGAAATCGGCCGCGCCATTCTGGCCGATATGGTACGCCAGACCGGCAGCCCATGCCATTCCACCGGCGGCGACGAAGCACTGATGGCGCTGGCCGACCGCTTGCCCGGCACGGCGCAGATCATCATCGTTCCGCGCGGGGGCAAGGCGGGCATCGTGCTGCCTGGCGATGTGGTGGTACTGGGCCGCCAGACCATCACCGGGCACGAAACCCCCGATGTGATCGCCGGCACGGTGATCGCCACCGAGCTGGCCGAACGTGGCGGCAACCCGATGCGCCCCTTCGTGGAATGGGCCGGAGTGGGCACCGCATTGCGGCTTCTGGCGGGAATGAGCGTGCCGGGCGAGACGGTGAAAGGCTATGGCAAAACCCTGATGCAGGCCGCGCCGACAAGACCCGAAACCGAGGCGCTGTTGCAGGCGTTCACTGCCGCAGGCGTGCCGTCATCGCCCTATGCCTATGCCCTTGACCCGACGGGCGAAAGCGTTCTGGCGTTGATCGAGGGCGATCCGTTCAGCGGCCAGAACGCGCCGCGCCCGGTGCTGGATTCCGCGCGCTGGATCGCGTTGCAGGATATCTGCAACTAACCCCTAAACCGGCCTAGCGCAGGATCGCATCGCGGAAACCGTTGGCGCGGATGCGGCGCAACGTCGCCTCGGCGTCGGTGCCGCTCAGCGGGCCCGCATAGACTACCTGCACCTCCTTGCCGCCGATCCGCGCCGCACCCGTCGAAACCGGCACGCCCAGCGCCCGCAGCCGTGCCTTGACCTTGTCCGCATTGGCCGCACTGGCGAAGGCGCCGACCTGAACGTAGCGTCCCGTCTCGGCCCCGGCGCGCGCGGAAGGGGATTTGTTACGACGGGTGCCGGTCGCCGGACGCGGAGCATCGGCCGCACCGGTCGCACGCAGATCGGCGCGCAACGCCGCCAGCATCGCCGCCGTCGCAGGCAGGGGTAAATCATGTACATTCGACCCGGCCACCTGTAGCCCGCGCACCCCGGCACCATTGATGAACCCGGCGGGATCGTCGATTTGCGGGCCGCAACGCATCACCGTGCGCCCATCCGACAGAACATAGCGTTGCACCGTCACCGGCGCCCCCGGACAGGCGGTCAGCGCCCCCGGAATGGTGCGGGCCTGCATGATGGTCAGCGGGCGGTTCGCCAGTGTGGCCAATCGATCTGCCAGGCTGCGGGCTGGCAAACCAGGGGCGACCGCAGGCCGATCAACCGCCGCCCCAGCATCAGGCGCGACCACGGCATCAACCTGTGTCGGGGCATAACCGCACAGCGGGCGCCCATCGCGGGTCTGGCGCGGTTGCCAATCCGCACCCGCCGCGGCACGGTAGAACACACAGCCCGTGCTATCGACATATTGCGCCGCGCTATAGGACGCGGGGGGCACCTCTGCAGGGGCCGCCCACGCGACCATCCCCACGCACAATCCACCAGCCAAAAGGCTGGTGAACATCACGACAGGCACCGATAAGGACCCCATGACAGGCGACATCGCATTCCCCGAAACAGATCTGGTCGACAGCCAGAATGTCCTTATATCCGGCACGAGTAAATAAACCCCAACCCTATTTGGTCCCAAACATGCGGTCGCCCGCATCGCCCAGCCCCGGCAGGATATAGCCGTGATCGTTCAACCGTTCATCAATCGCGGCCGTGACGATCGGCACATCGGGATGCACGGACCGCATATGGGCAATGCCCTCGGGTGCGGCCAGCAAACACAGGAACCGCAGGTTCCTAGCCCCCCGGTCCTTCAGCATCTGGATTGCCGCCGCCGAGCTGTTTCCCGTCGCCAGCATCGGGTCAACCACGATCACCATGCGCTCGTCCAGCAATGGCGGCACCTTGCAGTAATATTCCACCGGTTGCAGCGTATCCGGGTCACGATACAGCCCGACAAACCCCACCCGCGCCGCCGGAATCAGTTCCAGAATGCCATCCAGCAACCCGTTGCCCGCCCGCAGGATCGAGATCAACGCCAGCTTCTTACCCTCTAGAATCGGGGCATCCATTGCCACCAGCGGCGTTTCGATGCGCTTGGTGGTCAGCTCCAGCCCGCGCGTCACCTCATAGGCCAACAGCAGGCTGATCTCACGCAACAGCTGGCGAAAGCCGGCGGTCGAGGTATCCTTTTCGCGCATCAGCGTCAGTTTGTGCTGCACCAGCGGATGATCCACCACCGTCACGAATTCGTCCATCTGTCCTGTCCCTGTTGGTTATAGAAAACTGTGGCCCGGTCCCGTGGCAGGCAATCCCAGGTGGGCCGCAACCGAGGCCGCAACATCCACATAGCCCACCTGCCCCACCGGTTTCAAACCGATCCCTGTCTCGGTGACCAGCCCACCCAGCACCGGCACCCGTTCGCGGGTATGATCGGTGCCGCTGAAGGTGGGATCATTGCCATGATCGGCGGTGAAAATCACCAGATCCCCCGGTCTCAGCCGCGCCAGAAACACCCCTGCCTGCGCGTCGAACCATTCCAGCGCCCTTGCATAGCCCGCCACATCGCGCCGATGCCCATACAGGCTGTCGAATTCAACGAAATTGGCGAAAACCAGACTGCCGGGTTCGGCGGTATCGGCCAGATGGATCAGATGCGCCATCAACGCGGCATCATCCGCCCCCTTGTGCAGATGCGCGATACCGCGATGCGAAAAGATATCGCCGATCTTGCCGACCGCATGGGTCACCCGCCCCGCCGCCTGCGCCCGGTCCAGGATCGTCGCGGCCGGGGGGGCGATGGCGAAGTCGCGCCGGTTCGGCGTGCGGATGAACCCGCCCGGCAGCCCGCGAAACGGCCGCGCAATCACCCGCCCGACGCGCATGTCATGCAGCCGCGGCGCCAGATCACGGCATAGGGTCAGCAAACGCTCCAACCCGAAGCGTTCCTCATGCGCCGCGATCTGGAACACGCTATCGGCCGAGGTGTAGCAGATCGGCCAGCCGCTTTGCAGATGCCGGGCGCCCAGCGTTTCGATGATCGCGGTGCCCGGTGCGTGGCAATTGCCCAAGATCCCCTCGGTGCCCGCCATCCGGGCGACATCGGCCACCAGATCGGGCGGAAAGCTGTTCACCGGATCACGGAAATAGTGCCAGTCCCACGGCACCGGCACCCCCGCCAGTTCCCAATGCCCGGACGGGGTGTCCTTGCCGCGCGAAACCTCGGTCGCCGCGCCCCACAGGCCACGCGGCACCGCGTCCAACCCCGGCGCCTGCCCGCCTGAGGCCAGCCGGATCGCCGCGCCCAGACCAAGCCCATCCAGATGCGGCATGCGCAGCGGACCCGCGCGTCCGGTATCCGCCCGCCCCGACGCAGCCGCGACCGCGATATGGCCGATGGTGTTGGCGCCGGTATCCGGCGTGCCGTCGTTATAATATTGCGCCGCGTCCGGGGCACCACCAATGCCCGCGCTATCCATGACCACCAGAAATGCCCGACCGACCGGGCCTGCGGTCGTCACGCCCGATCCTCCGGCCCGATGCGGTCATGGATCAGGGGTGGTTCCTCGGGCAGGTCATCCCCCAGCTCATAGGCGGCCAGAACGGCGGCGATCGCCCGGTCGGCGGCCTCACGCGTGCTGGCGTGGATCAGGGCCAGAGGCTCGCCCTGCGCCATTTCCTCGCCGATCACCGCAAGACCCGTGAACCCCACGGACGGGTTCACCCGGTCGCCTGCGCGCAACCGCCCGCCGCCCAACGCCATCACCGTTTCCCCCAGAATCCGGCCGTTGACCCGATGCACGAACCCCGCACGCGGCGCGGGCACCGGCGCCAGTAGCGGCGCCGACGGCAACCGGTCGGGATAACGCTCAACGAAATCCAGCGGGCCGCCAAGCGCCGCCACCATCTTGCCGAACCGCTCCGCCGCGCGCCCCGATTGTAGCGCCGCGTCGATCATTGCCGCGCCCTCGTCCATATCGGCGGCGCGCCCGGCCAGCGCCAGAACCTCACCGCCCAGGGCCGCCGTCACATCCCACAGGCTTTCGTTCACGGCGGTGCCGGTCAGGGTCTCCATCACCTCCAGCACCTCCAACGCATTGCCCGCCGAATGGCCAAGGCTCTGGCTCATATCCGTGATCAGCGCCGATGTCCGGCACCCCGCCCCATTCGCGGTCTCCACCAGCGCCCGGGCCAGCGCGCGGGCCTGTTCCATATCGGGCAAAAACGCCCCGGAGCCGACCTTGACATCCAGCACCAGCGCCTCGACACTGGCCGCCAGCTTTTTCGACAGGATCGAGGCGGTGATCAGGTCCAGGCTTTCGACCGTGCCGGTTTCATCGCGGATCTCATACAGCCGCCGGTCTGCCGGGGCCAGATCCGGCCCGGCCCCGACGATGGCGCAGCCGGTTTCCTCGACCACACGACGCAGGGTGTCGGGCTCAATCGCGGTGCGATATCCCGGAATGGCCTCCAGCTTGTCCAGCGTGCCACCGGTATGCCCCAATCCGCGCCCGGAAATCATCGGCACGTAGACACCGCAACTGGCCAGCGCCGGGGCCAGCAATAGCGAAACGGAATCGCCGATGCCCCCGGTGGAATGCTTGTCGACCACCGGTCCGGGCAGATCCCAGTGCAGCACCTGCCCGCTGTCCCGCATCGCCCCGGTCAGTGCCACACGACCGGGCATGTCCAGCCCCTTCAGCAGCACCGCCATGGCAAACGCGCCCGCCTGCGCATCGGTCACCTCGCCCGAGGCCAACCCCCGCGCGATCCATTCCGCCGTGGCAGGGGTCAACCGCCCGCCATCGCGCAGCGCGGCGATGATCCCGCGCGCGGTCATCTGGGCACCCGGCATCTTCACCGCCGCCATCAACAGTTGTCCATATGGCTCGCGTCAAAGCGGCCGGGCAGCAATTCCCCGATCGTGGAGTGCATCTCCAGCCCCGATGTCGTCGCCAGCGTCACCGGCGTGTCGGCGTGCCCGAACTCCGCCAGTTTTTGCCTACAACCGCCACAGGGCGGCACCGGGGCCGGGCTGTCGGCGATGACCGCGACCGCCACGATGCGGTTTTCCCCCGCCGCGCACATGGCGGCGATTGCGCCTGCCTCGGCGCAGGTGCCCTCGGGGTAGGCGACGTTTTCCACATTCACCCCCACATAGACCACGCCCGACGCCGCACGCACCGCCGCCCCCACCTTGAACCGCGAATAAGGGGCATAAGCGTTGCCACGCACCGCGCGCGCCGCATCAACAAGGGACATCTGTGCCTCCACTCGCAACTGTTGCATCAATCCTGCGCCGCGCAGGTTCGTGATGCAAGCGGGCAGATTGCCTCTTGCCGCATCGCGCCAGCACGCCCATTCCCCGCATTGACATATGGTTTAATGCTAAACCAGTTCCAGGGAGGCCCCGATGACTGACTCCAGACATGATCAGGGGCGCCATCCGGCGCTCGACTATCACGAATTCCCCAAGCCCGGCAAATTGGAGATCCGGGCAACCAAGCCGCTGGCCAATGGCCGCGACCTGAGCCGTGCCTATTCGCCCGGTGTGGCCGAGGCCTGTCTGGAGATCAAGGCCGATCCCTCGACCGCCTCGCGCTATACCGCGCGCGGCAATCTGGTGGCCGTGGTCTCGAACGGCACCGCCGTGCTGGGGCTGGGCAATATCGGTGCGCTGGCGTCGAAACCGGTGATGGAGGGCAAGGCCGTCCTGTTCAAGAAATTCGCCAATATCGACGCGTTCGATATCGAGGTGAACCAGAACGACCCGGAAAAACTGGCCGAAATCGTCTGCGCGCTGGAACCCAGCTTTGGCGCGATCAACCTTGAGGACATCAAGGCCCCCGACTGTTTCATCGTCGAAAAAATCTGCCGCGAGCGGATGAACATCCCGGTGTTTCACGACGACCAGCACGGCACCGCCATCGTCGTCGGCGCGGCGGCCACCAACGCGCTGATGATCGCGGGCAAGAAATTCGAGGATATCAAGATCGTCTCCACCGGCGGCGGCGCGGCGGGTATCGCCTGCCTGAACATGCTGCTGAAACTGGGGGTCAAGCGCGAAAACGTCTGGCTGTGCGATATCGACGGTCTGGTTTACGAAGGGCGCGGCGGCGATATGAACCCGCATAAGGCGGCCTATGCGCAAAAAACCGATCTGCGCACGCTGGATGATGTGGTCGATGGCGCGGATATGTTTCTGGGGCTGTCCGGTCCGGGTGTGCTGAAGCCCGAAATGGTGGCGAAAATGGCCAAGGCGCCGATCATTTTCGCACTGGCCAACCCGACACCGGAAATCCTGCCAGATGAGGTGCGTAGCGTCGCGCCTGAGGCCATCGTTGCCACCGGTCGTTCGGATTTCCCCAATCAGGTCAACAACGTGCTGTGCTTCCCGTTCATCTTCCGCGGGGCGCTGGATTGCGGCGCGACGGTGATCAACGATGAAATGCAACTCGCCTGCATCGAGGGGATTGCCGCATTGGCGCGCACCACCACCTCGGCCGAAACTGCCGCCGCCTATAGCGGTGAAAAGCTGACCTTCGGGCCGGGGTATCTGATCCCGAAACCGTTCGATCCCCGGTTGATCGGCGTGGTCGCCACCGCCGTGGCGCGTGCCGCGACGGAAACCGGTGTCGCAACCCGGCCGATTGCCGATCTGGAGGCCTATCGCCAGCAGTTGGACGGATCGGTCTTCAAATCGGCGATGATCATGCGCCCGGTGTTTGAAGCCGCCGCCACCGCCACCCGCCGCATCGCCTTTGCCGAAGGCGAAGACGAACGCGTGCTGCGCGCCGCCAATGCGATGATCGAGGAAACCACCGACCGCCCGATCCTGATCGGCCGCCCCGAGGTGATCGCCGCCCGCTGGGAACGCGCCGGCCTGCCGCCGCGTCCCGAAAGCGACTTTGAAATCGTGAACCCGCAAAGCGATGCGCGTTACCGCGATTACTGGGGCACCTATCACGAATTGATGGCGCGTCAGGGCGTGACGCCCGATCTGGCCCGTGCGATCATGCGCACCAATACCACCGCCATCGCCGCCATCATGGTGCATCGCGGCGAGGCCGACAGCCTGATCTGCGGCACCTTCGGACAATATCTGTGGCACCTGAAATATGTGCGCGAAATTCTGGCACGCGATGGGTTGCATCCGATTGGCGCGCTCAGCCTGATGATCCTGGAGGATGGGCCGCTGTTCATTGCCGACAGCCAGGTGCATCACGATCCGACGCCCGAGCAGATCACCGAAACCGTGCTGGGCGCGGCACGGCACCTGCGCCGCTTCGGGCTGGAGCCCAAGGTCGCGCTGTGTTCGCACAGTCAGTTCGGCAGTCTGGACACCGACTCCGGCCGGCGGATGCGCACCGCGCTGGATCTGCTGGATCAGCGCGAACCGGACTTCGTCTATGAGGGCGAAATGAATATCGACAGCGCCCTGGACCCCGAATTGCGTCGCCGCCAACTGCCGCAAAGCCGGTTGGAGGGCGCGGCAAATGTGCTGGTATTCGCCAATTCGGATACCGCATCCGGCGTGCGCAACATCCTGAAGATGAAGGCAGGCGGGCTCGAGGTCGGGCCGATCCTGATGGGGATGGGCAACAAGGCGCATATCGTCACACCGTCCATCACCACACGCGGGTTGCTGAACATGTCGGCGCTGGCGGGCACGCCAGTCAATTACTACGGCTGACAATTATTACGGACAAACATTTTCCGCCCCCTTTTTAACCAAGAGGGGGCGGATTGCATTTTTCGACCCGTTACAGCCGGGGCGATCACGGCGCCAGCAAGACCGCGCCGCATGGGTCCGGCATCACAATCCCGACATCCCGAATCCTGCATCCCCCTGCCACATCGGCAGATTTTGTTCTCGCACGCAGGATTTTGCCGTCCGTCACCCGATGATACGCTTAATCGTTGACGATACGTCAATCATGGTAAAAATTGATCTCAAAATGGAAATAATAAGGTTTACAATAGGTTAAATTTTTACCGGGGATCGCTTGCCGAACCCCGGAACACGTTATTAATTATGATTAGCCAGAGATATTCCATTCTGTGCATGCGGGTAGAAAGGTCCTGTATCGCCAGCCGCATCCTTCGCGTTTGCGTCGCGCCTTATCCAGGTACAGCCAAGGTAAAAATGAACGCTTCCTCCAAATTCCGCCCAGCGACAGGCCATTTCATGATTACGGTGTTCCGCGGCGCTGGATCATGGCCGGATACGGGACCCGCCCCTGGACCCGGACCGCACATATCGCACAGGCGGACCGCATGAAGCAGATTGCCCCCGGCTCGGAACAGGAACCTGTCCTGATCGTCGATGACATCCCGTCGCTACGCGCGATCTACGAAGCATATCTAAGTGACGCCGGGTTCCACAGCATCTCGGCCCGCTCTGCCAGTGAAGCCCTGGATAAATTCCGCCAAAGTAACATTCGGCTGGTGGTGCTGGACATCTACCTGCCCGATAGCGACGGGCTGGATCTGATGCGTGAATTTCTGGCGCTGCGCCCGACGACATCGGTGGTGATGGTGACGGCCGACCGCTCGATCGAGCGGGCGGTGGCGGCGATGCGTGCGGGGGCACAGGATTTTCTGGTCAAACCCATCAGCGCCGACCGGCTGGTCGCCGCGATCCGCAATGGCCGTGCCGCCACGCTGGCCGCCGAACAGGCGGATCGGTTCGATATCGAACCGATGGCGGGCGAACTGATCGCGTTTTCACCGCTGATGCGCGAACTCAGCGCCCGCGTGCGGCTGGCGGCCATCGGCAGTGCCCCGATCTACATCTGGGGCGAAGCCAGCACCGGCAAGGCGCTGTGCGCGCAGATGATCCATGATCTGTCCGCGCGGGCGACGGGACCGTTCATCACGGTGGACGGACTGAACATGACGGCCGAGCAGTTCTCCCGGGCGCTGCTGGGCCGTACCCTGCCCGAGGCGCGCAACAGCACGATGCCCTGGGCCGGGGCCGCCGCGCAGGCGCGGGGCGGCACATTGTTTCTGAGCAATATCCATACCCTGCCTGCCGAGGCCCATAAGCTGTTGGGGCATTTCCTGTCACAAGTGGCGCCGCAATGGTCTGATCCCCAGGCGTCGCCACCGGAAATGCGGGTGCGGGTGATCTGTTCGGGGGCCATTCCGCCGTTCGAGGCCAGTCGTCACGGCCATTTCGCCCCGATCATGGCGACCACCATGATCTCGCTGCGGATGCCGGCCCTGCGCGAACGGCGCGAGGATATCGTGCCGCTGGCCGAGGCGTTGCTGGCGCGCTTCGCGGCGCAAAGCGGCATGCCCACCAACCGTCTGGTGCCTGCGGCGGCGGCCGTATTGCGCGCCCAGGACTGGCCGGGGAATGTGCGGCAACTGATGGACATGCTGCGCCTGATCGTCGAGGCCCACCCCGGCAAGCCGATCAGCATTGATACCCTGCCCGCCGATCTGCGCCCGCATCTGGAACCGCCGCCCGCCACCGGCCCCGATATCGCGGCTTTCGCAGGCATGACGCTGGCCGAGGTCGAGCGCCTGCTGATCGAGGATTCGTTGCGCCGCTACGCCGGGCATGTGCCGGATGCCGCCCGCGAACTGGGCATGGCGCCGTCGACGATCTATCGCAAGATCAGCCTGTGGAAGGACGACGTCTGAAGGATCAGGCGAATTGTTCGCGCATCAGGCGTTCTTCCAGCCCGTGGCCCGGATCGAACAATATCCGATGCTTGACCAGCGGCTGCGAGCGGACTTCGACCCACAGCACCGGCTGCACTGCCTGCGAATCGGCATCGGCCATGACCGGGCGTTTTTCCGGCTCCATGATGTCGAACCGCACCACCGCCGAGGACGGCAGGATCGCGCCTTGCCACCGGCGGGGCCGGAACGAGGCGATCCCGGTCAGCGCCAGCACATCCGATCCGATCGGCAGGATGGGGCCATGCACCGAATAGTTGTAGGCGGTCGATCCGGCGGGCGTTGCGACAATCGCCCCGTCGCAGATCAGCTCTTCCATCCGCAACCGGCCATTGACCGAGATCCGCAGCTTGGCCGCCTGCGGCCCCATGCGCAGCAGCGACACCTCATTGATCGCCAGAACGTCATGCACCGTGCCATCGGCGGTCTGCGCGCGCATCGCCAGCGGGTTGATCACCGCCTCTTCGGCCTGCGCCAGACGGGCGGGTAGATCCTCGACGACGTAATCATTCATCAAAAACCCGACTGTGCCGCGGTTCATGCCATAAACCGGCAAGCCGCTGTCCGCATGCAGGGTCTGCAGCATGAACCCATCCCCCCCAAGCGCCACGATGACATCGGCCTGCGGACGCAGGGCCTGACCATAGAGCGCGATCAGTTCGGCCTTGGCGCCTTGTGCGCTGTCGCCGGGTGCGGCGGCGAAATGGATGTGGTTTGGCCTGTTCACCTGCCGCTCCCCTGCTGTTCGATCAAAGATGTGGCAAGCGCGCCGGGGAAACACAAGCACTCAAACCGCGCCATCAACCGATCTGCGGCACGATGGCGCAGCAAATTCCCCGATAGTCGTTTTGAGCGCTTCCGGCGCGGCTTTTTCTGCGATAAACGGGCCGCGATCACTTCAATCCGCGTCAGGAGATGCTCATGACTGACCAACGCGACGCCGGCTTTTTCACCGAAAGCCTCGCCACCCGTGACCCCGA
>DASWPI010000024.1:0-2391 GCA_036398515.1 Paenirhodobacter sp.
AGGTGATCGTGGGCGGCGGCATCGTTTTCATGATCGGGATTTGGCTGGGCCGCATGGGTGCGGGCGGCTGATCCGGTCAAAATGCAGGAGTGTTCCCATGAAGTTGAACGTTATCATCACCAGCACCCGGCCGGGCCGCAATGGCAAGGCCGTGGCCGATTGGTTCTTTGATCACGCCAAGGCCAATCCGGCCGGGTTCGATCAGGTCGTGCTGACCGATCTGGCCGAGGTCGGCCTGCCGATCCTGGACGAACCGAACCATCCCAAGGCGAAGAACTACCAGCATGATCACACCAGGAAATGGAGCGCCATTGTCGAGGGCTCGGATGCGTTCGTCTTTGTCCTGCCGGAATACAATTTCTCCATGCCGCCGGCCTTTGTGAATGCGGTGGATTACCTGTTCAGCGAATGGGGCTACAAACCTGCCGGTTTCGTCAGCTATGGCGGCGTGTCGGGCGGGTTGCGGTCGGTGCAGACGGCCAAGACGCTGCTGACCACGCTGAATGTCATGCCGATCAACGAACAGGTGGTGATCCCGATGGTCTTCGGGCATCTGAGCGAGGGCAAATTCAATGCCGACAAGCATCACATGGACAGTGCGACGGTGATGATCTCGGAATTGGGGCGTTGGGCGGGGGCGCTGGCCACGCTGCGCTGAGGCCGGCGGTACGGGGGGATCTCGTATGCTTTCTGGCTGTAATGGCGTGGGCGCCCCGGGTCGGGCGCCCACGTCGGGATGTCTGCGTAAGGGAGGGAAACCATGACGGATATCAATGCGATAGATACGATTGCCGTGATCGGCACCGGCACCATCGGCGCCAGTTGGACGGCGCTGTTTCTGGGGGCGGGCAAGGTGGTGCGGGCCTGGGACCCGGCGCCGGGGGCCGAGGCCCGGCTGCGGCAGGCGGTGACGCAGGCCTGGCCGTCGCTGACCACGCTGGGCGGCCACGGTGGAGAGACCGCCGATGTGGCGCTGCGCCGCCTGACCTTTCACGCCGATCCGGCCGAGGCCGCAGATGGCGCCGATTTCGTGCAGGAAAATGTGCCCGAGCGGATCGAGATCAAGCGCGATACCTATGCGAAGCTTGAATCCACCCTGCGCGATGACGTGATCATTTCGTCCTCGACATCTGGCATCATGCCCAGTGAACTGCAGGCAGAGATGCGCCATCCCGAACGTCTGGTGGTCGGGCATCCGTTCAACCCGCCGCATCTGGTGCCGCTGGTCGAGATCGTGCCCGGCAAGGCCACATCCGAACAGGTGGCGACGGATGCCGTGGCGTTCTACCGTGCCATCGGCAAGACGCCGGTGCGCCTGCACAAGGAGGTGATCGGCCATATCGCCAACCGGCTGCAAGGCGCGGTGCTGCGCGAGACGCTGTATCTGGCGCTGGAAGGCGTGGCCTCGGTCAAGGATATCGACCTGGCGATGTCGATGGGGCCGGGGCAACGCTGGGCGTTCATGGGGCAGGCCAAGCTGTTCGGTCTGGCGGGCGGACAGGGCGCGATGGCGCATTTCCTGGACCATCTGGGACCGGCGGTCGAGGATTGGTGGGCCGATCTGGGGGCGCCGCATCTGACACCCGAGGCCCGCCGGATCCTGACCGAAGCCTATCCGGCGATGGATGCCGAAACCTTTGGCGCGGCAATCGACTGGCGCGATCAGGCGCTGCTGCGCCGCCTGAAGGCCCTGTCCGAAGATCCCGCGCAATAAGCGGACCTGGCAACGGGCGGGGAAACAGGTCTTTCGCCGCCCGGTTCCCTGTGGCAGGGTCGCGCCCGATAACGCAGCGCTGAGGGCGCAGGAGAACGAGATGAAAAAGCGTGAACTCGGCAATACCGGGGTGATGGTTTCGGAATTGTGTCTGGGATCAATGACCTGGGGGACGCAAAATACCGAGGCCGAGGCCCATGCCCAGATTGATCTGGCGCTGGACCGTGGTGTGGATTTCATCGACACCGCCGAGATGTATCCGACCAACCCGGTCAGTGCCGAAACCGTTGGCCGCACCGAGGATTACATCGGCAGCTGGCTGGCACAGCCCGGCCGTCGGGCGGGGATCGTTCTGGCGACCAAGATCACCGGCAATGGGCGCCAGCCGGTGCGTGGCGGCGAAGGCATTACGCCGACCTCGATCCGGGGGGCGCTGGAGGCATCGTTGCGTCGGTTGCACACCGATTACGTCGATCTGTATCAGTTCCACTGGCCACAGCGTGGTGGTTATGGCTTCCGGCAGAACTGGCATTACGACCCGCGCAAACAGCCCGGCAAGGCCGAGATCGAAGACAATATGGCGGGGTGTCTGGCGGCCCTGGGCGAGTTGGTGGCCGAGGGCAAGATCCGCTATTTCGGTCTGTCCAACGAGAGCGCCTGGGGCATGGCGGAGTGGC
>DASWPI010000025.1:0-2674 GCA_036398515.1 Paenirhodobacter sp.
AAGACCCTCCCCGTGCAGATCTATGCCTCTATGACCCGCGATACCGATCCGACGGTCGCCGCCCTGGGTACACTGATCTTTGGCGTCACCACTCTTATCATCGGAATCGGGCTATTGCTTGGTTCCCCGAAAGGACGGAAAAGATGAATGCTCCCCTCTGCCGCGGTGCGGCCATTGATATCCGCGGGGTCAGCAAATTCTATGGCCGGTTCACCGCCCTGAAGGATGTGGACCTGCAAATCGAACCTGGTGAGTTCATGTCATTCCTGGGGCCATCGGGGTCTGGCAAAACCACGACGCTGAACCTGATTGCGGGCTTTGCCAGCAACGACACGGGATCTATCGCGCTTGATGGCCGCCCGATCGATAAACTGCCACCGCACAAGCGTAATATCGGTGTGGTGTTTCAGCATTACGCGCTGTTTCCGCACATGACGGTGGCGCAGAATGTGGCCTATCCTCTCAGGCAGCGCAAAGTGGGTCGGGCCGAGCGTGACCGGGCGGTCATGGAAACGCTGAGCAAGGTCAAGCTGGATAGTTTTGCCCATCGTTATCCAAGCGAATTATCCGGGGGGCAGCAGCAGCGCGTCGCGCTGGCGCGGGCCATGGTATTCAACCCGGCCCTGTTGCTCATGGATGAACCGCTGGGCGCACTGGATAAGAAACTGCGCGAAGTGCTGCAGCTTGAAATCAAACGGATCCATCGCGAATTGGGTTCGACCTTCGTTTACGTCACCCACGATCAGGAGGAGGCGCTGGTTCTGTCCGACCGGATCGCGGTGTTCAGCAAGGGGCGGTTGGAACAGGTTGGCACCGGGCATGATCTGTATACCCGGCCGAAGACGCTGTTCGTCGGGCAGTTTATCGGCGAAAGCGCGATCCTGCGCGGCGTGCATCGGTATGCGCAGGGGGAAACGGCCCTTGAGATCGGCGATCAGCGCATCGTTGTGCGGGGCCCGCCCAAAGGTGATGGCGCACAGGTCATTCTACTGCGCCCCGAAGATGTCCATGTCCAAAAACAGGGTACGGGCGTCAGCGCGGGCCGTGACAATCTTCTGACCGGACGGATATGTGAAAGGCTCTATCTTGGGTCTGCGGTCAAATATGAAATCCGCTTGCCCGACGGCTCGACGGTCACCGCCCGTACTTCGGCTCAGGATGAAGAATACGGGCTGGACGATATGGTCGAGATCGGCTGGAGTTCGTCGCGTGGCATTTTATTGGCGGATGACGGCAACTGACTGTGGCAACGACGACGTCGGTTCCCCAAGGGCGACGTCGTCGTTGCCAGGCTTCAGCATGCATTCATCGGTGCATTCCGCGGCTGGATGGACAGTTCTTTGACTGTAGCCAAGAGGTGGTTTGGTCGCCCTGATCAGGTTTCGGACGCGATCCAACCGGCTTTTGCCGCATCGATATTTCCGTAGTTCGGACGGGCGAAGGATGAAGAGGGTCAGAAGCCAGTCCGGGGACCTGTTTTGGCTCTGCCTGTTCTTGGCCATTGACCGGCGCAAGTTCCAGCTCACCCAATGCTTCGATACGGTGGATCGGCAAACGGTCGTGCCGTTCCTGAAGCACCTGCGCGCCCGGCAATCCCCCACCGACAAAGGCATCCAGGTCGTAGATCAGCCGAGAAACCGGAACAGGGCCGGGGCGCGGCAGATGCGTTCGACGGTTACGGGGTTTATGCGACCGTATTGGGCCACCGCACCCACCACCTCTGCGCGGCAAACGTGATCGGCTACGGGC
This sequence comes from Paenirhodobacter sp., assembly GCA_036398515.1. GTDB lineage: Bacteria > Pseudomonadota > Alphaproteobacteria > Rhodobacterales > Rhodobacteraceae > Rhodobacter. The sequence continues at coordinate 1,750 of DASWPI010000025.1, forward strand.
TGATCAAGCCGAACGGTCAGGTCGGGCGGATCAACCGCACGGTCAAAGACGCGACCCCGAAACGCGTTCGGTGCGACGGCCATCCAACACACCCTGGGGCCTTCATGGCCGCACATATTCATCCTCAATCCGATCCCGGGACTGAACACATCATCAGAGCAACGACAATACCGACGGGGGTGGGGCCACCGGTTGGCATTATGGTCCCTCAATACTTCCCGAGGCACGATGTTTCGGCCAATTGCGCGGCACAGATACAGCCCGGATTTGGACACAGTTCAGACATGACAAAGCCCCGCGTCGGGCGGGGCCTTGCTGATCTTCTTGCGTCCGTTGCTGTCAGCTTGGTCCGCCGCCGCCGCCGCCGCCCATGCCGCCGCCGCCGAATCCACCGCCACCCATGCCGCCGCCCATTCCGCCTTGGCCGCCGCCGAATCCGCCGCCGTGACCCCCACCACAACGGCCGAGGCCCAGCGGGCCACAGTCGCAGGCGCTCAGCGCGGCAACGGAAGCCAGGCTGGCGATGATTAAGACTAGGCGCTTAACTGAAAGCATTCTGGTGCTCCTTTGAAACTCATTCGCTGATGCGACGCGGAAAGATTAACGGTTTACCGCGCGCCGGTCGAGCAGGGGTGTCATCCCTAAGCGGAAAGCCCCACACCGGGCGACGCACAATGCCGTGACATGGCAATGCCGACCGTCAGGTGCATTTCGATGTCATCCAGCGTTCAACCCGCTTGGGCCAGTGATGAAATCAGGCGGAGACCATGGCCTTCGTGCAACATCGGCGCTGCCTTCCACACAAATATGCGGGCAGAATTGCAGAGTTGAAATGGCCGCGCACCGGATCAAAATAATATTATTTATCTGATTATACAGGTATAATCCTAGCATATATTGGCCCTGACCCCATCGGGCGCGGCAC
>DASWPI010000026.1:0-2111 GCA_036398515.1 Paenirhodobacter sp.
CATGACTGACCAACGCGACGCCGGCTTTTTCACCGAAAGCCTCGCCACCCGTGACCCCGACCTATGGAAATCGATCACCGATGAACTCGGCCGCCAACGCGACGAGATCGAACTGATCGCTTCGGAAAACATCGTCTCCAAGGCGGTGATGGAAGCGCAGGGTTCGGTGATGACCAACAAATATGCCGAAGGCTATCCGGGCAAGCGTTACTATGGCGGCTGTCAGTTCGTCGACGTTGCGGAAAACCTGGCCATTGATCGTGCCAAGCAGATTTTCGGCTGTGAATTCATCAACGTGCAACCCAACTCGGGCAGCCAGGCGAACCAGGGCGTGTTCAACGCACTGCTGCAGCCGGGCGATACCATTCTGGGCATGAGCCTGGATGCCGGCGGTCACCTGACCCACGGCGCACGTCCGAACCAGTCGGGCAAGTGGTTCAACGCCATCCAGTATGGCGTGCGCCAACAGGACAGCCTGCTGGATTACGACCAGGTCCGTGCGCTGGCGCATGAACACAAGCCCAAGCTGATCGTCGCCGGTGGTTCGGCCATTCCGCGCCAGATCGACTTTGCCGAATTCCGCAAGATCGCGGATGAGGTCGGCGCCTGGCTGATGGTCGACATGGCGCACTTTGCCGGTCTGGTGGCGGGCGGCGAACATCCCTCGCCCTTCCCGCATGCCGATGTGGTGACCACGACGACGCATAAAACCCTGCGTGGCCCGCGTGGCGGCATGATCCTGACCAACAATGAGGTCATCGCCAAAAAGGTGAACTCGGCGATTTTCCCGGGGATTCAGGGCGGCCCGCTGATGCATGTGATCGCCGCCAAGGCCGTCGCCTTCGGCGAGGCGCTGCGCCCGGAATTCAAGGTCTATGCCAAGCAGGTCATCGCCAATGCCCAGGCGCTGGCGGATGAGCTGCAAAAAGGCGGTCTGGATATCGTCACCGGCGGCACTGACACGCATGTGATGCTGGTCGATCTGCGCCCCAAGGGCGTGACCGGCAACATCACCGAGAAGGCCTTGGGCCGCGCCCATATCACCTGCAACAAGAACGGCATCCCGTTCGACCCGGAAAAGCCCACCGTCACCTCGGGTGTGCGTCTGGGCAGCCCGGCGGGCACCACGCGCGGCTTCAAAGAGGCCGAGTTCCGTGAAATCGGCCGGCTGATCGTCGAGGTTGTCGATGGTCTGGCGCAGAACGGCGAAGACGGCAACGCCGAGGTCGAGGCCGCCGTCAAGGCCAAGGTCGAAGCCCTGCTGCAACGCTTCCCGCTCTATCCGACGCTGTAAGCACAGACACGAAGGCGCCGGAATTTCCGGCGCCTTTTGCATCATCGGGCCGGGCTGGCATCTTTCCGCCCCCCCCCTTACGCCCCGCTGCACATTATCCACCGATGCCCGATCCGCGTGATCAGCCCGTCTGCAACCGTCGTTCAAGCCACAGACTGTAGCGCGACCCCGCGAAGCAGATGGCAAAATAGATGGTCGCGGCAAACAGATAGGCCTCGTCGTAAAAACCCAGCCAGTTCGGGTCCGTCGTCGCGGCCTTCGCCGCATTCAGCAGATCAAACACACCGATCACCGCCAACAGCGATGTCGCCAGAAAGAATCCGATCGCCAGATTCACCAACCCCGGGATGACCCGGCGCAGTGCCTGTGGCAGCACAATCACATGCACCGTGCGCCAATAGCCCAGGCCAAGGGCCGCCGCCGCCTCGACCTGTCCCACCGGAATGGTCTGCAACCCGCCACGCATGACTTCGGCCAGATAGGCGGTGAAAAACAGCGCGGTCATGATCGTGGCACGGCTGATCTTGTCCAGGATCAGCCCTTGCGGCAACATCATCGGCACGATCAGCATCGCCACATACAGGATCGCGACCATCGGCACCGCACGCATCACCTCGATATAGCCGATGGCAATCAGGCGCAGCCCGGCCATCCGCGATTGCCGCGCCAGGGCAAGCAGCACCGATGCAGGCAGCGCAAAGGCCATGCAGGTGGTCCACACCAGCATTGTCACCGGCAATCCGCCCCATTCGTTGACCGACACCGGGCGCAACCCCAAACATCCGGCCAGCTCGCCGGCGCCACCACCAACAAAGCG
>DASWPI010000027.1:0-37910 GCA_036398515.1 Paenirhodobacter sp.
GGGCTGGGCACCCAGGCGGTGGTCGCCCCGGCCAGCGGATGGCCCTGCTTGGTGGCCAGCATTTCCGCCATGGCATCGGGCTTCGCCCACATCCCCTTGCCGATCTGACCCTTGCCGCGCAGCCCCGTCGCCAGACCCGCATCGACATTCCCGGCCTCATAGGCGGGCAGCCACGCGGCATCCTTCATTTCCGATTTCGGCAACACCGGGCCGCCTTGCATGATGGTGTGGATCTCATCGCCGGTCCGGTCCAGGAAACCGGTGTTGATGAACACGATCCGGCCCTTGAGCGCGCGGATGCATTCGCGCAGGTTGGCCGAGGTGCGGCGTTCCTCATCCATCAGGCCCAGCTTCACCGTGCCGCGTGCCAGACCCAGAATATCTTCGACCCGGGCATAGGTGCGGTCGGCAAAGGCCGCCTCTTTCGGCCCGTGCATCTTGGGCTTCACCACATAGACCGAGCCAGCGCGCGAATTGCGCGGCCCTTCGGTCTTGGCCAGATCGTGCATCGCGGCGGCGACGGTGATGATGGCGTCCATCATCCCCTCGGGCGTTTCCTGCCCATCCAGCAGCACCGCATCCGTCGTCATCAGATGGCCGACATTGCGCGTCAGCAACACCGCACGCCCCGGCAGGGTCAGCGTGCCACCCGCCGCGGCGGTAAAGCTGCGATCAGGGTTCAGCCGTCGGGTCAGGGCCTTGCCGCCCTTCTCAAAGGTCTCGGTCAGGTCGCCCTTCATCAGGCCAAGCCAGTTGGTGTAGGCGGCCACCTTGTCTTCGGCATCGACGGCGGCAATGGAATCCTCGCAATCCTGAATCGCCGTCAGGGCCGATTCCAGAACCACGTCGCGCAGCCCCGAGGCGCTACCCTGCCCCACCGGATGCGACGGATCGAAGACCAGCTCGATATGCAGCCCATTCTGGCGCAGCAGGATCGACCGCTTGTCGCCCTCGCCCGTGTAGCCCACGAACCAATCGGCATCGGCCAACCCGGTGTCCACACCCCCCACGGTCGCCGCAACCTTGCCGCCAACGATCCGGTACGCCGTCACATCCTTGTGCGACCCCTGTGCTAACGGCACGGACTGGTCAAGGAAATCGGCGGCCCAGGCCACCGCCTGTGCCCCCCGTGCCCCATCATAACCCGGCCCCTGCGCCTGCCCCGGCAAGGCATCAGTGCCATAGAGCGCGTCATACAGGCTGCCCCACCGCGCATTCGTCGCATTCAGCGCAAACCGCGCATTCATCACCGGCACCACCAGCTGCGGTCCGGCCACGGCCGAGATCTCGGGATCGCTCGGCCCAGTTTCCACGGTGAACCCCGGCCCTTCGGGCTGCAGATAGCCGATCTCGCGCAGGAAATCCTGCCAGGCGGCATTGTCCCAGTCCTTGCCACGATGCGCCGTCAGCCAGGCGTCGATCTGCGCCTGCAAATCATCGCGCTCCGCCAGCAGCGCCCGGTTTTCCGGCGCCAGATCACGCAACATCCCGGCATAGCCCGTCCAGAACGCCTCGGCCGTGACCGGCAAACCGGGCAGCAGCTTCTGTTCCACAAAATCGGCCAGCACCGGCGCCACAGCCAAACCGGCGCGCAAAACTTGATCGGTCATAACAATCCTCCTCTTTGGGATACAGTTAGGGCCAGCCGCGCCCGATGCGCCAGATTCGTGTTTGAGTTTTCCACGATATGGAATACGACTGACGGAATGGAAAAAACCGGAACCGTTCAGGCCGTCGACCGCGCCCTGCATCTGCTGGAAACGCTGGCCACCCATCCCGATGGCGCGCGACTGTCGGATATTGCCCGCACGGTGGATCTGGCACCGTCGACCGCGCATCGGTTGCTGACCACGCTGGAACATCGGGGGTTCGCGCAATTCGATACGGTTAAGACCCGCTGGCATATCGGGCGCAAGGCCTTTGTCGTCGGCGTCGCCTATACAAGGTGGCAGAGCTTCATCGCCGCCGCCATGCCCTTCCTGCGTCGGCTGCGTGATGCCAGCCGCGAAACCGCCAATCTGGGCGTGCTGGACGACGGCGAGGTCATCACCGTCGCGCAGGTCGAAAGCCGCGAGATCATCCGCGCCATATCCCCCCCCGGTGGCCGCGCCCCGGTGATGAATTCCGGGATGGGCAAGGCCATCGTCGCCACCTGGCCCGACAGTGCGATCCATGACCTGCTGTCCCGCCACCCCCTGCACCCGATGACGCATCACAGCCTGCGCACCGCGCAAGCCGTGCAAGACGACATCGCGCAGATCCGCACCCGCGGATATGCTTTTGATAACGAGGAATTCACCATCGGCATGCGCTGCGTGGCGGCGGTGGTCTGGTCACCCGTCGGCGATCCGGTGGGCGCACTGTCGGTCTCGGCCCTTGCCGCGCGGCTGAGCGAGGCCGATATGGCCGTCCTTGGTGAAAAGGTCCGCGATCAGGCCCACGCCCTGACCGCCGTTCTGGGCGGCGTGATCCCGGCGGATTTCGCCTAATCCGCCACCCCCACGCCGCCGCGCCGCAATCGGCGCAAGGACAGGTCACGCTTGTCCTGGGCCTCGCGCACCTCGCGCGCGGCCTGACGCAGATAGGTCAGGTGGTCATGCGCCGCGCGCCGCGCCGCCTCGGCATCATGCTCCAGAATCGCCCGCCCGATAGCCATGTGCTGGTCGCGCAGCGTCTCGCGGATCGTCGGGATAGCGAACAGCCGGCCGCGGTTCTGCATGACATCCCGCCGCAAAGACCCCGCCAGCGCCCGCATGATTTGCAACAGCACGATATTGTGGCTGGCCTCGTAGATCAGCTGGTGCAAGGCGGTATCGGCCTCGGCCTCTTCCTGCGGGTCGGCCCCGGCATGGGCCCGCCCGATCCGCTCCAGACAGGCGCGCAACCGGTCACGGTCGATGTCATTGGCGCGCACCGCCGCATAGGCCGCCGCCGAACATTCGATGATGTCGCGGAATTCCAGATAATCATCCGCCACCTCGCCATGCGCCGCCAACAGCGCGATCAGCGGATCGGTGATGCTGGTGCCCAGCGGTGCCACCTCCAGCCCGCGCCCGCTGCCCGGCCGCAACAGCCCCTTGTCCACCAGGATCTTCAACCCCTCGCGCAGCGTCGGGCGCGACACCGCCAGTTGCCCCGCCAGATCCCGTTCGGACCGCAGTTGTTCACCGGGCACCAGCGATCCTTCCAGAATCAGCGCCTCGATATGGCTGGCGACGGCCTGCGCGGCGGGTTCGGATTTCAGCGGATGTGGGGTCATTGCGGCTCCTGCTCGGCGGCTCGACGAAAAGACGCCACGTTTCACGCAATGATATGTTGACTCTGCGCGACAACATAGTGGTAAAATGTTTTTACCATCGACGGGAGGAGACCGCCGTTGGCAGGGGCCGCTGAGGAGCACCGGCCCCAATTCCCCACGCACGCGGACCGCACCCCCGCCAGCCAGGAGCATCGGATGTCAACCATCGCCATGCCCGCCCCGGACCAGTCGATTCTGGACCGTAAACCGCAGGTCGTTGCCGCCCTGCGTGCCGCCCTGCCCGCCGATCTGGTGATCTCGGATCCGGCGGAAACCCATGCCTATGAATGCGATGCGCTGACCGCCTATCGCTGCCCGCCGCTGGCGGTGGTGCTGCCGCGCACCACGGCCGAGGTCGCCGCCGTGATGAAGGTGTGCCACGATCTGGGCATCCCGGTGGTGCCGCGCGGCGCGGGCACATCGCTGGCGGGCGGCGCGCTGCCGACGGCGGACAGCGTGATCATTTCGACCCTGCGGTTGCGCGGCTATCTGCAGATCGACACGGACAACCGGTTTATCCGGGTGCAGACCGGTGTGACCAATCTGTCGGTCAGCGCCGAGCTGGACCCGCATGGCTTTTTCTACGCGCCCGACCCCTCGTCGCAGCTGGCCTGCACCATCGCGGGCAATATCGCGATGAATTCGGGTGGCGCGCATTGCCTGAAATACGGGGTCACCACCAACAACCTGCTGGGCGCCACCGTGGTTCTCACCACCGGCGAGGTGATCGAGATTGGCGGGCCGGAACTGGCGCCCGAGGGGTTGGACCTGCTGGGCCTGATCTGCGGATCGGAAGGCCAGCTGGGCATCGTCACCGAGGCGGTCCTGCGCATCTTGCCCAAACCCGAAGGGGCCCGCCCCGTCCTGATCGGCTATGACAGCGCCGAAACCGCTGGCGAATGCGTGGCGCGCATCATCCGTTCGGGTGTGCTGCCGGTCGCCATCGAATATATGGATGACGTGGTGCTGCGCGCGGTCGAGGATTTCGTCCACGCCGGATACCCCACCTGTACCGCCGTGCTGATCGTCGAGGTCGAGGGCTCCCCCGATGAAATCGACCATCAGATCGCGCTGATCCGCACCATCGCCGACACCCTCAACCCGGTTGAATTCCGCGAAGCCCGCAACGCCGATCAGGCGATGGCCATCTGGAAGGGACGCAAATCGGCCTTTGGCGCGATGGGCCGGATCAACGACTATATGTGTCTGGATGGCACGGTGCCGGTGTCGAAACTGCCCTTCACCCTGCGCCGCATCGGGGAATTGTCGCGCGAACACGGTTTACAGGTCGGCAATGTGTTTCACGCGGGCGATGGCAACATGCACCCGCTGATCCTGTTCGATGCCAACAAGCCGGGCGATCTGGAACGCGCCGAGGCCTTTGGCGCCGATATCCTGCGCCTTTGCGTCGAGGTCGGCGGCTGCCTGACAGGGGAACATGGGGTGGGTGTGGAAAAGCGTGACCTGATGAACGTGCAATACACCGACGCGGATCTGTCGATCCAGATGGCGGTCAAGGACGTCTTCGACCCGGATTGGCTGCTTAACCCCGCCAAGGTCTTCCCGCTGGAGGCCAGTGCCGCCCACCGGCAGGAGGCGCACTGAATGTCGCAGGAAACCACTTTTTCCCCGACGACCGAGCAGGAACTAGCGCAAATTCTGACCGATGCCCATGCCCGCCGCACCCCTTTGGGCATTGTGGGTGGCGGCACCCGCGTGCAGGGCCGTGCATCCGATTGGCAACCGCTGTCCACCGCGCACCTGTCGGGTGTGGTGGCCTATGAACCCGGCGAAATGACGCTGATCGTGCGTCCGGGCACGCCACTGGCCGAAGTGCAGGATCTGCTGGCCGCTGAAAACCAGTCGCTGGCCTTTGAACCCGCCGATATGCGCGGGGTTCTGGGCGGCAATGGCACGCCCACCATCGGGGGCATGGTGGCGACAAATGCCTCGGGGCCGCGCCGGTTGCGCGTCGGGGCCTGCCGCGACCACCTGCTGGGGGTGCGGTTCGTGGACGGGCAGGGGCGCATTCTGAAAAACGGCGGCCGGGTGATGAAAAACGTCACCGGGCTGGATCTGGGCAAGGTGCTGTGCGGGGCGCATGGCACGCTGGGCGTGCTGACCGAGGTGGCGCTGAAAACCCTGCCCGTGGCCCATGCGACCGAGACCCTGGCGCTACCCGGCCAGACCATCGCCCAGGCGATTGCGGTGTTCGCCACCGCGTTGGCCACGCCCTACGATCTGGCGGGCGCGGCCTGGCGTGACGGAATCACCTATCTGCGCATCGAGGGGCTGGAACCGCAAGTGCCCTACCGGCGTGAACGTCTGCGCACCCTGCTGCGCGCCCATGAGATCACGGAACTGGACGATGCCACCAGCCACGGGCTGTGGCGCGAACTGCGCGATCTGGACCATTTCGCCCGCCAGACCGCGCCGCTGTGGCGACTTATGGTGCAACCCACCGATGCGCCAGCGATCTGTGCCGCCCTGTCGGCGCTTGGCGGCACGGTGTCGCTGGATTGGGGCGGTGGGCTGATCTGGTATTGCGGACCGGGTGACGCCGATACCGTGCGCGCCACCCTGCCCCGTGGTCATGCCACGCTGATCCGGCGCGGCGATGCCAGCGGCCCGGCCTTTACCCCGCCGCCGCCGGTCACCGCCCGCCTGTCCGAACACTTGCGCCGCGCCTTTGACCCGGCGCGCATCCTGAACCCCGGCCTGATGGAGGCCTGACATGCAAACCACCTTTACCCCGGAACAGCTGACCGACAGCGACACCCGCCGCTCGAACGATATCCTGCGCAGCTGTGTGCATTGCGGATTCTGCACCGCCACCTGCCCCACCTATCAGGTGCTGGGCGACGAGCTAGACAGCCCGCGCGGGCGCATCTACCTGATCAAGGACATGCTGGAAAACAACCGCGTGCCGGATGCCACGACCGTCCAGCATATCGACCGTTGTCTGGGATGTTTCAGCTGCATGTCCACCTGCCCCTCGGGCGTGGACTACATGCATCTGGTCGATCATGCCCGCAGCTACATCGAGCAGAAATACCACCGTCCGCTGTTTGATCGGGTGCTGCGCGGCGTGCTGGCGTGGGTCTTGCCCTACCCCGGACGTTTTCGGCTGGCGCTGATGGGCGCGCGGCTGGCACGGCCGTTCAAGGCGCTGCTGCCCGATGCCCGGCTGCGCGCGATGATCGAGATGGCCCCCAGATCCACCCCCGCGCCCAGCCCCAACGATACCCCGCAGGTCTTTGCCGCACAGGGCACCCGCAAGAAGCGGGTGGCGCTGCTGATCGGCTGCGCCCAACGTGCGCTGAACACCGATATCAATGATGCGACCATCCGGCTGCTGCGCCGTCTGGGATGCGAGGTGGTCGTGCCCAAGGGTCTGGGCTGTTGCGGCGCGCTGCCCCAGCATATGGGCAAAGAGGCGCAGGGCCACGCCCTGGCCGCCGCCAACATCCGCGCCCTGATGGCCGAGGCGAATGGCGCCGGGCTGGACGCGGTGATCATCAACACCTCGGGCTGCGGCACCACGGTCAAGGATTACGGCCAGATGTTCCGTGATGATCCGATGGCCGCCGATGCCGCGCGGATCGCCGCTTTGGCCAAGGATGTCACGGAATTCGTCGCCAGCATCGGGCTGGGTCCGGCCAGCCATGCCGCACCGCTGCGCGTGGCCTATCATTCGGCCTGCTCGCTGCAACACGGCCAGCAGATCAAATCCACCCCCAAGGAACTGCTGGCCGCCGCTGGCTTCACCGTGCAGGAGCCGAAAAACGGCCATCTGTGCTGTGGCTCGGCGGGCACCTACAACCTGCTGCAACCGGAGATCTCGGCCAATCTGAAACAACGCAAGGTCGAAACGCTGGAGGCCCTGAAGCCCGATGTGATCAGCGCGGGCAATATCGGCTGCATGATGCAGATCGGCTCGGCCACCGGGGTGCCGGTGATCCACACGGTCGAATTGCTGGACTGGGCGACGGGCGGCCCCCGGCCCCGCGCCCTGGTCGAACAGGCGGTGGCCTGATCCGAGTCCCACGGTTGAAAACCGCGTGCGGCAGGCGGTCTGCCGCACGCACTGCGTCATGACCGCCGCACCGGATGATTTGCGAATATACAATCAGCATATTAATTGACAAAATCACTAGGATTGACTAGCGAGCCCTGAATGCCAGCGTGATGCCAGCGACTTCCCCCTCTCCAAGCGGAAAAGCCATGAACGCGCGCACCCTCATTTGTCTGTCCCTGCTGTCGACCACCTGCCTGCCGATGCTGGCGGCGGCACAGGAAACCACATCGTCCACAACGCTCGGCACGATCAATGTGACCTCCGATGGTGATACGGATGGTCTGGCGGGCACCGGCCCGGTGGGCGTGGTCACCGCGACCGATATCGCCAAGAAGCAGGCGGGTTCGGTTGCCTCGGCGCTTCAGGACATTCCGGGCGTTCATGTCGCCCGTGGCGACGATCTGCTGAACGCCGGGATCGGCATCCGCGGGTTCGGCGGCAATGGCGTCATGCCGAACGATCCGAACGTCGTCGTCAACATCGATGGCGCCGACGCGAACGCCGGATCGAACTATCGCAACGCCGGGATGGCAATCGCAGATCCCGCGCTGATCAAGAACATCAAGGTGCTGAAAGGGCCGCTGGCCTCCATCCCCTATGGGTCGGGCATCGCGGGCGGCACGGTTGCCGCCGAGACCATCAATGCAGCAGACCTGACCGGCGACAAGCCGGGCGTGAAGTTCCGCCAGCTGCTGGGGGCCAATTCCAACGGACAGGGCTGGGTCACCTCATCGACCTTCGCCTGGCAGCCGGATGAGAATTTCGACATGTTGCTGAACTATACCCGCCGCTCGCTGGACGAACAGAAGAACGGCGATGGCGACAAGATCGGGTCCGAAGGGTTCAACGTCCCCTCGTATCTGCTGAAGGCACGCTACCGGTTCGGCGCGGCGCATGAACACGCCCTGACCTTCAGCCACAGCTATTCCGAAAGCGCGGAACGCGACGTGTTGTTCGGGGCGATCTACAACAACGTCCGTCTGGGCAATGTCAACCGTGACCGCAAAAGCACCGTCACCGGCCTGAGCTATACCTACACCGCGCCGGGCAACGACCTGGTCGATCTGGAAGTGAAATACAGCCGCTCGCGGCAGGAAATGTCGATCACGCCCATCACCGCCTCGGCGACCTTCGGCGGCGATTACAACCTGAACAGCGACAAGCTGGCCGTGACCAACACCGCGCGTTTCGCCGGGTTCGGCATCGGGCATGAATTGCAGACCGGGCTGGAATGGTCCGAGCAGAAGCGGGACAAGATCACCGCCGTCACCCCGATGGGCAAGGATCGCCGCATTGCCGCCTTTGCCATCGACCAGATGGATTTCGGCAATGCCCTGACCGTCACCGCCGGCGCCCGCATCGAGCGGCAGAAGATGACCGATGCCTATACCTACGGTCGCACCGCACCGGTGCCCGTCGGCCCGTATGAAAATACCGCCCGCACGGCGGGTCTGGGCTTTGAACAGGGGCTGGGCTTTGGCTATGCGGTGTTCGGGTCGTTCGCTTATGGCGAAGGTCTGGGCAACGTCGATGCGCTGCGCGTCACCGCGTCTGACACCGGGCTGAACGGCGTTGACTACGTACAAAAGAGCCGCAACTGGGAAGCAGGGTTGAAATATTCGGGCACCGATGCGTTCCTGGCAGGCGACCGGCTGACCGCCTCGGTCACGCTGTACAAGACCGAAATCTGGGATGCCCATTCCTTCACCCAATCGGCGATGACCGGGTTCGATTTCAGCGGCGTCGAGGCGCAGCTGGCCTATGAAATGGCCAGTGGCTTCTATTCGCGGTTGACGGCGACCGTGGTGGACAATGACCAGATCAACGGCACCGGCACCACGCAGGACTACATCTATAGCCCCGCCGACAGCGCCGCATTGACGCTCGGACAACGCTGGCAGAACGGGGTGGACCTGTCGTGGACGCTGCGCGGCAATGCCGGCACCGATTCCTACAACGAATCCACCAATGTGAAAAACGGCACCCATGCCGGTTGGGGCACCAGCGACATCAACGTCAGCTACACCCCCACCACCGGTGTTCTGGCCGATACCACGATCAACTTCGGCGTCGAGAACCTGTTCGACAAACAATACACCTACAATCTGTCGACCTATGATCAACCCGGCCGGAACTTCAAGCTGACCCTGTCCAAGACCTTCTGATCCTTGCGCCGGGCCCCAAGGCCCGGGCCCCTACCCACGGAACCGATGATGACCCAAGCCGAGACCCTGACCCGTGCCGAAGCCCTGCGTGCCGCAACACATGATGCGCATGACCGGCTGGACCGCACGATCATGGCAGCCAAACCCTTTGACAGCGTGGAAAACTATGGTCGTTTTGCCGCGATGCAATATGCGCTGCATCACCACGCCGCACCGCTGTATGCGCGCGCCGATCTGGCACCGCATATCGCCGAACTGCCTGCGCTCAGCCGATTTGCGGCGGTGACGCAGGATCTGGCCGATCTGGGCGTCACCCGTCCCGAACCGGAACCCGCCCTGGGCGATATCCCGTTGGCCGAGGCGCTTGGCTGGCTGTATGTCATCGAAGGCTCCAATCTGGGCGCCGCGTTCCTGTTCAAGGCGGCACAGAAACTGGGTCTGTCCGAAGACCACGGCGCCCGCCATCTGGCCGGCGCCCCCGAGGGCCGCGCCGCGCATTGGCGCACCTTCAAGGACGGGCTCAACACCGCGCCGCTATCCCCCGAGGACGAAGACCGCGTCGTAGCCGGTGCCATCGCCGCCTTTGCCCATGTGCGGGATCTGGCCGGAAAGAGCTTCGCATGATCTCCCCGGCCGACATTCGCGCCGCCCGGGCCGCCGATCCCAAGGCCCGGACGCGCGATCTAGCGGCCGGTCTGGGAATTTCCGAGGGCGCGCTATGCGCGGCCTTCGCCGGGGGTACATATGCGCTGACGCCCGAATCCACCTTCAACGTTACCCGCATCGCGGCGCACCCGGACCGGATCATACCGGGGTTGACAGCCTTTGGCCCGGTGCTGGCGCTGACCCGCAACGACAGCTGCGTCATCGAGAAAACCGGTGTCTATGACAATTACCGGCCCGGCCCACATGCGGCGCTGGTGGTGCATGACGAAATCGACCTGCGGCTGTTCCCCAGCCAATGGGTGCATGGCTTTGCCACCGTGGAAGACGGCCCGCAGGGGGTGAAACGCGCCATTCAGGTGTTCGATGCGGCGGGCGATGCGATCCACAAGATCCACCTGCGTGCCGACAGCAACCCGGCGCCTTGGGATGCCTTCATTGCCGGTCTGCGACTGGACGACCAGTCACAAACCCTGACCCCAGCCGCCCGCATCCCGCCCGAGGCGGCGCGCGCCAACCCCGATCGCGCGGTGGAATTGCGCAGCGGTTGGGACGATCTGACCGACACACACCAATTCCTGCGCCTGACCTCGCGTCTCAAGATGAACCGGCTGGGCGCCTATCGTCTCGCCGGGTTGCCCTATGCGCGGCGCTTGGCGGCGGGGTCGGTTGAAATGCTGTTGCGTCAGGCGGCGGAAACGGCTGTCCCGATCATGGTGTTTGTCGGCAATCAGGGCTGCATCGAAATCCACACCGGCCCGATCACCCGTGTGGTCGAGATGGGACCGTGGATCAATGTGCTGGACACCGGATTCGATCTGCACCTGCGCATGGACCATATCGCCGAAATTTATGCCGTGGTGAAGAATACCCAACGCGGCCCGGCGCATTCGGTCGAATTCTTCGATGATCGCGGCGCATTGATCGCCCAGATCTTTGGTGTGTTGCGGGCGGGCGATGCGGCCGCCGCACAATGGAATGCGCTGGTCGCCGCATTGCCCACGCAAGAGGTCACCGCATGAAACGCCTGATCCTGTCCGCCGTGATCGCCGTTGTGCCGCTGCTGGCACAGGCGCAGGACCGCGTCTTGCCTTTGGGCGGCGCGGTAACGGAAATCGTCTATGCCCTTGGCGAGGAAGGGCGACTTGTCGGGCGTGACAGCACGGCGACCTGGCCTGCGGCGGCGTTGCAATTGCCCGATGTCGGCTATGTCCGCGCCCTGTCGCCCGAGGGCGTACTATCGGTAACCCCCGATCTGATCGTGATGGAGCAAGGTGCCGGCCCCGCCGAGGCGATCGAGGCCCTGCGCGGCGCGGGAGTAAAAATCGTGACCGTCCCCGATGTCTACACGCCGGAAGGCGTCGCGCAAAAGGTGCGTGTGGTGGCCGATGCGCTTGCCGTACCCGAAAAGGGCGCGGCGCTGGCGCAGAAAATCCAGACCGATATCGCCGAGGCGCGGGCGCGCGTGGCCGCCGATACCGGGCGCAAACCCCGCGTCCTGTTTATTCTGGCGAATACCGGCGGGCGTCTGATGGGCAGTGGCACCGCCACGGCGGCCGATGCCATCATCACGCTGGCCGGTGGTAAAAACGCGGTCAGCGGCTTCACCGGTTACAAAACCCTCAGCGATGAGGCGATTACCACCGCCGCCCCCGATATCGTCCTGCTGATGGAACGTGGCGATGGCAGTGTGCAGGCCGACGCGATACTGGCGCATCCGGCGATGATGCATACACCCGCGGGGGAACATGGCGCGGTGGTGCAGATGCCGGGGCTGTTGCTGCTGGGGTTTGGGCCGCGCACCGCAGAAGCGATCGACACGCTGCATAAGGCGCTCGCGGCGCGTCAGACACAGTGATGGCCGCAACCGGCCCCATGCGTCGTGCCCACCGATTGCCGGTGGCGATGGTGGTAACCGGGCTGGCAATCCTGTTGCTTGGTGTCGCGCTGGCAAGTCTGAGCCTTGGGGCATCGGGGGTTCTGCCCTGGGATGGCTGGCGCCGCATGCTGACCCCTGCCGAAACTGCGATCCTGTATAATATCCGTCTGCCCAGATTGATCCTCGGGGGGCTGGTGGGGGCGGGGCTGGCGGTGTCTGGCGTGCTGATGCAGGGGCTGTTTCGCAACCCATTGGCCGATCCGGCCCTGATCGGCGTCAGTGCCGGGGCCGGGCTGGGTGCGGTGACCGCGATCGTGCTGGGTGGTCTGATGCCCGTCACCGTGCAGGCGCTGGCGGGAATGTATATGGCGCCCCTGTTTGCATTTTGCGGTGGTGGGGCCACCACACTGATCCTGTACCGGCTGGCCAGCCTGCGCGGACATACCTCGGTCACCACGATGCTGCTGGCGGGGATTGTGCTGGGCGCGCTGGCGAATGCGATCATGGGTATCCTGATTTTCATCGCCGATGACCGGCAGTTGCGCGATTTGACCTTTTGGGGGCTGGGGTCGCTGGCGGGTACGAACTGGGCCAAGCTGATGGCTGCCGCGCCGATCCTGATCCTGGGACTGGCGGCGGCACCGTTTCTGGCACGCGGGCTGAACGCGCTGGCGATGGGCGAACCCGCCGCCCGCCACATGGGCACCCCGGTCGAGACAATCAAGCGCGGCGCGATCTTTGCCGTGGCGGCGATGACCGGGGCGGCGGTGGCGGTGTCAGGGGGGATCGGCTTTGTCGGGATCGTGGCGCCACATGTGCTGCGACTGGCGATAGGGCCGGATCACCGGGCGCTGATCCCGGCCTCGGCGCTGTTTGGCGCGGCGCTGCTGATCACGGCGGACACGGTGGCGCGGCTGATCGTGGCCCCGGCGGAATTGCCCATCGGCATCCTGATGGCCCTGATCGGGGCACCGGTCTTTCTGTGGCTGCTGCTGGCGCGGCGCCCCGGAACGGGGATGTAGCATGATACGGGCACAGGGTCTGGGCGCGGTTCTGGCGGGTATCGACGTGTTGCGGGCGGTGGATTTTCACGCCAACCCGGGCCAGATCACGGTGATCGTCGGGCCGAACGGCTCGGGCAAGACCACACTGCTGCGCCGTTTGACCGGGGATCTTCAGGGGCCGGGCCGGGTGCTGCTGGATGACGCGCCGATTGGCGCAATGCCACCGCGCCGGTTGGCCCTGCGCCGCGCGGTGTTGCAACAGGCAACACAGGTCGGCTTTCCCTTTACCCTGCGCGAAGTCGTGCGGATGGGTCAGGAGGCCGGCGGCCAAGCCCCCGGTATAGTCGCGGCTGCTATCGCCGAAGTCGGCCTGAGCGCCATGATCGACCGTCCCTTTCAAGATCTGTCGGGGGGCGAGCAGGCCCGCGGCCATCTGGCCCGCGTCCGAGCCCAGATCTGGAATCCGGTGACATCCGGCGGGGCCTGTTGGCTGTTCGTCGATGAACCGGTCGCCGCGCTGGACATCGGCCATCAGATTCAGGTGATGGATCTGTTGCGCCGTTTTGCCGATGCGGGTGGCGGCGTGGTGGCGGTCATGCATGATCTGAACCTGACGGCGATGCATGCCGACCGGATGGTCTTGATGGCCCAGGGCGCGGTGCTGGCCACCGGCACCCCTGCACAGGTCATGACCGACGGCCACCTCAGCGCCGCCTATCGCGCGCCGATCCGCATCAACCGGGCGCCCGACACTGGGGTCTGGCTATTGCCCCAGATGGCGGGCGACCCGATCAAAGGCCAAAATTGATCAGCCACCCGCGCTTTGCATCGACGAGCCGAACCCGCCGGTGGATTTCACCGCCGATTGCGATCCATTCCACGCCGCGCCGGATTTGGTGACGCTGGTCGCGGCGCCCTTGTTGAAGGTCGAGGTCGGCACCGTCGCCACCCCCCGGTTGCCATTCAACGTCTGCCCGCCCGGGGTCGAGAATGATCCATTCTTGTTCGGGTTCAGCGGTTGCGACATAAACCCGCCGCCGCCCAGCATCTTGCCCAGCAGGAACCCGGTGACCAGCGGCAGGAAGATGCTGCCACCGCTGCCACCCGGATTTTCCGCCTGCTGGCAATTGCCCGCGCCATGCTGTTCCTCACAGGCAGCCAAGGCATCATATTTCGGCGCGGTGGTGCTGTTGGCATCCAAAGCCTGCGCGTAGGCGACGCGGCATTGTTCCTCGGTTACCGGCGCCGATCCACGGCTGGCATCGGCCAGACAGGCAGACAGGTCGGGATAGGCGGTCGCCTGTTCGGTCTCATCCTTGCACGCCGCCAGCGCAAAGGCGGATGCGCCGATCAGGCCGATGGTCAGGGGACGAAAATTCCGGCAACGCTTCATCTCAACCCTCGATGTAATGCGGAATGAACTGGCTCAAATTCTGGGTGATCAGGCCGCTATCCTCACGCAACCCGATGCCGGTGCAGGTATCCCCCACGATCCACGCGCCGATGACCGGATGCCGGCCGTCGAACACCGGCAACGGTTGATAGGCCTGCACGATCCTGGGGTGCTGATCATAGGTGCGATCAGCGGAACTGGCGATCTCGGCCCCCTGCGCATCCAGGATACGCACCGAAGCCCCTTCGCGCGAGAAGATCGGCTTGGTGACCGATCCCGCCGCAAAGGCATCCTGCGCACGCATCACCGCCGCCCCCTGCGCCTCGAACTCATCTTGGAAAAACGCGGGCAACAGGTTCGGGTGGCCTTCATTGAAGCTCCACAGGATCGGCAAGATCGCCTTGTTGGACACCAAGGCCTTCCACGCCGGTTCCAGCATGAAACAGCCGCTTTGCGCCAGATAGTCGGCAAAGGGTTCCGTCAGCATGTTTTCCCAGGGATACAGCTTGAACAGGAAACGGATGGGATAGCCGTCGGCATCGGCAAACCGCCCGTCCTCGGTCACGCCCAGCTTGTCGATCGACAGATACAGCGGGTTGACGCCGCCCTCTTTCGCCGCCCAGGCCATGGTCTCGACGGTGCCATAATCCTCATCATTCTCGGGGACCGAAGTGAAATGGATCGTATCGCCACCGGGCCACATTTCCTTGAACCGGGCCGCCAGCGCCTCATAGGTGCCGTTGAACTGATCCGCGTCGCGCGGCAGCGCACGGGCGGTGATCTGATCTTCCAGCCACTGCCATTGGAACGAGGTGCTTTCAAACAGCGAAGTCGGCGTATCGGCGTTGTATTCCAGCAATTTGGCCGGGCCATCACCACCATAGGCCAGATCCATCCGGCCATACAGGCACGGGTCACCCTCCCGCCAGCTGTTGGCGATATAATCCCAATGCTGTTCCGGCAGGCCCATCCGGCCCATCATCTCTTCACTCTGCACGATCCGCGCCACGGCATCCAGACACATCTGATGCAACTGGGTCGAGGGGTCTTCGATATCCTCCTCGATCTCGCGCAGGGTGAACCGATAGGCGCGCGATTCATTCCAGTAGGGCTCGCCATACATCGTATGGAAATTGAAGCCTGCATCCTTGGCGATTTTCTGCCAATTCTCGCGTGGGTCGATCTGCTTCAGTTCCACCGGCTGTCCTTTGTGTTTCCTGTCCCTGCGGGTGATGTAATGGCACCGACCCGCGCAGGAAAGACCTTTTGGCCGATTAGACCAGCCGGTATGGTGAATCGGTCGGAGCGACGCGCCGATTTCAACCAGAAATCACGTCTTTGCGCAGGATGAATTCGCCAAGGGGCGCTGCGCGGTCACCATTTCGGGCGTGGTGACCGCATCGGGCTGAATGCCGATATCGCGCCCGGTATGACTTAGAAATCCGCCGTCATCGGATCGGGACCGATCCGCCCGGCCACGATATCCAGCGCGGCGATGGCGGTCATGTCCTGCGCATCCAGTGCAAATCCGAAGACATCGAAATTCTCCACGATCCGCGACGGGGTCACCGATTTCGGAATGACGATCAGCCCGCTGTCCAGATGCCAGCGGATGATGACCTGCGCCGGGGTGCGCCCGTGTTTGGCCGCGATGGCGACGATCGTGGGATCGGCAAGCAAGGTGCCCTGACCCAGCGGGCTCCAGGATTCCGTGGCGATACCGCGTTCGGCATGGGCCGCACGCAGGGCACGTTGCTGAAAGCGCGGGTGCAGCTCGATCTGATTCAACGCCGGAACAACCCCGGTTTCGGAAATCAGGCGGTCCAGATGCGGCACGGCGAAATTCGAGACGCCAATCGACAGGGCGCGGCCTTCGTCGCGCAACCGGATCAGGGCACGCCAGGTCTCGACATACAGGTTCTGTTTCGGCGAAGGCCAGTGGATCAGATACAGATCGACATGGTCCAACCCCAACCGCGCCAGACTGGCATCTGCGGCCCGCAGCGTGGCCTCATACCCCTGATCGGCATTCCACACCTTGGTGGTCACGAACAGATCGCCGCGCGCGATGTCGGCCGCACGGATGCCACCGCCAACCCCCTGTTCGTTCTCGTAAATCGCGGCGGTATCGACATGGCGATAGCCCGCCTGAAGCGCGGTCTGCACCACGCGCACCGCGCCATCATCGGGGGTCTGCCAGACGCCCAGCCCCAGTTGCGGAATGGCCTTGCCGTCATTGAAGGTAACGGTGGGTTGCTGTGTCATCGCAGTCTCCTATTGCAAACGAGGGCGCGAGTTGCAAACGAGGGCGCGAGCGCCCCCGTTCAGGTAGCCCGCACCCCGGTGCGGTTCAAGGCATCGGATCAGTTCAGCTTGCCCAGATTCCAGAACAAAGTCTCGCCCGAACTGTCATCCACGCCGTCATTATCGGTCACCACCCAGGCATCGCCACCCGCATCGAAGGCCAGACCTTCGACCTTGTCGACGACATAGCCATGCGTCAGCGCCTGCAGGTCCGGGATCAGGTCACGCACCTGGGTCTTGGCGACCAGCGGCAGATCCCCACCCAGCTTGGCGGGCTTCATATCCGCCAGCGCCACACGGTAGATCTTTTTCACCCTGGCCTTGTCGCCGATCAGGTTGTCGCGCTCAATGATATAGGCATTCTCGCCCTGCACGGCGATTTCGGAAATACCGATCCAACCCTCGCCCTTGGCATCCAGCGGATAGCGCACCGCCCCCCATTCGCCGCTGTCCAGATCATAGGCCAACAACTTGACCTGACCCTTGGGATCATCGCCCCATTCGCGTTGCATGGGCACCCACAACGTGTTGCCGACGAGCGCGATGCCCTCGGCCCCGAAACGGGTCTGATAGGCCAGCAATTCGACCGGCAGGGACACTTCTTTCTTAATCGCCCCCTTGGCATCGACGTTGATGATCGCGTGCGGCACCAGTTTCGCTGCGTCACCTTCGTTCGCCAGCCAGAAGCCGCCTTTGCCATCCGGGGTGATCCCCTCGATGTCCAGTTTCTGCGCCGGATCCCCACTGCGGGTTATCAACGTCTGCTTGACGATGCGGGCGGGCTTTTGCGTGGCGTCGATCTCATACAACGAGGGCATGGCGGCATAGACACTGTCGGATGCGGCGACCAGATGGCCGGGCTTGTCCACCACCGGCGCCAGCGCGCCAAGCGCGCCCCAGCCGATCAGCGTTTCGGCCCCGGCCGATGTCAGCATCGGATAGGCGGCATCGGTGTTTTGCCGCTCATAGATCATCACATGCGCACGCGCCGCGCCATCGGCGCCCAGATCGGCCTCATTCGCGGTCACCAGCAGGTTGCGCGCCGGAATGGCCACAATCCCCTCGGGGCTGATCCCCGAGGGCAGGATCTGCAACAGCTTCGGCGCCGCCAGATCCGTGGCGTCATAAACCGCCACCACCGAGCCACGCTCGGACACCACAAACAGATAAGGCGTATTGCCGTAGCGGGCGAATTCGACGCTTTCGATCTCGACGCCCTTGGCCTTGGAGCGTTTTTCCGGGTAGTGGCCGATTTCGGCAATCGCCCGTTCCAGTGTCGCGCTGGAATCGTAGATCACCGTGCCGTCCTTGCGGAAGATGGTGAATCCACGGCTACCGCCCTTCCAGTCGCCCTCATTGGCGGTGACGAAATGGGTGGTGTCGATCCATTTTACCCCGTCGGGTTCGCGTGCAATCGGATCGGTTTTCGCGGTGAACGCCAGCTTGCCATCGGTCTTGGTATCGACACCCTCCAGCGCCACCGAACCCGCCGGGAAATGGCCGGAGACCTTGCCATCCGCGCCGACCACCACGATGTGGTTGTTCTCCTGCAAGGTCACGACGATCTCGCCCGCCGTGTTAATATCGACGAATTCGGGTTCCGGGTCCTCGGCGCCGATCTCGGCCAGACCGGTCAGGTCGATCTTTTGCAACGCGGCGCAATCGGCCGCGCCCGCCTTCAGCGGCAGTTTCACCAGATAGCCCGCCGGCATCTGCGGCAGGCCGCCATCGCCCGCTTTCTCATCGCGTTCATTCTCGATCGCCACGGCCAGAAAGCGGCCATCGGGCGCAATCGCCACCGAATCCGGCTGGCCACCCAGATCACAAGAGCCAACCTCGGTCGCGGTCTTCAGGTCAACCACCGCCAACCGCCCCGACGGGTTGGTATAGCTTTCCGAGGTATTCACCCCGATGAACGCCTTGCCCGCCACGATATGCGCGGTGGTGGGTTCGCCCTGCAAGGCGACATTGCCCAAGGGCTTGGGCGCGCGCGGATCGGTGATGTCGATCAACCCCACCCCGCCCAGCGGGCTGTCGGTGTAGATCAGCGTGTTGCCATCCTCGGACACCGAGATGATTTCGGCCGAGGTTTCGCGCGCGGTATCCTCGCCCTGCGCCATATTGGCGATGACCGGGAAGGACGCGATGCGGTTGAAGCTTTCGGCGAACGCCGGGCTGGTCAACAACGCCAGCACGGAAACGGCGGAAAGAAGACGGATGGGCATGGTGACTCCTGCGACTATTCCTAGCGCGAAGTGCCGCAGCGCCATGACATTCCGATAACAGTAACGCGAAGGTTTCGTGTCAGCCAATATTCGGGCACGTTCAAGGCCGGGTTATTTGGATGCCGGGCCTACGGTAGACCGGCAATAAGCCGATCCCATTCCTGACGCACCGCCAGCCCATTGCCGGTATCGGCGCCGAAATAGCCGATGCCCAGACCGGCGCGGTCATACAGTTCCAGCATGACCAGTCCGTTGACCCCCACGCCCCATCGCGTCGCCCAGCATTGCGCCACCGCGTCCAGATCTACCGCCATCAGCCCGACATGGGACCGCAGCAGGGTCATCGGCCCCTCGCTATCCACCGCATTGACCACGCCGGTATGGGCCTGCACACAACCGGGCCGCGCCACCGCACGCAGAAACGAGACCTCGCGGTGACACAGATGTTCCAGCAACGCCGCCAGGATCGTCGGCTTGACCCGCCGCGCCGCGCTGGCCCCCAGATGCGGCAGGCACAGGCGCCGCTGCGCCCCGCCATCCAGCAGGAAGTCATCCTGATGACGGCAGGGCGGCGAGACCCACCATTGTGCCCGCGCCTGACGGATGATCGGCAGCGATGGCATCATATTGGGCCCAGGCGCGGCGACAAAGGGCTGCGGCGGGATCGGATCCAGATCAGGCAACATCGACGCCAGAATCACGATGTCTTCGGGCGCGGCCAATTCGGTGCGATGTGCCAACCGGCCATGCGGATCGACCAGATGCAGACCGGCGGGGCGGTGATAGGCGGGATCGGCAGGGCTGTACAACAACCGCTCACCCCGGCCCGCCGCGACCCGTAACCCGATCCGGCGGCCGCTGCCGGGGCGGGATGGCTGTCCGGCCAGTTCCGCCGCCGCATAGCTGCCGCTTTCGCTGATCAGCGCGTGGGCGCCAACGGTTGTGGCCACGGCCTGACCAAAGACCGGCAGAACCATCGCCAGCGTCTCGGCATCGGCCGACAATTGGCGGACCGCAGGCCCAACCCCGTTTCCCCCCACCCCGCAATGGCAGGGGCGCAGACCGCAGGTGGTATGGATCGTCATGGCAACCTCTTTTCGAGGCCTGCGTCAGTAGACGTCGCGCAGATACCGTTTCTCGCGCTTCAGGCCGTTGACATACTCTGTCGCGGCCTCGGCGGTCATGCCGCCCTGGGTTGCGATGATTTCATGCAGCGCGGTATCGACATCGCGCGCCATCCGCGTGGCATCGCCGCAGACATAGAAATGCCCGCCGTCCTGCAACCAGCCATACAGCGCCTTGCCGTTTTCCCGCATCCGGGTCTGGACATAAATCTTGGCCGCCTGATCGCGCGAGAATGCCAGATCCAGCCGGTTCAGCAGGCCGGAATGGTTCATATCGCTCAGCTCGGCATCATAGATGAAATCGCTGGCGCGATGCTGATCACCGAAGAACAACCAGTTCTTGCCCGCCGCCCCGCGCGCCTGACGTTCCTGCAAGAACGCGCGGAACGGCGCGATGCCGGTGCCGGGTCCCACCATGATCATCGGCGCATTGTTATCAGAGGGCACGCGGAAGCTCTTGTTCGGCGATACGAATACCCCCGCCGTTTCCACCGCCCGATCAGCCAGGAAGGTTGAACACACGCCACCATGTGCCCGCCCACCGGTCTCATAACGCACCGAGGCAATGGTCAGATGCACCGATCCCGGATGCGCCCTGGGGCTGGAGGAAATCGAATAGGCACGATGCTGCAAGGGTTTCAGCAGCGCCGTGAACGCGGCGGCATCCAGCGCCCGGGCGGGCATAAGCCGCAGCAGGTCCAGCGTATCGCGGCCCCACAACCATGCCTCCAGCGCCTCGCGGTCGCCGTTCTTCAGCACATGGGACAGTTCTTCGTTGCCGGCCCGGGCCTCGACCGCCTTGATCAATTCGCGCGACGGCGTGACGATTTCGTGGCTGTCCATCAACGCCTGCAACAGCGGGCGGCCGTCGGTGCCGGCCGTTTCCGGGGTCGCGCCGACGATGGCCAGGATCTGCGCTGCCAGATCGGGGTCATTCAGCGGCATCACGCCCAGGGCATCGCCCGCCTCATAACTCAGCCCGGATGTTCCCAGATCGAACTCGTAATGGCGGATTTCCTTGGCCGACCCCTCGCCCGACAGGCGCCGGTTCACCGTGATCGCCGCCGGATAGGGATTCTTGCGCCCCCAACCGGTCTTTTCCGCCACAACCGGCACTGCGGCCCGGTCCCCCGACAGCAATGGCAAGGTCGTGCCCAGCCATCCCTCGGCCGGTTCCTCGTAATCCACATCGCAATCGGCCCGCGCCACCAACCGATGCGCCCCCAATTGCTCCAACCGCACATCCAGCAGCTTGCCCGCCTGACAGAACCCGTCATAGCCGGTGTCGCCAAGCGCGAGCACCGCGAATTGCATCTGTTCAAGACGTGGCGCCATCGGGCCGGACAGGGCCTCCCAGAACAACTGGGCATTGTCGGGCATCTCGCCCTCGCCATAGGTCGAGCAGACCACGATCACCCGCGACATCGCGGCAAGATCGGCCATGCCGACATCATCCAGCGCCGCCAGCGTCACGTCAAACCCCATGCCGCGCGCGGATTTCGCCGCAGTTTCGGCCATGGCCTCGGCATTGCCGGTTTGCGAGCCGAACAGCACATGCAGCATCTGTGCCGGTTTCGCCTCGGCCGCCGGGGCGACCGCGGTGGCCCCCATCGCTTGGCGCGAATGCAGCCCGGCCAGAAAACCGGCCAGCCAGGCGCGCTGATCACCGGAAAAGGGGGCATCCTCGGGGATATAGGGGATACGCATCGGTCAGCCTTTGGTGATGTCGTTAAGGGAATTGCGCGCATACAGCGCCTCAAAGCTGGGGATCTGGCCAAGCGCACGGCGGTTGCGCCGGTCCTGGTCCATGATCCAGCCATAGGTGCCGGGGCTGTCCATCGACAGGATGTTGCGCAGGCTGAGCGCCTGTTTGTAATCGCCCAACCGCTTTGCCGCGACCAGCGCCGACAGCTCCTGGTCGGAATAATCCTGCACCGCCTCGCGGCCACGTTTCAACAGGCGCGACAGCAGGGCGAAATCCTCGGTCAGGATCAGGTTCTTCGCGGCCTTGCGGGTCTCGGGGTGATCAACGCCACGTTTCAGCCGGCTGGCGGCGATATCCTGCGCGGCATCCAGCACCGTCCATTGGTTCAGCAGCGCGAACATCGCCTCGGTATCGGTATCGCCATAATCGGGGGCCTGCCCGCGCAGCACCGGAACACCGCGCCGCCATGCCTTTTTCAGCTTGCGGATCTGATGGGCCACCAGCGCCTGGGACAGTTCTTCCAGCAGATCCTTGCGCGGCTTGGCCTTCACGATCTCATCGGCATCTTGATACAACAGCAAGGCGCGCGGCAAGGCCCAGGCGAAATGCGCCGACTCGGTCGCCCAATGCGCCAACAGCCAATCCGCCCGCGCCGAACCGGTCGCCGCATGGTGCCATTCCAGCAGTTGATGCACCGCCTGCGCATGGGTCTGGGCCGCATCGCCACCGTCGGACACCCGTCCGATCACCACGGAATCGTGGCTGGCCTTGTGCGCCAGCTCGCCATAGGGGTCATATTGATAGGCAAAGCCCCCCGACATGCCGTTGGCAAAGCCTTTGCCAAAGGCCCCCAGGTTCAGCACCGCGCCGTTGGTCATATACTCGACGCAGAAATCGCCCACGCCCTCGACCACCGCCGTCGCACCGGAATTGCGCACGGCAAAACGGTCGCCCGCCTGCCCTTCGACAAAACACCGCCCGCCCGTCGCCCCGAACAGCGCGAAATTGCCGATCAGCACGTTGCCGCCCGCCTCGGTCGAACCGCCGCCGGGGCTGCGCACCACGATCTCGCCGCCACAG
Organism: Paenirhodobacter sp.; assembly: GCA_036398515.1. Classification (GTDB taxonomy): domain Bacteria; phylum Pseudomonadota; class Alphaproteobacteria; order Rhodobacterales; family Rhodobacteraceae; genus Rhodobacter. The sequence continues at coordinate 22,919 of DASWPI010000027.1, forward strand.
GCGGATTTGCCGACCCCGTCATTGCAGGTGCCGGTATGGACCATCACCATACCATCATTGCAAAATGCGCCAAAACTCTGCCCGGCGGAGCCCTGAGTGACGATCCGCACCGACCCGGCCCGCAGGAACCGCCGTCCCCGGTCATCGCGCTGTGCCATCGGCGTTTCCAACCGTTCGTGATTCAGCATCCGTTCCACATCAATCGCCAGTTGACCGCCGACCGATTTGTTGCGGTTGTTCAGATGCAGGTTGCCCCCCAGTTCCACCGGCTCCATCCGTCCCGACAGTAGCGCCGGGCGCAGCAGATCCAGGAATGCGTCGTCTACGGCGAAATCGCGCGGCATGTAGACCGGGTTGTCGATATGCACCTGCGGCACAACCGCCAGCATCGCGCGCAGATCCATTTGCCCGACCGAGGCCGGGTGATCCAGCAGATGCAGCAGATCCGACCGCCCCCGCGCGTCACGCAATGATCGCAGCCCCAGCCCCGCCAGCACCTCGCGCACCTCATGCGCGATGTTCAGCAGATATTGCGCCAGCGCGCGCGGATCGCCGTCAAAGGCCTCGGCATTGGTGGTCAAGCCCGCCGGGCATTTGATATTGCAGTTCTTCGCCATGACGCATTTCAGCATCATCAGCGCGGTGGTGCCGAATTCAAAACTGTCGCCGCCCAGCAGCGCCGATTTCACCACATCCGAGGCGGTCTGATGCGCGCCCGAACAGCGCAACACCACCTTGTCGCGCAGCCCGTTGACCGATAGCGCCTGATGCACCTCGGCCACGCCGATTTCCGCCGCCCGCCCGGTGTATTTCAGCGAGGTGACCGAGGCCGCCCCCGTCCCCCCGGTATTACCGGCGACGTTGATCACATCGGCCCCGGCCTTGGCGACACCCACGGCAATGGTGCCGATCCCCTCGGACGAGACCAGCTTGACCACGACGCGCACCCGCGCGGCCTTGGCGTCATGGATCAGCTGCGCCAGATCCTCGATGGAATAGGTATCGTGGTGCGGGGGTGGTGAGACAAGTTCCACCCCCGGCGTGCCCCCACGCGCGGCGGCGATTTCCACCGTCACCTTGGGCGCGGGCAGCTGCCCACCCTCGCCCGGTTTCGCCCCTTGACCAATCTTGATCTCGATCTCTTGCAGCATTGGATCGGCGAGGTAACCGGCCCAGACACCAAAGCGACCAGAGGCGAATTGCTTGATCCGGCTGGCGCGAATGGTGCCGTAGCGGGTGATATGTTCGCCGCCCTCGCCACAATTCGACATGCCGCCGACCATATTCGTGCCATGTGCCACGGCTTCATGCGCCGAGGCCACCAGGGCCCCGTGGCTCATCGCGCCCGAAGCCAGCATCGGCGTGATCCGATGCGCTGGTTCCACCTGATCCAGCGCGATGGCCTCGGGCGCGGCACGCACCCGCGATAACCAGGACAGCGCCTGCCCCCGCACATGCAAGACCAGCGCGCCCGCCTCCAGCCAATGGCCAAGGATATCGGCGCCGAACCGGGTCACGCATGATTGCGACAGCGCATCCAGCCGCGCGATATCGCGCGACAGGGGCCCTGTCAGCCGCAGCCGGAAATGATCATCGGCAAGGGGGGTGCAATCCAGCCCGCGCATCATGAAGCTATTGTTGCCCCGGCGCAGGAATCGGCGCATTTCGCGGCGGAATTCCTCGGGCGTGGTCAGGAAGGTGACATCGGCCGGAAAGGCCAGCACGTCACGCAACGCGGCGGGGCGGCGGGCGCGTTCCTCGGCCATCGCGCGGGCAAAGGCGCGATAGCCGGGGGTGATGGCAAAACCGTCGATCGCCTCGGGCGTCAGCCGGTCGAACGAGGTATGCGCGTAACCCTCGTCCGAGATGCCGAACGCATCCTCCAGCCGGTTCAGCGTCATCAGCCGCAAGGGATCGGCGTCCTCGCCCTCATCGGGGAAGACGACGCCCTCTTCGGTCATATCCACAAAGCCACGCACGGCAGTGGCACCATAGCTATGGCCCGCACCCTCGGCCCGTTCCTTGAACAGACCCAGCAGGGGCACATCGTTTTCGGTTTCCACCCGCAGCGCACGGGCGTGCCAATCGGCCACCGCCTGTGCCACCACCGCGAATGTGACGCCCCCCACCGGGGTTTTCACATTCGGGAAATAGCGGCGGAACACCGGGTCGTTGGTGTCGAGAAAGTTCGGCTCGAAGAATTCACCACCCGAGTAGCTCTCGACGGTACACAGCCCGACCTTGCCCATGGTCTTCATCAACGCCTTTTCGGCGGCCTTGGCGAATTTCTTGAAGGCTTTGTCGGCGTCGGGGCCGAATTTTTCCTCGGCACGGAACTGCACGCCCAGCGGATAGATCGCCGCCGCGCCGAACCCGAGCGCGCAGGCGATATGGTGCGACGAGGAGATCTGCCCCGATTCCACGATCAACGAGACCCGCAGCCGCATGCCTTCCTCGATCAGCTTCTGATTGATCGCCGACACCATCAACGTCATCGGAATCGCCGCGCGGTCACGGCTGACATGGCGATCTGAAACCACCGCGATACCGCCCCTGGTCGCGGCAAAGACGGTGACCTCGGCGGCAATGCGGTCAATGGCGTCGGTCAGGGCGATCTGATTGGCCGCCGCGTTGTCAAAGACCGGCTCATACAGCATTTCAAACCGCTGCATCGGGGTTTCGGTCTGTTCGCGCAGACGCAGCATGTCGAGATGGGTCAGGATCGGGCTGTCGACCACGATCTGGCGCGCCGCCTGTGCGCCGATATTGGGTTTCGCCCCCAGGGCCACGCGCAGCGTCATGCCATCCGCCTCGCGGATACTGTCCAGCGGTGGGTTGGTCACCTGCGCGAACCGCTGGCTGAAATATTTCGCCACACCGCCTTCGTTATCGGACAATGCGTTGATCGCATTTCCATATCCCATCGCCGAGACCTTCTCGGTACCAGTGGCCAGCATCGGATCCATCAGGAACCGGAAGCTTTCCTGATTGTGGCTGTAGGCGACATAACGGGCATGGCGATTCAGATCGCCGGAATAGCGCAGGGGTGATCCCTGCTGTTCCGCCGGGATTTCCGGCAGATCATCCAGCCGTACCCGCGCCCCCACCAGCGCCGCGCCATAATCGCGCCGCGCCGCCAGCATTTCCAGCGCCTCGGTCGTGGCATAGCTGCGCCCGGTGGCATGGTCGAAATACAGCATCCCGCCCGCCTCGATCCGGCCCCGCCGGATCACCGTTTCGGGGGCAAAGCCGATCTGACCGGCCTCGGACATCACGGCCAGATAATCCTGGGTTTCCACCGTGCGCAGCGGCCGCAGCCCCAACCGGTCCAACCGTGCGCCGATCACCGTGCCATCGCCGAATATCAGCGCGGCGGGGCCATCGTTCTTTTCCTCATACAGGCTGAAATATTCCAGCATCGCCCGCACCTGCGGCGACAACGTATCATCGTTTTCCCACGCCGGCGGCATCATCGACACCACGGCGGTGACCAGATCCAGCCCGTCTTCCACCACCCGCGCCTGCAAGGTCTGGTCCAGACGACAGCTGTCCGATTGCCCCTTGGGGCGCACGATGTGGTTGTTCTTCGCGCGGGCAATCGCCGCCTCGGACAACCGGTTCTTCTTGTCGGTGTTCAGCTCGCCGTTATGCGCCATGAACCGGAACGGCTGCGCCATCGACGTATGCGGATCGGTATTGGTCGAAAACCGGGTATGGAAATACATCGTGTGGACCTTGTGGCCCGGATCGGTCAGATCACGAAAATAGGGAATGATCTCATCCGAGTTCAGCCGCCCCTTCAACACCTGCATCCGCGCCGAGAGCGACAGCGGATACAACCCATCATATTCGGGCCGGGTAAAGGCCTCGGCCTCGATCGCCAGCAAGGCCTGATGGATGCGCAGATCCAGCGCCGCACCGCGCAGCCCCTCGGGCGCCGCGAACAGCCATTGCCGCAAGGGCAGCTGATAGCGCACCGCCGCCGGACGCAGCACGGAATTGTCCACCGGCACATCGCGCATCCGCAACACGGTCAGCCCGCGTTCCATCAGCGCCGTGTTGACCAGATCACAGGCCAACGCTTGCCGCGCCGGATCAGCGGGCAAGAAGAAATTCCCCACGCCAAATGCCCCCGGCGTCAGCGAGAACCCCGCCAGCGCGGAAAAGAAATCCAGCGCCAGATCAACGGAAATCCCCGCCCCGTCACCCACCCCCTCGGCCGACATCCCGCCCCGATGCGGCACGGCATACAGCGCCTCATGCCCCAGGGTCAGGATTTCATGCGTCTGGATGCCATCCTTGCGGGTCAGAAATCCAACCCCGCAGCTGCTTTTCTCAAGCGCGCTGTCATAGAGACCGAATTGCGACCCGATCTGTTCCAATGGCAGTCCTCCTGTCCGGGTGAACCCCGCCAGCCTGAATCAGACCGGCGCGAATTCGGGGCAAAACCGCGCAACGGGCATGACGCCGTTGTGCGGAAAATCTGAAATGCTGGGCGGGAAAGGATGGCTGGGCAGGTAAAACCTGCGGAAGCTGTCTAGGCGCGTGACCCTGTGCGGATCACATCCTTATTCGCAATAACGACAGTTGCCCCGGCAATCAAGCACCTGAACGAAAATCGCGCCGCCTGCCTGTGTGCAAATATGCGCGCGTCGGGGCGGTTGACTTTTTTTACGGACCGACGGCATACCGCAGCATATCGACAGCCGGGCCATGACATCTCGTGGACCCTGCAAACCAGTTATTTTCAGGCCGACGTGATCGTCGAACCTGCAACCTGACCGGAGGTCTGTTTGTCCAATCCCAAAACTCCTGGCCTGGCCGCAAGGGCATGGCTGGCGCTGCTGGGCGCCGTCATCGTCGCGGCGGGCCTGTTTTTCGTTATCGCCGGGGGCAAACTCGCCCTGCTGGGCGGTAGCTGGTATTTCGTCCTGGCTGGCCTGGTGCTGATCGTCTCGGGCGTGCTGATCGTGCGGGGCCGGGTCTGCGGTGCCGCGCTGTTCGGTGCGGCCCTGCTGGCAACCGGGATCTGGGCCTTGTGGGAAGTCGGCCTGCAATTCTGGCCACTGGTTTCGCGCGTGTTCGCCATGGCGATTGGCGGCGTGGTCGTCGCCCTGTCCGTCCCGCTGATGAGTGCAAAGGTCGCACACCGTCGTCAAGGCTGGACCGTGGCTGCGGTCCTGATCGTCGGCGTCGTCGCCACTGCGATCAGCGCGTTCTTTCCCAAGAACGTCATCGCGCCCACGGAAATTGCCGCGGCACCACAGCCGGTGGACAAATCGGCACCGCTGCCCGATTGGTCGGCATGGGGTGCGAATGATCACGGCCTGCGCTTTGGTGCGCTGGACGACATCACCCCCGGCAATATCAAGGATCTGAAGGTCACCTGGACCGCCCGGACCGGCGAATTGCCGCAATCCACCGGTGCTGGCGCCGAAGATCAGAATACGCCTATCCAGATCGGCGACAGCCTGTATCTGTGTACCGCCTATGGCACGGTCCTGTCGCTGGACGCCGATACCGGTGCGGAAAAGTGGCGTTATGTCTCGGGTGGCACGGTGCCGGCATGGCAACGATGCCGTGGTCTGGCCTATTATGACGCGACTGTCGCACAACGTGTGACCGATCAACCGGATGGTTCGGTTACTGACAACACGATCAGCCCGCATCGAGTGTTCGTGCCGACGGTGGACGCGCGGCTGATCGCGCTGGATACCGAAACCGGCAAGCCCGCCGCCAACTTTGGCGACAACGGTATCGTCGATCTGAAGGTCGGCATGGGCGAAGTGAAGCCCGGCTATTACCAGCAGACCTCGACACCGCTGGTTGCCGCCAATCTGGTGATCGTGGGTGGCCGCGTCGCGGATAACAACGAAACCGGCGAACCTCCGGGTGTGGTGCGGGCATTTGACGCCGTGACCGGCCAGCTGGTCTGGGCCTGGGATCCCGGCAATCCGAATGTGACCCGCGAGCCGCTGTCGGCCGAGGGCTATACCCGCGGCACGCCGAACGTCTGGTCGGCAATGTCCTACGACGCGAAACTGGGCCTGGTTTACCTGCCGACCGGCAACGCCACGCCGGACTTCTGGGCCGGTGAACGCACCGCCGAGGATGACAAATGGTCCTCGTCGATCGTTGCGGTGAATGTTGCGACCGGCCGCCCGGTCTGGCATTTCCAGACGGTCCACCACGATCTGTGGGATTTCGACATTCCCGCGCAACCGGTTCTGTATGATATCCCCAACGCCGACGGGACCAAGACCCCAGCCGTGGTGGTGGTGTCGAAAACCGGCATGATCTACCTGCTGAACCGCGAAACCGGTGCCCCGATCGCCGATATCGTCGAAAAGCCCGTGCCACAGGGCAATGTCGTCGGCGAACGCTATTCGCCCACCCAACCCTATTCGGTCGGCATGCCGATGATCGGCAACGATGTGCTGAGCGAAAAGGACATGTGGGGCGCCACTCCGTTTGATCAGCTGCTGTGCCGCGTCCAGTTCAAGGGCATGCGCCACGAAGGTGTCTTCACGCCGCCGGGTCTGGACCGGGCGTTGCAGATGCCGGGTTCGCTGGGCGGCATGAACTGGGGTTCGGTCTCGATCGACCCGACCACCAGCCTGATGTATGTCAACGACATGCGTCTGGGTCTGGCGAACTACATGATCCCGCGCACCGACGTGAAAGGTGGCAGCGGTATCGAAATGGGCGTCGTGCCGCAATTGGGCACCCCGTTCGGCGCGATGCGGCAACGCTTCCTGTCGCAACTGGGCATCCCGTGTCAGGCGCCGCCGTTCGGCACGCTGTCGGCCGTGGATCTGAAATCGCACAAGCTGGTCTGGCAGGTCCCGGTCGGCACGGTGCAGGATACCGGGCCGCTGGGGATCAAGATGGGTCTGCCGATCCCGATCGGCATGCCGACGCTGGGGCCGACGCTGACCACGCAATCGGGTCTGGTGTTCATCGCAGGCACACAGGATTTCTATCTGCGCGCCTATGACAGCCGCACCGGCAAAGAGGTCTGGAAAGCCCGTCTGCCCGTCGGCAGCCAGGGTGGCCCGATGACCTACCGCTCGCCCAAGACCGGCAAGCAATACATCGTGGTGACCGCAGGCGGGGCGCGCCAATCACCCGAGCGCGGCGACTATGTGGTGGCTTACAGCCTGCCGTAACCATCCCGGGGGGCAAATCGCCCCCCAATTCCCGCAGCTTACGCACCGCCGCGCAGCCAATGGCCGCGCGGCGGTGTCATTTTATGCGGCACCTATCCGGCATCTCGAACGGTGGTTAATTTTTCAGCATATTTCAGCATCAGGCAAATCGTCCGGTAAAACATTTTACTTGGTAGATTTTACGCTTCTTGACTGCTCAACTTGGCAGGGTTCGGGTAAAGCACGGCGACCATGACAGATGTTGCACGGTGGGCGGGGGTCTCGCTGGCAACGGCGTCACGGATACAAGGCGGCACGCTGCACCGTTCGCGCTTCGTGGATGAAAAGCTTGCGCAAATATCGATGCAGTGCTCGAGATACCGATCAGCTTGGCCTTGCTGCCTGTCGTGATCTGCCGCCGCACAAGACAGGATGACGTGGCGAGATCACGCCCTTTGTCAAAGCAGCTGCCAATCCCGACAGCTGTTACGAGCGCCGTCGCAATCGTCGGAGCGACACCCGGAATCTGCATCCGCCTTGGCAAGCGCCTTGATTGACACACCTGCTTCGTCGCACCCGGCCAGACTGCAAACGGTCTTGCCCAGAGCAATGCCCCGAACCTTATAGCCACAACATACCCCTCTCCCCAAATATGCCGCAACGATTGCGACAGATTGGCAGGAAACGCAGTTCATCACATTAATCAGGCAACGCTCTGATCTTCACCGGTCCCTGACGGCCCCTCACCACAACTTTCCGCCACAGGCGGGGGCCTCCCGTCCGACGGTCCCCTCATGTCCGGAGTATTTCAATGACCCGCACTCCCTTCGCCCCGTTTCCCCTTCCCGGACCCGAACCTGTCCGCCGACCTGATGGAGCGTTGCATGCGGAATTTCCCGGAACGGGGCCCGCGAGTGAGGTGGTCTGGCATGCGATGCCGCGCTCAGTTCAGCGCGGCGATGTGGGGCTGCGGTTGAAATCGATCCTTCTCGACGGCCCGCTCACGATCGACAAGAACCACCGGACCCGTCGTCTTGGAACACTGATCGGCGTGCTTGGCATGACAAGGTGCTGAGCGTGATCACCGCAGTCGATCTGGCGATTGCTCCGGGGCTCAAACCCGCGAACCCCCACGCATCATGTGAATGCATCCGTCTGGCATCCCAAGCACTTGCGGCAAGTAGAAACGCCCAGGCACGGAATACATTATTTCAGAGTCGACCGGCGTCCTCGATTTCGTCAAACACCGGCAAAACACGCGAAAATCCCCTGGAACACATTTCCGTATATTCAATGCGATTGGATACGGGTTGAAAGCCCTCCCAAAGGAAGCCTGGTTCACGGACCACAGACACCGTCTGGACTGCACGGTCTACCGGCTGGGTTAGGGTGATTTCGTCGGCTCGCTTCTCCTTTTCCAGGCTCGTCCTGTTGTCCCTCGCGCATGTCAACAAATGACGGAGCCATAGCACCCGAGAGAACTGTCTGGGGCTTTGTTCTGGCCTGTGGCGAGCCGACGACTTTGTTGAAACGGCGTTCGACCATGTTGTGCAGGGTCCGAGGTTATAAACCTCCATCATGAGGCACATGAACAGTTACGCTGACCCAGGGGCGACTTCATGGCAGCCTACCGCCGGATCAAGATGCTGAAATAACTCACTATTTGCGAATAGATCTGCAAAATCTGGATAGCCTCGCCAGACAGATTCATTCTCAACCAGAGGCCGGGATTGAACCCCTACGCCATGACGCATGTATCGTTATGAAATCTCACTCAAAAAATCCGACCTGATCCGCCGCCATCAAAGCGGCGATCCGCGCCCCTGAGACCGGTTGCGCATCGCTGCCGACCCAGATCACCCCACCAGTTGCGATGCTGATCGGGCCCGGCACGCCGCCGCTCAGGGCATCGTGACAGGCCAAGGCGTTGAATGCCGCCGTATGGTGGGAATCTTGCCGGATACCGCGTAACGGATGCACCAGCCCCACCGCCATCATACCCGCCAGCATCTGGAACAGCGCGGCGAGATCACCCGTGATTCCCGGCAGATCAGCCAAAGCCCGCACCGAGGCCGGCCCCTGCCCCAGCCGCGCCAGAACCGCGTGGGCCATATCCGCATCGGGGCTGATCGGACCAAAGACGGTGGGCACATGGAACCCGGTCACCCGCGACCGCCCCGGCATCAGCGCGAAGGACAAACCATCCAGCATCAACGCCACGCGATCGGCCGGGATCAACCGTGCATCGGGGGCGAATATGTCGACACGGGAAAGACGTCCGGTTGCGATATCGCTCAGCCCGGCCCGATGCGCACGCGACTGCGGAGCCTCGGGCGACAAGCCGCCGGGCAGCGCGAACACATCATGATTGGCCAAGGGGTCGGCGCTGGCCACAAACCCCAACCCCAGACGCGCCAGATCGGCGATCAGAACCGGCGCGGCCTCGGGGGCGTAATGGCTGTTCAGCAGATCGTGGCGCAGGGTTTCCACCGGCCAGGCCCGCAGCGCATCAATCAGCGCTTTGGCACCGGGCAGGTTGGCAAAAACACCCCATCGCATGCGGGCCATTTCAGCCATCCGGGCCAAGGCCTGTGGCACTGGCAGATGTTCCGTCAACCCCGCCAGAACCGCCCGCAGACTGCGCCACAGATGCGCACCGGGCTCCACCAGATAATGCAGCACACCGATGCCACCCGCACCAATCGCGCTGGCAAAACAGTGACGAAAGCGGGCGCGGTCAGCCTCGGACAACCACGAATACACCCCATGCGCCACGACGATGTCATACCCATTTCCAATCCGTGGATCATCGAAACCGCCGGAAATGAAGCTGATATTGGGCAAGGACAGCCGCCGTGCCAATCCTTCGGCATGGAGAATATGGTTTGGATCGGGGTCAACACCGACAAAGGTCATGTCAGGGTTCGCGCAGGCCAATGCAATCACATCCATACCCGCGCCGCAACCGATATCCAGATACCGCGCCCCCTGCACACGGGGTGGGATCACCCCTTCCAAGGCGATCACAGCACCCAGCCATGTCGGATTCAGTTCGCGGTGAATCTCGGCCGGGTATACCCCCAGGCGGTCGCTGAGGTGATAATCGGTCATGCGTAGTCCCCCTGTCAGGCACGCCCATTGCCGGGCGTGCCTGGGTTCACGGTGATCAGAACGTCTTGGTCAGGCCGATATAAAAGGCCCGGCCCGGTTCATTATAGGTATTCGCGCCGTTGCCGGTGCGCTCCAGCCGTTCATCGAAAACGTTGGTGATGCCGCCGATCAGGACAGCACCGTTCTGGAAATCATACCGCAGGTTGATATTCGCGATCGCATAGGGGTCACGCGGTTCCAGATCAGCATCAGTGGTGACGTCGCTATCGGTGTTCCAGCTGTAGGTCCGCGCTTCAGTTTTACCATAGAAGCTGGCCGACGGCGTAACGGTGAACTGTTCAGTCACCATCCAGTCAACCGAGGCGTTGATCGTGTATTTCGGGATCAACGACAGCGGGTCACCCGTGGTCTCGTTCTTCGACTGGATCATATACGTCGCATTGACCGCAAAGCGCAGATCTTCACGCAGCTCATGCGCGAAGCTGGCTTCCAGCCCCGAGATCTTGGCACGGGGAACGTTTTCCCATTTGTAGTAACGGTTCAGCGTGCCGCTGGTATTGACGAAGGTTCCAACCTCGGTGAGCCCGCCCATGATGTAATTGCGGAAATCATTGTGGAAGGCGGTGATGGTCGCCGTGGTGCCGTTCAGGCTGTCATAGGCCAGACCGATTTCGGTGTTGACCGAGGTTTCCGGCTTCAGATCCGGGTTACCGACAACGTAGCACTGCTTGGCGGTCGTCGCGCTGTTGTAGCTGTTGGTACAACCGTTCCCCATCGAGGTGTAGACGTAGTTCGGGTTCAGCTGATACAGGTTCGGCGCCTTGAACGCGCGCGCGATACCGGCCTTGGCCTGCCAGTTGTCGTTGAAATGATAAGTGGCGTTCAGGCTGGGCGAAATATTGTCGCCGAACGTATCACCATGATCCAGCCGCAGCGCCGGGGTCAGGATCAACGCGTCGCTCCACGCGATGTTGCTTTCGGCATACAGCCCGATCAGCGTCTGGTCGGTCGAGGCGTCGCGGTTCGCCACATTCGTTTCCGTCCCCGGAATGGTGCCCGGAACGGTTGCGCTATTGGAAACGCTGTCTTCCATCGTTTCATAGCGGAAATCCGCGCCGAAGGTCAGGGTCTGGCGCTTGCCACCGATCACGCCGGGCAGGCTCCATTCGGATTTACCCGCCAGGTTGTCCAGCTTGATGGTCTTGAAATCGGTCAGGTTGTTGATCTGTCCCTCGACACTGCCGGCCGATCCTTCGGGCAGGCGGGTGTTGCGGGTGCGTTCCATCTGCAGGTAGCTGAACGATTTCCCAAAGGCGTATTCGCCCTCATGCGTCACACCGAAAACCTGACGGCGCATGACATTGGTTTCTTCGCCATACAGGCTTTGAATCGTGGCATTGGCCGAGCTGTTCGACAATTGCGAGTCGCCCGCATACAGGTTGCCCTGACGGCTGTAGCCGAATTCAAAGTCCAGTTTTTGCCCGTCGCGCGGCGCCCAGGACAACAAGGCATTCACGTCTTTATTAACCACACCTTCGCGTCCGGCAGGAATCGACGACGCGGTTTCCCCAGCCGCCAGCGCGGCTTCCTTGTTGATATCCTGCGCGTCCGGCTCAGTACGGTTCCAGTTGGCGTTGAACCGCGCCGTCAAGGTGTCGCTCAACGGCATCGCATACATCAGGTTGACGCGCTTGGTGTCGCCCTCATCCCCGTGCTGAGGCGCGTTGTAGCGCACCGAAACCGAACCCATCGCTTCGGTCGGGCGCTTGGTGATGATGTTGACCACACCACCGGATGCCCCAGAACCATAACGCGCCGCCGCCGGGCCGCGCAGAACTTCGATCCGCTCGATCAGTTCGGGTGCGACCCAGTTGGAATCGCCACGCGTGTCGCGCTCGCCCATGCGGCCCATCCGCACCGAGTTGCGCGCATTGACCGGCTTGCCGTCGATCAGGATCAGGGTGTTTTCCGGGCCCATGCCGCGGATATCGATCTGGCGGTTGTTGCCACGCTGACCGGTGGTGGTGTTGCCGGTCAGGTTGACGCCCGGCATCTTGCGCACGATCTCGGAAATGTCGTTCACCACCGGGGTGCGTTCCAGATCCTCAGCCGAGATATTGGACACGCCAAGCGCTTGCTTGGTCTGTTCTTCGGCAGAAACGACGATCTCGTCCAGCACACCCGTGTCTTCGACGGTATCATCAATATTCTGGGCATTGGCGGTGCCGGCGGCCAGGCCGAGCGACATCAGAAGGGACAGGGCCGTGCTTGTGGCAAGGCGCGAACATGGGGTCATCGAGACAGGCTCCTGAAGATATATGGGGTCGCTGGCTGAGGATCGGCTCGCGGATCACGGCACCTCAAGCATTCGTGAGCGGTTCCGGCAACACACATACCTGATGTTTTTTGTCGCGATTTGTCGCGAAACCTGTCATCACTGCGCCATGTCGCAGGAATGCCACATACAAGGGGCCCCGACGCCGCCCGCACTGACCCGAAGAGAACCGCCTGAAGAGACCCAACACCATGCCAGACCCTGTCGAGCCGCATATCCTGATCGTCGATGACGCCCGCGATATCCGCGAACCCCTGGCCCAGTTCCTGCGCCGCCATGCCCTGCGTGTCAGCCTGGCCGCCGATGTCGCCGAGGCGCGCCGGGTGATGGCCTCGTCCGCGATCAACCTGGTCATTCTGGACATCATGATGCCGGGCGAGAGCGGCCTGAGCCTGTGCCGCAGCATCGCGCGCGGCGCGGCGATTCCGGTGATCATGCTCAGTGCGCGGGTAACCGAGGATGACCGCATCGGCGCACTGGACATCGGCGCCGATGATTACGTCACCAAACCGTTCAATCCGCGCGAATTGCTGGCACGGGTGCGCGCCGTTCTGCGCCGGGTCCCCGCACGCGCACCTGCGGCGGGCATGCAGCGGCGCCGGTTTGCCGGGCTGGTGCATGACCCGGTCGCCCAGACCGTCACGCTGGAAGATGGCCGTGAAACGCCGCTGACCTCGGGCGAGAACCGTTTGCTCGGCGTGCTTCTGGACCATCCGGGTCAGGTTCTGTCGCGGGCGCAGTTGCTTGATCTGTTGCAGGGGAGGCAGGCCAAGGCCTATGACCGTGCCGTCGACAACACGGTCAGCCGCCTGCGCCGCAAGATCGGCGATGACCTGCGCCCGACGCGGCTGATCGCCACCGAATGGGGGGGTGGATATCGCCTGCTGGCCACGGTCGAGGATCTACAGTGATCGCTGTCACGCGCGGCCGCGTCTTTCGTCTGGCGACGCAGTTCACATTGCTGTTGCTGGCAACGCTGGTCTTCGCCAATCTGATCGCGGCGCTGTTGCTGGCGCGTGAGGGGTCCGCCTATGACCGTGCGGTGCGGCTGCAAGGCGATATGGGGCGGCTGGTCGCGCTGGTCGGGGCGCTGGAGGCCGCGGACCCGCAGACCGGGGCGCTGATCGTTGCGCAGACCTCTACCGGGTTCACCCGGTTCTCGCTCAGCGCCATGCCGCTGTATTGGCCCGGCGCCATTCCAGCCCCCGATCTGGTTGATGCGGTGTCGCAAGCCCTGCCCGGCCATCCGGTCCGCATTCATGATGCCAGCGCAGTGGCGGATGAACCCTCGGGCCGGGTTCTGACCGTGCTGTCGGTGCAGATCACCCACGGCGCCCATGCCGAGACCTGGTTGAACGCGATCGTCTATCCACTGCCCGACCGCATCGCGTGGCAATGGAAGCGCGGATTTTTCGTGCCGCTGGCGGTCTCGTTTGTTGCGGCGTTGATGGTGGGGCTGATCTTTGTGCGGCATATGACACGGCCGTTGCGCGAACTGGCACAGGCGGCACGGGTGGCGGGTCAGGGGGACCGGTCCGCCCGTGTCACCGTGACCGGCGCCCAGGAGCTGCGCGCCGCCGCCATCGCCTTCAACGACATGCAGGGCCAGATCGCCGATTTCGATGCGGAACGCTCGCGGCTGGTCGCGGCCCTCGGGCATGATCTGCGCACCCCGATCACCGGCCTGAGGATCCGCGCCGAGATGCTGGACGACCCCGAAATGCGGTCCGATATGGTCCGCATTCTGGACGACATGACGGTGATGGCCAATGATCTGCTGAATTTTTCGGGCGGGCTGCATGAAGGGGAACCCAGGCATGACATCGACATGGCCGAGTTCCTGGCCTGCCTGTGCCAGCAACGGGGCGTGCCGTTTCAGGCCGGGGTGCCGCTGTCTCAACCGGTGCATCTGCGCATACGCCCCGTGGCGATGGCCCGTGCGGTGGGCAATCTGATCGACAATGCGCTGCGTTATGCGGGCACCGCGCATGTCACGCTATCGGTCAGCCGCGTGCATGCGACGATCACCGTGCTGGATGATGGCCCCGGCATCACCCCGGATCAATTGGCCACCATCCGCGCGCCCTTTACCCGCGGCGATGCCAGCCGGTCGGACCGCACCGGCGGTGTCGGCCTGGGCTTGTCGATCGCCGAGGGGATCGTGCGTGACCATGACGGCTGGATGGATATCGACAACCGCGCCACAGGCGGGTTGCAGGTGCGGCTGCACCTACCCCTGACATCCGCCGCCGGTTAAGGCCGAGGCTGTGTCAAAACTGGGTGGCATGATCTGCCGGAGGGTGATTTTGCCTGCTTCCTAGCATAGCTGCGTCGGATCTTCATTTCGCGCGAGTGGTCGCCAGAAAGGCCTTTCCAGACACAGAGCTGCGCCTGAGGT
>DASWPI010000028.1:0-3084 GCA_036398515.1 Paenirhodobacter sp.
CCTGCTGGAGCCCATCGGAAACAGCCCGCCCGCCAAAGCCGAGACCAACTTCTACGCCGCTCTGGACGCTGAACCCATGGCCGCATAACTAACGACAATCGGCATCCGGCAAACCCGGTGCGGTTCAGGGCGCCGTGACCAGAGACGGCACCGATGATGCACGACGCTGCCACGCCACAATCCTGGAGCGCGATGCCACGGCGGTCATTCCCATCCGCAAGAACGGACGACGATGGCGGGAAGACTGCCTTGCTGCCGCGCCGCCCGCAACGAGATCCTCAAGGCCACACAACGCCTGGGGCGCATTCGTCGGACTTACGCGGCGCCACTGGCGCCACGGTTCCTCCTCATCATGGAAGCGCTGGTCCAGATATCACGTCAGAAGCAGGATCTAGGCAAAGATGAAGTGCCTCAAGGCCTTCGGAGAACGCATCGCATCACACGACCCGGACCGCCAGACAGCCGAAGTCCAGATCCGCAGTGCACTCATCAACCGCTTCAATGCTCTCGGCACCGCCGAGATCGAACGCCTGGCCAGCCCCCAAACGGGGAAAGGCGCGCGTCCGGCAACGGCATGACTGCTGCAACAACGCCTGTGTCATGCCCCGTGCCGGGCCTGAATCATAAACCCAGGCGGATACTGCACCATCGTTATTACCAGAGCGCGTGGAAATGGTGTGTGGGGCCGTGCCCATGACCAACATTCAGCCGATCCGCGGCTGCGATCGCGCCTGCGACATAGGTCTTGGCGGCCTCGACCGCTTTGGGCAGGGGCAGGCCGCGCCCCAGGAGCGTCGCCAGTGTCGCGGAAAGCGTGCAGCCGGTGCCGTGGGTATTGCGCGTGGGATGGCGTGGGCCCTCAAACCAATGCGGGCCCTGTGGGGTCAGCAACAGGTCGGGGGTGTCATGATCGCTCAGATGCCCGCCTTTCAGCAAGACCGCACCGGGGGAAAATGTCAGCAGCGCGCGGGCCTGGGTTTCCATTTCTTGACGGCTGCGGGCCAGGGGCAGGGCAAGCAGATCTGCGGCTTCGGGCAGGTTGGGGGTAATCACCTGCGCACGGGGCAACAGATGGGTGCGCAGCGCAGACACCGCATCGGTGGCGAGCAGCCTGTCGCCGCCCTTGGCCACCATCACCGGATCAACAATCACCGGAACCGTCAGCCCCTCCAGTGCTGCCACCACCGTCAGAATGATCTGCGCACTGCCCAGCATGCCGATCTTGATCGCGTCGATGCGGATATCGGCGCGGATCGCCGCGATCTGGGCGCTAATCATGGCCGGGTCGATCAGTTGGACCGCCTGCACGCCTTGGGTATTTTGCGCCGTCAGCCCGGTCAGCACCGCCATCGCATATCCACCATTGGCGGATATCGCCTTGATATCGGCCTGAATTCCGGCACCACCCGAGGGATCTGACCCGGCGATGGACAAGACGTTCGGGATCATTGGGTGTCCCATTCATTCAGCAGCGCGCGGGTTGCCGCGCAAGGATCGGTGGCGCGGGTGATGGCGCTGACCACGGCGACGCCCACCGCGCCGCTGCCCCGGACCGCCGCCATGTCGCCCGTTTGCAGACCTCCGATGGCGATGACCGGGCAGGGCGCGGCGGCGCAGATGCGGGCCAACCCGTCAAACCCGATTGGGGCGGTGTGATCCGCTTTCGAGGCCGTCGCCCGGATCGGTCCGACACCCAGATAATCAACGCAGCCGGGTGGAATTGTTGCCAGTTGCGCGGCGTCTTCTACAGATAACCCGAGAATCATCTCTGCGCCGATGCGGGCGCGGATCTGTGCCGGATCTCCGTCGCCCTGACCGATATGCAGCCCGTCCGCGCCGATTGCGCAGGCGATCTCGACCCGGTCATTGACGAAAAACCGCACCCCCAGCGGGCGCAACAGCGCCTGCAATGCCTGCGCCTGGGCCGCAAACGCGGCGTCGGGCGCGGTTTTGTCACGCAATTGCACCGCCCATGCCCCGCCCAGGGCGGCAGCGCGGGCCTGTTCGATCACCGGCAGGCCCGCCAAGGGATCCGTCACCAGGTATACCGCGCCGATCATGCTGCCTCGATCCGGGCACCACGGGTCACCTCGTCGGGGGACAGCGTGAAAAGCGCATCCAGAAAGGCGGGCTGAAAACTGCCCGGCCCGGCTGAGACCCGCGCCGCCCGTTCCCCCGCCAGCCCGTAATAGGCCAGTGCGGCCGCCGTTGCCTCCAACTCTGGCTGACGCACCAGGAATGCGGCGATCACCCCGTTCAGGGAACAGCCCATCACCGTCACCTTGGTCATCATCGGGTCGCCATTGGCGATGCGAAATGCCCGCGTGCCATCGGTGACGTAATCCACCGCGCCGCTGGCGACCACGATCCGGTTGGTCTGTCGGGCCAGTTGCCGCGCCGCCCCTTCGGCCACGGCGACGCTGTCGACCGCATCCACGCCGCGCGCACCTTGTCGTTCGCCCGCCAGCGTCAGGATTTCCGACGCATTGCCGCGCAGAACCGTGGGGCATAGCGCCATGAGATCGCGGCACAGGTCATTGCGAAACCGGGTCGCGCCGACCCCCACCGGATCAAATACCCAGGGGCGCGCATGGTGGTTCATCGCCTGCGCGGCCTGACGCATGGATTCCGCCTGCACACTGTCCGCCGTTCCGATGTTTACCGTCAGCGCATCGGCATGGGCGGTGAATTCCACCACCTCTTCCAATGCCTGCGCCATGGCGGGCGATGCCCCCGCCGCGATCTGGACATTCGCCATCATGTTCATGGCAACCTGATTGGTGATATTCTGCACCAAAGGCGCGTTTGCCCGCATCCGTTCCAGATAAGATCCCGCAGCGTCCATCGTTTCCTCCGCAATGATCGGAGGGACGGACGGCGCATGGCCGGGGCCAGGCACGTCACGACTTCCTCCGCCGGCATGACCCGGATCAGGTTCAAGGGTGCTTCTCAGCCCGGCCAGCGGGCGCCCCTGTCGTGGGCGGGATAGTGCGATCCGGGGTTTTGGCTGTCAAGGGCGCCCGCACATTCCCCGCCCCATCTTCCCCCCATCTTCCCCCCATCTTCCCCGTAGCCATCGCCGGG